>NZ_JBLWTD010000003.1:0-36937 GCF_048270265.1 Maricaulis sp. | reverse complement strand
ACCCGCCGTTCGCTTGTTTGGCCACAACAGGTCTGCGAGCGGAGCCGTGAATGGGGGATATGATTTCAATGGCTGCCGCGACCCGTCCGCCTCGAGTTCTGCTGGTTCACTACTGGCTTGTCGGGATGCGTGGCGGCGAGAAAGTACTGGAGGCCTTGTGCCGGATGTTTCCGGACGCCGACATTCTCACCCATGTCGTCGATCGCAACAGCCTGTCGCCACTCCTGAATCAACACCGCATCCTGACAACATCGATCAACCGGCTGCCCTGGTCGAAACGGCTTTACCAAAGCTATCTCCCCTTGATGCCGGAGGCGCTCGAGGCCTGCGATCTGACGGGCTACGACCTTGTTATATCCAGCGAATCCGGACCAGCCAAAGGCGTTATCGTACCGCCGGACACACCTCATCTATGCTATTGCCACTCCCCGATGCGTTATATCTGGGACCAGTACCACACCTACAAGGCGTCGGCCGGCGCCCTCGCGGGCCTCGCCATGCCCTACATCGCCCATCGCCTGCGTCAGTGGGACGTGACAAGCGCCGCGCGCGTGGACCATTTCGTCGCCAATTCGGAACATGTCGCCAACCGGGTGCAGAAGTACTGGCGCCGCGATGCGACAGTCATCCACCCCCCGGTCGAAGTGGCAGACTTCTCGCCAGTGGAGCCGCAGGAGCGCGGCGATTACTATCTCTGGCTCGGCGAGCTTGCGCCCTACAAGCGGCCCGACATCGCCGTCGACGCCTTCACCCGATCCGGTCGGCCCCTCAAACTGATCGGCGGCCCTGACAAGTCTGTCTCCCAACTGCAGAAGTCAGCTGGCAGCAATATCGAATTCCTCGGCAAGACCGACTTTGACACGCTCAAACACCATCTCGCGCACTGCAAGGCCCTGATCTTCCCCGGCGAAGAAGACTTCGGCATCGTACCGGTCGAAGCCCTGGCATCCGGCAGACCCGTCATCGGGTTCAATCGCGGCGGCATCCGCGACACGGTGACCGACGGCCAGACAGGCATTCTCTACGATGAAGCGACCGTCGACGGGTTGAATGCAGCCGTTTCCCGGTTCGAAAACAGCGGTCTCGACACCTGCGACAGCGCGGTCTTCACCGAGGCCGCAGCCAAATTCTCCCAGGACCGGTTCACCCGTGAAATGTGGTCGCTGATCAAGGCCATGCCACTGCCGCACGGCGTCGATTGGCAAGAATGCTGATCCAGGGGTCCAGATGGCTGATCGCCCGCATTCGCGCTCAACCGGTGCTCGTCGGGCGGGCCGTGCTCGTGCTGGCGATCAAACTCGGAGCGGCGGCGCTCTCCTATCTCATGTTCATCGCCATAGCCCGGGCGCTGGATGCCGAAGGATTCGGCGTTTTCGGAGTGGCGTTCTCCACGGCGACGCTGGGCGCTGTCGTGATCGGGTTTGGCCAGAAGGCCTATATCCTGCGGCGCGCGCCGGTCTTGTTGGCCGCACACAAGCCGGCTGCCGTCCGACGCCTGAACCTGCGCGCACTGCTGGTCTTTGCGATCCTGACACTGGCGATGGCAGGCCTCGGCCTCCTCGCCAACCCGTTCGGGGCTGTCGCCATGCCACCAAGCCTGTGGCTGTGGGTCACCGGCGCCGCCGGCCTGTTCGCACTGGCCGACTATCAACAAAGCGCTGCCCGGTCCGCCGGGGTCTTTTTTCGTGCCCTGACACCGCGGGATATCATCTGGCGGATAATCGCCATCGCGTTTGCTTTTGCAGGAGCGGGAGCATCCTGGATGTCGGTGGAAAACCTGTTCGCCGCGCTCGTCCTGTCGCTGGCTGCGCTCCTGCTGCTGCAATTGGCGCTGCTCCCGCCGCTGCAGCCCGGCCTCGGGACCCTGGAGCCAGAAGACCGCAATCGCGTTTGGCTTGCCGCATCATCGGGATTATGGGGCGTCGCCATCGTGCAGGCACTGATCCCGAACCTGTCGGTCCTGGCCTCCGGGCTCATCCTCGATGTCGACACGGCCGGCCGCCTCTTTGCGGCCCTGCGGACTGCCATGCTGCTGCAGATTTTCCAGATGGCCGCAAATCTTGTCATCGCGCCGTCCATTTCGCGACTGAAGGCAGAAAATGATCTGGCACGCCTGCAGAAGGAAAGCCGGCTGATCACGCTGCTCGCAGCCTTTCCCCTTCTCGCCCTGCTGCTCCTGTTTGCTCTCGCCGGTGGATGGGTCATGTCCATTTTTGGAGCGGAACATGCAGGCTCCGGCCCCATACTGCTGATCCTTGCGCTCGGCTTTTCGGTCAATGCCCTGTGCGGACCAACCGCGCAGATGATGGAGTCCCTTCATGATGAGCGCATGTTGTTCGTCATTCTGGCGGCGTCGGCACTGCTTTCGACCCTGCTGATTTTCGCGCTCGGAGATGCATTCGGTGTCATCGGCGTCGCCGTGGCCGTCTCCCTGCACAGCGTGTTCTGGAATCTCGCCGCCTATTTCCGGATCTGGCGCCGGCATGGCATTCGGGTGGGGTTGATCTGACCGGATGAGACGATGAAACCGAACTTTCTCTATCTGGGCGGTGACAAATGCGGCTCGACATGGCTGCACCGGATCCTGTCCCAGCACCCGGAGGTGGGCCTGCCGGCGTCCAAGGAACTCTTCTACTTCGACCGCTATTTTCAGCGGGGAACGGACTGGTACATGCGTCAGTTCGAGGGGCTGGAGGCGCCGAGGGTCGGTGAGATCTGCCATGACTATCTCTACAGCCCGCCGGCACTCGAACGGATTGCCGATTTCTTTGACGATGATGCGGTTTTTCTCGTCGTGCTTCGAAACCCCTATGTGCGGATGATCTCGCATCACCGCTATCTGCAACGCATCGGCAAAACGGCCCTGCCGCTGGACGGCGCGATCGACGGTCATGGCGGCCTCGTCTCGCACAGCCTCTATCTGCAGCCGGTGCAGCAGGCCATCGCGCTATTGGGCCGGGACAGGGTCAGATTCCTGAAATTCGAGGACCTCGCCAGCGACCCGGCCGGGTTTGGCCGCAAGCTGTCCGACGCCTTGGGGATACGCTTCATCCCGGAGCTTCCCTATGCCGATCGGGTTCTGGAAGGCAATGCCGCGCGATCGGGTCAGCTCGTTCGAATTCTGCGCCACGCCGGCTGGCGCCTGCGCGAACTCGGCCTCCAGAATGTCGTGAGCTCGATCAAGTCCAATCCGTTGGTGAATCGCGCCTTGTTCCAGCGGCAGACCGCGAGGAGCTCGCCGCTGGACGCCGGGGTGACGCCGCGCATTGCCGACCTCGCACGGCAGTTTCACGAACAGTCATCAGAACTGGAAGCGGCCTGCGATCTGGATTTGTCGGATTGGCGGGAAACCCTGGAACAGGTCACGTCCCCGGGCGGTCAATAGATCGCGGCCTCGACACACTTGACCGCCGTATGCGCCAGCCCCAGCACCGCGATCGCGATGAAATTCCGTCGCGTCAGCATCACCGCGAGCAACGGCAGAAAGAAGAAATAATACCGCGCATTCTGGAAGGCATGCGTGATCTCGGCCATGCCAATCACGGTGACCACGAAGGCGAAAACATAGTGGCGCACCTGGTAGAGCCGGCGCCGTGACTCCGGGTCGGCCGCGAGCACCGCCAGTACAATCATCGTGAAGACCGCATCGACATACCAGGCAAGGTCATGCCGGGTGAAGAAGTGCATGGACGAGAAGAAGACGACCAGGGTCTCGAGGGGGTTGTATTCCGGATTGACGACCGTGCGCGTCCAGTTGAACCGGTTCAGTTCGGGACCCAGGAAAGGAATCCTCTGGGCTATTCCCATATTCAGCAGATGGTTGATCGCCACCGCAAAGCCAAGGAAGAGAGACGGTGCCAGCCAGGTAAAGCGGAGCTTCTGCGCGGCGACAATCGACCTGAAAATGGCGATCACGAGAAAGTTGTTCTCACCCAGAAAAACGCCGATCGTGACGAGAGTCAAAATGATGACGAGATCGACCCGGATTCGACCATTCAATGCCAGCAGGCAGAACGGAAACACCAGGAACTCGATGTGAATCCGGCTGAAAAGAAATGTGGTCATTGGCCAGACCAGTGCCAGGAGCAGCGTGTTCTGGTCGACCAGGCGCAGCCTGTAGAAGACAAGGCTCAGCACAATGCAGATCGAGAAAATGAGCAGCCGGATCAGCGCCGTGGAAATCAGTCCGGCGGATTGGGTTCCGAAGAAAAACTCGTTGAATGCCCCGATATACTTGTATTCATCCGGCCGCAGCTCAGGCCCGATGAAGGCGGTCTGCAGTACCAGTTGAAGCAAGAGGCACAGCGCCGCGACGATGAAAACATCGTGGGTCCATTCCGGGCGAGGGGCGGGGGCTGGCTGATCCATGGAATCTTCTCTCCAGCCGTTGTGTGTCGAAATAGACTTAATGGGTAATTTACACGGGCTGGTTACACCCTGTCCTTCTCAAATGTCAGCGCGTGCGAAGGGGGGCGGAGGCGACAGGCTATGGTGGCAAACACCCCGTTTCATCCCGTGATCGCTGCAGTCATGTACAGCCCGAATCTGGGCGACGGGGCGATCGCGACCTGTATCGACCACGCCATCCGCCAGCAATTCACAGGCGTTGAACCTGGCTGGCTCGATCTCGCCGGACGAACGGAGTTTCCCCGGCAAGCCCCAAAGGGCCGACAGGCGGCCATCGACTTACTCGCACGCCTGCCTTCGCCGGTGGACCGGTTGATCGGCGAGCAGTTGATCCGGCACCAGGTCCGGTCACGACTCGCACCGCTCCTCGCCCGCGTCTTGCCGTCGGCGAGCGCGCTAGTGGTGGGTGGCGGGCAGCTCCTGTCAGATGTGCACATGAATTTCCCCGTGAAGCTCGCAGCCCTGGGCGCGCGGTCAGAGCAGCTGGAAATTCCGATGGTGATCCATGGGGTCGGGGTTGCACAGACGTGGCACCCGCGCGCCGCCGCATTGTTCGGGACGTTGCTCGGCAACCGGAAACTGGCCTCGGTCTGCGTCCGGGACGAAGCCTCCCGCGAAAACCTTCTGCGTCATGCCGGGGAACAGTTTGCCCCGCGCGGGCGGCTGGACATCCGGGTTGCCCCGGACCCCGCCTTCCTGGCCCGCGACGCATTCGACCTGCACGCGCCGGCCGCCACGACCGGCCGGATCGGGCTCGGCGTCACACACCCGTCGGCCCTGCAAGCGCACGGAGATGAGCCCGCCCCTTCGGCGCAAACCGTCATCAGCAATCTCGCAGCACTCGCCTCGAACCTCGTTGCAACCGGATTTCGGCCCGTCCTGTTCACCAATGGTGCCTTTGAAGACGAGGCCTTCCTGTCGATGCTGCGCGCCTCCGGAGCGTTGGCCGGGCTCGGCTCGGGATTTGAGGTCGCGGCGCGCGCATCCACCCCGGCGGACCTCGCCGGCCTGCTTGCCGGTTTCGATGGTGTCATTGCACATCGCCTGCATGCGAATATCCTGTCCTTCGCGCTGGGCGGTGTCCCGGTCGGCCTGGCCTGGGATGCCAAGATGCGTGGGTTTTTCGACATCATCGGGGAGCCCGGCCTCTTGCAGCCATCGGCCTGCCCGGACCCGGCAAAGGCGGTCGCGAGTTTGCAGGATGGAATGAGGCGGCGCGCCGAAATGGGACAGCGCGCCCGGGAGTTATCTGTAGCCGCCCGGGCGGGCGTGCTGGAGAGTCTGAATTGTGTGTGCTAGCCAAACGACATGCTAGGCGGCACCAAAGTGCCATATCGGGAGACGCAGAAATGCAACTGACATCGCTATTCCGCTTGATTTCTGTCCTCAGCGCCCTGGTCATCTGCGCCTGCGCGACCACGACCGCTGGGCCGGCCCCGGGCGCCCCCGCCGAGAGTATGATCGACTCCGTTGAATACCGCCTCGGCGCCGGCGACCAGCTCCGGATCATCGTGTTTGGCGAAGAGGACCTGTCGGGCGAATTCGTGGTCGATGGACGCGGTACCGTTTCCCTGCCCCTGATCGGCGAAATCCATGCAGGCGGGCTGACGGCGCGGGAATTCCAGCAAGCCTTCGCGGAAGAGCTTCGCGATGGCTATCTGAACGACCCGCGCGTCAGCGTCGAGGTGATCAATTTCCGCCCCTATTACATTCTGGGCGAGGTCGAGGCTGCGGGCGAATACCCCTTCTCGGACGGGCTAACGGTGATGAACGCCGTGGCGACTGCCGGTGGCTTTACCTATCGCGCCAATCGCCGGGTGGTTTTCATCCGCCGTGCCGGCAGCGACCGCGAGATCGAAGTCCCGCTTCTGGCCGTAACCGAGGTGCAGCCCGGCGATACGATCCGTATCGGCGAGCGTTTCTTCTAGGCAATCCGGCCGATCCGGTCCGGTTATCCTGGTGTTTGCCCTAATAACTCTCGGTCTGATCTGGCTGGCCGCCTTCGCCGCTCTCGGCGCCGACGGTGAAATGGCGAGCTATTTGTTCGGCGCCCCGCTGCTGCTGATTGGTGGATGGGTTGCCCTGCGCGACCGTGAGCTCGGTGTCGGCGCGCTCGGCTTGCTCGCCATGTTTGCGCTGTTTGTCGGCATGGCGGCGCTCCAGGGCCGCTGGTCCAGCGGCGCGCCGGAATTCGTGGCTCTCGGTGCCTGCCTTGGCGTCTTTCTGACTGCACGCGCCTTCGCCCGCCGTCAGCAAAACCCCGCCCGCATCTCCACAATCCTGATCTCCCTCTTCCTGCTCGCCGCGGCAGTGTCCTTCCTGGATCACGTCTGGTCTCCGGACCGGATATTCATGTTCGAACGGCCGTTTCATCTCGGGCGGCTATCTTCACCCTTCCTGTCCGCAAATACCGCCGCAACCTTCTTCGGGATCGGAGTGATCCTGACATTCGGACGGGTTGTCCGGGTGTCGACATCGTATACAGGGGAGGCCCGGTGGCGGCATTTGATCCTGCCAATCGCGACCGTCTTGCTCTGCCTGACCTGCCTGGTGCTGACCGCCTCGCGTGCCGGCATCCTGCTGGCGAGCGGCGCGTCGGCGGTGCTGCTTTGCTGGGAGCTTGTGCGCCGCTTCCGTCGCGGCGAGCACCGGTCGCTCTGGGTACTGACCGGCGCCAGCCTCGGCCTGGCCATGGCCGCGGGTTATGTCGCCCTGATCTCCGGAGAAACATTCGGGGTCCGTCTCGTCGATGGCGTCAGTGGTGTCGAAACGCGAACCGAGTTGTGGACAGCCTATGCCGGAGCGATCCGAGACCAGCTCTGGTTCGGCGCCGGACCGGGCGGGTTCGAATACGTAAATGCGATTTCCGCCGACGCCCGGAATGCATCGACCCTCGTCTTCCAGCGCGCCGCCCACAATGTCCTGCTGCAATGGCTCGTCCAGACCGGGTTGGCGGGATTGGCGGCGCTGGCCTGGTTCTGGATCGGTGCGGGCCGAAGGGTTCTGGGCGGCCTGCGCCGTGCCGGACAAGCGCGTTGGCTCATCAGGACGCTGATCTGCGTCGGCATCTTCGTGTTCGCCCATAGCCTTGTCGACTATGGACTGGAAATTCCTGCAATGGCCTGGCTCGTCGCCTGGTTGACGGGGCTGGCCTGCGGCCTGTCCCCCGCCCGGAGCGGACCCGGCAGTCGCTGGATCCGGATTGCGGTCGCCGGCGCGATGGTGCTGCTGGCAGGCTGGGCACTGTTTGGATTCTCGGACACGCTGACCGCGACCCGCGTCCGCTCAGCCTCCGGCGCCGCAGCGACCGCGATCCTGTCGGCCCCGCTTCCCGACCGTGCCAGCCTGTCCGTGGCGCGGGCGCACTCGGATCTCGCCCTGCGCTCTACGCCGGCCAATCCACAGCACGCCCGTGAAGCGCTGAGCCGTGTACTGAGCCTGGAACCGCGCGATGGCCGAACGGAAGCGCGGCTCGCCTACGCACTGTTTCTGTCCGGAGACAGTGAGGCCGCAGCCAGCCATCTCGGCCGGAGCTATCAGCTCTGGCCCTACGCACATCCGGATTTTCGCACCTGGCGGCTCGAGCTGGCCGCGGGGCTCTGGAACCGCCTGCCGGACCAGGAACGCTCGGCAGCCCTCCGGGAATTGCGGCAGGTTCGCCCGGAGTGGCGCCGGACCTGGCTGGACCAGACTCATGCCTGCGAGCTGGGTGAGCTTCCGGCATGCATTGGCCTGTCGAACGATTGACTCGATTTGGCCTCGACTCTGCCGCCTCTTCTCCCTAGGCTTCCAGCCGCTCAGTAGGCCCGTTTGCTTTACTCTGATCGGGTAGTGCTGTATTATGCACCTAATAAGAGTGGGGGCTCGGGTTCCGTGAAAAAATTACGTTCTTTGTTTGCTGTAACGGCCCTGGCCGGCGTGCTGCTTGGCGCCCCGGCCCAGGCATGGGTGCAAGATACAATTGCCGGCGGCGAAGAGACCGCGCCATCCATTGAAGCGCGGGCACTGGCGGACCAACTGCTCGCTGTATTGCTGGCAACCGGCGCGGATGCCGATGCGGCCACACTTGAGGTCGCACTGATCAACGCATTGATCGCCGCCGACCAGAGCTCCGATATCGAAGCTGAGGCCCTGCGCCTTGTAAGTGCCGAGACCGGAATTGCCACCTTCCGTGCGGCAGCTGATGCCGTGCTGGCGCGTCTGCCGGATACGGTAGACGGTTTTGTGGCAACGGCAGAATTCACGGGTGGTCTGCCGGCCGGCGTCGGCGACCTGGTTCTGCCGGGAACGCCGCCTGAAACGCGCGGCGGCGGCTCGGACTACTAAGTACAATTGCACGGCAGAAAAGCCGGCAGGTGGGGGACGGACATGCGGGGAATACCAATCCTGATAGCGGCGCTGGCTATTCTGCCGACGCTGCCCAGTGGCGCGGCTTGGGCGCAGAACCAGGGCGAATACTTCCAGCGCGACCGGAACACCTCGGTTCTGGAGCGGCCTCGCAATGAGTTCATCGCACCACCCGCTCAACATGGCGCCTTCTTTGTGAAGGCCGAAGCCGAGCTTGGTGTCAGCCTCGACAACAATATTTATGCGACCACGACCAATACCGAGTCCGATGTCGTGGCTTCGTTTCAACCTTCCTTCGAAGCTGAAAGCACCTGGTCACGCCATGCGCTGTCAGCCAGCGCCTCGGCAATCCGTCGCGAATATCTCGATTTCACATCCGAGAGCGTGTGGAACGCCGAAGTGGGCGTCTCTGGCCGTGCTGATATCCAGCGTGGTTTCTTCCTCGACGGCGCCGCCTCAATGGCAATGTTGACCGAGAACCGTTCGAGCGCCGGCGCCGCACTACTGGCCGCCGAACCGATCGAATATGACACCGCCAATTTTTCGGCTGGCGCGACCTACACCACCGGACGCGTGCGTATAAACGGCGCTGTGAGCGCCGAGAGTCATGATTACGACGACGCCAGGCTTATTGCCGGTGGCGTCGCCGATCAGGACTTCCGCGATTACACCGAAACCGCGATCAGCGCCCGGGTCGATGGGGCCGTAAGCCCTGCTGTAGCGGTCTTCGCTCGCGCATCCCAGAACCAGCGGAACTATGACGCACCGGCTGCCGGCAGCCCCAACCGCGACTCCGACGGTTATGTCGTTGAAATGGGTGTCGACTTCGACATTGGCGGCACAGCTCGCGGTTCCATTGCGGCGGGTGTCCTGAAACAGTCCTATGACGACGCAGTCTTCACCGACATCGATGGCGCGAGCGTCAACGCGCAGGTCGAATGGTTCCCGACCGCGCTGACGACGATCGAGGTTTCAGCGACCCGTGCACCTCGCGAATCCGCCATCACGGCCAGCGCCGGCTACACCGAAACCCAGATCTCGGGACGCGTGGATCATGAGCTTTTGCGGAACCTGATCCTCTCCGCCCGCGTTTCATTCGGCGATGACGAGTATTCCGGCATCGACCGCACCGATGAGCGTTTTGAAGCCATGGCGTCGGCCTCCTGGTTGATGAATCGCCGCGTCGGTGTGCAAGCGTCCTTCACCCATCTTGACGTAGAGTCCTCCGGCGCCGCGGCGCGGGGAGATTTCGACAATAATATTGCCCGGATTTCTGTCAGCCTGCGCATGTAGTTCTTCAGAGAATGGCCTCATTCGTGCATGTGAAAATCCAGAACCCGCACATGACGAAGGTGCCACATGGCAAGACTGGAAATTGAGGAATTCGACCGTCACAATCCGGAAACCCCCGGCAGTGACGTCGCCGATCTTCGGCTCATTCTCGTCATTCTGCGCCGTCGGATGTGGAGCATGCTATTCGTCGCCGTGCTGATCTTCAGCGCGGTCACGCTCTACACCCTGCAGCAAACACCCCTCTATACAGCGAGCGCCCGCCTCCTGATCGACTCGCGGGAATCGCGCGTCGTCGACTTCGAAGCCGTGCTGTCCGGCCTGCCACCCAATTCGGCGGCAATCGACACCGAGGTGGAGGTCCTGCGCAGCCGCTCCCTGGCACAGGCCGTGGTTTCACGGACCGGTCTGACAACGATCCCCGAATTCAATACCGCGCTTCAGGACGAAAACTGGCGCGACCGGCTCCTGCGCCAGCTCGCCGCCCTTGGCGGGGCGGTACTTGCGAACCGCACCCACACACCCAACGGCGAGGAAACGCCGGAAATGGTGATGGACCGGGTCGCGGAGGAATTGCTCGAGCATAGTTCGGCACGCCGTCTCGGCAGCACGTTCGTGATTGAAGTCTCGGCCACTTCGCAGAGCCCGGAGCTCGCCCAGGAAATGGCCAATGCCTATGCCGAGGAGTATCTGCTGGCGCAACTCGAGGCCAAGTTCAGCGCGACCGAACGCGCCAATGGATGGTTGTTCGAGCGCGTTGCGGCGCTGCGCGAAGAGGTCCAGGCGGCGGAGCAGGCGGTGGCCCGATACCGGGATGAACACGGCTTGCTGGACGCCGAAGGCGCGACGCTTACCGAACAACAGATTTCCGATACCAACGCCCAGCTGATCGTCCAGCGGGCGGAATTGACGGAAGCGCGGGCACGCCTGCGCAATGTCCGCTCAAGGCTGGACCAGGGCGTCGGGCCGGAATCGATTGCCGAAGTCCTGAACTCCGAGGTCGTTCGCGAGCTGCGCTCCCAGGAAGCCATGGTGAGCCGTCAGCGCGGTGAGCTGATGTCGCGGTACGGGGCCCGCCACCCGGAGATCCAGACTGTCGAGCGCGAACTGGCGGACATCCGCGTTCAGATCGACCAGGAAATCAATCGCATCGTGAGCAATCTCGAGAGCGAAGTGAATATCGCGGCCGAGCGTGCCAATTCGCTGGCTGCCAGCCTCCAGGATCTGCGGAGCGAGCTGGGGACCAACAATGCAGCCCTGGTCAATCTGCGCGCTCTGGAGCGCGAGGCGAACGCCAGCCGCGCGATGTTCGAATCCTTCCTCAACCGTTTCCGCCAGACCGATGAGGCCGACCAGTTCAACGAGGCCGATGCGCGCATCGTCGCCAATGCCACCCTGCCCCTCGAAGCCAGCTCCCCGCGCCTTGTCCTGAACTTCGCGCTTGGCCTGGCGCTCGCCGGTCTGGGCGCCATCCTGGCTGCACTGTTGCGCGAGATCCTGGAATCCGGGCTGAGAACGGAAGCGGAAGTCGAACGCAAACTGGGCGTGCCACACATCGCATCCGTGCCGAAACTGAAGCCCGGCTTCGTCGAGGGCCTGCGGGGCAGACGGCCGGACCCGGGACAATACGTCCTGAACAAGCCGCTCTCGAGCATCGCCGAAAGCTACCGCACGCTGAGATCCGGCCTCAAGGTCGCCGGTCTCGACAAACCTCTGACCGTCGTCGCCGTAACCTCGGCATTGCCTGGGGAAGGCAAGACCACAACCACGATTGCCCTCGGCCGCATCGCGGCCCAGGCTGCCGACCGCGTGCTCGCGATCGACTGCGACTTGCGCCGCCGCGGCCTCAGCATGGGCCTGGCCCCGGATGCTGCGACCGGAATGCTGGAAGTGCTCGCGAGCGAATCCAGCCTCGAGGACGCCATCGTTGTCGATGAGCAATCAGGACTACATGTCCTGCCGCTCACAGTCCGCTCCTTCTCACCCAAGGACCTGTTCCGCTCGGAAGCCTTCAAGGCGCTGCTTGAACGTGTCCGTGGCCAGTACGACCTGATCCTTCTGGATACCGCACCGGTCATGGCTGTCGCGGATACCCGCGCGATCGCAGGCCTGGTCGACGGCATGATCTTTTCAGTGGAATGGGGCCGGAGCCCTGTGGGTGCGGCCCGTCTTTCGATCGACGCGCTAACCCGTGCCAAGGGCAATATCGTGGGTGTTGTTCTCAACGGCGTCGATATCAATCGGCAGGCGCGATACGGCTATGGGGCCTATTACACTTACTATGGGTCATATCAGAAATATTACACAAATTAACTTTTAGGGCTTGCCCCGGGCGCGATTATGGCCCCCAATTTGCGGAACTACCGTAAATTGTCCTGAATTGAAGCGGGCAAACGGATAGTGAAGGCCTGCAAGGGCTTGGGGGATGGTATGTTGTTTGACACCCGGTATGAGCGGAGCTTTTCCGACGTGGGAACTCCGCCCGCGGCGACGGAAATCGGGAGCTCTGGGGCGAGCTCAAAGGTTAAGCGGTTCGCTGACATTTTACTGTCTGTTCTGCTCGTGATTCCGGTCGGTCTCGTGCTCGGTGTTATCGCGTTGACCATCCTGGTCTTCGACCGCCAGCCCGTTTTCTACGTCCAGACCCGTGTCGGACGTTGGGGCCTTCCCTTCCAGTGCCTGAAGATTCGCACCATGCGGATCGATGCGGACGAACTGCTCGAACAAATTCTCGCTGATGACCCGGCGGCAGCGCAGGAGTGGCGTGAGCACCAGAAGCTCCGCAATGATCCGCGCGTCACCCCGATCGGCCGCTTCCTGCGCAAGACCAGTCTCGATGAACTGCCGCAACTGCTCAATGTGCTACGAGGGGACATGTCTCTGGTCGGCCCGCGCCCGATCATTGAATCCGAGGTTGAGCGCTATGGTTCGGACATTGCCTATTACCACGCGGTCCGGCCGGGCGTGACGGGCCTGTGGCAGGTCTCGGGCCGCAGCAAGACCAGCTATTCCCGCCGGGTCGCCCTGGACCGGGAATATGTCGAGACCCGCTCCCTGGCCCTCGACCTTTCGATCCTGATCCGTACCGGCTGGGTCGTCCTCACCGGCCAGGGTTCCGCCTGAACTATTCCTCGCGGAAGGCCCGCGCCAGCCGGTCAGTCATCGGCCTCAAGAGATAATCAATCGCCGAACGCGATCCGGACGTGATGAAGACCTCGACCGGCATGCCCGGAACGATCTCGATGTCCGGGCCATCCCCTTCCATGGCAATGAGCGCCAGGTAATAGGGCATCCCCGTTTCAGCTTCCACCAGCCTGTCGGCCGAAATGGTCAACACCGAACCGGGCCATTCCGGGGTCTGACGCCCCTGGAAGGTCGAAAACCGGATGCGGGCCGGCGCGCCCGGTGCGATACGGTCGATCTGGGTGGGCGGGATTTTCGCGGAGATCACCAGAGGCTGGTTTTCCGGCGACACCTGCATCAGCGGCACCCCAGGCCGAACCACACCGCCCAGCGTATGGACGTCGAGCCCCAGGACATAGCCGGACCGCGGCGAGGTGACCTCGGTGCGCTCCAGGGCGTCAGCGACGGCAACGCGCCGCTCCCGCAATTCTGCAATCTGCGCCCCGACATCCGCTTCATCGGCGGCAACTTCCTCGATGAAGGAATTGTAGAGTTGCGCGATTTCCACTTCGGTCTGACCGATCGCTGATTGAGTGCCCGCGATATCGGCAATCCGGGAGCCCCGGGAGCCGCGCAACGCCTCCGCATCCCGCTCGAGGGCAAGAACACGCGTCCGGGGCGTCAGTCCGCGCTCATACAGGGAGCGCAACCCGACCAGCTCTTCCTCAATGAGTTCGAGCTGGCGCGTCTCGGAATCATATTGCGCCTGCAGACCGGAAATGCGCTCATGATACTGGCCGATCCGGTTTCGCATCACCTCGATCTCGGTCTGGCGGGTGTCACGCCGGGTGGTGAAGACCGCGCGCTGGGCGGCGATTATGTTCTCGCTGTCCTCGGACACCGTAATGGTCCGGAAATAGCGATCGAAATCGATTTCTTCGAGGCCCTCGCGCTCTGCGGCCAGGCGCGCACGGCGGGCTGTCAACTCGGTCAGTCGCGCCTCGATCTGGGCCATCTCGGCACGCGGTCCGGTATCGTCAAGCCGGATCAGGATGTCGCCTTCCGCCACCCGGTCACCTTCGCTGACCAGGATTTCCGAAATGATCCCGCCCTCAAGGTGCTGGATGGACTGCACTTCGGTTTGTCCGCGAATTTCTCCCGGCGCGATGACAGCGCTTGAAATCGGCGCGAGGACCGACCAGCCGATCAGCCCCCCGAATACGCTGAGGATAATGGCGTAACCCAGCCGGTTGGCGTTGCGGATGCGCACATCGCCGTCCATCCCGGCCTTTGCGGTAGCCCCGTCAACCATGCTGTTTTTCCTTGCTCGCTTCTGCCAGGCCGGCAAGCACTTCGTCACGGGGGCCGAAGCCTCTGACCTGCCCGTCGGCCAGCACCAGAACCTTGTTGCACGAACTGAGAATGCTTGGACGGTGTGCAATCACGACCGTCGTCACCCGGCTGGCCCGAAGGTCCAGCATCGCCTTCAGGAGCGCATCCTCGCCTTCCTTGTCGAGATTGGAATTCGGCTCGTCGAGCACGACAAGCACCGGGTTGCCGTACAGGGCCCGGGCCAGACCGACGCGTTGGCGCTGCCCGGCCGAGAGATTGCGCCCCCCCTCCCCGACATTGGTGTCATACCCGTCGGCCAGTCTCAGGATCAGGTCGTGGGCACCGGCCTTGCGGGCCGCCTCGACGATCGACTTCGAGTCCGCACCAGGCCGGAAACGGCTGATATTGTCTGCAACAGTGCCCGGCAGGAGATCCACGGTCTGGGACAGATAGCCAAGCTGCGGACCGAGCTCGTCCCGGCGCCAGTCCTCGAGCGAAGCGCCGTCGAGACGTACCGCCCCGCTGACCGGTGTCCACAAGCCCAACAGGACCTTGGCGAGCGTCGACTTGCCCCCGCCCGAAGGCCCGATCACGCCAAGCCCGTCGCCCGGCTCCAGTCTGAGACTGACGCCCTTGAGAATATGGATCTTGCCAGCCGGCGGGGAGGCGAAAACCTTTTCCACGCTCAGCACACCGGTTGCCGGCGGAAGTGACATCTTTTTCTGGGGAACCTGCGCCAGCTCGAGCAATTCGCTCAGGCGCCTGTAGGACTGGAGCGCCATCATCGCCGGCCGCCATTGCCCGATGCCCTGTTCGATCGGCGCCAGGGCCCGTCCGAGCAGGATCGAGCCCGCAATCATCATCCCCGGTGTGATTTCACCCTGCACCGCCAGCCAGGCCCCAAGTCCAAGGACCGCTGATTGCAGTCCGACGCGAAGTGCCTTGGTCGTCGAGCTGTAGTGGGCAATGCTCTCGCTGGCCTGACTGTTCAGATCGAGCGACTTGTCATTGCGTTCGAGCCAGCGCCGCTCGAGTTCGCTGCGCATGCCCATCGCCTCGATCGATTCCAGGCTGGAGAAGGCGGCATCGGCCGTGAGATCGGCCGCGGCAGAAGCCTGGCCGGCATCTTTCAACTGGCCCCGCGAACGGGCCTGGTTGCCGAGTGCGAGCCCCGCCAGAACAAGGATCGATGCAATACAGAACACCCCGAGGATCGGGTGGATCAACGCCATGACCACGATGAAAAGCGGCGACCATGGAAGATCGAAGATCACGCCCGGAGCCGGGCTGGAAAGGAAATTCCGCAGGGTGCGCATATCCTGCAGGGCCTGATTGGACCGGCTTCCTGCAGCGAGATTGGCGCGCATCACGGCGTCAATCAGGCGGGGCCCCATTTTGCGTTCGGCGGCCGTCGCGATGCGGCTGAAGAGCGCCGAGCGTACAAATTCAAGGCCGCCATAGGCGACATACATCACGGCTGCGAGCACCGACACCGCCAACAGGGTGTCGATCGATTGCGATGCGAGAACGCGATCATACACTTGCAGCATGTAGATCGGTCCGGTCAGGACGAGCAGGTTGAGGCCAAGCGAGAAGATCGTCAGATTGACGATACTGCCGCGCGCGGCGCCGAGGGCACTCTTGACGATCTCATTGTCCCGGATTTCTGATCGGGATCCGGGCGCCGGTGACGGTGCCGATTTGCTGGACATTTCAGGCTGGCCCTTCGCTTTCAGCGCCGATATCGCGCTTGGGGCGAAGTGCGTCGTCCGCCCTGCCCCCATGGCGTGTGTGATGCTTCATCCCACTGAGCAGCAATAACATTGTAACCACGTTAACGTTGATTCCGGTTGTGTCCCAGCCCTGATGTGCTTAAGCTTTCCTTAACTTGCGCAACGTGCTTGGCATGACCCGCCGGGCGCCGACACTCCGCCAATTGCGGGGGTCGCAGGGCAAGGCGACGGTCGATATGGGGATAGTGTGTTTCAGCTGGATTTCATAGAAGAGCTGGACCGTGGGTCAAACGGTTCGCAGCCGACCGGTATGGAATTCGTCGCTGCCGATATCCTGCGCCTGGGTGTTGGCGGGCGCACCGCAAATACTTCCATGCCCGCCGACCAATCCGCGCGTTCCGCCCAGTCAGGCCCGTTTGTCCAGCCCGACCTGTTTTCGCAGGACTGGAACCAGACGCCTCTGGAAATGAACCATCAGGACTCCACCTACGGATCGGGAGATGCGCCGCAGTCCGGCGCCCCCGCAAGCCTCGTGGATTTGATTGAAACCATCAGCTTTGATGGTGGCGTGAACGGGCTGGCCGACAATGCGCCCCTGTTCGATTTCAGCGCCTATCTGGAACGCCATGAGCGGCAGCTCGATGCGCTGAGCCGCATTGCTGACCTGGAACTGCCGGCCGGGGATGGCGCCACCGTGACAGACACGAACGGTATCACTGTTCCGCTATCCTTCCTGCTGGAGCATCTCGAGGACGGGTTTGGCCAGAATGAAGCCCGGCTCCCGGACGCGGATGGCGGATCGCCAGAGGTGGATTCGGGAATCCTCAACGCCATGAGCGAGCTTGCCGATGGCGGCGCCCCGTTCAATTTCGATGGCTATCTGGAAATTTCCGAGCAGTGCATCGCCACGCTCGGCCGCGCTGACGGGCTCGGCAAGCTCGCCGCAGACGTGACCGGTGCGATGCCGGACGACGCCTATGCCGTCCAGCTCGCCCTGTTGCTGGAACAGGTCGATCAGCACCCCGGCGCGCCCGACCTGGCGTCTCTGGCCGATCATCATTCGGGCGAGATTCCATCCGCCGCAGAGATCACCGGCTTGGACTGGCTTTCGCCGGAAGTGGTGGACACCTTCGGTTTTGATTACTCGCTGTTCTAGGCAAGGGCCACTGCGGGGATTGTATGCCTGCGACCCGCTAGCCAGCACAATTCGTTCAGCTTTCCAGACTAGTCTACCGGACGTTGGTTCAATCGGGCGGGGGCGCGAGCATGGCACGCATTCTTGTTACAGGCGGAGCAGGCTATATCGGCGCCCATATTTGCCGTGCGCTTGCGGCCCGTGGCGACCTGCCCATCGCGTTCGACAACCTCTCGGGAGGTCACGCCCATGCCGTGCAATGGGGCCCGCTCGTCCATGGCGACATCCGCTCGGCAGCGGAACTCGACAAGGCTTTCAGCGAATTCGGGCCGCAGGCTGTCATGCACTGCGCAGCGAGCATCGAGATCAATGAAGGCCAGAAACACCCTTTCCCGTTCTGGGAGAACAACGTCGGCGGCGCCATAAACCTGCTGGGCGCAATGGTCCGGGCCGGGGTCAAGCCGATCGTCTTTTCGTCCTCCTGTGCCGTCTATGGCGAGCCGGACACCCTGCCCATCCGCGAGGGCGAACCGCGCACCCCCGTCAGCGTCTATGGCCAGACCAAGCTTGCGGTTGAAATGCTGCTCGCAGACCTCGCCCTGAGCGATGAAATCCATTTTGCCGCCCTTCGCTATTTCAACGCGGCAGGTGCAAGCCCGGACGCCGAGATCGGCGAGGAACACGACCCGGAAACCCACCTCATTCCCAATGCGCTGAGGGCTGCGGCCGGACTGGACAACGCACGGCTGAAGGTCTTCGGTGCGGATTATGATACCCATGATGGCACCTGCCTGCGCGACTATATCCACGTGGTCGACCTGGCCGCCGCGCACCTGGCGGCGCTGGATCGTGTCATGGCAGGCTCCAGCGAGCTGTGCTGCAATATCGGCACCGGCCATGGCGCCACGGTGCTGGAAGTCCTACAGGCGGTCGAGCGCGTGACGGGCTCGAAAGTCCCCTACGATATTCACCCGCGAAGGGCCGGCGATGCCGCTGTCTTGCTCGCCGACACGCGATTGGCGCAAACGGAGCTGGGCTTCGCGCCCACCTCATCATCAATCGATCAGATCATCTCCGATGCCTGGCGTTTTCACGCCCGCAAATGGGACGCCTGAGACACTCCGGCCACCCGGACCTTTGAGAGCCAGGCCGGTGCCATGCGGCGCCATGTCGCCTGTTGCGGATCGCCAGGATTGATATTCGTCAATCCTGATTTCTGCCCGCATCCAAGGCTCGTCCGAAAATGTCCAGCAACACCATCCTGAAATACGCTGCCCTCAATACGCCGCGTTACACCAGCTACCCGACGGCGCCGCATTTTCACGACGGTGTCGACCAGGCCGTCTATGCACAATGGCTGGGCGGGATTGGCGGAGCGATGACCGGGTCGATCTATCTTCACATCCCCTATTGCCGGGAGATGTGCTGGTATTGCGGGTGTTCGACAAAGGCGACCCGCCGGGCTGCGCCGGTGGATGCCTATGTTGATGTCCTGCTGCAGGAGATCGCCCAGACGGCGGCGCGGCTGCGGACACGCCCCCGGATCGACCACATCCATTTCGGCGGCGGCACCCCCACCCTGGTCCATCCGGACCAGCTGGCCGGGATCATGGCGGCCCTGCGCGAGGGCTTCGATGTCTCGCCCACGGCCGAGATTGCTGTCGAGATCGATCCACGCCAGTGCAGCCAATCCCTGGTGGAGACCCTCGCCTCACTGGGCTTCAACCGCGCCAGCCTCGGCGTGCAGACCTTCGATCCAGCCATCCAGGCGAAGATCAATCGCATCCAGAGCCGGGAGACCGTGACCGCCTGCGTGGAGCGGCTCCGCTCGGTCGGCATCAACGCGATCAGCCTTGATCTCCTCTACGGTCTCCCCGGTGAAACGGTGACAAGCTGCCAGGAGACGGTGGCCGCCGCGCTCGAGCTGGGACCGGACCGGTTCTCCGTCTTCGGCTATGCCCACTTGCCCCATCTGAAATCGCACCAGCGCCTGATTGCGGATGCCGACCTGCCGGGACCGGATGCGCGCGTCAGGCATGCCATGGCGATTGCCGAGGCGCTGAACGAGGCTGGCTATACGCCGATCGGACTGGACCATTACGCACGGGCCGATGACCGGATGTCGACCCAGGCGCAGTGCGGCACCCTGCGGCGCAATTTCCAGGGTTACACGACCGACCAGGCCGATTTCCTGATCGGTCTGGGTGCGTCTGCGATTGGCAAACTGCCACAGGGCTATGTCCAGAATGCGAGCTCCGTCGCCGACTGGACCCGCCGCATCCAGGCCGGAGAGCCAGCGACCATTCGCGGCTACGCGCTATCGAGTGAAGACCGGCTGCGCGCCGACATCATTGAACGCCTGATGTGTGATCTGCGCGTCGATCGCGAGGCGGTCACACGCAGCTACCAGACCGGCTTTCCGGACGCATTTCTTGATGATCTCTATGAAGACGGCGTCGTCTGTGAAGATGGCGGCTCACTGCGCGTACCTGAGCATTTCCGCATGCTCGCCCGCACCGTGGCCGCCCGCTTCGACGCCCACCTCGGACAGGCGACTGGCGCCGTGCACGCCCGATCAGTCTGAGTTGATGCACCGGCTCCCCGGCCCCGTCCCGATGGATGTCCACGAGACGGGCGCCGGGCCAGTGCTTGAGGCTAGAAGCCGATACGGATTTCCATACGGGCACCATTGGCGGAGAAGTCGCCATCGCCGAGACCGCCGAAGCTGGTCTCGATGGCAAGGCTTGCGCCGGGCGAGATCTGGCCGCGCAGGCTGAACCTCGCGTCGGCGCGCACGCCGCCGGTGCCGACCAGGCCGCCATTCTCGTCCATCAATTGCGCCGCGTCATAGTCCCAGACACCGGTGATATCCACGCTCGGCTCCCACCAGCCGCCCGAAGGCGTATCGAAGCGATAGGCGATCTGCGGACCGGCCTGGAAGCGGCCGATGGCGATGGTCTGTTCCGGGATATCGATGCCGAGGCTGTCGATATAGGCCGACTGACTTTCCTCGAAATGCGCCACACCGGCGGTCGGACGGATGCGCCAATTGCCGGAGCGCCATTCGCCGGTGAGGTTCATCCGGAGCAGATAGCGCGTGGTCGTGAACTCATCCTCATAGAGGCCAAGCGGATCGACCGTATTGTCGGATTCGCCGTACATGGCCGTGGCGTCGAACCAGAGGCCGTCGCCAATCTCGCGGACCAGGTAAGGTCCGGCGAGCCAGCCGCTGCCTTCAATCCGGGCGCCGCGAATGGCCCCTGCCCGTTCGGCGATATCGTCGGCGGTCTCGTCCATCCAGTCGTGCTGGAACATGACACCGACAATCGTCTGCTCGCCGAGCATCCAGTCAGCCCCGAGCTGCACCAGGCCGAAGGCGCTGTCGGCAGCATCGCCGGCCCGGTCATCGGACACCGACGAATAATTCGCCGAGAACCAGATATCGATCCCGTTATCGGCCTCGTCGGCACGGGCCGCCTCGCCTTCCATCTGCGGCGCGGCATCACGGGCAGCATGGCGCATGCCGGACAGGCTTGCACCCATCGAGACATTGCGCGTCCCGCCATTGATTTCGGCAGCAAACTGGCCGGGAGAGCGGGTATCGCGATCCTGGACGCGCCGGGTCAGATCCGGTGCAGCCTCGAGAATGCGATCACCGCGCCGGACCATGAAGTTGCGGATGGCGCGTTGGGTCGCCAGCCGGACCTCTGCCTCATCACGGGTATTGGCGAAGGTACAGACAATGGCCTCATTGGCATCCAGATCGATATCGACCCGGCCCGCAGCGAGATCAATGACGCTGCCGCCGTCCGTGTCGCCGACACAGCTGATCGTATCGAGACGCCAGCCGGCCGGCACGGATTGCATCACGTCATAGGTGCCCAGCAGTTTGCGCACCGGTGTGCTGGCGGCGTAGCCGGCCTGGGTGGTCAGGCTGAGGGCATCCAGCTCGCTGTCGCTGGACGTGAAGACGAAGGTCTCGTCACGCTGGACACCGCCCGGCGTGGTCGAAACCAGCTGGATCGTGCCACGGCGTTCCGCGATCGAGACGGTGAGCGGGATGGCGACGACGATGGTGTCACCGCTGGCGCGCGTCTCGGCATTGGGACCCTTGGCTGCGGCACCGCCGCCGCTGAGATTGATGACGGTCACCGTGCCGGTATAGGTGCCGGCCGGCAGGTCATTGGCCAGTTCATTGACCGTGATGGTCAGCTCCACCTCGCCGAAGGCCGGGATCGTGCCGGTCAGCGGATCGACATCAAGCCAGGCCACATCGGTCTCTGTCCGGAACTGAACCGGCTGGCTGCCGGGATTGGTCACCGCGGCGGTCGCCGTGACATCCGTCGGATCCTCGACATCGCTGCCCAGAACCACTTCGACTTCGATCGGCTGCGCCACGGCGTCGATCGAGGCGGACGCGGCCACATTGCCATTGCCGGCGGCATCTTCCGCGAGTTCGGCATCGACCGTGATCTCGATCGTGCCGATCGTCTGTGGCGTCACCAGCACGGTGTATTCCAGCGCGCTGACCGCCAGGAATTCGGACAGATCGGCATTGGAGGCTGTGATGTCATCGACCTCGAAGCCGGTGACATCCTCGGAGAAGGTGAAGGTCGCGGTGAACGGTCCCTCTGTCTCCGCACCGGGCAAGGTAATCGCCAGGGTTGGCGGGGTATTGTCGGTGATGATGGAGAATTGCTCCGCGGCCAGATTGGCATTGCCTGCCGCATCAATGACGGTTTCCGCGGGCAGATCCACCGTGACGGGGCTGCCGGCCGTGGGCGTCACCGTGACCTCGTAGCCAGCGCCGCTGCCACTCAGATCGGAGAGTTCGGCATTGGCGACGACGAAATCTTCCAGCGCCAGATCGGTCACCTCTTCAGAGAAGGTCACCGTCAGCGTGAAGGCTCCGATGGCCGGCTCGGCGGCATCGCTGCTCAGCACCACAGTCGGCGCCGTGCCATCCGTGCTGATGGTGAACTGCGTCGCGGCTGTGTTGTCATTGCCCGCCACATCCTGGGCGGCACCGGCAGCAAGGTCGACGGTGACATCACCGTCGGCGGCCGGCGTGACCGTGACCGCGTATTCCGCGCCGGAACCGGTCAGCTCGGACGCGGCACCATTTGCGACGACGAGATCCTCGAGGGCCAGGCCGGTCACATCTTCAGAGAAAGTCACGGTCAGCGCGAAGGCACCCGAGACCGGGTCTGCGGACTCGGTGGAAAGCACCACTGTCGGCGCGGTCACATCGGCCGCGATGACAAATTGGGCCGCGGCCAGGCTTGAATTGCCGCTCGGGTCCTGCGCAGCGCCTGCCGCGAGATCCACCGTGACATCGCCGTCGGCCGACGGTGTGATCGTGACCGTATATTCAGCCTCGCTCGGTTCGACGCGGCCGTGCACCGTTCCGTCACGGGGCGCGTTCCCCGCAGGCACAGCCGTGCCGGAGAAATCCGAGGCGGTGCCATTGCTGACGACGATGTCCTCGAGAGTCAGGCGGCTCACGGGCTCGGAGAAGACAATGTCGAGCGTGAATGCGCCGGCAACCGGTCCGGTTTCTGCCGAGGACAGAACCACCGTCGGCGCGACCACGTCATTGACGAGCGTGTATGTCGTCTCATTGGCGCCGGTCGGCGTCAGACTGGCCAAGGATTGCCCGCTGTAGTCGAGGATGTCATTTCCGGCCAGAACAGACAGCGTCACCACACCGTTCAGGGACGGCAAATCACCGCCATAGGCCACCACCTGGTAGGCCTCGGGTCCCGACTCCGCCCCGACGGCTCCCGCAGGACCAGCAAATTCACCAGGACGGTAAGACCCGACGTAGAGGCTTGCCGTCGTGCCATCGAGCGCGAAATCCGATTTTTCCAAGTTCATAACAGGTTCCGAGAACGTCACGATCCATACGAGATTATCGGAATCGGTTATTTCGGTGGGCCCGATAGCGCGTTCGATCGAAACGAGCTCTGGCGCCGAGAGGTCATAGGCCACGCTCAAGGTTTCATCCCCGGCCAGACTGTCATTCCCCGCAATATCGGTCATCACGCCCGCGGCGATGGCGATCGTCACCTCGCCCTCGGCCAGCGGCGAGATGGTGAAGGAGAAGGAGTCGCCGTCCTGGGCCAGAATGGCCGCCGTGGCATTGGTGAGGGTCAGATCGGCCGCCGTGAAGCCGGTGACCACCTCGTCGAATGTGACGTTCACCACAAAATCGCCGCTCGAATAACCACTCGGGTCGTCCAGCGACAGCTGCGGCGTCGGGCCGAGATTGTCGACCGTGACGACGCGCTCATCCGTCCCGCCGCTCGGAGCGAGCGTTTCGAGCCAAAACCCACCGGCATCCGTGGCGTCAGAATCATAGCCCAGTTCGAGTTCGACCGGTCCATTGAGCGAGGCGAGGTCTCCACCGGAGGCTTCCACGACATAGACCGTGGGCTGTGACTGCGTCACGGAAGTGATGGTCGCCGTGGTGCCGGCCACGCGAAAATCGTCTTCGGAGACATTGTCGAGCTGTTCCGAAAAGCTGACGGCCCATGTCAAGGTATCGGAATTGGTCGGAGAGCCACCGGTGGTGACAAATTCGACAGATGTCACGCTGGGCGGCGTAAAGTCATACATGTAGGAGGCCTGCTCCGGCGCCGCATGGCCATTGCCCGCGACATCGGTCGCCGCGCCCGCGGCGAGATCAACCGTCACCAGGCCGTCGCCTGATGGCGTAATCGTGGCGAGATACCCGTTCCCGAAGGTCCTGAGGTCTGACGCCGTGCCATTTCCGACTATGAATTCATCCAGCTCAAGCCCGGTCAATCGCTCGCTGGACGACACAACGAGCGTAAGCTGACCCGTCTCCTCAACCTCATCCGTGTCGATGATGAACTCCACGACGGGCGCTGTGCGATCAAGCGTATAGCCAATTTCCCTGGTGCCGGTGGCAACATAGCTCCCCGGGTTGTTGCCATACTCGTCGGGATAGGGGCCGCCCTCACCAAAATTGATATAAACATAGCCCTCATGCGTCGGCAGATCGCCGCCGGATGCCGTAACATAGAAGCCGACCGAATAACGCTCCACCTCGATCGTCCCCACGTTCACATTCCGCACCGTGAAGGCTTCAGGTGGAAGGCTGTAGCCAGACGAAATGCTCGAGAACTGGAAATCCCACGTCAATTCCGTTGCGTTTGTCAGCTCCGATGCCGAAGTCACTCGGCGAATATGGGCCAGAACCGGCGCGGTATTCGAAACATCGAAATAGTTTTCATTGGCCCCTGACGGGGTCCCATCGACCAAGGCGCGGCCGTCGGTGTCTTCGATATCCTGTGAAGCAGAGATGCCGAGGGACACGATCCCGTCCAGCCCGGCAAGGTCGCCGCCGCCTATCCGGACTTGCCAGGCATTTCCGCCGGCCGACTGTGCGTTGAGAACCGTGGCAGTGCTGCCGGTCACGCTGAAATCAGTCTCATCCACTCCGGTCACAGGCTTGGAAAACGTAACAAGCCACCAGAGGTAATCCTCGTTTGTCGTCTCGCTCAAAGGGTCGGCGCGCTCGATCGAGAGTATGGTTGGCGGACTCAAATCGGCCGCGATCGAAAATTGCGGTGCGGCCGGATTCGGGTTGCTGGCATCGTCATACAGGCTGCCCGCGGGAAGATCGACCGTTACGGTGCCGGTGGAGGACGGCCGCAAGGTGAAGGTAGCGCTGTACGCCCCCCCAAAGGAAAAACGCTCCACCACGGCATTACCCACCACGAGATCGGATTGGGTAAACGCGACAATAATATCGGACCATCCCGCCTGCGGCGTACAGGTCATGGTCACGGTGAACACCTCGGTCACCGGCGCAACCGCCGTCGTGGCGAAGGCGCATTCCGGCACGGTATTGTCGATCGTGATGGGCGATTCAGACACGGCAGTCAGGTCGGTCAGGGCAACCCCGGTCAGACTCTCGATATCCTGACCTGCCTTGAGACGGACCCAGACCTCCCCGTTCATATCCGCCAGGTCGCCACCGGAGACGTCAGCCCAATAATACGAGGCGCTGACGGCGGTCCAGCCAGTGATGGTAGCGGTCGAACCGATCACCTCGAAGTCGGACGGATCGACATTGCGCACATTCGCATTGAATTGGAGCGAGGCGGTGAACGAATCGGCATTGGTGTAGGTCGGCCCCCCCGAGGACAAGAGGCGTGGCGCGGGATCGCTTGCCTCGGCGCCGGGCGTCAGGCCTGCGCCCGCGATGAGGACAGCGGCGAGCATGGCCGTCACCAGCCCCGCCGTTTTCGCACCAGTGCCGCGACACATGCGGACGAGTCTGCCAAATGCAGCCGAACCAAAACCGATCATCTCATGACTCCCCTTAACCCCTGGCGCAGTGCAAGCGGCGCTCCCCCCTGAAGCTGCCGCTTGCAGCGATGTCCGGCGGACTTCGCCTGCGCCTCCCCCCCATTTCGGCACTCACCACTGACGGCGAGTGGAAGAAAGGGTTTGATTTCAACTTGATTGGGCGATGTATTGAGGCCAGCATCAATCACCCATATGGGTGGTTCTCACCGCTTTCCTGAAAAAGCCGGTTCCCTGGAAGGTTGCCCATGCCCGAGCTCGATCCTGCGCCAGAGACGGTGCCTGCGACCGCAAACAGGGTGAGCATTGTGACCCGCGCGAGCTATGGCGCCGGCGATCTGGGCTTCGTGCTGGTCTGGCAGGGGGCGGCGCTTTTCCTGCTCTATTTCTATACCGACATACTGCACCTGGCGCCGTGGGTCGCGGGCGCGATCTATCTGGCAGGGATGGTCTGGGATGCCGTCTCCGACCCGCTGATCGCCACCTGGGCCGAGCGCCACGCCGCCCGCACCGGTCGCTACAGCCGCATCATCGCCTGGGCGGCCCTGCCGGTCGGGATCACCTATGCCGCGATGTTTTCGATCCCGGCCGGCGGCGCGGCGGTTACCGCGATCGGGGCCCTGGTCAGCCATCTTGTCTTCCGCACAGCCTTCACCTGCGCCGCCATGCCCTATAGCGCCCTGCCCGCACGTCTGACCCGCGATGGCGAAGTCCGCACTGCCCTGTCGGCCGTGCGCGTCGTCGGCGCGGCGATCGGCGGCCTGGCCGTCGCCATCGCGACGCCGCTGATCGTGCAAATGGCCACCGAGTCCGGAGAGGGTGCCGGCTATCGCCTCGCCGCCATCATCACCGGCGCGTTCGCCGCCGTCGTGCTGTTGCTCTCCAGCCTCGGCATTCGCGAAACCCCGACGGCCTCGCAGGCACCCCAGGCAACGGATTATCTCAGTGATCTGGGAGAAGTCTGGCCGGGACTGCTGCGCAACGGCCCGCTGCAGCGCCTCCTGGCCATGATGCTGCTGGCGACTGTCGGTTTCGGCCTGTTCACGCAGAACATGCTGTATTTCCTCAACCACGTCCTGGCCCAGCCGGATCTGGTCCTGCCGGCACTCGCGAGTCCGGCGCTCGCCATGATCCTGACAGCGCCATTATGGATGATGCTGGCCGCGAGAACCTCCAAACGCCTGACCATGCTGGCCGGACTATTCGTCGCGACACTCGGCTATCTGATGATCGGCATCGCACCGGTTGGCAGCCCGGCGCTGACACTCGCCAGCATCGGCCTGGTCGGGGTCGGCAGCGCGGCCTTGCCGGTGATGTTCTGGTCAATGCTTCCCGATGCCGTCGATTACGGCCAGGCACAAACCGGTTCCCGGATCGAGGCCCGCACATTCGGACTGACGACCTTCGTGCAGAAATGCGCCGCCGGACTGGCGGCCCTGCTCGCCGGCGGCCTGCTGGCCTGGTCGGGCTACGAGCCCGATGCCGGCCAAACCGCAAGCGCGCGATCCGCCATCACCGCAATGATTTCCTGGCTCCCCGCCGCCTGCATGCTCGCCGTGGCAATGATCGTCCGGGGCTACGCGCTCGACCGCAAACGTCATCGCGAAATCATCGCGCAGCTGAGCGGGCAGGAGCCTGCCGAAGAGCGCGCCACCCATTCGGGTGGTTGAGCGCGCCCGTCCGGGATGACACTGTAACAGCCTGCGCGAGCGGTGCGGCCCGCCACACAACGTCTGGAAGATCAAGATGAGGGAGACAGGGCGGGAAAGTGAGGCGGCGGCGGCGGCACTGTGGGAAGCGAACGCCGGGCTCGACGAAGTTCATCTCGGCCAGGCGCGATTGCTGCGCGCCGGCACAAGCCAGTCCTGCCTCATCATTTCAGGCGTCACACTCTATCTGTCTGCCCTGATCGCCCTGACCGGCGATCTGCAGTTCGCCGCTATCTGGCTGGCTGCAACCGGGGCGATGATCGCCGTCGTCTACGCCTATGCGCGACTGATGGCGCCCGAGGGCATCAATCCCGAAAACTATCGCCGCTACCTGACGGGGCACACGGTGATTTCGGGCGTAACCGGCCTCGTCTGGGGCGGGCTGGCGAGCGCCTTCTTTGACCCGTCCTCCGTGCTCAACATGTTCATCGCCGTCAATATGGTGTTCTCGATCACGGTCGGCGGCATGATGCCCAGCGCCGAATACCGCCCCACCTTCATCAGCCTGGCCACTGCGGCCCTGCTGCCCTTTTCGGCCTACTGGCTTCTGACGGTGGAAGGTCCGCTGCGGCTGATCGGGATCGGGCTGCTGATCTATTACGCCTTCGGCCTGCTGGTCAGCGCCCGCGCCGAGGTCCAGACCATTGCCAGCCTGGCGGCCGAGCGCACGCGCCATCTGACGCAACAATTGCAGGAACAGAACCGCATCATCGAACGCGCCAGCGCCAGCAAGTCGCGCTTCCTGGCGGCCACCAGCCATGACATGTCGCAGCCCTTGCAGGCCCAGGGGTTTTTCATCGGCGCAATCCGGCGCACGCTCGATCAACCGGAGCAGATCGAACTGCTCGACAAGATCGAGGCCGCCTGGCGCAGCCAGCAACAATTGCTCCAGGCCCTGGTCGAGACGGCCCGGCTGGACAGCGGCGCTATCATTGCCCGTATCCGGCCCTTCTCGCTGGAGGCTGTCCTCAATGATCTGCGCGCCGAATTTGCCGACATGGCACATACGAAATCGATCGAACTGATCATTGCGCGCACCGCCGTCGACGTGAACAGCGATGCGCTCCTGGTCACCCGGATCCTGCGCAACTTGCTCTCGAACGCCATCAAGTTCACCCCGCCGGGCGGTCAGGTGGAATTGCGCTGCGCCATGGCCGAAGACGGGCTTTTGGTTGAAGTCAGCGATGACGGTCCCGGTGTTACGGAGGCCGAGCGCGAACGCATTTTCGAGGAATACGTCCAGCTCCAGCCGGGTCCGGCCGGCAGCGAGCGCGGGCTCGGCCTCGGCCTGACCATTGTGCGCCAGCTGGCCCGCAAGCTGGATCTGGAACTGCGCTTTGCCTCCACGCCGGGCGAAGGCACCCGGGCGGGCATTGTCCTGCCGCTGGCGACTGCTCCCGTCGCGTCGCGGCCCGGGCAAGCCCGGCCCGGCGGACTTGCCGGGAGCCCGCTGGTGATGCTGGTCGAGGACGAGCCGGCGGTGCGCGAGGGGCTGACCATCCTGCTCACCGACTGGGGTTGCCGCGTCCTCGCGGCCGGGTCCGGGGCTGAGGCGCTGGAGCTCCTGTCCTGGGCGGATGCGGAACCGGACCTGCTGATCGTCGACAAGCGCCTCGCCGGCGGTGAGGACGGGCTTGAGACGGTCCAGGCGCTGCGCACCGAAGTCGTCGCCGACATCCCGGCCGTATTGCTCACGGGTGATATCTACCAGTTCGAGGCGGTGACCGGGATGGAGCAGATCACCGTCCTGCCCAAACCTGCCGACCCGGCCCAGCTCCATGCCATCCTGCTCGAAGCGCTGGAACAGCCCCAGTCCTAGATCAGCCCCAGCGCCTGCGCCTTGCGCACACAGGCTGTGCGCGTATGGGCCTCGAGGGCCTCGAAGATCGCCCGCATATGCGACTTCACGGTATTTTCGCTGATATTGAGCCGGGCCGCGATATCCTTGTTGGTGGCGCCGCGGCCCATCAATTCCAGAATTTCCAGCTGGCGCGGCCCCAGGCGCGGCAATTGCCGCTCGGCCTGCGATTGCCACATGTCCTCGCCGGCGCCATCCGCTGCGGCCGCGTCACCCGGAGCGCCCTCGAACCAGCTTTTACCGGCAAGGATGGCATCGACGGCGGTGAGCAGGACAGAGGTGTCGGCGGATTTGTGCACGAAACCGCGCGCGCCAAGCTTCTTCATCTCCGCCAGCGGCGGTTCGGCGCCAATGCCCGAGAGCATCATCACCGGCATGCGCGGACTGCGCTCGCGGATCGCAGCGAGCAGGGCGAGCCCGTTCATGGAGCGCATCACCAGGTCGAGAATGACCAGGTCATAGGGCGTTGCCGTGGAAAAACCCTTCAGAAAGTCGACCGGATCGCTGAAGACCTCGACCGCATAGCCCTCGCGCAAACCGGTCAGCAGGGCGCTGAACCCATCGGAGAACATCCGGTGGTCATCGACCAGGGCGATGCGTCGGCTCGATATCATGTTTTTGCAAGCCCTACCGGATCCGTCACGAAGCACCGGGCACGGCGCCGCAGGGCCGCCATGCCATGCGGCGGACCCTAGCGCATGCGCGAGAGCGACACCAAGCGGTGTGTCAGAGCGACGGGTATCCTATGTCTGACTCTGCATCCGCTTGAGGGCATTATGGTCTTCCAGCAGGCCCTTCCAAAGGCTCACACAGCACACCAGCAGAACCACGGTAAAGGGCAAGGCGGCGGAGATAGCTCCGGCCTGGAGCGCCTGCAGCGCCTGGGCGCCGCCACCATAGAGCAGGATGGCTGCAACGGCCCCCTCCAGGGTCGCCCAGAAAATACGTTGCGGCACTGGAGCATGCAGTTTGCCGCCGGCGGTAATGCTGTCGATCACCAGTGAGCCGCTGTCCGAGGACGTGACAAAGAAGATCAGGATCAGCACCACGGCAAAACCGGAGGCAATCTGCGTAAAGGGCAGGCTTTCCAGCATGTGGAACAGCACCAGCGAGACCTCGCCGATCCCGTCCTGCAGGCTGCCAATGCCGCCCTCGGCCTGGAACAGGGCCGTCTCACCGAATGTGCTGAACCAGGCGATGGTCACGACCAGCGGCACGAAGATCACCGAGAGCAGGAATTCGCGCACGGTCCGGCCCTTCGAGATCCGCGCAATGAACATGCCGACAAAGGGCGACCAGGAGATCCACCAGGCCCAGTAGAATACGGTCCAGCCATGGAACCAGTCGGTATCCTCGCGTCCGATCCAGTTGGATAGCGGCACGAAATCGCGGATATAGTTGAGCGTATTGTCCAGCAGGCCGGTGGCGATGAGTACGGTCGGGCCGACCACGAAGACGAAGGCCATGAAGGCCGCCGCCATCACCATGTTGATGTTGGAGAGGACTTTGACACCGCCATCGAGACCGCGCACGACCGAGACGATCGCGATCGAGGTGATGAAGGCGATAATGAGGATCTGGGTCGTCAGCCCGGGGTCGACATCGAACAGGAAGTTGAGCCCGCTCGCGACCTGTTGCGCCCCGAGGCCGAGGCTGGTGGCGAGGCCAAACAGCGTTGCCACGACCGCGAGGGTATCGATGACATGGCCGGGCCATCCCCAGATGCGCTCGCCCAGCAGCGGGTAGAAGGCCGAACGCATGGTCAGCGGCAGGCCCTTGGAGAAGGTGAAATAGGCCAGCGCCAGACCGACCACGGCATAGATCGACCAGGCATTCAGCCCCCAATGGAACATGGTCGCGCTGAGCGCCAGTTCGCGCGCCTCAGGTGTTCGCGCCTCGACGCCGAACGGCGTCCCGGACCAACCGGTGTAATAGGCCAGCGGCTCGGCCGCGCCCCAGAACATGAGCCCGATACCGATCCCGGCAGAGAACAGCATCGCAAACCAGGACAGGGTCGAAAATTCCGGCTTCGCCTCGCTGCCGCCGATCCGCAACCGGCCCATCGGCGAGAGGATAAGGACCAGACAGAAGATAAACACCAGATTGACCGTCGACACGAACAGCCAGTCGAAGGTCACCAGCACCCAGTCCCGCGCCGCGAACAGGGCCGCACCGACCGCCTCCGGCATGCCGAGCGTCAGCCCGATAAAGCCGAGCACCGCGACCGCAGCGATGAAGAAGACCGGATTGTGTACATCCAGCCCGAGCAGGGAGACGTTGTTCTCGCCGGTCTTGTGTTTCGTCTTGTAAAGCCGTCTGACCATGTTCAGTCCCTGTATCCTGTCAGCGCCGGCCCCAGGGCCTCGCGCAGCGGGTTGAGATGGGCGTCGAAATGGCGCCATTGCTCGATACCGGTGCGATTGATCGGCTGCCGCACCTGTTCCGAACTCGCCGTGCGTACGGCGCGGTCGGTCTTGTGAAAATCAAGGCAGGCCGGCTCAAAGGGCAGGCCGCAGAAATCAAGGATGCGGCGGACCTGGGTTTCCAGATCAGCCACGACATCCTCGTATTGCACGCGCAGGATCTCGCCCGGCAGGACGGTGTCCCAATGGCGCATCAGGTCGACATAGCCGCGGTAATAGCGGCCGATTTCCTCGAGCCCGTAGGTGAATTCCTGTCCCTCGGCGAAGAGCTGCTTGAAGCCGGAGAAGCAGCACGCCATCGGCTCGCGCCGGGCATCGATGATCTTCGCATTCGGGAGGATCAGCTTGATCAACCCGATATGACGGAAATTGTTCGGCATCTTGTCGGTGAAGAAGGGGGCGCCGGCGCGATGGATGCGGGTGTTCTCGATATAGGCCTCGCCCATCTGACGCAGCTGGTCGCCGCTCAGCTCTTCGAGAATGCGGGGATAGCGCGAACGGTCGGTGAACTTGTTGCGGCCCCGCAACCGGTGCGCCAGGGAGAGGATGTCGGGCAATTCCAGCGTACCGTCGACCTGGCTGTGCGAGGCGAGGATCTGTTCGAGCAGGGTCGAGCCGGCGCGCGGCAGACCGACGATGAAGATCGGGTCCGGCGCCGCAGCCCCCAGACCAGCCTTGCTGGCGAAGAGAGCGGGCGTACAGAAGCTCTTCTGGGCCTCGAACTCCTCCGCCATCTGCTCTGAGGTGTAACGGGCCTGCACGCGCTTGAGCTCATTGCCCCGGGCGTAATACTCGAAGGATGATGCGTATTCCCCGCCATCCTCCAGCGCCTTGGCGAGGGCGAAGCAGATATGGATATGGTCCTGATGCGGCAGGCCGGGGGTCTGTTCCAGCTCGGCCAATGCCGCCCGGTCCGCGGCGCTGAACTGGTAGGTCTTGAGATTGGCCAGCGCATACCAGGCGTCTCCATGATCGCGTTTGTGCTCCAGGGCAGCGCGATAGGAGGCAATCGCCTCTTCCTGGCGGCCCATGGTTTTCAGCGCATGGCCACGCGAGGTGAGCACAAGCGGGTCCCCGGGCAGGATGGACAGCACACGGTCGAACAGATCGAGGGCGCGGTCATACTCGCCGGTCTGCATCATCTCGATCGCCAGATGCGACAGGAAGACGGGATTTTCCGGATCGCGCTCATACAGGGATTGCGCCTGGGCGAGCGCCGCTTCGAATTTCTGGCGTTTGCGCAGAACCTGGATGTAATCGAGCCGCAACTGGATATTGTCCGGCTCGAACTCGACAGCGCTCTCGAGCAGGAAATCGGCATCGTCGAGCACGCCAAGACGCACACCGATCTCGGCCAGGAGCCGCATCGCCTCGACATGACGGGGGTGTTTCTGCAGGAAGGCACGGCAGAGCTGTTCGGCCTTCAATATCTTGCCGTCGGCGAGCAGATCGGTGACGGCGACGACATCCTTGGGCAGGGCAGACAGGCGATCAACCTGGCCCTGTGCCAGCGCCGCGCCCGCAGCATCGCCGCGCGCTGCCAGCAGTTCGGCCTGGGCCCGCCAGCTTGCAATGAGTGCGGGATTGAACCGGCAGGCCTGTTGATAGGCAGACAGGGCGGTATCCGGCTTGCCCTGTTCACGCAGGAGATGGCCCTCCTCCTGCCAGGCACGGCCATGTTCCGGTGCGACGCGCTTCAGCGCCGCGAGATGAGCCTGTGCTGCCGGATAGTCCTTGCGGTAGCGGGCGCATACGCTCGCGGCGTAACGCGCATCCACATGCCCGGGCTCCGCATCGAGCACCGCATCCAGCTGCCGCGCCGCATCATTGAAATCGCCGGCCATCAGCGCTTGCTGGGCCTGTTTCACGGCAGCGGCCTGTGCGTCCGGGGATGAAGTCATACACGCTCCAGAGACGGCGAAGGGAAGCGCACCTTCCGGTGCACTTCCCCAGCCATGGTAAGCACCTGACGGGTCAGGTCTAGAAGTCGACCCCGACGCGCACGCCCCAGGTCCGCGGACGCGAAACGGTGACCCGCTCGCGGTCGTAGACGAAGTTGTTGGCCATCTGCGCCCGTTCGTCGGTGAGATTATCGACGAAAAGCTCGACGCGCCATTGATCGGTGGTGACGCCGGTCGAGAAGCTGGCCATCGTATAGCCGTCGATCGTTGCCTTGTTGATCTCGACCACATCGGAGACGCTGTCATCGGAGTGGATGATCTGCGGCATGACGTGAGCGGTCCAGCCATTGTCGAGCTGCCACTCATAGCGGGCCCGCAGATTGGCCTGGAAGGACGGGGCGAAAGCCAGCTCCGAACCGACGAGGACATCATTGGTCGGGATCAGGACCTCGGTGATCTCGGTATCAAGGATCGAGATCGCACCGGTCACGGTCAGCCCCTCCATCTCGGCCGGAGCCCAGACAAAGTCACTTTCAATACCGCGGATTTCCGCATTCGCAGCATTGTCCGAGAAGAAGAGATTGACGATGCTCGGATCGAAAATCGTCGTCTGCAGGCGTTCGATCTCGACATAGAAGGCCGAGCCATTGAAGCGCAGCGTGTTGTCGAACAACTGGGTTTTCCAGCCGAACTCGTAATTCGTCACATCATCGGTATCGAGGGCGAAGGGCACGGTATAACCGCCCGGTCCAGCAGCACCACCGGGACGGTTGAGCAAGCCGGGACGGAAGCCTTCCGAATAGGTGCCGTAGAACATCGTCGAGTCCGTCGGCCGCCAGGTGCCGGTCACCCGCGTGATAATTCCGTCCGTACGCGCCGCATCAGGTGCCGCGAGTGCCGCGGCCACCGAGGCCGGGATGCCCGGCGTGTTCGGGTCGGTATAGGTGATGTGATTGGCGGTGTTGCACGAGCCATGGAAGGTGATCGCGCCATCGCCATTATAGAGGTCGGAAATATCCGTACCAAAGGCGTTTGCGTCCGGCTGGAAGCCATTACAGAAGGACGAGTTTGCGCTGCCTTCCAGATCGACTTCGATATCATACCAGCGCGCACCCAGCGTGAGCTCGAACTGGTCGGTGATATCGAAGCTCACTTCACCGAAGGCGGCCTGCTGCTGATCGGTGCGCAGGACATCATTGCGGAAAATCACGCCGGCCGGGAACGGACCCGGATCGGAGGTATAGCCCGTGGTGAACGGAGAGTTCGGCGAGAAGCCGGTCTGGCCGAACAGAATCGCATTGACCGAACCAGGATAAGTGAAGTCATTGCGCTCGGCGAGTTCGAGATTCGAGTAGAAGCCGCCAAAGGTCGCGCGGATGCGGCGATCGTCCGGCGTGTTGAAGCGCAGCTCGTGTGTCTGGGCGGTGGCCTCGGTCAGGCTGTCGACATAGAGGTTGGGAGCCTGGCAAGTGCCCGAAGGGTTTGCCGCGCCCGGATAGCTCACCGAGCCGTCACAGATGTAATACGGCAGATACTGGCCGACGAAGAGGTAGTCCGTATAGTCGACGCGCTGGGTCGTCTCGCGGTCGGTATAGGCGCCGGTATAGACGACATCGAGCGCCGCGATCCGGCCTTCCAGCGTCCAGCTGACATTGGTGAATTCGTCTTCGATATTGTCGTCGGCATAGCGCTGGATCTGGAGCTCATCGAGGTCCGGGTCCTGGAAGAAGACGCCTTCCGACTCCATCCGCTGGCTCGTGAAGCTGACCAGAAGGCTCCAGTCGGAATTGAAGTCGTAGAGCCCGCTGAGACGGAAACCGTTATAGGTGGTGTCGTTGAAGTCCTCTTCGACGAGCGCTGTATTGTCCGCATCGAGGAAGGTGACGCCAGACAGGTCCGCCGTCGACTGGAAGCCGGCGCGGTTGGCATTGACCGGCACACCATTGTCGCGAACCGTGCCAGCGGCCCGGAAGCGCGCCGATTCCGACGCGTTGATCGTGCCGGCAACATTGTCGATATAGCCGCCCTGGTTGTCGGAATAGACAACACCGCGCACGGCGAAATTATCGCTCACCGGCAGGTTGATGACGGCTTCGACCTTGTTGCTCATCTCACCGTTCTCGGTGAATGAAACACCGAAATTGGTCGAGGCGGAGAATTCACCCATCTGCGGCCGGTTGGTGATCAGGCGAACCGTGCCCGCCTGCGAGCTGGCGCCATAGAGCGTGCCTTGCGGCCCGGGCAGGACTTCGATGCGCTGCAGGTCGGCGGCATAGACATCGAGATTGCGGCCCGGCTGGGCGAGCGGCTGCTCGTCGAGATAGAAGGCAACATTCGGTGCCAGGCCAGCGACACCGGCGGTGGTCAGGTTCGGCGTCGTCGAGGCGAGGCCGCGGATATAGATCGTGCTCTGACCGGGGCCGGAGCCGCCAGCCGTCACGCCCGGAAGCTGTTGCAGATAGTCGGTGAAGACATCAACGCGAAGCTCTTCAAGCGTCGCCGCGGTCATCGCGTTGACAGCGACCGGGATATCCTGGGCGCTCTGTTCGCGTTTCGTCGCGGTCACGGTGATGGTTTCGATCCCTTGTGCGAGCGTGGCTCCAGCACCAAGGGCCGTTACGGCGATGGCCGAAAGTATGGTCGATGATAATGCGGTTTTCTTCAGCATGAGTGACGCCAAACCCCTTTGAGTACGAATGATGTCCGGGGTCTAAGGCACTCAGGCGGGTTTGGCTAGGATACTAAGAGGTCGAATGATTTTTCAAAACGCCAAACAAGGACAATAAGATCGGCGCTTGTTACGCGAAAACAAGGAGTTATGGACAAATGTGGTCGAATTGCAACAGATTCATGACACCGCACGGTCTCCGAAACCCCGTAGACCGCAAAGCGCCTTGGCATTCGCAGTTGGCCGGGTAGCCGCGTTCGCGTATGAGACAGCTCCCTTCAATGGCCAGACGCTCATGACCGATCACGACGAAATCCTGATTGCCCTGCGCCGCATCACGCGGGCGATCGACCTTCAGTCCAAGAAGCTGATGAAAACCACGGGCCTGACGGCGCCGCAGCTCGTGATCATGCAGACCCTGCGGCGTGAGGGGATGATGTCCCCCTCGGCGATCGCGAAGACCGTCTCGCTCAGCCAGGCCACCATCACCAGTATTCTCGACCGGCTGGTCAAGCGCGACTACGTGCTGCGCGAGCGCTCCGGCACCGACAAGCGCATCATCCTGGCCGGCCTCACCGACAAGGGCCTCGCGGCTGCGGCAGCAGCACCGGAACTGCTGCAATCGGGCTTCCTGCGCGAGTTCCGCAAGCTGCAGCACTGGGAGGGCAGCATGC
>NZ_JBLWTD010000002.1:97538-166016 GCF_048270265.1 Maricaulis sp. | reverse complement strand
AGTAAATCTCCACGTGCGGGACGTCTCGGATGCCCCCAAAACTTACTCAAGAACCGGCATTCGCCGGCGTCCCGCACCCCTCCCAACAAGGGGAGGCCCCAGCAAACCTCCAGCGGCAGGCCGCGTGGAGATTTTGCCGCATCCATCACGCTTGTTACTGACTGACCGGTCAGTTATATATGCTCCATGACCCGAGCGCCCAGCCATCGCCGCCGTCCCGAAGCCCGCCCCGAGGAAATCCTCGACGCGGCGCTGGCCGTGTTTAGCGAACAGGGTTTTGCCGCGGCGCGGGTGGAGGACATTGCCCGGCGCGCCGGCGTGTCCAAGGGCACGCTCTATCTCTATTTTCCGTCCAAGGAAGCCATGCTCAATGCGCTGATCGAGCAATCGGCCGGGGCATTGGCACGGGTCGTCGAACAGCATGTCGCCAGCAGTGCGGCCGCCGATCCCGAGGCGGCATTGCGCGGCCTGTTGCGCATCCTGTTCACCGCCGTTTCCTCGCCCAGCATATCCGCCGCGCCGCGCCTGGTGCTGACCGAGGCACACCGCTTCCCGGAACTGGCCGCCTTCTATCGCAGCCATGTGCTCGACATTGTGCGGCGAGCCATGCGCGCCCTGCTCGACGCCGCGGTGACGAAGGGCGTGTTCCGCCCGGTCGATGCCGATGCCTTCATGCGCGTCATCGGCGGGCCGGGCATCGCCCATATGGCCCTGACCAATATCTTCGAGCTGCATCCCGACAAGCTGACCGATCCGGCCGAGCTGGCCGATGCGATCGCCGACATCCTGCTTTACGGCCTCAAGCCACGCCTGGAGAGTGAGCCCTCATGACCCGTTTCATCGCCCCCGCCCTGGTCCTCGCCTTCGCGCTCGGTGCGTGTTCACCGCCGGTCGAGAGCGGTTTGCATGGCTATGCCGAGGGTGATTTCGTCAGCCTCGCGCCGGACATGACCGGGCGCATCATCGAGACCGGCCTGCGCGAGGGCGATCCCGTCACAGCCGGCGAGCTCGCTTTCAGGCTCGACGATACCGATGCCCGTGCCGCCCTCGCCGCCGCCGAGGCCCAGCTCGCCCTGGCCACCGCCCAGTTCGATGACGCCGCCGCCGGTGCCCGCGATCCGGAGATTGGCGCTGCCCGCGAAATGCTCGCCCAGGCCAATGCAGCCCGGACGCTGGCCACGGCCGACCTGGAGCGGGCCCGCGAACTGTTCGAACAGGGCCATATCAGCCAGGCCCGTCTCGACCAGGCCGAGACGGCGGCCGAGGCCGCCAATGCCCAGGCCAGCGAAATGCGCCAGCGCCTCAACCTGGTGCAATTGCCCGCCCGCGAAAACCAGCTCCGCGCCCTGCAGGCCGCCATCGCCGCAGCGCAATCCGCCGTCGACCGGGCCGGGTTTGTGCTCTCCCAGCGCACCGTCACCGTGCCGGCCGATGGCCGTGTCGAACGCCAGATCCGCTATGCGGGCGAACAGGCCAGCCCGGCCCTGCCCGTCTATTCCATCCTGCCCGAGGGCGCAGTGCATGCCGTGATCCTGATCCCGGAAACCGAACTGGCGGCAACGCCGGTCGGCACCCGGCTCGCCGTATTCTGCGACACCTGCGACAGTGGCCTGATGGTGACCATCACCCGTATCGATGACGAAGCGCAATTCACCGCCCCCTTCATCTATTCCGACAGCGAACGCTCACGCCTCGTCTACCGCGCCGAGGCCCGCTTCGACGCCAATCCACCGCCTCCGGGCACACCGCTGCGCCTCGAGGTCCGCTAGCATGGATGGCGATCTCGTCATTGATGTCCACGGGCTGACCAAGAGTTTCGGCGACACCAAGGTGGTCGATGACTTCTCGATCCAGGTCCCCCGCGGCGCGATCTACGGCTTTCTCGGCCCCAATGGCTCGGGCAAGACGACGACGATCCGGCTGGTGTGCGGCCTGTTGAAACCCGATGGCGGCGGCGGCACGGCGCTGGGCTATGACATCCGCACCCAGAGCCGCGAGATCAAGTCGCGCGTCGGCTATATGACGCAGAGATTTTCCCTCTATGGCGACCTCACCGTGAAGGAGAATCTCGAATTCATGGCCCGCCTGCATGCGGTGCCGAACCAGAAACAGACCGTGCAGGCGACGATGGAGGAATACGATCTCGAGCCGCGCGCCAGACAATTGGCGGGCAATCTCTCCGGCGGCTGGAAACAGCGCCTCGCGCTGGCCGCGACGACCATGCACAAGCCCGGCCTGTTGATGCTGGATGAACCGACCGCCGGTGTGGATCCCAAGGCGCGGCGCGATTTCTGGGACCGTATCCGCCGCCTCTCGCAACAGGGCGTCACCGTGCTGGTCTCGACCCACTATATGGACGAGGCCGTGCAGTGCGATTCCATCGCCTATATCGCCTATGGCAAGAAGCTGATCGATGCGCCCTCGGCGGATATTGCCGGCATTGTCGGCCTCACCACATGGCGCATTGAAGGCAAGGGGCTGCAGCCGGTCTATGACGCACTGGAACACGCGCCCGGCGTCGACCAGATCGCCCGCTTCGGCTCGGCCCTGCATGTGTCGGGACGCGATGAAGCGGCGCTGGAGCGCGCGATTGCGCCCTGGCGCGAACGTCCGGAATTCGAGGTCAGCAAGGCCAAGACGGGGCTTGAGGAAGCCTTCATCTGGCTGATGACCGGTGCCCAGGACAATTTCAAATGAACCGGTTCGCCTCGCTCAATCGCATTATCGCCATCCTGCGCAAGGAATTCATCCAGATGACGCGCGACCGGCTGACCTTCGGCATGATGGTCGGCATTCCGGTGATGCAGCTTCTCCTGTTCGGCTATGCCATCAATACCGATGCCCGCCATCTGCCGACCCTGGTGGAGATGGGCGATAGCGGCCCGGCCAGCCGCGCCATTCTCCAGGCCATGGAGACGTCGGAATTCTTCGACATCACCGGCCTCGTCGCCTCGCCCGAGGAAGCCGATATCGCCCTGCGCGATGGCACCGCCTCCTTCGTGGTGGCGATCCCGCCGAATTTCGAGCGCGATCTGGCGCGTGGCGAACGGCCGCAAATCCTGCTCGACACCGATGGCGCCGACCCGGTCGCCGCCAGTGCCGGCAGCGGAGCCTTTGCCAGCATCGTCCAGCGCGCGCTGGAGCCCTATCTGGGCGAGATGACGCCGCCGGTCGAGACCGTCATTCACCGCCGCTACAACCCCGCCGGCCGCACCGCGCTCAATATCGTGCCCGGCCTGCTGGGCACCATCCTGACCCTGACCATGGCGATGATGACCTCGATCTCGCTGACGCGTGAGGCCGAACGCGGCACCTTGGAAGCCCTGCTCTCGACCCCGACCGAAGCCTTCGAGGTGATGATCGGCAAGATCACGCCCTATGTCTTCGTCGGATCCCTGCAGGTCGCGATCATGCTGGCCGGCGCGCGCTATCTGTTCGGGGTGCCCTTCCTGGGCAGCCCGCTCGCCTTCGTCATCGCCAGCGCGCTCTTCATCGTCGTGAACCTGGCGATGGGCTTCCTGTTCTCGACCGTCGCACGCAGCCAGATGCAGGCCATGCAGCTGACCATGTTCCTGTTCATGCCGTCCTTCCTGCTGTCCGGCTTCATGTTCCCCTTCGCCGCCATGCCGCACTGGGCCCAGGCGCTCGGTCAGCTCATCCCCACCACACACTATATCCGGGTGGTGCGCGCCGTGATGCTCAAGGGCGCCGACCTGCCCGATGTCTGGCCGAGCATCTGGCCGCTGATCGTGATGTTCCTGGTCATCGCAATGATCGCGATCCGGCGCTATCGGCGCACCCTGGACTAGGGCGGCAGGCACCAGGACCCGGCGATATCACCCATCATCAGGGCCCTGCTCGTCTCCCTGGTTCAAAAGCGTCGCGAAACACACTAGGAGTGGGGCCGCTCTGGATCGGGTCAATGCTGGATCAGGCCGGGCAGATGCGAATTTCTGAACCTGGACAGGGCAGGCCTTGATGGACCGGATTTTGATTTTGATGCGGCATGCCAAGGCCGTCGACCGGCTTGAGGCCGATGATGATTTCCAGCGCGGGTTGACCGCGCGCGGGCATGAGGACAGCCGGATCGCCGCCGAACGGCTGGCCGGGCTCGGCCTGACGGCCAGCCGCGCACTGGTCTCGCCCTCCTGGCGCACGCGGCAGACCTTCGAACACCTCGCCCCGCAGCTCGGCATGCCGCCGATCGAGGATCCGATGGCCCTGTATCATGCCAGCACCGAAATGCTGGAACGCGCCGCACTGGGCGCGCTCAAAAAGGTCTCCCACATTGTCATGGTCGGGCATAATCCCGGCATTGGCGGGCTGGCGCACAAGCTGGCCGCGCGCTGCGATGCACGTGCGGCGCTGCCACTGGGCTATCCGACGGCAACGGCCACCATCTTCTCCCTGGCCGACGAGACGCTGGAGCGCCCCACCCTGATCGAGGTTCTCAATCCCGGCAGCTAACCGGGCAAGCGTTCAGGATTGACTCCCGCCTGGGTTGCGTTTTTGATGCTCGACACCAAAACGCAACATCTACGGGTAGCGCCATGGATGACAGCTATCGCAGCCCCGCTCTTCCGGCGGCCCTTGAGCCGGATACCGGACGGGGCAAGGATCGCACCGGCGCCGAGGCTCCGGATCTGCTGGCCCGGCTCTGGGCCAGCGATGCCGCCGAGGGTCTGGCGCACCGCACGCCGGCCTTCAGCGCCAAGGCCGGGCTTTCGCAGGGACAGGCCTGGGCCCTCGCCTGCGCCTTCTGCCTGCTCCTCGTCGCGGGCATCGGCTGGGCCCGGTGGCAGAGCCAGCTTCTGGCCGGAACAGCCGCCCTCCTGTTTGCCGCGCTGATCCTCCTGCGCCTGCTGGCCTGCCTGCTGCCGCCAGCCTGGGCGAAGCGGCGCGAACTGCGCGACTGCGCCCTGCCTCGCGCCAGCATCATCATCGCGCTCTATCGCGAGAGCGCCGTCCTGCCGGTGCTGGTCGCGGCGCTGGAGGCGATCGACTACCCCGCCGACCGGCTCGAAATCCGCCTGGCCCTGGAGGCCGATGACGAGGAAACGATTGCTGCCGCCCGGGCGCTGAATCTCGATGACAGATACCGCATCATCCTCGTGCCCGAAGGCGGGCCGCGTACCAAACCGCGCGCCCTCAACTACGCACTGCGCTTCTGCTCCGGCGAGATCGTCACCGTCCACGACGCCGAGGACAGGCCGCATCCGCGCCAGTTGCGCACCGCCGCCGAAAGCTTCGCTGCCGCGGGCCCGGACCTGGCCTGCCTGCAGGCACCGCTCAACTGGTTCAACCGGTGCGAATGCTGGCTGACACGGCAATTCGCGCTGGAATACGCGGCACATTTCCACGCCCTGCTGCCGCTCTACGCCCGGCTGCGCTGGCCCCTGCCACTGGGCGGCACCAGCAATCATTTCCGTACCGCGGCCCTGCGCCGGGCCGGCGGCTGGGACGCGTGGAATGTGACCGAGGACGCCGATCTGGGCTTTCGCCTGCACGCGCTGGGCTATCGCTGCGACGTGATTGCACCACTGACCCTCGAGGAGGCCCCGACGCGGGTCTGGCCCTGGGTGTGCCAGCGCACACGCTGGCTCAAGGGCTATGCCCAGACCCTGGCGGTGCACAGCCGCGGCGATGCTCGCGCCCTGGCGGGCCGGCCGACAGGCCTTGCACTGGCCTTGACGCTCGGCGCAGCCCTCGTATCAGCGCTGGCGCACGCACCGCTGGCGGCAAGCTGTCTGCTGCGCCTTCTGGATGGCAGCACCGGCGGCCCCGGCGCCCTGCTCTACGCCGGCTTCCTGCTGGCCGGCTATGCCGCCTCGGCGGCGACGGCCGCGACGGGCATGCGCCGGGCCGGGCTGCCGGTCAGACTGGGAGACCTGTTGTCGATGCCCGCCTACTGGCCGCTGCAGAGCTGGGCTGCAGCGCGCGCCCTGTACCAGCTGGTGACCCGTCCCTATTTCTGGGACAAGACCGAGCACGGCGTCAGCACCTATACGGACCAGGCATGTATCTCTCCCTCACCGCAACCCTCACCATCCTCGGGATCTGCGTCGCCCTTTTCCTGCTCGGACGCTGGCGCGCCGGACAGCCCGTCCGTCCCGAACGCGGGCCGCGGCTCGTCCCATGGACCCTGATCGCCATCTTCGCCGCCGCCGTCGGCGTCATCATGATCGCCCACCTCGCCGAACTGGCGGGGCTGGATCTGAGCCAGTTGCGGCGGCGCTAGACCTGCCGGCGCAGGCTATTGCGCCGGGAAGTTCGCATCGAGGAAGGCCTGACTTTCGCGCAGCAGGACAGTGCGGGCCTCGGGCGTGCCGAGATAGTGATCGGCATCGGGCAAGGTGACGAACTGCACATTGTCACGGCCCTCCATCGCATTGCGCAACAGACGCAGCTGCCCGAAGGGCACTGTCGTATCGTCCTCACCATGCAGGACCAGCAGCGGCAAGGTGAGCTCGTCCGCGCGGGCAACCGGGGTGATGGTGGCCTGTTCGTCACGATCCCCGAAACGATCACCCATATATTGCTCCCAATAGCGCAGGGTGGTTTGCCAGCGCGTACGGCTGCCGAGAAAGGCGAACGGATCCGTCACACCGGCGAAGGAGACCGCGCAGGCGACATTGGCGCGATCACGCAGGGCGGTCATCAGCGCCGCATAGCCGCCATAGCTGCCACCGATCACACAATACTGCCCCGGCCGTGCGCGGCCGGTTTCCTGCAGATGATGGGCACCCTCGATGATGTCATCGATCATCCGCGAACCGAAGCCGCCATAGCCGGCGCGTTCGAACGCCTCGCCATAGCCGGTCGAACCCCGGAAATTGGGCTGGAAGACCGCGTAACCACGGGCAGCATAAAAGGCGGCCCACCAGTCATACTCAGCCGTATCCCGGGCACGCGGTCCGCCATGCGGCATCACGATCAGCGCCGGCGGGGCATCCCCCTCGGCGAAACCGGGCGGCAGGGTCAGATAGGCCGGGATCTCGAGACCGTCTGATGCGGTGAATTCGAGATATTCGCGCGAACTGGGGGCCTGTCCCTCAGGCAAGACGGTCTCGACGTCCAGCAAGCCGAGCCCGCCGGTATTGAGGTCAAGCAGATAGAAATTCGCCGGCTGGCCGGCATCGCGCCCCTCGACGACCAGCTTGGTCCGGTCCGGCGTCCAGGTGGTGATCGTGACGGAATCCTCAGTCAGGATCTGCTTCAGTTCCGCATGCAGGGAAGCGAGATCCGGATCGATGAAGATCTGGCGCGGCAGGTCGTCGGTATAGCGAAACCCGACCACTACGCTGGCGTAATAATCCACGATCGCGGCCATTTGCGACACGTCTTCTCCGCCGACATCGAAAGCGCTCAGCGCGCCGGTGGCGATGTCCAGCCGCCGCAGGCCGCTCCCCGGAATCCGGATGACGACGGCCTCCCCATTGTCCATGACGCCATAAACCCGCGGCTGCGTTGCCGGGAAGATGCCCGAATATATCGCCGGGCTCTGCGCGCCGTCAGGCCTGTGCACGGAGTATTGCCCGGTTTCATCAAACCGCCGGACATCCAGGACCACCTCGCCCTCGGGATTCAGCAGATAGCCGATGGTCGAACCGTCCGACACTTCCATGCGGCGGACACGACGGCCATTTTCCAGGTTCATTTCATAAACGACGGTGCCGCTGTCATCGCGCCCGCCAATCCGCGAGCCTGAGCCCGCGCGGGTATCAAGCGCGAAGGTGATCTCCATGGCGACGCGCCCCTCGGCCCCGACCATTGGCGAAACCAGGCGCGAATTGACCATCAGCGGTTCCGAACGGCCGGTCGCCAGCGAATAGGAGACCGGCTGGGTCAAGGTCATGGTCCGCAGGCCGTCCTGCGTCGGCAAGGTCTGGACCGAGTCGATATAATAGATGAGATAGGCATTGCCCGGCCAATCGAAGGCCGACATCTCGCCGCCATCCGGGGCCGGAATGACGACCGGCGCCGCACCGCCGGCCAGGTCGTAAATGCAGATCTCGCGCACGCCGCGCGGACTGCAGCCGGTGGCCAGATGTGTCCCGTCGGGTGAAAGGTCGGCCGCCCAGATCCGCGGCATCGCCGCATAGGTTTCCACCTGCGCCAGCGCCGGTCCGGAGAGCAGCAAGGTCACGAAAAGCCCAAGAACTACGCGCATGGAAATCCCCCTGGCGATCTTCGACAACCCCCACGATCGCCAGCAAAATCGGGCGCAAGTTGGAACGCAAGCCGACCGGGTGTCAATCCGCATCACAGCCATTAATAGCCGCAAACCGCGACCGAAACCGGCGGCAGGCGAAACAGACGGGAATACTTGATGCGTGAATTATCTACACAAGAACTGAGCTGCGTGTCCGGTCGCACCGCATGGCTAGATCACCACCGCATGCCGGATGGCTCGATGTTTGGCGACACATGCAGCAAGCTTTCCAGAGCGGGCCGTTCGCCAAATGGTCTGCTGCAGTCACGGGCATCGACCCAGTCGCCTCCGAGTATGGTGGCGAGTATGGTGGCGAGTATGGGGTCTGGTATGAACCGTGTGTGCGTGCGGTATTAGATGCATCAATATCCGCACAGTCAGAAATAAATTATAAAAGTTGAATGGCGAGCAAGCACTGAATGCCAATGACCTTGAAATGAAAATGGCGCAATTTACGGCTCATCTCAACCAAGATCTGGCTTCGCCATCCATATTTACGGAATGATTGGCATTGAGTCCTTGATTTCATACTATGGCACGCTGAGTGATAATATGGAGAGTGCAGATAATGGCGGCACTCCAGTTGCCCCGGATGCGCCACCGAATCTGCCCGGCAACTAGAATTCGCTCGTTTAACATAGTGGTAAAATAATGAAAAAAATGAATATCGGCACCATTTTGGCGCTTTTGACGGGGAGCATTTTCTTGCTCGCCGCCTGTTCTGCTGGATCGAATTCGGATAACGCAAATGAAGAGAGTGTAGTGGGAAGTGTCACTATGGATTTTGTGCGACGGCTAGCCCTTGCATTGTCCGAGGGGAAGACACCGGTTGTTACCAGTTCTGGTGGAGAGACCGTAGCTGGATTGACAGCCGCCAATCTCTTAATATCGAGTGGCGCTCGCATTATCGTAGAGGATTATTGCTTCTCCTCATGCGCAAGCTATGTTTTGGTAGGCGCGAGCCACGTGGAATTTCGTGAAAACGCTATGGTGGGTTTTCACCACGATGCCCACCTTGACTATAATGTTTATTCGTCGGCTTGGCCGGGTCGCGGTTGCTATCAGAGATCGTATGATAAGGAGCGAGAAATTTACGCTAGCCACTCAAATGGCGAGCAATTTCTAAGTGAGCTATACGAGCGTTTATCCCCATCGATAAGTGCGGTTGCTGCCGTAGAGGATGAAAGTGATCTATCCGAACTATGCACCTCCGTTTCATACGAATTGACCAACCAATACTGGTTTCCCACATCGCAACAAATCGAAGAGTTTATGGGGATAGAGGTGGAAGGTAGCTTGTGCGCAGATGACCATGATTGCATGCGCCGGCGGCTCCGGAACCTGCACATCACCGGCACGGTCGTTGTGGGTGACGACATCTGGACCCTGCCCGAGGATTGACGAGCGGGTCATAGCGGGTGAACTGGGTATCATGAGCTTTTTAGGACGGAAAATCCTCGCCCTTATTGAAGACTCTCTGGGCCATTTTGAAATGCGAGCCCTCAGATTGTTTGCCGCCAGATATATGATGTCCCTGCGGAAATTGGATGTGTTACCGATCCTCCGGGAGAACTGCAGTGATGGCCTTTTAAGGCGGGCCGGCTGTCGTATGCGTTATGATAAATCAGCTTTCCAACAACGGATTGGGTTAAAGCATCCCATTGAGTGCATCGGAGAGCGGGCTTAGCTAGGCTTCTAGCCAACACGCGTTGGCCTTCGTCATGGGCACTCGGAAGCGGGACATATCAGCAGTCGATGGAGAAAATGGCGGCTTCATCGGTAGCCGAGTCCCGGAATAGTCCCGGAGCCAGTAACCAAAAATGAGCTAAGTATTGGAGCGGGTGAAGGGAATCGAACCCTCGTCGTAAGCTTGGGAAGCTTCTGCTCTACCATTGAGCTACACCCGCGATACCGGCGATTATAGGCGCGGCGATAGCTGCCGCGAAGCCCTATTTCACCGGTTACGGTATTCAGTCAGCGAAGAATTTCGACAGTTTGAGGCCCTGGGCCTGATAGTTGGAGGCGACAGCGCCATAGGCTGCCGTCGGCCGTGCGAGCATGGGTTCATACACCAGACGTGCGATGGCCTGGCCGTGGTCGAGCATGAAGGGCACGTCATGGCCGCGGACTTCCAGCACGGCCCGGCTGCCGGCCCCGCCCGTCTCGGCAATTCCGAAACCGGGATCGAAGAATCCGGCGTAGTGGGCGCGGAATTCACCGATTTCCGGTGCGATCGGTGCCATTTCGGCCGCCTCATCGAGACCGATCGAGACCGCTTCCCGGGATGCCAGGATGTAGAATTCGCCCGGATCGAGCACCAGGCGGCGATCGGGAGCTGTCATCGGCTCCCAGAACCGGGCGCTGGGATGACCGCCCAGCTTCGACAGATCAACCAGCCCGGCATGGCGCCGCGCGCGATAGCCGACAATGCCGTCATCAAAGCCGGCCAGATCGACACTGACGGTCACCTCGCGCAGCGTTTCATGCTCGCCACGGCGGAAGCGGATCTGGCTCAGCCGATCGCCTTCGCGCGCCAGGATGGAGAAGGTGCGCGGACAGATTTCGGCATAGAGCGGGCCCTGATAGCCGAGCGGCGCCTGGTCGAATGCGATGCCCTGGTCCGTGATGACGCGGGTGAAGACATCGATCCGGCCGGTCGAACTCTTGGGGTTCATCGCTGCGCTCAGCCCGGCGGGGAGTTTCAGCCGCTCCTGCAGCGGCGCCAGATAGACGCAACCCGTCTCCAGCACGGCGCCGTCACGCAGATCCACCGTATGCATGACCAGATCGTCAGCCAGCCGCTCGGCAACCGTGAGACCGCGGCCGGGCAGGAAGCTGGCGCGCAGCCGGAAGGCCTTGGCCCCGAGGCGCAAATCGATACTGGCCGGCTGGATCTGGGTCGCATCGGGCGGCGTGTCCGCATCGATGACACCCTGGTCAAACAGGGCTCTGAGTTCGTGGTCTGGGAGAATACCGGAAACGGACATGACGGGATCGGTTCTGTTGCGGATGGCCGAAAGATGTCCGATATCCGTCGCCTTCTGTCCACCCATGCTGACCGTAGGGGGTTGAGCGAGATCGCGAGCGGGCAGATGATGGCGGATTGAAACCAGCGGCGATGTGAGCCAATGGCCATGGGCGGACAAGACAGCATGTATGAGCAGGAGACCGACGGCGTGAAGATCTGTGTCAGCCCGGACTATCTCGAAGATGAGTCCGAGCCTGATGAGAGTCGCTATGTCTGGGCCTACACCGTTGAGATCGAGAACACCTCGACCCAGCCCGTGCAGCTGATCTCGCGCCAGTGGATCATCACCGATTCGATGGGGCGCAGCGAACACGTCCAGGGTCCCGGCGTGGTCGGCGAACAGCCAGTGATCCGGCCTGGCGAGCGCTTCCGCTACACCAGTGGCGCACCGCTCTCGACGCCGTCCGGCTTCATGAGCGGCAGCTATGAGATGCGCCGCGAGGGTGGCGACAGCTTTGCCGCCATCATCCCCGATTTTCCGCTGGACCGGCCCTATGACCGCCTCAGCCTCCACTAGCACCAGCTGCACTGCACCATCGGCCTGTCCGCGCTGGCGGAGCCTGACGCCTTGAATATGTCCCTCCGCCCCGTCGTCTTCATGATCGGCATCATGGTGACGTTCCTCTCGGCAGGCATGCTGGTGCCAGCGATCGTCGACCTGGTCGCGCAGGAGCTCGTCAGCGCCCGCGCCTTCTTCCTCGCCTCGGTGCTGGGACTGTTTTTCGGCGGCTCGATCTCCCTGGCCAATCGCGGCCCGGTCGATTTCATCACACCGCGCGGCGTCTTCCTGCTGATGGTCGGGGCCTGGATCGCGCTGTCGATCACCGCCGCCCTGCCGATGCGCCTCGCCGACCAGGGCATGAACTGGACCGATGCCCTGTTCGAAGCCGTCTCGGGGCTGACCACGACCGGCGCGACCGTGCTGACCGGGCTGGATTTCCGCCCGCCGGGCTTTTTGCTCTGGCGCGCCATCCTGCAATGGCTGGGCGGGATCGGCATTATCGTCACGGCCATGGCCTTCTGGCCGATGCTGGGCGTTGGCGGCATGCAGCTCTTCCTGCTGGAAACCGGCGACAAGACCGACAAGGTGCTGCCGAAGGCGACCCAGATCGCCGCCAATATCTCGGCCGTCTACGCCATGCTGACGCTGATCTGCGCCGTCGCCTATCTGATGTCGGGGATGAATCTGCTCGACGCGACAGCGCACGCCATGTCGACGCTTTCGACCGGCGGGTTTTCGACCTCCGACCAGTCGATGGGCAAGTTCATGCATACCGGCGCCGACATGATCACGCTGGTCTTCATGATCGCCGCAGCCCTGCCCTTCACGCTTCTGGTGCTGGCATTGCGGGGCAAGCCACAGGTGATCCTGAAGGACGCCCAGTCGCGCGGCTTCCTGTTCGTCATCCTGCTCGCCTCGGCAATCCTGGCTGGCGTGCTCATCACCACCGGCGTGCACGGCGATGACCCCGCCTGGCGCATGGCCAGTTTCAATGCGGTCTCGATCATTACCGGTACCGGCTATGCCACAACGGATTACGGTGCCTGGGGTGCGGCGGCGGAATCGACCTTTTTCGTCTTCATGTTCATTGGCGGCTGCGCCGGTTCGACCAGTTGCAGCATCAAGATTTTCCGCTACCAGATCGCCGGCACCGCGATCCGGCGCTATCTGGCACAACTGCTGCGGCCGAACGCCATTTTCCAGATGCGCTATAATGGCCGGCCGGTTGCCGACAGCGCCCTGCATTCCGTGCTCGGATTCTTCTTTGTCTTTTTCGCAGTTTACGCGATCAGCGCCGCCGCCCTGTCGGCGATCGGGCTTGATCTGACAACGGCCCTCTCGGGGGCAGCAACCTCGCTGGCCAATGTCGGGCCGGGGCTGGGGGACATCATCGGCCCGGCCGGCACATTCCAGTCCCTGCCCGATGCGGCCAAATGGATACTCACCGCCAACATGCTGATCGGCCGGCTCGAAGTGCTCGCCGTGCTGGTGGTGGTCATGCCGCGCTTCTGGCGCTCCTGAGAACCTGCCGCGCGGCGAAAGCCGGATCAACGCTCGACGGCATCGACCTCGCCGGGAAGGAATTTCCAGTCGCGATTGCAGTATTCGCAGGTCATGACGATCTTGCCGTCCGTCGTCATGTGCTCCCGGTCATCGGCCGGGAAGCTGGCGATGATGCGCAACAGACGTTGATGCTCGCATGAACAACGGCGCAACAGGGCTGCAGGCTCGAAGACCCGCACGCCATCCTCATGGAACAGGCGGTAGAGCAGCGAGCCGGACGTCAGTTCAGGGTCGAGCAATTCTTCATCGCTGATGGTTTCGAACAGGGCGCGGACATGGTCCCAGTCGTCCGTTGCGGAACCACGGCTCTCATCGCCTGCAACAGCCTGGATCAGGGATCCGCCGCCACGCCAGCTCTTGCCACCATCCTGGGTCCACACTTCGCCGACTGCCATGCGCAGGCGTGTCGGGGTCTGCTCCGACTGGGCGAAATAGTGTTCGGCGATCACGGCCAGGCTGCCGCCCTCCAGCGGGACCACACCCTGGTACTGGTCCATGTCCGGACCCTGATCGATGGTCATGGCGAAATAACCCTCACCCAGCAGGGTGCGGATCATCGGCGTATCCGCATCGGCCGCGGCAAGCGCCGTGGCCAGTGCATCGCGGTCCACCTTGGCAAATCCACGCACACCCTCGCCGGCGACATATTCGGCCACTATGAAGGAGACCGGACCGGTGCCATTGGCCTGGACGATGAGCCGGCCGTCGAATTTGAGGGCCGGGCCGACCAGACCGGCCAGGATGACGGCCTCGCCGAGCAGACGCGCCACCGGCTCGGGATAGTCATGCGCCGACAGGATCTGGTCGAGGACGCCGGCGGAGCGGAGGACACGCCCCCGCACCGCACGGCCCTCGACCTGGAAGCCCGCAATGAAATCGTCCGGCTCGCCGGGAATGGCGGGCGTCATATCGGTCATGTCAGTTCGCCTAAAGTGCGCTGAGAGCCTCGTCGAGGATGGCTATTGCCTCGCTGGCGTCATCACGCGTGATGATCAATGGCGGCGCCATCCGCGCGACATTGTCACCCGCGGCGCCGATCAACAGATGGCGATCGCGGGCCTTCACCACAAGCTGCTTGGGATCAAAACCCTCTTTCAGCTTCAGTCCGAGCAGCAGACCCTTGCCGCGCACTTCCTCAATCTTGTCGGAATGACGGTCGGCGAGACCGTGCAATTGCTGCTGCATGAAATTGGCCATCTCCACGACATGGTCGAGGAAACCGTCCGAGGTCAGCTCGTCGAACACGACATTGCCGACGGCCATGGCCAGGGGACCACCGCCATAGGTCGAGCCGTGGGTGCCGACGACCATGCCCTGGGCAGCCGCTTCAGTGGCGAGGCAGGCCCCCATCGGAAAGCCGCCGCCAATGCCCTTGGCCGAGGCCATGATATCGGGCTCGGCGCCCTCGACCCACTGGTGGGCGAAGAGCTTGCCGGTCCGGCCGGCGCCGCACTGGACTTCATCATAGATGAGCATCAGGCCGTTTTCATCGCAGATCTGGCGCAGGCCGCGCAGGAAGGCATCATCGCCGGCGCGTACACCGCCCTCACCCTGGACCGGCTCGACGCAGATGGCCGCTGTCTCTTCTGACAAGACGGCGCGGACGGCGTCGAGATTGCCGAATTCGACATGGTCGAACCCTTCCATCGCCGGGCCGAAACCCTCGAGATATTTGGGATTGCCGCCAGCATTGATCGCGCCATAGGTGCGGCCATGGAAGGCACCGGTAAAGGTGATGATGCGATAGCGCTGGGGATTGCCGGTGACATACTGGTAGCGACGCGCGGTTTTCAGCGCGCATTCCATCGCCTCGGCACCGGAATTGGTGAAGAAGACACGGTCAGCAAAGGTCGCTGCCGTCAGCTTGTCGGCCAGTTCGATCCCGGCCGGGACCTTGAACATGTTGGACAGGTGCCAGAGCTTCCCGGCCTGTTCGGTCAGGGCGGCGACCGCCTTCGGATGGGCATGCCCCAGGCAATTGACGGCAATCCCGGAAATGAAATCGAGATAGCTGTCACCCTTGTCGGTGATCAGACGAACGCCCTTGCCGTGATCGAAAATGAGTTCGGGTGGAGCGTAGGTATCCATCATTGGCGCAGGCATCGGGTCTCTCCGGAGCTTGTTAAGGCGCCGCCACCGGCGCCCCTTTTGGTTGTCTACGGTCTAGGCCCGTCCGTTCAGGTCTTCAAGCGCCAGCCTGCACGTAGCAGGCGATAGCAGACGATGGCGAGGACCAGATTGATCACGCCGACCAGGACGACACCGATCGTCAGCGAGCCATCGGCAAACCCCGTGAAACCATAGCGAAAGCCGTCAATCATGTAGAAGAACGGGTTGAACTGGCTGATCAGGCGGACCGGTTCAGGCAAGCGGCTGATCGAGTAGAATGTGCCGGACAGAAAGGTCAGCGGCGTGATCACGAAAGTGGTGACAGCGGCCATGTGGTCGAACTTTTCAGCCCACAGCCCGCCGAGAATGCCGATCATGCCAAGCATTGCTGCTGCACCGATGCCGAAATAGGCCACGGCCCAGAAATGCACCGGCATCACATTGACGAAGGGCATCAGGGTCAGGGCGGTCACCGCAGCGACCAGCACGCCCCGTGTCACCGCACCGCCGATAAAGGCGATTTCCAGCTCGAGCGCCGAAAGCGGCGGCATCAGGAAGTCGACCGCATTGCCCTGCACCTTGCTGACCAGGATGGACGACGAGGTATTGGCGAAGGCGTTGTTCAGCAATCCCATCAGAATGAGGCCCGGGGCGAGGAATTCGACGAAGGACACACCGTGAACTGCAGCGCGCCCGGAACCGAGGGCAACCGCGAAAACTGTCATGTAAAGCAGCGTGGTCGCGACCGGCGCGAGGACGGTCTGGGTCACGACCTTGAGGAAGCGCCGGACCTCCTTCTTGTAGAGTGTCCACAGGCCGAGACCGTTAATGGCACCGAAGCTCCGCGGCGCCGCCACAGGTCTTGAAGAAGCATTACTCATAACGGATTACCCTTAAGCTTTCAGTAACCATCAACGTTAACGATTTAGCAGGCAAGTGCGCTTTCCACAGGATTCGTGCCTGCCTGATCTTGTGGTTTTTGGTTCGCCGGCTACAATATATAGTGTAATTAATCATGAATTGAGATGCGCTCTGTTTACCATCATCAAGGTGGCTAGCGCACCCCAACCGGGAGAAGTCTGCGATGGCCTGGACTGACGAACGTGTCGAAGAACTCAAGAAGCTCTGGTCGGAAGGCCTGAGCGCGAGTCAAATTGCCAAACAGCTGGGTGGTGTCACCCGGAATGCCGTGATTGGCAAGGTACACAGGCTTGGTCTGTCAGGTCGAGCGACCCCGTCGCGTCCGGCCCGCCGGCCAGCGAAACCGTCGCGGCCACGCACGACCACGCCGTCGATTGAACCGGTCCGCACAGCGCGCCCGGCCCCTTCGGCACCGGCGACCCCCGTGTCGGCTCCCATGGAGCCAGCTGTGCTGCCATCGGGCGAGTTTGCCACTGTGCTGACCCTCAAGGACAGCATGTGCAAATGGCCGATCGGTGACCCGTCCCTGTCGAACTTCCGCTTTTGCGGTCGCAAGACCGGCGCGAGCCATGCCTATTGCGATGCCCACGCCAACATGGCCTATCAACCCAGCCAGAAACGCCGCCGCAGTGGCGAAGCCACCGCCGCGCTGAATTCGATTACAGCGACGCGCCGGTATAACTTCTGATCGCAGCAGACCAACCAGCCGGACATATCATGCAGCGGCCGCCCCACGGGGCGGCCGTTTTGCGTCTGGCCCGGCTCAGCTGCCGCTGATGTCGAAGGAATAGCCCGCCGAGCGGACCGTGCGGATCGGGTCGGTCTCTGCGGCATTGTTGATCGCCTTGCGCAGACGGCCGACATGCACATCGACAGTGCGCGCCTCGACATAGACGTCCGAGCCCCAGACCGCATCGAGCAATTGCTCGCGCGAGAACACCCGGCCCGGGTGCTGCATGAGATAGTCGAGCAGACGGAACTCGGTCGGCCCGAGATGGATCTCGCGATCCGCGCGCCTGACGCGGTGGGCCACGCGGTCAATCGCGATGTCGCCGGCAGTGATCAGGTCCTCGGCAAGGCCGGGACGGATACGGCGCAGCACAGCGCGGATCCGCGCGAACAATTCGGTCATGGAGAAGGGTTTGACGATATAGTCGTCAGCCCCCGTATCGAGACCGCGGACCCGGTCCGTCTCCTCGCCGCGCGCGGTGAGCATGATGATCGGCACATTGCTGGTCTCGTGCCGGCCGCGCAGGCGGCGGCAGACCTCGATGCCCGAGACCTTGGGCAACATCCAGTCGACCAGGACAAGGTCAGGAATGGCCTCTCCGGTCAGCATCAGGGCTTCCTCGCCGTCGCCGGCCAGGGTGACCTGATAACCTTCCTTTTCGAGATTATACTGAAGCAGGGTCGCGAGCGCGTCCTCGTCCTCAACCACAAGTACCTGGGGTTTCATCATCGCTTCCTGTTCAATGCATCAGCGTCGCGGCTGGTCGGCTGATTCCAGCGCTTCCGCAGTCACCATGTAATGGATCGCCTCGGCGACATTCGTCGCGTGATCGCCGACCCGCTCGAGATTCTTGGCGACAAACAGGATGTGCGCGCCCGGTCCGACCAGGGCCGGATCATCAGCCATGCTCAGCAACATCTCGCGGATCAGGCTGTTATAGTGCTCGTCCACCTCGTCATCATTGCGCCAGACGCGGATCGCCGGCTCGACATCGAAGGATGACAGCGCATCGAGCACCTCATGCAATTGCTTGGCGACAATCTCGCCCAGCCGCTCGACGCGGTTGAGCACCGCAAGCGGCGCGAAATCATTGAGGTCCCTGGAGCGGTAGGCAATGTTCTTCGCAAGATCGCCAACCCGCTCGAGATCGGCCGCTATCTTGAGCGCGGAGATCGTCATTCTCAGGTCTGTGGCGAGCGGCTGACGCAGGGCGAAAAGCCGGATCACCCGCTTCTCGATATCGGCCTGCATCGCATTGACCTGGACCTCGCGCTGGCGCACGTCGGGGACCACAGACGAGTCACGCCGCACAACGGCGGCGACCGCGGCCTCGAGCTGCAACTCGACGAGCCCGCCCATGCGCGCCAGTTCGTCGGCGAGCTTGTCCAGTTCCTCGCCGTATGCCGTCACAATGTGTGTATGCTTGGATAGCGCCATTTGGCCCTCCTCGGGCAATCGCTTCGTCAGCCGAAGCGTCCGGTAATGTAGTCCTGCGTCCGCGGCTCGAGAGGATTGGTGAAGATCTCCTCGGTCGGCCCGACTTCGATGAGCGAACCCATGTGGAAGAAGGCGGTCATCTGCGACACGCGTGCCGCCTGCTGCATCGAGTGGGTCACCATGATGATGCAATAATTCTCGCGCAGCTCGTCGATCAGCTCCTCGATCTTCGCGGTCGCGATCGGATCAAGGGCCGAACACGGCTCATCCATCAGGATCACCTCCGGATTGACCGCGATCGCGCGCGCGATGACGAGGCGCTGCTGCTGGCCGCCCGACAAGCCCGTGCCGGGGTCCTGCAACCGGTCAGAGACCTCGGCCCACAGCCCGGCCTTGCGCAGGCTTTGCTCGACGATTGCATCGAGCTCGTCCCGGCCTGAGGCCAGGCCATGAATGCGCGGCCCGTAGGCGACATTGTCGTAGATCGACTTGGGAAACGGGTTGGGCTTCTGGAACACCATGCCGACACTGGCGCGCAGCACCACCGGATCCACGGCACGATCATTGACCTCCGCACCATCGATTTTCAGCGAACCTGAGACGCGCGCACCATCAATCGTGTCATTCATCCGGTTCATGCAGCGCAGAAAGGTCGACTTGCCGCAGCCCGATGGCCCGATAAAGGCGGTGACGCTCTTGTCGGGGATATCGAGCGACACATTGAACAGCGCCTGCTTTTCACCGTAGGACACACTGACATCGCGCACTTCCACCTTCACGGCGGAACCGCCAAGCGAGTTCTTGTGGTAGACGGTTGGTTGGACTTCAGCGTCACTCATGACGTTACCACCTTCGTTCGAAGCGGCGGCGCAGATAGATCGCAACGGCATTGAAGCCGATCATCAGCGCCAGGAGAATGAGAATGGCCGCGGCCGTGCGGGCTTCAAAAGCCCGCTCGGCACCGTCCGACCACAGGAAAATCTGCACCGGCATGACCGTCGCCGGCTCGGTGAAACCCGCCAGCCCAAGGCTCGGCGCATCGGCGATAAAGGCGACCATGCCGATCATCAGCAAGGGTGCGGTTTCGCCCAGCGCCTGGGCCAGGCCGATAATCGACCCGGTCAGGATGCCCGGCGCGGCCAGCGGCAATACATGGTGAAACACCGCCTGGGTCTTGGAGGCGCCAATACCGAGCGCCGCCTGGCGGATCGAGGGCGGCACAGCCTTCAGTGCCGCCCGCGTGGCAATAATCACCGTCGGCAAGGTCATCAGCGACAACACCAGACCACCGACGAGGGGCGCCGAACGCGGCAGGCCAAAGGCGTTGATGAAAACCGCCAGCCCCAACAGGCCAAACACGATCGAGGGCACCGCCGCCAGATTGTTGATATTGACCTCGATGAAATCCGTGAAGCGGTTCTTCGGAGCGTATTCCTCAAGATAGACGGCCGTGAACACCCCGATCGGCACCGACAGGAACATGGTGATGATCATGGTCAGGATCGAGCCGTACAGCGCGCCCTTCACCCCGGCGAGTTCCGGTTCGCGGGAATCGGCATTGCTGAAGAGATAGGTGTTGAAGCCGGTCTTGATCAGGTCGCGCTCGACCAGGGAACGGGTCCAGATGATCAACTGGTCCGACACGCGCCGCCGCGCCTCCGGTGTGTCGATCACATAGAGTGTCCAGGTGTCGGTGCCCGCCATCTCGCCATCGCCCAGCACGGCCGTTGCGCGCGCGCTCGAGCCATCAGTGGCCAGTTGCGTCAGGCGCAGGGCCTGGCCACCGGTTTCGATGATCACACTCGGCATATCGCCGGTCAGCGGCAGAAATCCGTCGCTCGCCAGGGCCAGTTCCCGCAAGGCCACAGCATTTGCAGCATGCCGGTCAGCCTCGGCCTGCAAGCGGGCGACGTCTTCGTCGGGGACCTCGCCGGCCGCGACAAGCACCTGCTCGGCGCGCATTTCCAGCGTCCGCGCCTCGGCCCCCAGCGACAGCTGGATCTCGCTCGCCAGTGTGGCAAAGTCCGCCACCGTCGAATGCAGGACCAGATCGTCGCCATCAGCTGTCGCCGTCAGATGGCCGGACACAGGCAGGGTGCGGTCCTCCACAAGCCGGCCCTTGAGATAGAGATCGAGATCATCGGCGAGCGGCATGGTGAAGACATGGGTTGTGCCCACCAGAGACGGGTCGCGAAGCACGGTGTCCATCAGCCGCGTCGCGTTCAACGGCGTATAGAGTCTGAACAGGTTGCGCACATCATTGCGCGCCGTGACGCCGGGGAACTCGGCGCGCAGGGCATCCTGCAGGACGCGATTATACGAGCCACGGCGCAGCGAGGCCTCCGAGCCGTCCCCCTCGGGATCGACACGGTCGCGCTCCAGGGTCACCGGCAGGACGAGCTGATTGGCGCTGAAGGCAGGAATGCCCTCGCTGGCAATCGATCCGATCAGGATGCACAGGATCATGACGGCGATACCAATGGCCGCCAGCCCGGCCGAACGAAAGCGCAGTTCCGAGCGATACCGCTTGGCCAGACGGCGCTCCACATCCTCGCGGACAGCAAAGGTTCGGGTTGAATCAGTCATATTTTTCCCGATATTTCTGGACCACCCGCAGGGCGACGATATTCATCAGCAAGGTCAGCACGAACAGCACCAGCCCGAGCGCAAAGGCGGACAGGGTTTTCGGACTGTCGAATTCCTGGTCACCGGTCAGCAGCATCACGATCTGCACGGTAATGGTTGTCACCGATTCCAGCGGGTTGGCGGTCAGGTTGGCGCCCTGTCCCGCAGCCATGACGACAATCATCGTCTCACCGACTGCGCGGCTGACGGCCAGCAGGACCGCGCCGACAATCCCCGGCAAGGCTGCCGGCATCACGATCTGGGTGATGGTTTCCGACCGCGTCGCCCCCATGGCGAACGAGCCGTCGCGCAGCGATTGCGGCACCGCATTGATAACATCATCGCTCAGCGAGGAGATAAAGGGGATGATCATCACGCCCATCACCAGTCCGGCCGACAGCGCGCTCTGGGTCACGACGCTCTCAAACCCCAGGGCCGTGAACAGCGCGCGGATCGCCGGCCCGACGGCGAGCAATGCGAAGAAGCCGTAAACCACCGTCGGGATGCCCGCGAGGATTTCCAGGACCGGCTTGGCGACCTGCCGGAAGTTCGGCCCCGCATATTCCGACAGATAGATCGCCGAGAACAGTCCGATCGGGACGGCAACCACCATCGCGATCACCGTGATCATCGCGGTGCCTGCAAACAGGGGCACAGCACCGAAAGCGCCCGACTGGCCAACCTGGTCGGCGCGGATCGCGATCTGCGGGCTCCACTGCAAGCCGAACAGGAAATCCAGCACCGGCACAGAAGAGAAGAAACGCAGGCTCTCGAACAGGAGCGAAAGCACGATGCCGACCGTGGTCAGAATGGCGATAACCGAGGAAATCAGCAGCGCCGCCGTCACCAGGCGCTCGACATTGTTGCGCGCACGGAACTGGCCCGAGACCTGCGCCCGCGTCACCACGAAACCGGCCGCGCCGAGTACCAGCGCGAGCAAGGCCGCTGCGAAGCGGATTACCGTCTGGTGCCGCGCGATCGTGCTGGCTGCTGCGCGCAGGGCCGGTGAATCACGACTGGCCAGCTCACCCCGCGCGATGCGGCGGCTGTCGGACAGGAAGAGTTGCCGGCGCTCCCGTGGTGACTGGGCAAGTTCGTAACCGGCCAGCGCCCGGTCGCCGGCGCCGTCCGCGACGGCGGTTGCCTCGACAGTCGCGACCACGGCCTGCCGGCGCGCCCTCACGGCATCCTCGGCTGTCGTCGACAGGTTCAGCGCCTCGATCTGCGCCGCGCGAAGCTGATTGAGCTCCTCGGGATTGCGGTCCTCGCCGCGGGCATTTCGCAGGGCCTGGATGTCGGCATTCAGCCCCTCGACCCGCTCACGCAGATTGTCCGCGACCTGGTTCAGTTCGATGAATTCCGGGTCGGCAATGAGTGTTTCATCGAGGACGCGATTGATGGAAACCGCCTCGGACTGCAGCTCGCTGATCGCCAGGCGCTCAACCAGCTGCCCGCCGAAAATCGCATACAGTGCCAGCAGGAAGAAGGCGGGCACGCCAGTCCAGATCGCAACATAATAGCCGTGATAATTGGGCAGCGAGTGCAAGCCCGCCGTCACGCCATCGACCGAGGCAATGGCGCGCGAACGGCCGACATAAAAGCCGCCGGCGATCATGACGAGCAGTGCGAGAGCGACGATGGAAATGATCGACATGCGGGCCAGCCCTTCAGTCACACGGCACTTTGCCGCTTGGAATCAATGGTCGCCAAACTCGTATCGGCTGCCGACCGTCCCTTTATGACAGATGAGCAACGGTTTTGTGACAGTGGCGGGATCAGACTGCGCCGCCCTGTCCATCCTGTTGCGTCGTCTGGCCGGATTCATCAGCCACGGCAGGCCCGGGCGCGGCCGGAATAAAGGTTGAAAATACCGAGCCGCCGCCCGGCGCGCTTTCGACTGTAAACCCGCCGCGATGGCGATTCACGATGTGCTTGACGATGGCGAGGCCGAGTCCGGTACCTTCATTGGGGCCGCTTTTCTGCCCGCCAACCCGGTAGAATCGCTCCGACAGCCGCGGCAGGTCGCGCCGGTCGATACCGCGTCCGTGGTCGCGCACTCTCATGGTGACATAGCCTTCGGCAACAACCGATTTCGGGGCCGCCAGCGTCAGGCGGCTGGCGCCCTCGCCCAGCATGCTCGACGGGCGCTCCGCCTGGTCACGCGGCTGTTCCGGCTCGACACGCACCAGAACGCTGGAATTGGCCGGCGAGTATTTGACCGCGTTTTCGATCAGGTTCTGGAAGACCTCGGTCAATTGATCGCGATCACCCACAGCGATCACCGAGTCCGGGGCCTCGAGTGTCAGCGCAATCTGCTTGTCCTCGATCTGCGGCCTCAGAAAATCAATCACCTCCCCGGCAATCACGACCAGATCGGCGCGGCCGCTCGGCGGCACATGCTCGTCCATCTCGACGCGAGAGAGCGACAGGAGATCATTGATCAGCCGGCTCATCCGCTCGGTCTGGTCGAACATGATGGCCAGAAACTTCTCGCGGGCCTCAGGATCGTCCTTGGCGTGACCGCGGAGAGTTTCGATGAAGCCGGCCAGTGAGGCGAGCGGCGTGCGCAATTCATGGCTGGCATTGGCCAGGAAATCCGCCCGCATGCGGTCGGCGCGCTTGATCGAGGTTTGATCGGACAGCACCAGCATGGCACGCCAGGGCATGACGGTGTCGTCTGGCGCGCGCATCGGCGCCACAAAGGCACGGACATGGCTCTCGACCGGTGCCATGGTCGAGTACTCGACCGGCTCCCCCGAATTGCCCTGCAGCGCCTGGCTCACCGCTTCCAGCACACGCGGCTGGCGGAGCACCGAGGACAGATGCCCGGTCAGTGAACCGAGCCCGAGAAATTCACGCGCAGCGGGATTGGCCATCTCGATGCGCCCTTCCGGTCCGATCAGCAGGACGGGAATGGGCAGCTGACGCAGCATCAGATCGGCCGTCGCCGGACCGCCAGGCTGATCCTGGACATCCCCGGCCGGGCTGGCCGCCCGGGACGGATTCAGCGTGGTGCTGACCGTCAGATAGTAGAAGGTCGACAACCCGGCGAAGGTCGCGATAGCGACAAAGGTCTCGACGAAGCCGAGCTCACCGAACAGCCAGAAGAGCACGAGCACCAGTGAGCCCATGGTCGCGACGATCGCGGTATCCCGGCGGCGGATGCGTATTGAGGGCTGATTGTCCACGTCGACCTTTCTCAAGTTTCATTCGCCTTGTGCCTGGCAGTTCGGCATACAGCGGCACCCGCATCTGCTCGGACTCGGGCGCCGTACACTGCCCTATCGCACATTCTTCAGCCGGGAAGAAGCGGCACGCAAGGGGGGCGATTTCGCCTGTTTTTACATCTCGAAAATCGAGAGGCTTTTCATGTCATTCGCTAATGTTTTAGTGTTTTTCGATAAAAATCTGTTGACATTCGCTATGGGCCGCCTAGTTTGGCGAAACTCAAGCAATCGTCACGCGTTGGAACATCGCATGCAGAAAAGCCTATTGATCATCGCAACCGCCCTGACCACGGCCTCCTGTGCGAGCATGCCGGCCTTTCAGCCGGACAATCACCTGCCCGCCACCCCGGACAGCTGGTCGGCTGCGGCTGATGCTTCCGGGGAGATCGCGGCACAGGACTGGGTGCAATCACTCGGCGCGCCACGCCTGGCAGCGCTCGTCGATGAGGCCCTCGCGGCCAATCCCGGGCTGGCGCAATCGCTGGCGCGTTATGACGCCGCCCGCGCTGCCGCCCGCATCGCCGGCTCCAGCCGGCTGCCATCCCTGAGCCTCTCCTCCGGCTATACACGCACCGAAGCCTATCAGGGCAGCGGGTCGGACAGCCTCTCACTGGGACTGAGCTCCTCCTGGGAAGCCGATCTTTGGGGACGGGTTCGCGACGGCGCCAATGCCGGCACGCTCGACGCCGAGGCCGCCGCCGACGATCTTGTCGCTGCCCGGCTGTCGGTCGCCGGACTGGTCGCCAAGAACTGGCTGGCCCTGATCGAGGCGCGCCAGCAAACCGAACTCGCCCAACGCGATGTCCAGCGCAGCCAGAACGCTCTCGATCTGACGGAACGTCGATTTGCCCGCGGACTGGTGCGCAGCTCGGATGTTCGCACGGCACGCAGTGCGATGGCGTCCTCGCAGGCTGCCCTGGCATCGCGCGAGCGGGCCGAAGCCTCCGCCGCGCGCAGCCTGGAGACCCTGCTCGGTCGCTATCCAGCCGGACAGATCGCCCGTGCCGGTGACTTCCCCGAAATCGATACGCTGGCCGGGATCGGCTCGCCAGCCGACCTCCTCCTGCGCCGCCCGGACGTGCGGGCCGCCGAACGCCGCCTGGCGGCGGCCGGACTGCGGGCCGATGCGGCCGGCAAGGCCTTGCTGCCGAGCCTGTCGCTGACCGGCACTTCCGGAACCGGCGGCACGGACGTCGCCGACATGTTCGACATCGACACGCTGGTCTCCAGCCTCACAGCTTCCCTGGCCGCACCGATCTTTGCCGGTGGCCGCCTGCGGGCCCAGCGTGACCAGGCCGAGGCCAATGCCCGGCTGCAGGTCGCCTCCTATGTGTCGACCGTGCTGACGGCCTGGCAGGAAGCCGAAAACGCCATCTATGCCGACGACATCCTCGCCCGGCGCGTCGCCAGCCTGGAACAGGCCTTCAATGAGGCCGCCGAGGCCGAATCTCTGGTGACCCGCCAGTATTCCAGCGGTGTCTCGACCATTTTCGACCTGCTGAACGCCCAAAGCCGGCGCATCAGCGCCGAAAGCCAATACATCTCGGCTCGTCGCGATCGCGCGACGAACCGGGTCGATCTTTACCTCGCCATCGCCGGCGATTTCTCCGCGGCATCTTCCGCAGACCCGGCCGCGCAGACAGGAGAATAGTTATGGGAAACCTTATCGGACGCTTCGTAATTTTCGGCATTGCCGGCGGGATCGTCCTGGCGATCATCATCGCCTTGGTCGCCAGCAAGCCGGAGCCGCAGCGCGCCAATTCGGCACCGCAGCCGGTTGCCGTTTTCGTCGAACAGGCCCGGCAGGAAACCGTCGCCCTGACGGTTCATTCCCAGGGCCAGGCACGGCCACGCACCCAGATCAATCTGGTGCCGCAAGTCACCGGACGTATCGTCTACGTCAATCCGAACTTCATCGAAGGTGGTTTCTTCGAAGCCGGCGAAACCCTCGTACGCATTGATGACGCCGACTATCACCTGGCGGCCACCCGTGCCGCGGCGCTCGTCGCCCAGGCGCAGCAAGCCCTGGCGCGCGAACAGGCCGAAGCCGAACTGGCCGCCCGCGAATGGGCCGATCTCGGCGAAGGCGAGGCCTCACCCCTGACCCTGCGCGAGCCGCAACTGGCCGACGCACGTGCCCAGCTGGCCTCGGCACAGGCGAGCCTGCAGGCTGCCCGTCTCGACCTTGAACGCACCCGCGTTTCCGCCCCCTTCGACGGCCGCGTGCTGGTGAAGAGCGCCGATCTGGGCCAGTTCGTAACGGCTGGAACGCCACTGGGCGAGGTCTTCTCGACCGACACCATCCTGGTTCGCCTGCCGCTCACGGACAATGATCTGGGCCTGCTCGGCATCCCGATCGCCTATAACTCCGGCCCGGACAGCGAAGGCATTCCCGTCAAGTTGACCGCCGTTCTCGCTGGCGAACCCCGCGAATGGACCGGCTATATCAACCGCACCGAAAGCGCGATTGATCCGCAGACCCGCGTTCTCTACGCCACTGCGGAAGTCGAAGACCCCTATGGCGCTGCCGCAGCTGCCGGCGCACCCCTGGCTGTCGGCCTGTTCGTCGATGCCGAAATCCAGGGCCGCAATGTCCAGGATGCGGTGGTTCTGCCCCGCTCGGCCCTGCGCGGTGAAAACACGGTCTTCGTCGTCAATGAAGGCGGCACCCTGGATATCCGCACCGTCACCGTCGTGACCTCCAGCACCGACCGCGTTGTCGTGTCGTCCGGCGTCGCTGGCGGAGAAATGATCGTCGTCTCGCCAATCCGCGGCGCGAGCGTCGGCATGCGCCTGCGTTCGCTGGATTCCTCGGGTGAGGTGCTGCCGGATTATTCGGCCAGCCTCGAATCCGAAGCCGACGAAGACACCACCGACACCGAATCCGAGCCGAGCGATGGTGAAGCCGTCGCCAGCGCCGGTTAATTCGACACTGCGATCAGGAGACGGCCATGACCGACCCGAACACGACACATGACGAGGCACCCCGCGGTATTGTTGGCTGGTGGGCCCGAAACTCAGTCGCCGCCAACCTCTTGATGATCGTCGCCCTGGTGGGCGGGATTTTCGGATATTTCCAGCTGAACCGGGAAGTGTTTCCGACGGTCGCGGTCAACGGTGCCACCATCTCGGTGGCCTGGCCCGGCGCCTCGCCGCAGGAAGTTGAAGAGCAAATCATTGTCCGGATCGAGGAGGCCCTGGCCGATCTCGACGGGGTCGACACCATCACCTCGACCGCCCGCGAAGGCAGTGGCTCCATCAATGTCGAGGGCCTGCCCTCCGTTGATGTCGGCGAGTTCATCGACAACATCAAACTCGAAGTCGACTCGGTGAACAATCTGCCGCAATCGGCCTACCGCCCCGTCGTGAACCCGTGGCGCGCCCAGGACCAGGTCATCGGCTTTGCGGTGCACGGTTTCATCGACCGCCGCGATTTGCAGCATATCGCCCGCGAAATTCGTGACGAAGTCGCCCAGCTGCCCGGCTCATCCCTGGTCAATACCTGGGCGGTGCTCGGCGAGGAGGTTTCGATCGAGCTGGCCGAGGATGACCTGCAACGCTACAATCTCAGCTTCGACGAGATCGTGGCCGCCATCCGCGCCAGTTCGCTCAATGCCTCTGCCGGCAGCGTCCGTACCGAGCTGGGCGAACTCAGCCTCACCTCACGCCAGCTGGCCGATACGCGTGCGGAATTCGAGAACCTCATCATTCGCCAGACCTCCGCCGGCGGCACCGTCCGGGTCGGCGATGTCGCCAGCGTCACTGACGGCTTTGTCGATGCCAATCTGGCTGCGACCTACAATGGCGAGCCGATGGCGCTGATCGTCGTGCTGACGACCCCGAATATCGATGTTGTCGATGTCTCCGCCAGTGTGCGTGGCTATATCGAGCGCAAACAGCTTGAACTGCCCGACGGTGTCACCCTCTCACTGTGGTGGGACAATTCGGAAATGTATGAAGCCCGGATGGCGACGATCCTGAACTCGGCTCTGTTCGGCGGCTTCCTGGTCCTGATTGTCCTCTTCCTCTTCCTGCGCCCGCTGGTCGCATTCTGGGTGACGGCCGGCATTTTCGTGGCCTTTGGCGGCGCATTCATGTTGCTGCCCATGCTCGGCGTCACGCTTAACATGCTGTCGCTGTTCGCATTCCTGCTGGTGATCGGCATCGTGGTCGACGACGCCATCGTCGTCGGCGAGAATATTCACGACCGTGTCGAACGTGGCGAGAACGGACTGACCGCGTCCATCATCGGCACCCAGATGGTGATCAAGCCCGTCATTTTCGCGGTCATCACCACGGTGATGATGTTCATGCCATTCATGCTCATCACCGGGCCGACGGTGCAGTTCACCAAGCAGATTTCACTCGTCGTGATCGCGTGCCTGACCTTCTCCCTGATCGAGTCGCTGCTGATCCTGCCGGCCCACCTGGCTCATATGAAGCCGCAGAAGACCACGGGCTTTTTCGGCCCGCTGATCAAGGTGCAACGCGCCATCGCCGAGACCATGGTCTGGTTCGCTCGCGGTGTTTATCGCCCGATGGTCAAATTCGCGATCCGCAATCGCTATGCGACGCTGATCACATTCATCGGCATCTTCCTGATCTCCATCGTGCTGATGATGACCAACCGTGTCGGCTCGGTCTTCATGCCGCAAATCGAGAATGAAACCATCCAGGTGAATATCCAGCTCGCCGAAGGCGCGCCCTGGACCCGGACCGAGCAGGTTCGCGAACAGCTCGACAACGCCCAGGACGAGGCCCTGCACTATTACCGCGAGCAGTTCCCCGGTGACGTCGACATGATCGAAAGCCGCTCGACCCTGGCCACCGATGGCCGGATCCGTGCCTGGATCACGCTCGCCGACCCGGAATTCCGGCCCGGCTTGCTGGCCACCTCGGAGGTCGCCCTGAAAATCCGCGAATTCCTCGGGCCAATCCCGGACGCGGAGGAAGTCACGCTGGATTCGACGATGAATGATGGCGGCAGTTCCATCACCTTTGCGATCTCGCACCAGGACCTCGACGTGTTGCGCGCGGCCGCCGACGACCTGAAAACCCAGCTGCGCAGCTATGACACGCTCTATGATGTCGTCGACTCGCTGCAGACCTCGACCGAGGAGCTTCAGTTCAGCCTGCGTCCCGATGCCCGCTCACTCGGCCTGACATTGGGCGATGTGACGCGCCAGGTCCGCCAGGCCTTCTATGGTGAGGAAGCACAGCGCCTGCCACGTGACGGCCAGGATGTGCGGGTCATGGTCCGCCTTGATCGCGATGCAAGGCGGTCGCTGGATACGCTCCGCGATCTGCGCATCCGCACCCGTGACGGAGACGAAGTGCCACTGTCGGCAGTTGCCGATGTGAATTTCGCGCCGGGACTGAACCGGATCAACCGCCGCAATGGCATGCGCACCGTCACGGTGAATGCCGAACTGTCGGATCCGTCCGCTCGCGGCGATATCAACCAGAGCCTCGACGCGGAGTTCTGGGAGGGCTGGGAGCATCGCTTCCCGGGCATCAGCCGTGACGAAATCGGCCAGTCCGAAGGTGAGCGGGAGTTCATGCAGGAATTGTTCGGCCTGTTCGGCATGGCACTGGTGTCGATGTACATCCTGCTGGCGGTTGCCTTCCGCAGCTATAGCCAGCCCATCCTGATCATGGTCGCCATCCCCTTTGCGCTGACGGGAGCCATTTTCGGCCACCTGATGTTCGACATGCCGATCGCCCTCTTCTCCTATTTCGGGGTCGGTGCGGCGGCGGGGGTCGTTATCAACGACAACCTAGTCCTGATGGACTTCGTCAACCGCTTGCGGGCCAATGGCGTGGGCGCCTTCCAGGCACTCGTCGATGCCGGCGTCCAGCGCTTCCGGCCGATCCTGCTGACCTCGGTCACCACCTTCCTCGGCATCCTGCCGATGATCGCGGCCCGTTCGACCCAGGCGCAGTTCCTCAAGCCAATGGTCGTGGCCCTCGGCTTCGCGGTCCTGTTTGCGCTGTTCCTGACCTTGCTGTTGATCCCGTCGCTCTACGCCATCGGCGTCGACATCGGGCGGCTGTTCCGGTGGCTCTGGACCGGGAAGTCGCAGCCCGCCCTGGGTGCAGACTATACCGACACCGATTTCGCCCATGGCGAAATGGCCGGACATCTCGATCACTCCCCGCAGGAGTAGCCAATTCAGGCCCCGCGCACTAATTTGCGCGGGGCCTGCCCAATCATATCCAATCGCACAGGGGATAATTCCATGAAGAGACTTTTGCTGAGTTCGGCGGCCTTCGCCCTCCTCGCCGCCTGCGGCCAGGCCGGGCTTTCCGGCGATACGACGGAACTCACGGCCAACAGCGCGATCGAAGCACCCGCCCGGATCGGCGATTGGGGTTTCGACCAGACCGGTATGGACCTGGCCTATGCGCCCGGTGACGATTTCTACCGTTATGCAAACGGGCATTGGCTGGAAACGACAGAGATCCCGTCGGACCTGTCGAATTTCGGCATGTTCACCGAGCTGGCGCTGGAAGCGGAAGAACAGGTCCAGGAGATCATTCTCGACCTGGCCGCCGCGCATCCTGCCCCCGGCACAATCGAGCAGAAGGTCGGCGACCTCTATGGCAGCTGGATGGATACCGAAACCATCGAAACCCTGGGCCTGGCCCCGGCACAACCCTATCTCGACGCGATCGCGGCCGCAGACACCCCTGAAGCGATCCTCAACCTGTTCGCGACGGTCGGTCAGCCGGCCCCGCTTGATATCGGCATCATCCCCGACCCCGCCGACACGACGCGCCATACCGTCTATGTCGGTCAGGGCGGGCTGGGCCTTCCCGATCGCGATTACTATGTCGATCTCGAGAACGAGAATTACGCCCGCTATCGCGAGGCCTATACGGCCTTCATCGCCCGGATGTTCGATCTGGCCGGTATCGAGGACGGCGCAAGCCGGGCCGCCGCCATCATGGCACTCGAAACGCAACTCGCCGAGGTTCACTGGACCCAGGAGCGCTCGCGCAATATCTCGGAAATCTACAATCCAATGCCGCTCGACCAGCTTGCGGCACTCGCGCCCCAGCTCGATTTTGCCAATGGCATGACCCAGATGGGCCTCGACGGTGTCGCGACCTATCTCGTCGCCCAACCCAGCGCGATCGAGGCGACGGGCCGGATTTTCGAGGAAACGCCGGTCAATGTCTGGCAGGACTACCTGACCTTCCATTTCCTGCAGAACAATGCGGGCAATCTGTCCTCGGCCTTTGACCAGGCCAATTTCGATTTCTACGGCCGCACGCTCAATGGCACCCAAGAGCAACGCCCCCGTGACCGCCGCGGCGTCAACCTGGTCGGCGGGCAACTGGGCGAAGCGGTCGGTCAGATCTATGTTGACCGGCATTTCCCGCCCTCGTCCAAGGCGGCGATGGAGGAACTGGTCGCCAATCTGGTGACAGCTTTCGAAGGCCGTTTGAGCCGGCTGGAATGGATGGACGAGGAAACGCGCGCCAATGCCCTGCGCAAACTCTCGACCTTCGAACCGCGCATTGGCTATCCCGATGAGTGGCAGGACTACTCGGCGCTGGCAATCGAGCCCGACGACCTGTTTGGCAATGTGATGCGCATCAATGCCTTCAACTGGAATGAGCAGGTCGCCGACCTCGCCGGCCCGGTCGACCGGAGCCAGTGGCCCTATCCGCCACAGACCATCAACGCGTCCTACAATCCGTTGATGAACCAGATCACCTTCCCGGCCGGCATCCTGCAGGCCCCCTTCTTTGATCCCAATGCCGACGCCGCCATCAATTACGGCGCGATTGGCGCGGTGATCGGGCATGAAATCGGTCATGGTTTTGACGATCAGGGCCGCCGTTTCGATTATGATGGTTCGATCCGCGACTGGTGGTCGGCAGAGACCAATGCCGGTTTCGAGGAACGCGCCGCCCGCCTTGGTGCCCAGTACGATACCTATTCCCCGATCGAGGGCATGAACGTGAATGGCACCTTCACGATGGGTGAGAACATCGGTGATCTGGGCGGCATGCAGATGGCCTACACCGCCTATCACCAGTATCTGGACTCTTGCTGCGGCGGCGAAGCGCCGGTGATTGACGGCTATACCGGCGATCAGCGCTTCTTCCTCGCCTGGGCCCAGGTCTGGCGCCGCCTGTACCGTGAGGACAATCTGGTCGCACGTCTGACCACCGATCCGCACAGCCCGTCGCAATACCGGACCAACGGCATCGTCCGCAATCTCGATGCCTGGTACGCCGCTTTCGATATCCAGGAAGGCGATGCGCTCTACCTGCCACCGGAAGAGCGCGTCTCGATCTGGTGATGCGCTAGACAGCCATCACAGACCTGCACGCAACAGAGCGGCCCGGAGCAATCCGGGCCGTTTTGCCGTCGGGGTCCCGCGAAACTAACAGAACCGTCAGTTGCTTCCTGCACCGCCCCCTCTAGACTTGGCGGTTAATGCCATTTTTTTGGGGAATTGAAGTATGAAAAAATACCTGCTCAGCGGCGTCTGCATTGCCATGCTCGCCGCCTGCAACCCGCCCGCCGAGGCGCCTGCCGTCGACACTGCAGCCATCGAGAGCCCGGCCACCGAAACGCCCGCCATCACCGGCGAAGCGACCCTTGGCGACTGGGGTATCGAGACCGATTATGTCAGCGAAACCGTCAATCCCGGCGACGACTTCTTCACCTACGTCAACCAGGGCTGGCTCGACACCGCTGAAATCCCGGCCGGCTTCAGCTCTGCCGGCGCCTTCCTCGACCTCTACATGACCTCCGAAGAGCGCGTGAACGCGATCATCGCGGAAGCCGCAGCAACCGATTCCGCCGCCGGCACGCCGGAACAGCAGATCGGTGATCTCTATCGCAGCTATATGGATACCGACCGGATCGAGGCGCTCGGCCTCACGCCGATCCAGGACGAGCTTGATGCCGTGCTGGCGTCGACCACCCACGCGGAAATTGCCCGCTGGTTCGGCCTTCCCGTGCACAATTCGATGATCGGGATCTATATCAGCCAGGATTCAGGCAATCCGCAGCGCTACCTGACCCACATCTCGCAAGCGGGTCTCGGCCTTCCGAACCGGGATTACTATCTTGATGACGGCGAGCGCTATGTCGCCTACCGCGCGGCCTATGTCGCCTATATCACCAACATTCTGACCATGGCCGGCGTCGACAATCCCGAAGGACGTGCCGCCGACATCATGGCGCTGGAAACCTCGCTTGCCCAGGTTCAGTGGCCCGCCGAACTGGCCCGTGAATCCGTGCCGAACTACCATCTGATGACGCTGGCCGAGCTGGAAGCCTATGCACCGGGCTTTGAATGGACGCCGTTCCTCGAAGCGCTCGGCATCGCCGACATCACCGAGGTCGTCGTCAATACCGATACCGCGGTCCAGGCCAGCGCCCAGCTCTTCGCCGAGACACCGGTCGATGTGCTGGCCTCCTACCTGGCCTTCCATTTCGTCGACAACCAGACCGGCCAGCTGCCGGCCCGGTTCGACGAAGCGAGCTTCGATTTCTATTCCCGCACACTGAGCGGCGTCGATGAGCAGCGTTCACGCGATCTGCGCGCGATCCAGTTCGTCAATCGCCGCTTTGGCGAGAATATCGGCCAGGTCTATGTCGAGCGTTACTTCCCGCCAGAGTACAAGGCGCAGATGGAAGACCTTGTCGGCTATCTTCGTGCGGCCTTCGCAGCCCGCATCGAAACCCTCGACTGGATGGATGACGCCACGCGTGCGGAAGCCCAGGACAAGCTGGAAAGCTTCCTGCCCAAGATCGGCTATCCGGATGTCTGGCGTGATTATTCAACCATTGAGGTCAGCAGCGACGACCTGATCGGCAATGTGCGCGCCATCAGCGCCTGGAACTGGGACGATCAACGCGCCCAGCTGAACGAATCCAAGCGCGACTGGATGTGGTATATGAGCCCGCAGACGGTCAATGCCTACTACAATCCGGACAGCAACGAGATCGTCTTCCCGGCTGCCATCCTGCAGGCTCCCTTCTTCGACCCCTTCGCGGATCCTGCGGTCAATTTCGCCGCTATCGGCGGTGTCATCGGCCATGAAATGGGCCATGGCTTCGACGATCAGGGTGCCGAACAGGACGGCGATGGCGTGCTGCGCAACTGGTGGACCGACTTCTCCCGCGAGCACTTCCAGGAGCGGACCGGTACGCTGGTCGCCCAGTATGATGCCTTCTCCCCGGTCGAGGGCGAGAATGTGAATGGTCAGCTGACGCTCGGCGAGAATATCGGCGATCTTGGCGGCCTCTCCATCGCCTACCAAGCCTATCATGCCTACCTCGCCGACCACACCGGCGGTGAAGCACCCGTGCTCGACGGCCTGACCGGCGACCAGCGCTTCTTCATGTCCTGGGCCCAGGTCTGGCGTTCCAAGCTGACCGAAGACGCCCTTATCGGCCGTCTGCGTTCCGATCCGCACAGCCCGGCGCAATACCGGGTCAACGGCGTCGTGCGCAATATCGACGCCTGGTATGACGCCTTCGACATCAGCGAAGACAATGACCTCTACCTGCCACCCGAAGAGCGGGTTTCGATCTGGTAACGTGATCGAATGACAGATCAGGCGGTCCGGCGATGCCGGGCCGCCTTTTTTGTTACCGGCATGCACCCAACCGCACGGCAGGCGGATTATCCGCGCGGCACTTGCGTCCTGACAATCACGCCCTAGTCTTGCCCCCAATCAATTTCGATCATGACGGAGAGATGTCCCGTGAAAAAATTACTTCTTGGCAGCGCCTGCCTCGTCCTGCTTGCGGCCTGCAATCCCGCAGCAGAACCACCGGCTGACGATGCCGCGGACGTCAGCGCCACTGCCGTCGAAACAGGCACACCGTCCCTCGGCGCCTGGGGTATCGAGACGCAGCATATCAGCGAGACCGTCGCTCCCGGCGATGACTTCTTCCGCTATGTGAATGAAGGCTGGCTCGACACAACGGAAATCCCGCCCGGCTTCTCGAATTTCGGCTCCTTCTCCGAGCTCGCCCTGACCGCGGAAGAGCGGATCGATGCGATCATTGCCGACGTTTCGGCGACGGAAAACCCGGTCGGTTCGGTCGAGCAGCAGGTCGGCGATCTCTACGCCAGCTACATGAATACCGACCACCTCAACGAGCTCGGCCTCAGCCCGGCCCGGCCCGGTCTCGACCGGATTGCCGCCGCGCAAGACCATGACGACATCATTGACCTGTTCGGCGCCAGCGGGTTCGCCTCGCTGTTCGGTGCCGGGGTTGGCCGCGATGCCGGGAACCCGGACACCTATATCGTCTATATCCGCCAGTCGGGTCTGGGCATGCCGGATCGTGACTACTATCTGCGCGATGACGAACGGTTTGACGGTTACCGCACCGCCTATGTCGATTACATGGCCGACGTGCTTGGCATGATCGGTGAGGAAAATGGCACCGAGCGGGCCCAGGCCGTGCTCGACCTGGAAACCGCGATTGCCCAGATCCACTGGACCCGCGCCGAGAGCCGCGACCGGGTGGCCAGCTATAACCCGATGACCCTTGACGAGCTGGAGGCCTACGCCCCCGGTTTTGACTGGGCGCGCTTCATGACAACCCTCGACTTTGGCGACCAGGATCATGTCGTCGTGTCACAGAACACGGCGGTCCAGTCGCTCGCTGCCCTGTTCCGGGAAATCCCGGTCGAGACTTGGCAGGACTATCTGATGCTTCACTACATGAGCTCCAACCGCAATGAGCTCGACGAAGCCTTCTATGACCGCAGCTTCGATTTCTGGAACCGCACACTTTCGGGCACGGACGAAGCACGGGCCCGCGATCGCCGCGCGATCCAGTATGTGAACGGGCCACTCGGCCAGGCCATCGGCCGGATCTATGTCGAACGCCATTTCCCGGCCGAGAACAAGGAACAGATGGAAGACCTCGTCGCCTATCTGCGCCGCGCCCTGGGCGAGCGGATCGAGACGCTGGAATGGATGGATGACGAGACCCGGGCCGAAGCGCTCGACAAGCTCGCCAAGTTCACGCCGAAGATCGCCTATCCGGACCAGTGGCCGGATTATTCCTCGATCGAAATCCGCCCCGATGACCTGTTCGGCAACTCCGAACGCATTTCGGCCTGGTATCGCGCCGACAGCCGCGCCCGTCTGAACGGTCCGATCCGCGATTGGGAATGGGGCATGTCACCGCAAACGGTGAACGCCTATTATTCCTCGACCGCCAACGAGATCGTCTTCCCGGCGGCCATCCTGCAAGGTCCCTTCTTCGACCCCAATGCCGACCCGGCCGTCAATTTCGGCGGTATCGGCGCCGTGATCGGCCATGAAATGGGCCACGGCTTCGACGACCAGGGCAGCCAGTCCGATGGTGACGGCTTGCTGCGCAACTGGTGGACCGACTTCTCACGCGAGCAATTCGATGCGCGCACCGACCAGATCGTCGCCCAGTATGAGGAATTCTCACCGGTCGAGGGCATGTTCGTGAATGGCCGCCTGACCCTGGGCGAGAATATCGGTGATATCGGCGGGCTCTCCATGGCCTACCGCGCCTACCACATGTATCTCGACGAACATGGCGGCGAAGCCCCGGTGATTGACGGCTTTACCGGCGATCAGCGCTTCTTCATGGCCTGGGCCCAGGTCTGGCGCCGCCTCTATACCGAGGACAGTCTCGTCTCGCGGCTGACCACCGATCCGCACAGTCCGTCCCCATACCGCACCAATGGTGTGGTCCGGAATATGGACGTCTGGTACGAGGCCTTCGGCGTCACCGAAGACAATGATCTCTACCTGCCGCCCGAGGAACGCGTCTCGGTCTGGTAGGCTGACGGACATCAATGTTGAAACGGCCCGGCATCACGCCGGGCCGTTTTGCATTGGGGGGTTGCGAAGCGCGGCCGGGCACCGTCTTATCGGGGCAACAAACGGGGGAATGCATGCAAACCGAAATCGCACCGCTGATCAGCAATGATGCCGTCGTTCTGGGCCTGCTGGCCGTGATTCTGGGCGCCGTGTTCTGGACCTCGAGTGCGGGCGGGCCCGTATTCAAACGCTTCTACCTGGTCTTCCCGCCGCTTCTGCTGTGCTATTTCCTGCCCTCGCTTCTGAACACGTTCAACATTGTCGACCCGGACCAGTCGCGGCTCTACTTCATGGCCTCGCGCTACCTCCTGCCCGCCGCCCTGGTTCTGCTGGCGATGTCGGCCGACCTGCCCGCCACGTTGCGCCTCGGCCCCAAGGCCCTGATCATGTTCCTGACCGGAACCATCGGCGTCATCATCGGCGGACCGATTGCCCTGATGATCGCCAGCTCCTTCATGCCCGACCTGATCGGCGTGGACGGTCCGGAAGCCGTCTGGCGCGGCATGACCACTGTTGCCGGCAGCTGGATCGGCGGCGGGGCCAACCAGGCGGCGATGTATGAAATCTTCGATGTCGGCGACGAGATCTTCTCCGCCTGGATTGCGGTCGATGTGATTGTCGCCAATGTCTGGATGGCGCTGCTGCTGATCGCGGCCAGCCAGGCGGCGGCCATCGACCGCCGCATCGGCGCCGACGCGCGCGCCGTCGACCATCTGCGGATCAAGGCCGAGGCCTATGAATCCGAACACGCCCGCATCCCCGAATTGCGCGATCTGGTCTATATCGCCGCGATCGGTTTCGGCGCTGTCGCGATCGCCCATCTGGCGGCGGATTTCCTCGCCCCCTGGTTCCTGGAAAACTATCCGGAGCTGGAGCGCTACAGCCTGCATTCCGGCTTCTTCTGGCTGATCATCGTTGCCACGACGATCGGTGTCGCCCTGTCCTTCTCGCCCGCACGCAGGATGAGCGGCGCCGGCTCGATGAAGGTCGGCTCGGTCTTCATCTATATTCTCGTCGCCACGATCGGCATGAATATGGACATCACCGCCATCGCCCGGAATCCGGAATTCTTCCTGATCGGGGCGATCTGGATCGCCGTCCATGCCACCTTGCTGATCCTGATGGCGATCCTGATCAAGGCGCCGGTCTTCTTCCTGGCGGTGGGCAGTCAGGCCAATATCGGCGGCGCGGCCTCGGCCCCGGTCGTCGCCTCGGCATTTCACCCCTCCCTGGCCCCTGTCGGGGTTCTGCTTGCGGTTGTCGGTTACATCACCGGGACCTGGGGCGCATGGCTGACCGGCCAGATCCTGCGCAGTGTCGCCGGGGGCTGATCAGCGGCGCGGCACCATAAAGGCGAGTCCCCTCCGGAACATTCCCCTGCCCGGTGAATCTTGATATAATTACTTAAATTTCCTTAACGCAGCACCCTAATTGGGTTAGCATCCCTTCAACTGGAGTGCCTTGCGGTCGTCGCGAGGCGTCGTCCTGAAGGGGGGATGCAGCATGCAAAGCAAGTTCTTGATCACCGGAAGCGCCCTGGCGATTCTGGCTTCTTCGGCAGCCTTCGCCGGCGATGCCGAGTGGTTCCCGCCGGATCCACCATCCAGCGCCACGAGTGGTGAGTGCTATGCGCGAGTGCGCATCGAGCCACAATACGACGCGTTCACGGAACAGGTCGTCACCCAGGATTCCTACGAGCGCTATGACGTGGCCCCGCCGCGTCTGCGCGAGGAAACCCGCGAATATGTCTCGCGTGAGGCCGGTGTGCGCTACATCGTCCATGAGCCGGTCTACAACACCGTCACCGAAACGGTCCAGGTTCGCCCGGCCTATTCGGAATATGTGGTGCGTCCAGCCGTGCACGACACGGTGACCGAGACGATCATGGTCCGTGAACCACGCCAGGTCTGGCGCCGTGGCTATGAGCCGGGCGCTTCGATGACCCGTTATGATTCGGAAACTGGCGAGATCTGGTGCCTGGTCGAAGAAGCCGGCGAATACCAGACTGTGACCCGCAATGTCATCGTCACGCCTGCCGAGATCAACGAGATCAACCACCCGGCTGAGTTCTCCACGATCACCCGTGAAGTCCTGGTCCAGGCCGCGAGTGTCGAGGAAATTCCGATCGACCCACGCTATGACAGCTACTCCATCCAGGTCGTGGATCAGCCAGCCCGCGTTGACAGCCATGTCATTCCGGCCGGCACCGATACGGTGACCCGCTACACCATGCGTTCGGAAGAGCGCTGGGAATGGCGCCTGATGGATTGTGACGACATCGATCTGCCCGGCCACAATCCGCCGATGAGCACCAATATCCCGGCTGTCGCGGCGAACCAGCCGCCGGCACCAGGCAGCAGCACCTATCTGTACGGGACTGACATGCCTGCGGGCGATCAGACCTATTCCGAGGAAATGCCGGTGGCCCAGGCCTCCTACTCCAGCCGGTCCTCTTCGGCGCGCCGCCGCAACTAGGCGATGGCGTTCCGGCCGGAAGGCCTGGATTGAATACGGACGGCGCGGGACATCCCGCGCCGTTTCCGTTTATGCTCCCCCATGAACACAGCTGAATACATCATCGGATATGGCAGCCTGCTCAACGGCTATAGCCGCCAGACCTATTCCGGCCTGCACGCGCCGATCATCCCGGTGATGGCCGCCGGCTGGCAACGGGGCTGGACGACGCGCTATGGCGATGAGGCCGCGACCTATCTCGGGGTCCGCCCCTCGTCGACCGCCGTGCTGAGCGCCGCCCTCGTACCGACCCGGATCACCGAAGACATCCGTCATCGCGAACGCGGCTATGATTTCGTGCCTGTAGCGCCGGATACGGTGAGCCTGCTGCAACCGGCCAGCATCGACCTCGATGGCGCGCGATTGTGGATCGTGGTCAATCGCGAACAGGCCCACGCCGACAGCGACCACCCGATCCCGCAATCCTATATCGATACCTGCCTGCTGGGCTGCCTCGAGACCGGGGGGCGGGAAATGGCGCAGCACTTCATTGAATCCACCGAGCGCTGGGACGGACATCGCATCAATGACCGGGACTGGCCGACACCGCTCTATCCCCGCGGCGCCCCGGCCAGTGCGGCGCAGCGTGAGGAAATCGACATCCTGTTGCGCACAGCTGGCGTCTGACGCCGCAATGGCACCCCGGCCAGCCGGCGCGATACGATCCGTCAGGCCAGAGCCGGCTCGGCCTCGACCAGCGCTTCCGCGGCGTCGAATGCTGCTGCGAACCACGCCCCGCGATCAATCGGTGCACGGGCCTGCGTCACCGGCGGCGCGTCGAGCAGCAGCCCCGGAAAGGCAATGGACGGCGCGCTATCCGTTCCGCGCCAGCTCCAGCGGCCGCTGGCACTGTCAAAACTGTAGAAACTCGCCAGCCGATCCGCATGCGCGGCGATGAATTCGACGGCGCGGATGAGGAAATCGACCTCCTCGCGCTCCATCGCCCAGTGCAGGCTCACCCGGCACCAGCCTGGCCGCAAGCCGGCCTGCCCCTGCAGCACCGCACCGCGAATGACCTCGGACTGTTCCGGCGTGATCCCGAGCAGCTCATGTCCATAGGGCCCGGCGCAGGAACAACCGGCGCGAGACTGGATCCCGAACAGGTCATTCAACAGCATGGTCACCAGGCGCGGGTGCAAGATCTCGCCGCGCGGCTGTAGGATGTTGAACGAGACGATCCCGATCCGGCGCGCCGGGTCGGCGGGGCCGAGAACATCAATCCGCGGATTATCGCTCCAGCGGGACATCGCCTGCACCAGCGCCTCATGCTCGAGCCGGGCTATGGTCTCATGCCCGACCTCCCGCTGCGCCTGCAGGGCGAGGGCCGCGCGGACAATCTGCGGCACACCCGGCGTGCCGGCGCGTTCGCGCGCCTCGATATCCTCGATGAAGTCATGCCCGGTCTTGGTCACATAGCGCACGGTCCCGCCGGCGCTCTGGGTTGGTGGCAGGTCGCGCCGGTAGAGCGACTGGTCGAACAGGAGAATGCCACAGCCTCCCGGACCGCCGATGAATTTGTGAGGCGAGAAATAGACCGCATCGATCGACGCATCGGGTGCGCCGGCTGGATGCATGTCGATGGGCAGATAGGGCGCGCTGGCCGCGCAATCGAGACACAGGATGGCATCATGGGCATGGAGCAGGCGTGCCAGGGCGACCACATCGCTGCGGACACCCGTGACATTGGATGCCGCGGAAAAAGCGCCGATCCGGCGCCGGCCGAGAAAGCGCGGGTCACGCAATTGCGTCTCGAGCTCTGCCAGGTCAATCCCGCCGTCGGCGTCCAGGCCAATGGTCACGACTTCGCCAAGGCTCTCACGCCAGCTCAACTCGTTGGAATGGTGCTCATAGGGCCCGACGAAAATCACCGGCCGCGTGGCGGCGAGCGCGTCCTCGACAATCTGGCGGCCATCAGCGCCCAGCTTTGTCGCGATTGAGGACAGCATGTGGTCCCGGCTGGCAGGCGCCACCGCAAGGCCAAGGATTTCCTGCAATTTGTGGATCGCCCCCGTCGCGCCCGAGGCGCAGGCGATCAGACAATCCTGCGGGCCGGCATGGACCGCCTCGCGGATCACCGCCTCGGCCTGGTGCAGCCACTCGCCGGACGCCCGCCCGGTGGCGCTGTCGACGGTATGGGGATTGGCATACAGGCCCGACAGGCGCTCGATCTGCGCCTCGACCTGCCGCAGGCCACGGCCGCTGGCCGTATAGTCCGCATAGACCATCAGGCGCTCGCCAAACGGCGTTGTCAGGATTTCATCGCGCCCGATCATACCTGCCCGCAGGCGTGACAGGGCGGTGGGACAGTCAGTGGAAGACGACATTTCAACGTAACTCTCAAGGCCTGGCGACTATCAAACCATCCTCGCCTGAGTTTAAAACACTCAATTACCCTCAAATTCTGGCAATATGCCGAGATGAAAACTCTGTTTCGGGGAAAATGAAGTGATTGACGACTATGACCGCCGCATATTGAAGCTGATCCAGGTCGATTCCGACCGTACCGTGCAGGAAATCGCCGACGCCATCGGTCTCAGCGCGACACCGACCGCCCGGCGCATGAAACGCCTGGCCGAGCAGGGCATTATCCGCCGCAATGTCAGCCTGCTCGACGCCGAGGGCCTCGGCCTGCGCGCAACCCTCTTCGTGACCGTCCGCACCAGCCGTCATGATGCCGAATGGCTGGGAAAATTCGCCGAGGGTGTCCGTCGCATGCCGGAAGTGGTGGAATTCTACCGGCTCAGCGGCGATGTCGACTATCTGATCAAGCTCTGCCTTCCCGATGTGCGGGCCTATGACGAGGTCTACAAGAAGCTGATCGCCATCGCGCCGCTCTCCGATGTCAGTGCCAGCTTTGCCATGGAGGCGATCAAGAACACGACCGAACTCCCGGTACAGTAGCCGGCGCCACGCACTGGCCCGGCCTGCGATGCATTAAATATGATCCCCGGATTAATCGGCCACCAGCCTTCAGGTCATAGACAGGGGTAAGCGCGCCCGCTGGCAGTCGAAAACGGCAAATAATGCAATCGCATGGAGTGAAAATGTTCAGTCGGACGAGCCGGATCACCAGCTCCCTGCGTGTCAAGATCACCCTGCTTGCCTGCGCCGCCTCCTTTGCCACGGCACTGGTGATGAGCGGGCTGGCCTATCTCCGCACGACAGAAATATCGCTCGACACCGCGATCGAGAGCCTTGCCGGGGAAAGCCGTCTTGCCGCGCTGCAGTTTCGCGAGACGTTCCGCAATCTGGGAAATGATGCGACCATCATCGCCCAGATGCCCCCTATCGGCGGCATTATCCGCAGTCGTGGAAATGACGGCGTCGACCCCGAGGACGGTTCGCTGACCGCGGAATGGGAGCAAAGGCTGGCAACGATCTTCACCTCGGTGATGCGGACCCATCCCTCCTACAACCAGATCCGCTATATCGGCGTCGCCGACAACGGCCGCGAGCTGGTCCGGGTCAATCGCATCGGCGACCGGTTCGAAACCGTGTCCGCCGAAAACCTGCAGGAGAAGGCTGGCGAGAGCTATTTCCGGCGTGGCGCTGCCTTGTCGCCAGGTGACGTCTTCTTCTCGCCGGTCACCTATAATCGCGAAAACAACCAGATCGATGCATCCCTGATCCCGACCGTGCGCGGCATCGTCCCCGTCTTCGGACCCGATGGCGAAATCTTCGGCATGATCGTCATCAATGCCAATTACGAGACAGTGCTCGCCGAGACCTTCCGGACGATCGAGCTGAACACAGACACCTTCATCATCACCCAGGCCGGCGACTATATGGAATACACGGCCGATGGCTCGATCTCCCGTCTGGAGCTCGCCAGCAATTACACCCGTCCGCCACCGGCCTTCCTGTCGCGTCTGCAATTCTCCGGTGGCGAGGCTGTCCTGGCTGAGCCCGACAGCATCAAGTATTTTGTCGACCTGCCGATCGACGACAGGATCGACCACGCCTCGCTCGGGATTGTCATCAGCGTGCCGCGCCGGGAATTGATGGCCCCGGTCTTTCGGACCCAGCGCCAGGGCCTGGCCCTCGGCGCCTTCCTCATCCTGCTCAGCAGCATCATCACCGCCCTGATCGCCAATCAGCTGACCAAGCCGCTGCGGCAGATGACACGGGAGATTTCCGGCGCCCGCTCCACCCTCCGGCCGATGCAGCTGCCCGTGACGGGTGATGACGAGATCGGTGAACTGGCCCGCGCCTTTCAGCTGATGACCGAGGGTCTGCAGGAGAATGAGGTCAAGACCCGCTCGATCATCAACAGTGTTGTGGATGGCCTGATCGTGGTCGACGAGTTCGGCAATATCGACAGCTTCAATCCGGCCTGCGAACGGATTTTCGGCTATCAGCCCGACGAATTGACGGGCCACAGCATCGCCATGCTCCTGCCGTCACACGCTGACCCGTCGGGCGACTGGCAACCGGATCTGTCCGCGCCCGGCGGCATCCGCTCGATCATCGGCATCGGCCGCGAAGTCACCGGTCAGCGCAAGGACGGGTCGACCTTTCCGATGGACCTGTCAGTCAGCGAAATCCTGCTCAACAACCGGCCGCTCTATTGCGGCATCGTGCGCGACATCACCGAGCGCAAGCAGGTGGACATCATGAAGGACGAGTTCATCTCGACCGTGAACCATGAATTGCGCACGCCCCTCACCTCGATCCACGGTGCGCTCGGCCTGCTCAAGATCAAGACCGCGGGCAGCCTCGACAGCAAGAGCCAGCAATTGCTCGAACTGGCCCATGACAGCTGCCAGCGCCTGACCATGCTGGTCAATGACATTCTCGACCTTGAGAAAATTGCCGCCGGCAAGATCGAATACCGGATGGAAACGGTCGAAATCTGCGGCCTTGTCTGCAAGATTGTGACACAGAATGATTCCATGGCTGAAGCGCGCGGCATCACGCTGCGGCGCTGCTGCGGGATAGGAGCGACCGATGTCCGTCTTGACCAGAACCGTTTCAACCAGGCCCTGGTGAACCTGCTGTCGAACGCGATCCGATACTCGCCGGAGGGCGGCGAAGTCACCGTTTCAGCGCGTCTCGGTGAGGACGACCATGTGCGGATCTCCGTCGCCGATCACGGCCCGGGCATTCCTGAAGCCTTCCGCAGCAAGGTATTCGACCGCTTCGCCCAGGCTGACAGCTCGGCGACGCGCCAGGAGGGCAGCAGCGGGCTTGGCCTCAATATCACCCAGACCCTGATCGAGGCCTTCGGTGGCTCGGTCAGTTTCGAGACCGAGGTGGGCCAGGGCACCGTATTCCACCTCGATCTGCCCATCTGCCCACGCCAGGAAGACGCGGCCTGACCCATGACTGATGAACTGAAGAGAATTCTCTATGTCGAGGATGTCGCCTCGATCGCCACGGTCGCGGTCATGGTGCTTGAGGATCTCGGCGGATTCGAGGTCCGACACTTCCTGTCCGGACAGGCCGCGCTGGATGCCCTGCCGGACTTCGCACCGCAACTCCTTCTGCTCGACGTCATGATGCCCGGCATGGATGGCCCCGAAACCCTGCGCCGGATCCGGGAATTGCCTGAAGGCCGGGGCCTGCCTGCGATCTTCATGACCGCCAAGGCGCAGGTCCATGAACAGGACGAATATATCGCGATGGGCGCACTGGGTGTGATCGTCAAACCCTTCGAGCCGATCTCGCTGTCGGACACGATCCGCGAAATGTGGAATACGCGCAGCGCCGTCACCTCGTGACGCGCCCGGCCCGCATGGCCGTCATCTTATATCGGGAAAATGGTGCACCGGGAGAGATTCGAACTCCCGACCCCTAGATTCGTAGTCTGAGGACAGCGCCTACTAACGCACCCCAACCAACCCGAACACACCCCACAAGGGACTGAAATCACTTGGCTTTGCAGAGCCAAAGTGCATCATCTTGCTCGTATCAACCCGCTCTCGCCCCACTTGGAGTGTTTCCGTAGTGTTTCCGTGAGAGCGCCAACCCTATCGGAAGGAAATTATGAGCAAGACATCAAAACGCCTAACCAACAGCCTCATCGAGCGCCTGCCAGCAACCGGCAAGGACTATCGAATTTGGGACGCTCACACGACAAACCTCAATGTCCGTGTTTCGCCCAGCGGGGTGAAGACATTCTACTTTTGTTATCGCAATTCTCGGGGCGCGTTGTGCTGGCCAAAAATCGGACGCGCGAACTCGATGACCGTCGACCAAGCTCGCCCGCGAAATACAAAGCAAGGTGGACCGTGGCATCGACCCCTTAGAGGAACGGCGAACGAGCGCGAACACGCCAACCATGCAGACCCTTTGGGAAGCCTACCTGGACCAACACGCACGGCCCAAAAAGAAGGCGTCTAGCGTTGAGCAGGATGAACGCCTGTGGCGTCTACATCTCGCTCCGCGGTTCGCGGATCAAAAAATCGAAGCGGTCAGCCTCGCAACGATCCGGAAGTTTCACGCGGACATGAAAGGCACACCCGGATCAGCCAACCGGGCGCTCGCGTTGTTGTCAAAGATGATGAGCTTCGCTGTGGATAATGAGTGGCGGTCTGACAATCCTTGCCCCCGGGTTCAGCGCTATCCGGAGCGGAAAATGGAACGCTACCTGACTGATAGCGAAACGAAGAAGCTTTGGACGGTGCTTGACGCGGATGAGGACCAATGTGCGGCGACGATCATCAAAGTTCTGCTGCTCACTGGCGCGCGTAGAAACGAGGTCCTGACGATGCAGTGGTCCGACCTCGACCTCGCACCAACGGCGGCCAAATGGACGCTACGGGCCGGACGGCAGAAGGGCGAGCGCGCTGTTCATCGGGACATGGTTCGCCCACTGGACCCGCTAGTCGCCGACCTTTTGCTCGCCTGGAAGCGGAGCCAGACCGTACCATCTCTGCGCTGGGTTTTCCCAAGCGAGCGAAAACTTGGCTCACACCGCACCTGTTTCAAATATGCTTGGAAGCGCATCCGCAAAGCCGCAGGAATAGAAGATGTGCGGGTTCACGACCTTCGCCACTCCTTCGCCTCGTTCGCGGTGAATTCGGGGGCGTCGCTTGAAGCGATAGGCGCGGCGCTGGGACACAAGGACGTTCGCACTACGCAGCGGTATGCACATTTGACAGACCGCACCGTGCGCGCTGTCGTGAACGCTGTGAGTGCTCGCATATCGGATCGATGAATCTCTACGGTCAGCAGGATCCAACCGCTCTAAAATAGTAGGTTAGTACGCTCCAATTGATAACGCCTCACTGTATAGGTGTCTGCGATATAACTGACCGTACGGATGCAGTGGACCCGTACGGAATCCTTCTGCAATTCGAGCGCAACTTCACGCGCATCGGCGTCAGTCATAGCAGGTCCATCGTACTGAAACGGTGCGAATGGATCTGGTTTCTTCTCTTGGGCTGCAGCCGCTGTTTCGTCAGGCGGTTCCGGCATCCATTCAATCACCTCGAACTCTCGCTCCCAGCCCCCCTCATAATGACGACCTGTCTCCACCTCGATTTCCACGCCTTCGGAGATTTTCCATAGACCGCATCGAGAGGCTTTGTGGAAAAGGGCCACGTTTCTGGCATCCGTGTCACCCTGCGCAGAAGGATAAATGATACCGTCCAGAGCTGGGGCAGAAGTCGACGCTAGAAAATCCGCTACCACTTGCGTTGGCAGATAGTCGAGCACCTCATCGTTCGGCATCACAGGCCGACTCATTCGCTCGCAAAGCTCCGCAAAGAACGCCGCCCGCTCTACCTGGTGCGCGTAATCGGGATCGTAAAAGCTGCCGCTCCGGTCGATCCGCTTCAGGGCCGTCAAGTCCAACAAGCGTAAGGTGCGAGTGAGCTTGAATCTCCCGATCACCACGTAGGCCCCAACAGGTGGCCTAACTTCCGTCTGCGCTAGCTCCTCAGTGGTGGCACCGTAAAACATTGAAATGCCCCACGCGTTCATGCGCCCCGCCCTTGCCAACCGTGAAGGAGGGGGGCCGAGATGCAAATCCGGTCGACCGAGTGCCTCCTGCAACTCATCCTCCGCCTGAAAGACCCGAGCCCGGTACAATTCAGAAATTGGCTCCTCGGGCCCAACGCTGAAAATTACTGCATCGCCCTGAGAAGTATTGAGCTCCGCGAGGTCAGCAAACAGCTCGGACAGATACTCAGCCCATACCTGATTGAAAAACCTGGTGTTGGTCTTGAGAGAATGCTCAAATGCGTCCCAGGTTTCCCGCCAATTCCGAATATCAGGACCACGTTCCTCATAGTAGGAATCTTCTGCAAATTCGGTTTCTTCGCCCATTTTGGCGGCTTCGAAATCGTCGAACCTATCCTCTAGTATGGCATGAATATCGCGTGCCGCAGCTTCCGGAAATTCGGCTGAGTTGGTGATCGCCCAAACCACCGGCTCCCCATCCCTATCCCAGTCATAAGAGGACTCGCGGTCTCTCAACATCATGAACTGAAGGTCAGTCGGCTGATCAGATGTGCGTATGAAATGATCTTCAAAGGCCTGCTCAACCCTCTCCGCCAACTCCTTAACCGTAAACGACCGAGAGGCCTTCTCGCAGTAGTGGCAGGTCCGCCGTTCGCCGTTGGAACGAACATCGACAGACAGATATTCGTCGCCAATGCACTCATGACAGAGCGCCCTCTCACCGATCTCGTCCAATGACACTGTCAACCTCGCCCCCACCTGACTCGACGCTGGGATTACTTCCTAAATTGAACCGACACCCGCGACTGACCTTCAATTGCCGGGCAGCGTTAACCGCCTATCGCAATCCAGCGTAAAGAGGCTCTGCTTGAACCCGGACCCATTGAAAAGGGGCTATATGAGCGAGCGCTTGCCACACATCGTGCTCGATCATTAAGTCGAAGTCGACCTCACCTTCACTGGTCTCAACTCCTTTACCCAGAGAACTAAACATATAGATGATTGACACCTGAGAATCATGACAAGCCTCGGACAGACGGTCATAGTGCTCGAGTATACTTTCTTTCTTCGCCCACCTCTGCTCTTCAAACAAGCGTCCGAGACCACTTTTCATTGCATCGCCTGACGATATTCTAGCGGAGCGCGCAACGCCAACTTTTGGCTTTGCGTGTTTGGCAATGTGGAGCTTCGATAGGGCTGCCACGTTCTTGTACAGTTTTCGCTTCACGTCATTACTTGTAAAAAACGAATCGACAACAACATCGACAGAACCAGCACCATCAAGCAATTTAAAGTACATCAACGAGTTATAAGCAACACACGTCATCAATGCCCTTGCAGCCAACGTTGCGACAGGCCAAGCGCTTTCATCTATCAATCGTATTGCCGTATCAAAAAGACACAAAACCCTATTATGTGAGCACCGTAATACATACAGCGCTTTGTTGGATACATTATGATCAAATAGTGGCCCGTGCCAATAGTCTACCAAATCTCGACACGCGAGCGCTTGTGCACGTGCGCTCATCGTACTTTCCACGAGGGAATTTGAGCCCATTTCACTCCCCTTACGAAAATAAGCCCTAATCAATATCCAGCTTCGGCAGACCCCGGACGATCTTCATCGTTTCGAGGCTGACGGTGATGACGCGCTGGAAGAGTTTCAGCGGGTAGGCCGGGTCGTTCATGGTTTCGATGGCGTAGCGGTTGGCGTCGTTGACGATGCCGCTGGCCTTGTCAGTTTTAACGACCTGCCGCTCCATCACCCAATCCAGCGCCGGTTTGCCGTTGACGACATAATCGTAGGCTTCGAGCGGAACGCCTTCCATGGTGATGTTGGAATTGTAAATGACGCGGGTCTTGTCCAGGTTCGGACGCTTGCCCGCGAATTTCATCTTGGTGACTCGGTAGAAGGCCTCCGGGTCGTCGACCTGCCACAACCCCTCCTCACCATTGGCATAGCGGACCGGATAGGGCTCGACCTCTTCGTAATTGACATGCAACTCCCCCAGCGCGCGCCCGGCTTTGGAGAAGGCCCAGAAGTCCTCGGCGCGTTTAACGCAGGGGATGCGAGGCAGCTCTTTTGACAGATTGTCAGCGTAGCGCGCACGGTAGCCCTCGGAGTGGAGGAGGCCGTAAACATAGTAGAAAATGTCTTCTTTCGAGATAATCTCACCGGGATATGCCCCGGCGAGCCTCTTCAACCCAGCATCTGTAATGCCATCGCGGCTCTGATATTCAGCGCGCCCAGGCAACTGAGAAAACATGTCCGCACGATTCTCCCCATTGAAGTCATAAACATGAAGTGGAAAGCATTGGTTTGTCGACGGCCCCTCACGGGAAGGCACACAATCACTAATGAAACAACTAAATGGCACCGCTGCACTTACACCGGTGACCCAGATGGCTAGGTTGTTTTCATTCCCGGTTGGATAAATGCGCTCGACTCGATAACGGTTCTCATTATAAAAAGCATCGTAGTACAACCACATTTTGTTGAACGGTCGATACATCGATCGAACAGCCTTTTTTGGATCGAATTCAACAAATTTCCCCCTCTTGAAATTTTCATTCAATCGCCAAGACCAGCTAATTTTTGTCGCATCGTTCAGGTTCGATCGGTTTGGGTTCGTTAAACTGTCGCGATAAAATTTCACCATCTCTCCCATGTTCTCCAACACACCACTTTTAGAGAAATTGAAGCACCACGGATCTCTATTGGACTTTACCCCATTTGAGAAATCGCAAAATATGGACTCGTTATTCTTTCCTTTGTCCCCCATAGCGATGAAGTGTGAGAAACTCTGTTCACGCTGCCCCAACCAATCGCCATGTTCATCAGGTACAATTTCCTGCCAACCACCCGAATTGCTCACCCCTTGCAGGCTACCCAAGCGCTCCAAAGTCGAGAGCTTCTCTGCACATTTCAAATCTCTGCCTATGTAATGATATTTAACTGAACGGTCGTCAGGCTCGCGCGAGCACTTCACCAATATAGTGATTGCGATCCCGGTCATGCTCCCGGAACCGAAAACGTTCTCGCCTTCGCCGGCACTTCCTTTGGTCGCCATATTCTTACGAATATCACCACCCAAATACACTACATGGATCGAGGAAAACTCGTTTGCGATGGTCTTTCGAAAGCCATCTGCGGCCTTTGACGTAATCCACCCCCCGTTTGAAACAAACGCGACGACTCCGTCATCTTCAATTCTGTTTGCAGCCCACCGGAAAGCCCGAAAGTAATTGTCATACAGGCTTCTCGGATTACCGCTCGATAACTTCACGAATGTCTTCCGGATAGATTCGTCCAAGCTCCGGTATTTTACGTTCTGCGCATCGTCGTTGGCACTCTTCTGCCCCGCAGAATAGGGCGGGTTTCCGATCACCACCCGAATATCGAGCGCCTTCTGCTTCTTCCGGCGCTCTGAATTGTCCGGCATCAGCCGGGCGACCATGTCCTCGGCCTCATACATCTGGAAGGTATCGGTCAGGCAGATGCCCTCAAAAGGCACGTAGTCGTCCCCGCCCATGATGCCGTGATAGACGGCCTCGATATTGATCGCGGCGATGTAGTAGGCCAGCAGCACGATCTCGTTGGCGTGGATTTCATGCCGGAACTTGTGCTCCATCTCCTCCGACTTGATCAGGCCGGATTGCAAGAGGCGCGTGATGAAGGTTCCGGTGCCGGTGAAAGGGTCGATGATGTGGACGCCTTTCGACCCCAGCGTCTGGCCGAACTCGGATTGGAGGACCTCGTTCACCGAGTGGATGATGAAGTCGACGATCTCGACCGGCGTATAGACGATCCCCAGCTTCTCGGTCGTGCGCGGGAAGGCGCGGCGGAAGAACTTGTCGTATAGCTCGACCACCAATTTCTGCTTGGCGTTGGGATCGGTGATGCCCTGTGCCCGGCGCTGGACGCTGGCATAGAAGTTTTCGAGGTCCTTGGACTCCTTGTCCAGGTTTGCCTCGTCGAGCACTTCCAGGACCCGCTGCATCGCGCGTGAGACCGGATTTTCCTGAGTGAATTTGTGCCCCTCGAACAGGGTTTCGAAAACGGGACGCGTGATGATGTGCTGGGCCAGCATCTCCACCGCGTCGTCCTCGGTGATGCTGTCATTCAGGTCATCCTGCAATTCCTCGACGAACTCATCAAAGGCGATGCGGGCTTTCGTCTCTGGCGTCGCCAGAATGCCCTTGAGACGCGTGATGTGGTTCTGGGCGATCTCGGCGATATTGACCGCCCAATCTTCCCAATAATCCCGCGTGCCGCACTTCTTGACGATCTTGGCGCGGATCGCTGCCGTAAATTCGTCCAGTACGAACGCCATCTGCTCCGGCTCTCGGACGCCGCGGCCACCCAGCGGGTCATGATGGCGATCATCATCGCCCGATGCCGCGCCCGAGCCGATTCCAGCATTTTCTGCCTGCGCCGCCTTCTGGGGGAGCTGATCCGCGACAGCAACAATTTCGATGCGCTCGGACACATCCTGGCCGAGGCTCATCTGGTTGATTTGGCCGTCCACGCGATCATCGTGCGCACGCAGGGCATTGAGGATTTGCCAGATGACGCGATATTTCTCGTTGTCACTCAGCGCCTCTTCCGGGGCCTTCCCGGCCGGAATCCCGACCGGAAGAATGACGTAGCCCATCCGCTTGCCTTCGGCCCTGCGCATGACACGTCCTACGGACTGCACCACGTCGATCTGAGATTTGCGGGGGTGCATGAATAGGATGGCGTCGAGCGCCGGCACATCGACACCCTCTGACAGACAACGCGCATTGGAGAGAATGCGACAGGTCTCGTCTCCCGCATCGGCTTTGAGCCATTCCAGGAGGCGGCCACGATCCTTGGCATTGTACGTGCCGTCGACGTGGTCGATCTCGCAATGAAGCTTCACACGCTCGGCGTCTTCGTCGTCATTGTGCTTCAGGTATTCGTCGACGACCTTGGCGAATTCGTTCTTGACCATTTTCGAGGTCTTGATGTCGCGGCAGAATGCGAGCGCCCGGCGCATGTGCTGACCGTCTCCGGAGAGGTCTTCCTGCAAGTCGGCCTTCGTCAGCGCCTTGTAACAGCCGATGATCTTCGTCGCGTCGTCGAGCTTGATCTCGCTGTCAGCGTCCTGCAGCCGCCACTGAACCGTCCGGCTGATGATGCTCTCGTCCACGGCCAGCACGATGACTTTGTAGTCCGTGAGCAGGCCTTTCTCGACAGCCCAGGAGAAGCCGCGGGCGAACAGCGTCTTGCCGAACAATGCCTCATCGTCCATCGAACACAGCTCGACAGAAGCCTCGCTCGCGCGCGATTTTACGGCATTACCATAGATACGCGGCGTCGCGGTCATATAGAGCCGCTTATGGCCTCGGACGTGCGCCTGATCGTGCACGCGGATAAAATTCGACTCGTCCTCGCCATCGATCTTCGCCCCGGTCGTGCGATGGGCTTCATCGCAAACTATGAGGTCGAAATCGGGCAGGCCGTGATCCTGCTGCGCGCGCGTGATGACCGGCAGGGACTGATAGGTGGAAAAGATGACGGTCATCACTTCGGGATCGGCAGGAGCCGCCTTTTCGGCCAGTCGGTCCGCCTTGGTCGTCGCCGGGAAGGCGAGGTCGTGGACCTCGATATCCGCGTAGTCGTCACTCTTCGAGCGCTTGCCGACCTTTACATCCGAACAGACCGCGAAGGAGCGCAGGGGCACGCCCGCGTCAGCCGTCCATTCACGCACGGTCTGCGACATTAGCGCGAGGGATGGCACGAGATAGAGAACGCGCCCGCCCTTGCCCGCCAGATGCTCGGCGATTTTGAGGGAGGTGAAGGTCTTGCCGGTGCCGCAAGCCATGATCATCTTGCCGCGATCCGCGTCTTTCAACCCGGCATCGACCGCTTCTAGCGCCTCGACCTGATGCGGCCTCAGCGTTTTGCGGACCAGTTCGATCTTGTTGTCGCGGTCGAAGATATTCCAGTCGATGGGACTTTCGGCAAGGTCCGTGAGGCCAATACGGTTTGTCGGAATGGCCTGACCGTCCAGTGCACCCTCTGCATTCGAAGACCAGGACACATCGGTCGTATCGACGATCAAACGACGGACAAAACCAGTCTTGCCGGACGCGGTGAAGAAGCTGTCGATATCACGCTTCTGGACCGAATAGCCCGCCTTGTAGAATTTGCACTGGATCGCGCAGAACCCGTCTTGGTCGCGAACCTTGGCGACCAGATCGATGCCGGTGTCCGTCTTGTCGAGCCCCTGCATTTCGGCCCAGTCCGCATAGGTCCAAGCATCCGAGAATTGCTGTTGCTGCATGGGGTCGTGCTTGAGGTAGGCCAGCACGAAGCGCTCGAATACGTACCCTTCTCGCGCTCGGTCCGTGCCGCGTCGCGGTAGGACTCAAGCAGTGCGTGAACCGATGAAATCATTGCGCCCCTCGCAAACTCATTTTCTGCCCGAATATTGGCCATGAATCGGCCTGCGGGCGAAGCGTATGCCGCAGACACTCTGCGCGTCTGCCAATCCAAAACCAATTGCAACCCGTGCGGTTAGCGTGACCATTGCGCAGTTTTGACGCATCGCCAAGTTGGGACACCCACCATGGGCGACCTAGGTATGGGGACAAAGTGCATTCCCGGAATAAGTTCTCGTTGAGCAACGCCGGTTGTCGCGCGCCATCGATTATGCTGGGAGCGACAACCTCTTCGAACAATTAGCAATTTACTAAAACCCTTTGTTCCATAGACTTTTTTCCCGACAAGATTGGGGCAACATATTTACACATCACGCGATGTGCGCTGGGCTCGCTTGTGCACCCTCTCCAAATGAAAGCGTTGGACCGATCCGCGTCGTCTAAACCATCCGGGGCAAGCTCCTGAGCGTGACGACAACCCATCAGCACTCGGGGCGATCCAGGCCTCACACCATCACGATCCAAGAAAGAGATTGAGAGAGGCATTTGGTGGATGGCTCATAACCTCCGCTTCGCTCCGGTCAGGTGTCCGGAGTTTCGGCCTGACCGCCTTCGGCGGGCCTTCACACCGGACGACCTGCGGTTCTTTAGGATAAGAGCAATCGGAACAAGAGCCGCGTTTGGACAATACTCTACCATTGCCGCCAGGGCGCGCTACCCGGCGACAAACGAAAGAGTCGGTCTTTCTACCTCCCCATTTTCCTGGAAAGTCGATCATGCGTTTGCGTTCTGAGCCGGATGAAAAGCGTCGCACTCGTCACGGCTTCGGGCGGCAGATGATTTTGAAGAGGCCGACCGAAGACTTGCTACCGCGTCGTTGGTGCCGAAAAGCACCAAGACTCACGGATTGGATCTGATAAAATGTTTTGAGTGTTTTGAGTGTTTTGAGTGTTTTGAGTGTTTTGAGTGTTTCGAGTGTTTCGAGTGCTTGCAAGTCTGGCTTGGTTGCAGCGGCCAACTGCGTATCCGGTCGCGCGCCAAACGACCGTCTCTACCCCGCAGGGTGAAAATCGTGACTCAGGATCAGCTCTGTCCCGCATTTGTAGTGATCTTTTGTGATGTAGCGGGCCCAGCCGCGCCCATCATAAATGCGCTTAAGATCGCAAGTTCCGGTCGGTTGAAGCTGACGCCATAACCGTTTCCCTACCTCCAAGAAGTGATCAAGATTGGCTGGAGTCACGTCTTCGCCGTCAATCAATCGGATCGCCAAATGGAAGTGGATATTTGAGGCTTGGTGTTCAGGGACTACGAACGCGAGAAGCCGCTTGTCTTTGGGAAGTCGGCTCGGGCGGCACCTCCGAATTTCGTGCTCGAATTGATACAGCCACTGCGACAGCCGTTTCAGCGCAATATCAAGGTGCATCGACTTGTTGAAAGCCAAGGTAATGGCGACATCACAACGCTCCCCCTCGATCCACTCAATCACCGCTGTCCGCATCACGGGTGTGTTGAAGTCCATTCCGTAATCATCGAGTATCTGGTTTGCCACTTTCGTCACACTTACATTATATTTTCCGATTTCTTTATTTTATCAGATTGATATTGAGGTGTGTACGCTTGACGCATCCTAACAAACCCTATCACACCCCTCCCGCTAAAGACGAAACTGCGGCGCGGCGCACAACTATTTGGGGAATTTTCGGGGGTGGACTTTTTTAAGTGTTTGATTCAGTAGGCGAATAATGAAGAAATTTCCCCAAGGACATTGCATCCACGACATGTTTTGATTGCGAGGTCGTCATCAGGCGACGCTATCATTAACTTAAGTCGAGGAGACATGATGCAAACTGAGAAACGTTATCTGACAACCAAGCAAGCCGCCCGATATGTCGGCTTCTCATTCAAGACATTGGAGACATGGCGTACAACCGGTCGCGGACCCGAGTTCCTTCGGTTGGAGAATGGTCACATCCGATACGAGCTGAGGGAGCTCGACGCATGGCTCCATATCAACAGACCAGGTCAAGCGGCCTGACGACTGCCACATGAAAGCCGTTCCTTGATAGTTCGAGGGGCGGCTTTCTCTTACCCATATGGCTTTAATGACGGGGAAGTGCGCGTGTGCAGGCACCACCTGGGTCCATTGGGCGAAAAATATCTAGGACTTCGTCCTGTCAGGCTCGCGCCCATCTGACTTCCTGCAATTTTCCACACCCAAATTCGTCCGCAACGGCTCACACTCGGCTGTTTCCGTTGTGTTTCCGCGGGACAAATCTCGATATCGACCGAAATTTCTGATCGATATATTCATTTGATTTTAAAGGAAAAAATGGTGCACCGGGAGAGATTCGAACTCCCGACCCCTAGATTCGTAGTCTAGTGCTCTATCCAACTGAGCTACCGGTGCAGGCCATGTCCTCAAGGTCTATTGCCCCGAGGAGGCGCGGAACCTAACCGCGAGCCTTTGCGAAAGCAAGTACCGTGAACCGGCAAACGCAGACGTCTTGCACAGCGCCTCAGACCCGCTCTGCCACACCGGCTTGCGAGGCTGCATGAACACCACGTGCGACGGCCCGGGCAAGGCAATCTGCAGCGAGTGAACCGAGCCGCGCCAGGGTGAATTCGGCCGGTTGCGGCAGGTCCTGCTGTGCCGTCGACAGGGCGAAGACGACATCACCGTCAAAGGGGGTGTGCACCGGGCGGATCGCGCGGGACAGCCCGTCCTGGGCCATGATGGCGAGGCGCTGGGCCTGCCCCGGTGTCAGGACGGCATCGGTGGCGATACAGGCGATGGTGGTGTTCTCGCGGGCACCGGGATTGATCTTGGCCGCGCCCCAGTCTTCCGGTGTCGCCGACCAGTCCGCGGCCGGGCGGGCGCCGCCGAACTCGCCATCAATCTCCCAGGGCCAGGCCCAGTAGACATCACTGCCCGGCATGGTCACCGAGCCGAAACTGTTGACACAGACCAGCGCCGCAATGGTGATGCCGTCCGCGGTGACCAGGCTGGCTGAACCGGTACCGCCAGGGCGCGATCCGGCGCGGGCGCCAAAGCCGGCCCCGGCACGGCCCAGCCGCACATCAGCCGAAGCCGCCGCCAGCGCCGCCTTGCCGAGCTGGCGATAGGGCGGTTCCTCGCCCCAGGCCTTGTCGCCGCCATTGGCGAGATCATAGAGGATGGCCGAGGGGATGACCGGCGAGACCGGCACGCCCGGAGCCGGCATCAGCTCAAAGCCCCGCCCCCGGGCGCCGAGACTGGCTGCCACGCCGTCAGCCGCGGCAAGCCCGTAGGAGGACCCGCCCGAGAGCACTACCGCATCCACCGCATCGACCAGGGTATGGGCGGCGAGCGCATCGGTCTCGCGGGTGCCCGGACCACCGCCGCGCACATCGACGGCGCAGACGGCGCGCGCATCAGGCAGGATTACGGTGACGCCGGTCTGTACCGCAACGTCCTCAGCCTGGCCGACCTTGAGGCCGGCGACATCGGTCAGTGTGTTGGTTTTTCCCGGAACTGCCATTTAGGGCCTCTCATCTGGTGCCGCTTCGCGCTATCGTGCCCAGACTGCGACAGGGGGCAAGTACCATGATCCGTTTTCTGCTGTGTGCGAGCGCACTGGCATCGACTCTCAGCCTGGCCGCCTGCGGCGAAGCGGCGGAGATCGCCCCCCCGCCGGCGAGCGCCCCCGCTGAAACCCGAACCAGCCAGGCCATGGTCGCGGCCGCCAACCCGCTCGCGGTAGAAGCCGGGCTCGAGGCCCTGCGCGCCGGCGGTGATGCGGTGGATGCGGCGATCGCGGTGCAGAGCGTGCTCGGCCTGGTCGAGCCACAAAGCTCCGGCCTCGGTGGCGGCGCCTTCATGCTGTATTTCGACGCCGGGACCGGCACTCTCACCGCCTATGACGGCCGCGAGACAGCACCGGACAGCGCCTCGCCCGACCTCTTCCTCGACGAAAACGGCCAACCGCTGAGCTTTTACGATGCGGTCTTCTCCGGCCATTCCGTCGGCGCGCCGGGCGCCGTGGCGATGCTGGCCCTGGCCCATGGCGATCATGGCGAACTGGACTGGTCGGACGGTTTCGACGCCGCCATCGAACTGGCCGAAAACGGTTTCGCCGTCTCGCCACGCCTGCACGGGCTGATCGCCGGCACCGCGCCGCGCACCCCGCTCGATGAATGGCCCGCCTCGCGGGACTATTTCTTCCTCGAGGATGGCAGCCCCCTGCCCGTCGGCCATCCGCTGCGCAATCCGGCCTATGCGACAAGCGCCCGCGCCATCGCGGCCGACTGGCGCAATCTCTATTCCGGCCCGCTCGCCGAGGCGATTGTCACCGCGGTCCAGGACGAGCCACGCCCCGGCGGCCTGACGGTCAGCGATCTGGCCGGCTACCAGGCACTGCGGCGCGAGGCCATCTGCCGGCCCTACCGGCAATGGACAGTGTGCGGCATGCCGCCGCCGGCCTCGGGCGGTGTGACGGTGAACGAGATCCTCGGCCTGCTTGAGCCCTATGACATGGCGGCCACCGGACCGGAGACAGTCGAAGGCTGGCGCCGCTTCATCGAGGCCTCGCGCCTGGCCTATGCCGACCGCGACGCCTATATCGCCGATCCCGATTTCGTTACCGTCCCTGTCGAGGGTCTGCTGGCCGATGACTACATCACCCAGCGCGCCAGCCTGGTCAGAGGCACCACCGCCACACCCCATGTCGTGGCCGGCATCCCCGAGGGTGTCCATGTGCCCGGTTTCGACGCGACGCCGGACTCGCCCGGCACCAGCCATTTCGTGATCGTCGACAATGATGGCGATGTCGTCTCGATGACGACCACGGTGGAAAGTGTCTTTGGCAGCCATCGCATGGCCGGGGGTTTCTTCCTCAATAATCAGCTGACCGATTTCTCGCGCGTCCCCGTCGATGCGCAAGGACGGATGATCCCCAATGCGCCGGACGCCGGCAAGCGGCCGCGCTCCTCGATGTCGCCGACCATCGTGTTCGATGCCGAGGGTGAATTCGTGCTGGCCACCGGCTCGCCGGGGGGCTCCTCGATCATCGACTACACCGCCAAGACCCTGGTCGGCATGCTCGACTGGGGCCTCACCCCGCAGGATGCGATCGAATTGCCCAATGTCGTCGCCAATGGCGATGTGGTGCGGGTCGAGAACGGCATGGACCCGGCCATCCTCGCCGGGCTGCAGGGCCTCGGTTTCACGCTGGACGCCAATCGCGGCGAGATCTCCGGCATCCATATCGTGCGGCGGCTCGAGGATGGCACGCTGATCGGCGGCGCCGATCCGCGCCGCGAGGGTGTCGCCCGGCAACCCTGATGGAAGCACCAAAATCTCCACGCGGCTCGCCGCTGGAGGTTTGAGGTGGCCTCCCCTTGTTGGGAGGTGTGCGGGACGCCGGCGAATGCCGGTTAGCGCAATCAATAGTTGAGACATTCGAGACGTCCCGCACGTGGAGATTTACTCAGGTCCCTCGCGGGCCCTGCCTCGAAATGACCGTGGAAGATTGGTCGAGCCCTAATGCCTCACTTCCCCGATCATGGCCCCACCGGAACTCGGGCTGTCACGCCTCCGTGCGGATGGGCTCCACGCTCCCGATCGCCGCAAGTGACTGAGCTCACGCCTCCCGTGCGACCGGAACGGCTGGATTATGCGCGCACGTTTGCGGGGTGGGGATAACATCGCCAAAATATCGTCATCCCGACGAAGGCCGGGACCTCGATAGACCGGGCTCCGCGCTTGTCACGTCGAGGTCCCGGCCTTCGCCGGGATGACGTGGGATAATTGGCAGAGGGCGGGGATAAGCGCGTGGCAACGCGCAAAAACCCGGAAATCGCGGGAGCTCACGGCGCCATGGAAAACCGGACCGGACCGAGAGCCTGCCCCGTCGCGGCCTCTCCTTTTTTATTTGAAACGCCGCGCCGTGCACCGTCTAATCGGGGCCGGACAGGCGCTCTGGCAGGCGCGTGGCGGGGCTTTGGCGTGCGACTGACGTGGCCATGGCGCGCCGATGGCGTGGATCGGGGGCCGGTTCCTGTGGTCTTGGGAAGCCATTGGAACCCCCAGCCAGGCAGGAGTAAAATATGGCTTACAAGACAGACGCAGATAAGATCAGACGTTGGCGCGAGGAACGGCACTGGTCGCAGGAACACCTGGCCGAACTGGCCGGGATCGGCCTTCGCACCGTGCAGCGGATCGAGAATGGCGAACAAGCCTCGCGGGACTCGCTGACCGCGCTTGCCGCGGCCTTCAATGTCGAGGCGATGGCGCTGATGATCGACCCGGAGATCGAGGCGACGGGCATCGTCCAACGGCGGAATGTCAAAGTCAGAGCCGGCGCGCGCCTGATCCTGTGGATCCATTGCGCTGCCTATGGTCTCGGGCTGGTCCTGTTCACCGCCATCTGCCTGGCCGCGGGCAGTTTCGTGATGAAATGGCCCCTGGTCTGGTGGACGGTCGCATTGACGGCCCATGCCGTGACGGTGATCCTCATCGAACTCATCACCCGCCATATGGACGATTGAGGGCACCCGCCCGCTGAAGCAGGCGCGGCGGAAATACGGACATTGCAGCCATGAAAAAACCCGTCATCATCTGGCTTCTCAGACTGTGCGCCGCGCTGGTGACGGTCGGCAGCCTCTATCTTTTCGCCCCCTGGCGCGCCGCCATCGGCTATCTCATGCCCCTGCCGGCCACCGTCCAGGACCAGGTCGATGCCGCCCCCGATTACGGACTCGACGGCATCATCGTCTATGTCGACCGCGCCGGTCACGAGCCGGAATTCCATGCCGCGGGATGGTTTGACCGCGAGGCGCGCATCCCCGCCGATCCGCACGCCCTATTCAAGATCGCCAGCATTTCCAAACTCTATATGGCGACGGCGACCGTGATGCTGGTCGCTGACGGCCGGCTGGATCTCGACGACACCGTCGCCGACTACTTCCCCGATCTGGCGGGCCGGCTCGCCAATGCCGACCGGATCACGCTGCGCTTGCTGCTGCAGCACCGCAGCGGCATCCCCAACTGGGTTGAGGATCCCGATCGCTGGGCGATCACCTCGGGCGAGGTGAATGACTATCTGGCGCTGGTGTTTGATGATCCGGCCGAGTTCGAGCCCGGCACGCGCTATCAATACTCCAACACGAATTACCTGCTGATCGGCAATATCCTCGACCAGACCCTGGGCTATCCGCACCAGCAATTCATCCGCAGCGAGATCCTCGACCCGCTCGGTCTGACCAACACTTTCGCCTCGGTGGATGATGTCGATATCGAGCGCATCCCCGGCGGCTATGATCCGGGCTGGCCGGAGGAGAATTTCCGCTCACGCGTCCACCATGCCCCCGGCGGCACTATGGTCGCCAGCGCTGAAGACACCGGCATCTTCCTGCGCGCCCTCAATGACGGCTCGCTCCTCACCGACGAGGAACAGGCGATCTATTCCTCCGTCTATGAATACGGCCATACGGGCCTCGTCGCCGGCTATTCCAGCATCGCCCGCTACCACCCCGATATCGACGCCGTGGTGGTGCAGTTCGTCAATACGAGCGGCGGGAATACATGGACGGCGACGGAGGTGGTCTATGACCGGGTATTGCGGATTTTGCGGCGGGGGTAGCGCGAGTAGACGCTCAAATAACCTTCAACGTCGTCATCCTGACGAAAGTCAGGACCTCGACGCGATAAGTGCGGAGCCCGTGAAATCGAGGTCCCGACTTTCGTCGGGATGACGGGGCCAGGGTTGGAGAGGGCGGAGATTTGCCCCCCTACCGCTCCAGCTCCACATCCCAATACAGATAATCCAGCCAGCTCTCGTGCAGAAACTTGGGCGGGAAGCGGCGGCCCTGGGCCTGGAGCTCGTACATGGTCGGGCGTTGGGGCGGACGTTTGAGGGGCATGTGGGCTTCACGCGGGGTGCGGCCGCCCTTTTTCAGATTGCAGGGGCTGCAGGCGGCGACGATGTTTTCCCAGCTCGTCTTGCCGCCGGCGCGGCGCGGGATGACATGGTCGAAGGTGAGGCGTTCGGTGCCCGGTTCGCTGCCGCCATGGCCGCCGGCGCCGCAATAGGCGCATCTGAAACCGTCGCGCAGCCAGACATTATAGCGGGTGAAGGCGGGGGTGCGGTCGAGGGCGACGTAATCGCGCAGGGCCACGACCGAGGGGACGTGCATCTCGAAAGTCGGGGAGTGCACCACGTCCTCGTAATTGGAGACGATGGCGACGCGTTCGAGGAAGACATTCTTGACCGCTTCCTGCCAGGGCCAGGTCGAGAGCGGCCAATAGCTGAGCGGCTGGAAATCCGCATTCAGCACCAGACAGGGCCATCCCTGCGGGGCTTTAGCAAGCACCTGCATGGCCGCCTCCCCTTTGTGTCACGGCCCGGGGGCCGCGGGGGGAGGATGTATCCCGGACGATCGTCCTGAAAACGCACCTCCTTGGACTGGCCGTCCGCCCGAAGGCGAATCGGAACATGTGTCCTTGGAGAAAAGTTTACGCCTGTTTCGGTGACACGCCTATGACATCAAGGCCACAGCGGGTGCGTCACGGCGTAGCGGCGCGTGGCCCTCAGCGATAGCGACCCGACAACGCGGCCTTGAGAAAATGCTCGCCGAGCTGCAGCCCGTCCTGGCCGATCGAGTGCGGCAGGCCCTGGGAGATATGCCATTGCGCGCCGTGTCCGGCCTGGGCGAGATTTTCCAGCGCATCGAACATGAAACCGAGCGGCAGGACCGGGTCCTGGTCGCCATGGATCAGCATGACAGGTGGTTTGGAGCGCATCTCTTCCTTCAACTTCGGCCCGCCCGGCAGGGCGCCGGAAAAGCCGAGGATACCCGCCAGCGGCCGCTCGCGGCGCAGCCCGGCCTGCAGGGACAGCATCGTGCCCTGGGAGAAGCCGCACAGCACCAGATCGGCTTCGGTCAGACGGTAGCGCGCCAGTTCCTGGTCGATGAAACGGTCGATGACCGGCCCGGCCATCGCGGCGCCGGCCTCGATGCGCTCGGGGTCGAGATTGGAGATCGGGAACCATTGATAGCCATTCGGCGCGCCCGGCACGGCTTCAGGCGCATTCGGGGAGACCCATTGCACATGCGGCAGGGCGGGCGCCCAGTGCTGGCCCAGCCCGATCAGGTCATCGCCATTGGAGCCATAGCCATGCAGGAAAATCACCAGCTTGCGCGGCGGCTGTCCGTCACGCGGGGCAAGGCGGGGGCCATCAATCGGGGTCATGCATGTCTCCTGCGGGGGTGTCGGGTCGGAGATAGCCGGTTCCAGCATCCTCGCCAAGGCCACGCCGTGCTTGATACCAGCGCTATCTCGCGCTTAAGTCGTTTCAAAGCCGCATTCACCTGAAGGATCTGAACATGCTGAGCCTGATCGCCGCCGCATACTTGCAGCTCGCAAACGCCGATGCGCCGGCCCTGCTGCACTGGGCGGAGGAATGCGTGAAGCATGTGGACGATCTAAGCGATTTTGCGGAACCATTGCCCAGCCTGGTCGCGAGTGAACCCGAGCCGGAGGCGCTAGTGGCTTCATACAGCTTCCAGGACTGCATGAATGACCTCGCCGCACTGGGGTGGGACGGTGAGGCCGCGGCTGCGGCGATCCGGCCGCTCCTTGATCACCCGGATCTACTCGCGCGAACTGCAGCACTTCGGGTCTTGGGTCATTTCGGCGACACAGAAAGCTTGCCCGAAGTGCGCGAGCATCTCGATTCAGGCGACTGGTTTGAAACTCTGGCAGCGATTGATGCCATCGCTCTGCTGGGAGGCGCTGAGGACGTTGCCCGTCTGTCAGAACTCGCCGCGAGCCACTGGCTGCCGGGAGTTCGCGCTCGCGCGTGGGCCGCCGCCAGCCGGTTTCGATACAATCCCAGCCCGGATTCCGAGCGAGGCTCCGTTCCTCTCGACAACCCGTCCCAGGACGAGAGGTTGGCGCGGCGTCTTCCAGAGCTGGGATTTTACCGCCTTCCGACACCGAGATGGGATGTCTGCCCGTCGGAGGCGTTCCGGTTTCGCGACAGGGTCATCTCACGCCAGGCGGCGGCCACGCGCCCGGCCTATGGGGAACCAGCCTCGCTTGAAGTCTTGAACGGTGAGTTTCTCTATACGGACGAAGGTGAGTTCGGTGGCGAACTGGTTTGGCGCGAAGGCGGCGTCGATCAACGCCTCATACCGGACAACATCAAGGCCCTGATTCCGCTGGGCGACCGGACATTTATCGCCGTGACCGGGCTCGCGCACCTCAGTATCGATGAGGGCACCCTCTATCGGGTGAGCTCCGGGGGAACGGGCTGGGATGTGACCGAGATTTCCAGCCTACCGAGCGTGCCGCATTGGGCCGCGCCGATGAGTGACGGGTTGATCGGCGTTCGCACAAGCGTCGGCTTCATCGTCGCCAGTCAGGACGAGATCGTCGGCATGGGACAATGCGAACCAGGGCCTTTGGCCATGCCTTTGCGCTAGAAGGTTTTGACTTTGCAGCGGATCGGGGCTTGCCTCGCCCTCCAGCTGTCTGAAACTAAGCCATGAATTTCGTCACACGCTTCGCCCCCTCGCCTTCGGGTTATCTGCACCTCGGCCATGCCTTCTCGGCCTGGACCGCCTGGCGTGCGGCCTGTGACCATGACGGGCGTTTCCTGCTGCGCCTTGAGGATATCGACACCACGCGGTGCAAACGCGAATTCGAGGCGCCGCTGTTTGACGATCTGATCTGGCTCGGGCTCGACTGGGAAGAGCCGGTGCGGCGCCAGAGCGAGCATTTCGATGACTACGCCGCCGTGCTGGACCGGCTCAAGGCGATGGGCCTCGTCTATCGCTGTTTCAAGACGCGCAGCGAAATCCTGGAGGATATCGCCCGCGCACCGCACGGTGTCGGCGAGGTCTATCGCGGGCCCGTAACGCCCCTGTCTGCCGATGAAGAGGCGGCGCGTCTGGCGGCGGGCGAGGCCTATGCCTGGCGGCTGTCGCTGGATCGCTGCCGCGATCATCTCGGGGAGCGCTTTGGCGCCATGCGCTTTGTCGAGGAGGGCGTCAGCACCGTCAAAGACCAGGGCGCGCGCGAAGTGGTGGCCGACCCTTCACCGCTCGGCGATGTCGTGCTGGCGCGCAAGGATGTCGGCACCAGCTATCATATCGCCGTGGTGCATGATGATGCGCTGCAGGGCATCAGCCATGTCATCCGCGGCGAGGACCTGTTCGAGCTGACGCCGCTGCACGTCTTGCTGCAGACCCTGCTCGGCCTGCCCACCCCGATCTATCGCCATCACCGCCTTTTACTGGATGAGACCGGCAAACGCTTCGCCAAGCGCGACCAGGCGGCCACCCTGCAGGCGATGCGGGAAAGTGGCGCGACCTCGGAGGGGCTGCGCTCGATCTTCCGGCGCTGAAAACCGGCACCAGGGCATGCCCCGTCATCATGCCGCAGCTCGCTGAGGCCCCTCGAACTAGGCAAGCGCCGTCTGAGCCGCTATCACGCCTCCCATGTTCTTGCGTGATCTTTGGTATTTCGGAGCGCTTTCGAGCGAGCTCAAACCGGGCCAGCATCTCCATCGCGAGCTGCTGGGCGAGGCGATATTGTTTGGCCGCGACCATGAGGGCCGCGCCTTTGCGATGAAGGATGTCTGCCCGCACCGCGGCATTCTCCTCTCCGGCGGCAAGATGCAGTGCCATGAGGGCGAGAGCCAGGTGGAATGCCCCTATCATGGCTGGCGGTTCCGCACCGACGGCTCCTGCGCCGCGATTCCCTCACTGACGGCCGACCAGGCCGAGGCGATGGATCTGTCCAGGATCCGCACCCGCACCTTCCCGCTGCACGAGGACCAGGGTCTGGTCTGGATCTATTACGGGTCCGACGAGAATCCCGAACCGACGATCGCGCCGCCGAAACTGGATCTGCCCGAGGGCGAGAAGCCGCGCATGGTGATCCATGACGTCTTCAACTGCCATGTCGACCATGCCGTGATCGGCCTGATGGACCCGGCGCACATCCCCTTCATCCACCGGCAGTGGTGGTGGCGTTCGGGCAGTTCCGTGCACGACAAGGCGAAACAGTTCGGCCCGGTCGGGCGCGGTTTTTCCATGCTGCCGCATGTGCCGTCGAAGAATTCCTATCTCTACGCCCTGCTCGGCGAGCCGCAGACGGAAATCCGTTTCGAGATCCCGGGCCTGCGCACCGAATACGTCAAGGCCGGCGGCAAGCATTTCACCGGCTTCACCGCCGTGACGCCGACCAATGAGAATTCGACCGCCATCACCATCGTCGTCTACTGGGATCACCCGCTCCTGCACATCACGCCGAATTTCCTGATCCGCAAGGGGATCGAGATCTTCGTCGGCCAGGACCGCGAGGCGGTGAATGCGCAGCAGATCGGCCTCGCCTATGATCCCGACCTGATGCTGATCCACGATGCCGACGTGCAGGCGAAATGGTATTTCGCGCTGAAACGCGCCTGGACGAAGCATCGCGAAACCGGCGAGCCCTTCGTCAATCCTGTCAAACCCGCCACCCTGAGATGGAGAAGCTGATGGCTGTCGATCTGCTTACCGGACTGCTTTACGTCGCCATGCTCGCCGTGGTGATCGTGCTCGGCTTCGGCATTTTCACCCTCTACCGCTCCGGCGATGAGGCACGCTCGCGCTCGAACAAGCTGATGCGCCTGCGCATCGTGCTGCAGTTCTCCGCAATCGTGCTGATCGTGCTGATCTATTTCGCCAAACAGCACTGGGGCGGCTGAGCCTGGCGCCTAGTCCGGCGCCGCCAGCAGAGCCTGGAAGACCGGCGCCATCGTCGGTGCGACCTGGTCCACACGGCCATCATTGAAGGCGATGACGACGGCGCGATCAGCTTGGGGGTCCATGACGATCTGCACGAACCACATCGTGTTCGATCCGGCATGCCGCAAACGGCCATCCTGTATCCCCCAGCCGAGGGCGTAATCGCCGCCGAAGGGCGGTGTGTGCAGGATCTGCCAGCTTTCGGCTGTCAGATAGTCACCGCCCTCGCCGCGATCCCCGGCCATGTGGGCAGCCAGATAGAGCCCGAGATCACCCAGTGAGACATGCACCGTTCCCGCCGGGCCGAGCACGGGCGGATTGTCGGCGCGCGGCCCGGGCGGCACGGCCGTCAGCCCGCCGAGCATGCCTGAGCGGTGGCCGCGCGGCTGGTCGAGAACATCGCTGCGGCCCGGAGGCCCGAAGCCGCCCGTTTCCATCCCCAGCGGCTCGAACACCTCGCGGGTCATCAGGGCCTCCCAGCTTTCGCCGGTGGCCTGTTCAATCATCGCCCCGGCGACGACATAGCCGGCATTGGAGTAGAGGAATTCCGTCCCGGCTTCGGCTGCCGGCGCGGTGCGCAGGATGCGGGTGGCGTAATCGAGACGCTGCTCCGGCATCGGGCGCCCGCCGGTGCCTTCCATCTGGAAGCGGATCATGTCGACCATGCCGATATTGGCGGGCAGGCCGGCGCGATGGCTGAACAGGTGGCGGAAGGTGAGATCGGTGTAGGCCGGATTCATTTCCCCGACCACATCGCCCAGGCGTTCGCCGATGGTATCATCCCAGCTGATCACACCCCGCTCGACCAGACGCGCGGCCAGCGTGGCCGTCATCGCCTTGGTGTCGGAGCCGATATGCCAGAGATCATCCGGCATGACCGTCACATCACTGCCCTCGGCGCGCACACCGCTCACACCGATGCGCGCCGCGCCGTCCTGCCAGAGCATCACGGCGACGGCCGGCGATCCACTCGCCTCGCGCGCCTGCTGCGCCAGGGCTGCGAGTTCGGCATCATTGGCCGTCGGCTGGGCCAGCGCGGCGGGCGCTGTCAGGACAGCCAGTGCGATGGCAAAATGTCGGATCATCATCTCGTCTCCCGGATCTGTGTCGTCATGCCCTGATGCGAGGCTCGCGCCGCTGCCGCTGAGGCGCTAGTGTCGGGCCATGGTCAAGCTCAACAAAATCTACACCCGCACCGGCGATGGCGGTCAAACGCGCCTCGGTGACATGTCGATCACAGTCAAACACGATCCCCGTGTCGATGCCTATGGGGATGTTGACGAGGCCAATTCCTCCCTCGGCCTGGCCCGCGCCGCCCTCGGCGGCGGCCATGAGCTCGATGCGGTGCTGAAGCGTATCCAGAACGACATGTTCGATCTGGGCGCCGATCTGTGTGTGCCCGAAAGCGATGAACCGCTCGGCTTCGAGCCGCTGCGCATCACCGAAGGCCAGGTGACGCGGCTCGAGCAGGAGATTGACGCGCTCAATGCCCGGCTGTCCCGGCTCAATTCCTTCATCCTGCCCGGCGGCAGCGAGGCGGCTGCGCGGCTGCACCTGTCGCGCACCGTCTGCCGCCGCGCCGAGCGCAAGGTTTCGGCCCTGGTCGCGGGCGGTGCCCGCATCAATCCGGCGGCACTGAAATATCTCAACCGCCTGTCCGACCTGGGCTTC
>NZ_JBLWTD010000002.1:0-97528 GCF_048270265.1 Maricaulis sp. | reverse complement strand
GGCCGCAGCGATGTGCTCTGGGTTCCCGGCGGCGAACGCTAGGCAGGCCCTATTGTTTCCCGCCCGGAAACATCAACTTCCCGCGAGCAGGCTCGATTTCGCGGATCGATGCCCTATGTATTGAGAACTGTTTTCAAGTCATCCCGGAGTTGACCGACATGATGCGCATGTTTCTTGCCGCCGCCCCCGCCGTCCTGCTGGCCCTGTCCAGCGCCCAGGCCGAGCCCGTCGCCTATGAATTCGACCTCAGCCATACCGAGGTCAGCGCCAGCTGGGTGCACCAGGGTTATTCGCGGCAATCGCTGCAATTCACCGATTTCGACGGCACACTCGACCTTGATCTGGAAACGCCGGCCAATTCGACCGTCGACATCACCTTCAACCTGATCAGCGGCATCTGGGCCGGTGCCCATCACGAGGCCTTCGTCGGCCATCTCAATTCCGGCGATTTCTTCGACACCGCGGTCAGCCCGACGGCACATTTTGTCGGCACCAGTTTCGAAACCGAAGATGGCGAGACCGGCGTGATGACCGGCGATCTGACCATGAATGGCCAGACCCACCCTGTCTCCCTCGAAGTAACGCTGAACAATAGCGGCGAAACCCGCGATGGCCGCTCCAAGCTCGGCTTCACGGCCACCGGCACGCTGCTGCGTTCGCAATGGGATATGGGCTATGCCGTCCCCTACGTCTCCGACGAGATCGACCTGTTCATCTCGACCGAAATGGCGGTTCCTGCCCCGGCCGAATAGGCATCCGAGACTGATGCGGCAGACGCGCCCGGCGCGTCTGCCGCACTATGCCTGGATCAGACCTGCCGGGAATTCGGACCCGCGCCAGCAGCGCGCAAGACCGGGCTCGACCACAGGCTCAGGGCCAGCCCGATGAGCACGGCGAGAACCGCCGGCATGAGCTGCTCGAATTCATCAACCGGCATCTCGTCGATCAGAATGACCTGTGTGCGCCACATCACCGAATTGGTGTAGAAGAACCAGGCGGCAACACCCGCCCCGATCGCGAACACAGCGCTTGATCCCAGCCGCGCTGTCAGGCGCAACGGGCCACGCGCGACAGGCGGACAGCTGAAGCGCCGCCGCCGGGCGGCAAGACCGGCCAGCAACCAATAGGCAATCAGGATTGCGAGCAGGCCGGCAATCGCCGCCGCCAGGCTGATCTGGTGTGTCAGCTCATAGGCCTCGGCGCAGACTTCCTCCACGGGCAGCTCGCGCGCCGCCGACAACCAGCTGCAGCTGAGATCGAAATCGAGCTGGGCGCCGGAGGTCGCATTGGTCATGAAATAGAACCCGTCACCGGTTTCCGGCCGGATATAGATCTGGGCATTCCAGCTGGAATTATTGCCGCCATGCCCGATCATCAACCCGCGCGGCGTCTCGGTGCGGGTATAGCTCATACCGATACCGGGCGTGCCTTCGGACGGCGCGAAGGCCTGGTCGAGCCATGACATCGGGAGCACGCCGCCGCCATCAAGATGGGCGCGAAGGAAGTTTTCCATGTCATCGCCCGAGACATAGACACCGGCCGCTGCCAGGGCGACATCGCGCAGATCGGTGATCTCGCTGCGATAATAATTGAACGCCGCCGAACGGGTGGGAAGATCGGCCTCGACGAAGCCGCTGTCCGTCATGCCCAGCGGCGCGAAGACCTGCTGACGGACATAGGCGTCGAATGTCTGCCCGCTGACATCCTCGATCATCATCTGCAGCATCACATAGCCGCCGCCAGAATAGCTCGGATCAGTGCCCGGCTCGCGCACCAGCTGGAGCGGTTCATAGGTCTGAGACAGCTCGACGATATCGGCGGGCTGGTCTTCTTCCGGGCTGTAGCCGCCATAGCCATGGATATTGATGCCGGCGACATGCTGCAGCAGCCGCCGCACGGTGACGCCGGAAACGTCGAATTCGCTGTCGGGCAGGGTGAAGCGGGTTAGATAGGACTGGATCGGTGCATCCAGATCGATGTGGCCGTCGCGGGCCAGGGCCAGGACGGCCCAGACCGTGACCGGTTTGGAGATCGAACCGAGATTGAAAGCCGTCTGGCCGGTGACGGGCGAGCCGTCTTCGCGCGCCATGCCGCGGCGGGCTGACCAGATGACCTCGCCATCACGCAGCGCCCCGGCAGCCACGCCGGCGATCGAGTATCGCTGCATCGCCCGGTCGAGCACACCGTCGAGTTCAGCCGCCATCTCTGCCGGGGGTGCATCCGGACCAATGCCGGTGAAGGGGCGCAGCTCGGCCGCGATGAAAGCGATCCAGCCCAGCGCCGCCAAAGCGGCGATGAGGCGGACAAGGTTGAGCGTTCGCATGTTTGAAATTCCTTGGCTATAGCAACTACTATGCATTGCTATATACATTGCTATAACGGAACACAAGGGATACCATTAGGCATACCGAATCGGCGAGGCATTGATGGCGGACATGACGGACAAGGCAGGCGTGCTCGAACGCTGGATTTCCCAGGCCCGCAAGGGGTATTTCGAGATGCTGCTGCTGGCCCGCCTGCAGGCCGGCCGCGCCTATGGCTACCAGATCGTCGCCAGCCTGAAACAGGTGCCCGGCTTCGAAAACCTCGCCGAGGGGACGGTCTATCCGGTCCTCACCCGCATGCGGAATGACGGACTGGTCACCGCCGAATGGGTGGCCGAGGACAGCGGTGCGCCGCGCAAATATTACACAACCACGCAATTCGGCGCCGAAGTGCTCGCCGAAATGAAGGCGATCTGGACGGCGATGAGTGCCGCGCTGGACGCCCAGGAGGTGACGTCATGACCGGGCTTCTCACATTCTCGACGCCGCAGGCGCGCCGCCTGTGGCAGGATTTCCAGCGCCGTCTCGACTGGGCCAATCGCGATCTCGACGCTGTCGAGCGTGCCGATCTTCGCGCCGAAGCCGCCGCCCATATCCGCGACGCGATGGCGGAGCTGACCGAGGGTGACGAGTTTACACGGCTGCAGGCCGCCATCGCCGGCTATGGCGATCTGCCCGCCGCGCCGCCGGCCTGGCGCCGTCCGGCCGCCATTCTCCTCCACTACGGCTCAATCCTGGCGCTCGGCCTCGCCGGAATCTTCGTGCTGATCTTTCTCCACATGGCGGTGATGGAAGTCTTCAATGCGCAGGGCGTCGGCCTGTGGCACTTCGCGAGCGGCGACTGGGCCCTGTCCTACGAAGCGCAGGACGGCGCCGAGGAAGTGCTCGGCGGCTGGTTCATCCCGGCCATGCTGACAACATGCGCCCTCGTCTCGGCCGGCCTCTACGCGCTGTGGCGTTTCGCGGTTGCGCCCGGAGGCGCGGTCTCGGCCTGGATGAAGGATTGAGACCTGCTGTGATTTGACGCGCACGTCAGCCACCGCCTCACATTGACTTAGAGCGCAGGCATAGGCAGGTTCGGCGCCTGTCCTTTCAAGGTGCGCTCTCCCCCGTGCGCGTCCAAATTCGGAGCTCCGGCATGAAGATTCTCGTCCCCATCAAACGGGTCGTTGATTACAACGTGAAGGTCCGCGTGAAGCCTGACCATACAGGTGTCGACCTCGCCAACGTCAAGATGTCCATGAACCCGTTCTGCGAGATTGCGGTCGAAGAAGCGATCCGTCTCAAGGAAAAGGGAATCGCGACGGAAATCGTCGTCGTCTCGGTTGGACCGACCCAGGCACAGGAAACGATCCGCACCGCGCTCGCCATGGGCGCCGACCGCGGCATCCTGGTCCAGACCGATGATCTCGTCGAACCGCTCGGTGTCGCCAAGACCCTCAAGGCCATTGTCGAGGAAGAAAAGCCGGAGCTCGTCATTCTCGGCAAGCAGGCCATCGATGATGACAGCAATCAGACCGGCCAGATGCTCGCTGCCCTGCTCGACTGGCCGCAAGGCACCTTCGCCTCGGTCGTCGAAGTCGCCGATGGCGCTGCCAGCGTCACCCGCGAGATCGATGGCGGCCTGCAGACGGTGAAGCTGCAATTGCCGGCCATCGTCACCACCGATCTGCGCCTCAACGAGCCGCGCTATGCGTCCTTGCCGAATATCATGAAGGCCAAGCGCAAGCCGATCGACATGAAGGCCCCGGCCGATTACGGCGTCGATTTCACGCCGCGTCTGCAAGTGGTCAAGGTGACCGAACCGAAGAAGCGCGAGGCCGGCATCAAGGTCGAATCCGTCGCCGAACTGGTCAACAAGCTGAAAAACGAAGCGGGAGTGATCTGATATGGCTGTTCTCGTATTTGCCGAACACGACAATCAAGCGCTCAATGACGCGACCCGCGCCGTTGTCACCGCCGCCAAGGCCCTGGGCGGGGATATCCATATCCTCGTCGCCGGCTCCGGCGCCCAGGCTGTGGCCGATGAAGCGGCCAAGATCGATGGCGTAGCCAAGGTGATCCACGCCGAAGCCGATGTCTTCGCCAAGCCGACCGCCGAAGCGCTCGACGCCCTCATCACCCCGATGATGAGCGATTATGACGCCGTGCTGGCCGCTGCGACCACGACGGGCAAGAATTTCATGCCCCGTATCGCCGCCCATCTCGACGTGATGCAGATCTCGGAAATCATCGAAGTCGTCAGCGCGGACACCTTCGTGCGCCCGGTCTATGCCGGCAATGCGCTGATGACGGTCAAGTCCACAGACGCCAAGAAGGTGATCACCGTGCGCCCGACCAATTTCGCCAAGGCGGGCGATGGTGGTTCGGCAAGCCAGGACAATATGGCGGCCTCTTCCGGCCCGTTCAAATCCGAGTTTGTCTCGGAAGAAATGTCCAAGTCCGACCGTCCGGAACTGACCGCGGCCAAGATCGTCATTTCCGGCGGACGCGGCATGCAGTCGGGTGACAATTTCCACCTGCTGGATTCGATCGCCGACAAGCTCGGCGCTGCCGTCGGCGCCTCGCGCGCTGCCGTCGACGCCGGCTTCGTGCCGAATGATTACCAGGTCGGCCAGACCGGCAAGATCGTCGCGCCTGACCTCTATATCGCGGTCGGCATTTCCGGTGCGATCCAGCATCTCGCCGGCATGAAGGATTCCAAGGTCATTGTTGCCATCAACAAGGACGAGGAAGCCCCGATCTTCCAGGTGGCCGATTACGGCCTCGTGGCAGACCTGTTCGTGGCCCTGCCCGAGCTGGATGCAGCCCTGGGCTAGGCATCACGCCGCAAGCAGACCGATCAAAGGCCCGGCTGGATCAGCCGGGCCTTTTTTCTGGCGATTGCCGTCAGCGTATCGCCAGGAGGTGTTGCCCCAGGCGCCACCAGGTGCGCAGCGATGAGGGATGATGTCCCGCCTCTTCGAGAGCCGCGAGCATGTCAAAATCAAGCCAGCGCCCATCGCGCATCACTGCGTCGACCTGGTAGAGCCACGCGATGTCCTGCGTCGGATCGCCAGCGACCAGGATTAGGTCGGCGGCGCAACCCGGCGCCAGGCAACCAATCTGCCCGTCCAGTCCCAGCGCCTCCGCCCCGTTCAGCGTCGCGGCGCGGATCGCCTCGGAGGGAGTCAGGCCGGCCTCGACCAGTATCTCCATTTCGCGCACGGTCGAGATGCCGTGCGGCGTGACCATGACACCGGAATCCGTCCCGACTGTCAGGCGTACACCGGCCGCGTGCAGGGCGCCGGTGACCTCGACATAGAAGGCCTGCATGCGCGAGCGGTCATCATGCGGGTATTGCGACCAGAATTCGAAACTCTCCTGCTCAAACCCGGCGACCACCGGATTATAGCTCGCCATGGCGGGGCGGGTGATATGCCCCCCCCCGGTCTCGACGATCCGCGCCAGATTTTCATGCACCACCAATGTCGGGTCGATCATCGTGCCGGAGGCAGCGATCTGCCTGGCAAGCTGACGCACGCCCTGCGGGTCAGTCTCATCATTCAACGCATGCCAGATGATCGACTCGGTGTGTTCGAGCGTCTGGAAACCGGCATCCAGCGAAGCCGCGAAATCGACCGGATCGGCCTCCATGCCCTCGACCGGGTGCCCGCTCATCGTCATGCCCAGAACGGCCGCCTCGTCGCGGATCGCCGCGAAGCTCTCCCGGGACAGGTTCGAGTAGAGTTTGAGGTGGCGGAAACCGGCCGCGTACTGCCGGCGCACGCTGGCCCGCGCCTCGTCCGCACCGTCGACCGACTCGTGCAGGAGATTGCCATTGCGACCGCCAACCTCATTGAGGATCGCACCCGTCGTCAACAGGCGTGGTCCGAGGATCTCGCCGCGCTCAATGCGCGAGGCAAGCGGCAGGTGAAAGGGAAAGCCGCCCATATTGCGCACCGTCGTGACGCCGTGGGCCAGGCCCGCCGCCAGGTCCGTCTCGTCAAAGACATGGACATGCACATCGATCAGGCCCGGCATCAGGACGCGCCCGCCTGCATCGATCAGCTCGACACCGTCGGGCCGTGCCGGCAAGGGCCCTGTCCCGACTTGCTCGATCCGCCCGTCGATCACCATGACATGACCATTCACCTGAACACTCCCGGTCGCGGGATCGAGCAGGCTTGCATTGGTGATCAGGTAGGATCGCGGCGCCTCACGATCCGGACGCATCACCCCCGGCAATTGATGCGCCCAAGCGACGAGCAACGCGGCGGCGATACTGACGAGAAGCCCGAAGGCCATGGAAAGTCGAAGCATGTCTGTCTCCCGATTGATGACCGGATGACAGGATCACGGGCGTCCGGACGGATCGCCCGATATCCGGATTCCGGACGTGCGGAATGCGTCAGGTGTCGGCCGGACCGGATTCCGCACCTGCTGGCGGGACATCCATGGCAGCGGCGAAGGCCGATGGCGTCTGGCCGGTCTCGCGCTTGAAGACCGCGTTGAAAACGGACTTGGAGCTGAAGCCGGCCGTGAAGGCGAGGTCAATCACACGCTGGCGCGTCCCCGTCCGGGCATCCTGCTGCATCATCGCGCAAACATCCTCGATCCGAAGCGAGTTGATATAATCATTGAAATTGCGCCCCGTCGCCGACTTGATGGCCAGGGTCACGGCGCGTTCGGTGAGGCCGGAGGCCACCGCGACCTCCTGCCGTGTCAGCCGGGGTTCGGTGTAGAGCGCCCCATCGCGGACAGCGGTTTCGACCCGCTTGAAATCGGCGATCGCGGCCGCGTCGGCCAGGGCCGCGTCATCGAGTGATCGAGCCGCCGCACGCCCTTCGGCCCAAGCGTCCAGCACCCGGTCATCGAGGCCCGAAAACAGTCGGGTGTGCTGAACGGCCAGAACGACCAGCACACACACGAAGACCAGCGACACGGCGATCTGGAAGACATAGGCCGACGACGTTCCCAGCCAGGGCCAGTACGGGTGCAGCCAGTGCGCGTCCATGCGCAGGATATCGAACACGCCGTCGATGACGTAGAAGGCGATCAAGGCGACCATCCAGTTCAACTGGATGGTCTGCGCATCAGATCGCATGTCCCGGGTCGCACGGTGAAAACGGCGGACCAGCAGGAGTGCCGCAGCGGAATAGACAAAGAGGCTGATCCGGGCGGCGTGTTCGACCAGCCCGATCTGCGACGTGAACGCCAGCGCGGCCAGGAATGGCAGGGCGTGTGGCCAGTCGCGCCAGCGCAGGGCCGGCCCGGCAATCATCACGCCACGCACGACGAGATAGAGCAGAGGCGGATAGGCCAGGCGGAAGGCCGGCGTCACCAGCCAGATGTCGCGAAAGCCCGACGTCTCTTCCAGAAAATTGAAGACCATCCAGATCGCCGACATGGCCAGCACGGCCGACACGGCCCGCAATCGCGGCTGGGTCACGGTCAGAGCGACACCCAGACCGGCCACCGCGATCAGGGCAAATTGCAGGAGATTGACAGCGAACAGGGTCATAAGGAGAGACTAGCCGCCCCCGGTTTGAAGGCAATCTCCGGCGGTCAAGCTTTCCAGCCCCGGAAGTCGCGATACTCGCGGATCGCAGTGAGCGCTCGCGCTCTCGTGCGAGGGGTCTCGTCATCCATAGCCAGGATGACCAGTCGAAAGAGATGTTCCGGTGCCTCGCGCAGATTGTCGGCATCGGACTCCGCCAGCTCCATGGTCGCGCCATGTTCCGCCGCACCAAGCAGAGCCTGTTCGACACGCGCAAGGCAGGACTTCAGCCCCCCATCGCGCGCGCGATAGCGCAGGGCCAGGAAGACCAGGATCAGGACGAGGATTATCGGGGCGAGCAGGGCCATCCCGACTGTCTAGTCCGCGGCGGCACTCGCCTCAATCCTTGCGATCACCGGCCGCAAATCGACACGTCCGAAATTCTGTCCCCCCGTGTCGTCCCCATCCTTGCGGGCCAGCAGCCGGGATCGATCGCCCAGGATGAGAGACGGTGCCACCCCTGTCTGCACACGCCGTAAAAGCGTCGCCCTGTTGTCATCAATCCGTCGTGCCGGCCCCGTAGAGAAAGCGGCGAAACTGTCCCTCCCCGGATCAGTCTCACAGCCCGGCATCCCTCCGAGGCAAACACACGCTCGGGGCCGTCCTTCGGGGCGGCCCCTTTTTCCTAACCGCGATTGATCGCCGCCTGCACAAGGCGGTGCGCATCTTCGCTGTCCCAGTCAGCGGGAGCCGGCATGCGGCCGATCTCGCGCCCATGGCCGTCATAGAGGATCGACATCGGCAGGCCGAGCGCACCGACAAGATTGTGGCTGGTGAAGCTGGCATCACGCAGCGCCGGCAGGGCATCGATCTGCTCACGCTCGAAGAATTCGGTGATGGGCGCAAACTCGCGGTCAAAGCTGATGGTGACGACATCGAACGCCTCGCCGCCGAACTGCTGTTGCAGACGGTTGAGGGCCGGCATCTCCTCGACACAGGGACCGCACCAGGTGGCCCAGAGATTGAGCAGGATCACCTTGCCGCGATAATCGGAGAGATAATGCTCGCCGCCATCCGGGTCGGTATAGGGCATGGCGGGCTGCGCCGGGGCATCGGCGAGGGTGACGAAAGCCCCCATCTCACCACGTGCATAGCTGTCCAGCGTACCGGTTTCACTCTTGCCCGTGCCGGAGATGAACACGTATACAAGCCAGATCAGTCCGATAACGAGCATGGTCGCAATACCGGCTTTGATGGGCGTTATTTGCATTTCATTCTCCTGATCGGCGGGTCATCCATGTCAGACGACACCAAAACGACACCAACATCCAGTGCCAGCGCCATGTGGGGAGGCCGTTTTGCGGCCGGTCCTTCGGCGGTAATGGAGGCGATCAATGCCTCGATCGATATCGACCAGCGCATGGCCGAAGAAGATATCGCCGGCTCGCTCGCTCATGCCGAGATGTTGGCTGCGACGGGCGTGATTTCAAGCGCCGATGCCGCCGAGATCAAGCGCGGGCTGACACAAGTGCGTGAAGAGATCCGCGCCGGCAACTTCCCCTGGTCGGCGGCGCTCGAAGACGTGCACATGAATGTCGAATCCCGCCTGAAGGACATTATCGGCGAACCGGCCGGGCGCCTGCACACGGCACGCTCGCGCAATGACCAGGTCGCGACCGATTTCCGCCTCTGGCTGCGCGCCGCCTGTGACCGTATCGATGCCCGGCTCGAGGCCTATCAGCGTGCCCTGGTGGAACAGGCCGAAAAGCATATCGACCAGGTCATGCCCGGCTTCACCCATCTGCAGACGGCCCAGCCGGTCTCGCTGGCGCATCACCTGCTCAGCTATGTCGAACTGGCCGAGCGTGATCGCGGCCGCTTTCGCGACGCCCGCAAGCGCCTCAATGAGAGCCCGCTCGGCTGCGCCGCCCTCGCCGGCACGGCCTTCCCGATCGATCGCGACATGACCGCCAAGGCGCTCGGCTTTGACCGCCCGATGGCCAACTCCCTCGACGGCGTGGCCGCACGCGATTTCGCGCTTGAGGTGATGGCCGCAGCAGCGATCTGCGCCGTCAACCTGTCGCGTTTTGCCGAAGAGATCGTGCTCTGGTGCACGCGCCGCTTCGGCTTTGCCACCCTGTCGGACGCCTGGTCGACCGGCTCCTCCATCATGCCGCAAAAACGCAATCCGGACGCCGCCGAGCTGGTCCGCGCCAAGCCGGGCCGGATTATCGGTTCGCTGACCGGGCTGCTCGTTGTGGTGAAGGGCCTGCCGCTCGCCTATTCGAAGGACCTGCAGGAAGACAAGGCGCCCGCCTTCCAGGCCGTTGATGACCTGGAACTGGCCCTGGCAGCCATGGCCGGCATGGCCGCCGACCTCACCTTCTATGGCGACGCCATGGAAGAAGCCGCCGGCGAAGCCTATTCCGACGCCACCGATCTGGCCGATTTCGTCGTGCGCGAACTGGGCAAGCCCTTCCGCGACGCACATCACATCTCCGGCTCCATCGTCCGCCTTGCGGAAGCTGCGGCCGTGCCGCTGGCGCAATTGCCGCTGGAGACCATGCAATCGGTCGAGCCCGGCCTCGACGAACGCATCTATTCGGTGTTGAGTGCTCGCGCCTCGATGCAGAGCCGGACCAGCTTTGGCGGCACTTCGCCCGTGCGGGTCCGCGAGCAGGTCGAAGCCTGGAAAGCCCGCCTGTCGGCATGAAGGAAAGCATGATGAAACGCCTGTCCAGCCTGACCCTGATCCTCCTTGTCACCAGCGTGCTCGGCGCCTGCGGCCTGCGCGGCGATCTGGAACGTCCCGAGCCGATGTGGGGCCATCCACAGGACGCTGAAGCGCCCGGCGGCACGGCAGACGAGCCTGCGGCTGCCCCAACCGGTGACTAGGGCTGTCTCCGCACGCTGCGCACTTCAACAAAACGTAATGCTTACCGCGCTATCCGGCGCGTCGCAGCGTGCTAGATTTATCTGATGCACCGTCGGTCCCTGATCGTCGCATGGTGCGCTCTGATGTGGGAGCGCGCTGTGCCCGTGGTCTGGCCAGGCCTTGCCTGGGCAGTGAGCTTTGCCGTGCTCGCTCTGCTGGGCGTCTGGGAAGTGATCGGCGATCCCTGGCGCGCCATCTATGCGCTCGCCAGCCTGGCCGGCGCGATCTGGCTGACCCGCAAGGGGCTCGCACGCTTCGCCTGGCCACAGGTGGAAGACCTCGCCCGCCGGGTCGAGGAGGATTCCGGCATCACGGCCCGCCCTCATGAGGCCCTGCTCGACACCCCGCCGACCGATGACCCCGTTGCCTTGCAGGTCTGGCATGAGCACCAGGCGCGCATGGCGCGGCGTCTCGAGAGCGCCAAAGCCCGCCGCCCCCGGGCCGCATGGGCACGGCAGGACCGCTGGGCCCTGCGCGGCAGCCTCGCCCTGGCCCTGTGTGTCTCCTGGTTCCTCGCCGGCCCGGCCGCGCAGGACCGTCTCGGCGAAGCCTTCAGCCTGGCCCCGATCCAGGTCGGTGGTCTTGATGTCAGCGTCGATGCCTGGATCGACCCGCCCGCCTATACCGGCCGCGCCCCGATTTTCCTGACCGCCGAGACCCGCACCGTTGAAGTGCCCGCAGGCTCGACCTTTGTCAGCCGTATTGCCGGCAGCCGCCGTGCGCCCACGCTGACGCGCCGCGATTCCGGTGGCTCCGAGCGGGCCACCGCCAGCTCGATCGGCGACAGTGTCTGGGATGCGCGGCTGACAGTGCCCGTCGATGCCAATATCCGCCTCGCCGCCGGCCCGACCCGCCAGAGCTGGACGCTGACTGTCATTCCCGACCGGGCGCCGATCGTGCGCCTGCTGGCCGTGCCCGACTCCAATTCGAGCGGCGAGCTCGATCTGCAATTCTCCGTCGTCGATGATTATGGCGCGACCGCCTATGCGCTCGAGCTACGTCCCGAGACCGATCCCGACGCGGAATGGGAACGCATCGAGATCACACCGGCGGGCATCACGACGCTGGACACCGAAAATGGTGTGCGCACCCTGCTGGAAACCGCGCGGCATCCACTGGCCGGCAGCCGGGTGACGATCCGTGTCGCTGCCGGGGATGCTGGCGGCAATACCGGGCGCTCGCCCGAACTGGGCATTACCCTGCCGCACCGGATTTTCCTCAACGCCCTGGCCCGTGCCGTCGCCGAGCAGCGCCGCAATGTCCTCAATGCAGACCAGGCCTATGCCCCGCTGACGGCGCGGCCGGTCCTGTATGCCGAAGATGTCGCGCCGGGCATGGCCTATCTTGCCGACGAGCCGGAGCGCCGGATCGAGCGCGCACCGGAAGGCCTGCAATTCGCCGCCCGCGCCCTTGATGCGATCACCGACGCACCGGCGCGGTTCTTCGACGATGCCGTCGTCTATCTGGGCCTGCGGGCAAGTGTGCAACGCCTGCGCCGCTCGCGCGAACAGGCCGATCTGGCGGGCCTGCAGGAAGACCTGTGGCACATCGCGCTGCGCGCCGAGCTCGGCTCGCTCGCCGACGCCGAGGCTGCCTTGCGCGCGGCTGAACGCGCCCTGATGGAAGCGCTGGCCCGCGGCGCCGACGAGACCGAACTGGCCGGCCTGTTCGACGCCTTCCAGGAGGCGATGGACAATTACATGGCCGCGATGGCCGCTGAGGCTGCCCGCAGCGGCGAGACACCGGATCCGAACGCGCAGGAACTTGACACATCATCGCTGCAGGGAATGCTCGATGCCCTGCGTGAGGCCGCCGAGCTGGGCGATACCGCCGATGCGCGTCAGGCGCTGCAGCAATTGAGCGAGTTGCTGCGCAATATGCAGATGCAGATGGGTCAGGGTTCCGGCGAGGGCGAGCAGGACGATCCGATCAATGAAGCCATCCAGGACGCGCTTGAGGAACTCGGCGATGTCATCGGCAGCCAGCGCGATCTTCAGGACCAGACCTTCGGGCTCGGCCAGGAGCAGGAATCGAGCGGCTCATCAACACCGCAATCGGGCGGACAGACCGGCCAGCAGGACGGCAATATGCCCCAAAGCCTGGCCGAGAACCAGAATGGCGGCGGGGCCAGTGCCCAGTCGCTCGGGACGATGCAGGGCGAACTGGCAGAGCAATTGGGCCAGGCACAGCAGGCCTTGCCCAATGGTGGCAGCGAATCCCTCGCCCAGGCCGGCGAAGCGATGCGTGCCGCAGCGGATGCGCTCGGTGAAGGCGATGCCGCAGCCGCGCTGGAGGCCCAGGAGGAGGCGCTGGCCGGATTGCGGGCCGGTGCCGAACAATTGGCGCAGGAGCTGCTGGAGCGCATGCAGGACGCTCAGGGTGAGGCCGGCCAGGGCCAGGAAGAGCGTGATCCGCTCGGACGCCCGTCGGAGGGCGCGTTTGCCGATGGCAGTGGCGTGGAAATCCCCGATGAAATGGCGCGGGCACGGGCGCGCAGCATTCTCGAGGAATTGCGCCGGCGCGCAGCAGAAGCCGGCCGCCCCCAGGACGAGCTCGACTATATCGAACGCCTGCTCGACCGGTTCTAGACCGGCGGCAAACGCTGCTCAAAAATCAATGGTGACCGGCATCCGGCTGGGCAGCGTGGGCGCTGGCCGGGGCCGCATGTGCATCGGCGGCAACCGCGTTATCGGCCGCATGGGCCGGGTCATGCCCCGCTTCCGGGGTCACGCCATGGACCGGCGCCGCATCGGCGACCAGCACCACTTCGACCTGGGCCGAGGCTGGTGGCGGATCACTGACGACCGTACGGAAGGCGCGTTCCTGGCCGGCGGGAACCGCGGGGCCCTGAAGCCCCACGCTCCACTCGAGCAGGGATTCGCTGTCTTCGTCGCGCAGGATGGCGCGCAGGGCCGGCACCGTACGGGCGCGGCGATCGAGATTGCTGATCGTGCCCTCAATGACCAGCAAGGGAACGCCGTGGGCATTGTCGCGCGTCACGGTCAATTCACCGACCGTGAAGCCATAGGGGTTCACTTCAGCGCCCATGGCCGCATAGGCCGAGGACGCCCGCGGCCACAGGGTGACAATATCAACCCGGAACATCCAGGACGCGGTCAGCAACAGGGCGCAGGCAATCGCCAGCCCGCCCCAGGCACCACCGGCGGCGGCGGCAGACAGGGTGCGGCGCTTCTTGGCCTGGCGCTCGCGAAATGCAGTGTGTGGCTTGCTGTCCGCCCCGGGCTCGCCCTCTGGCGGAGCTGGTTGCAGCGCAGGCAGATCCGAGGGATCTTCGGCTTCAGCGGTCCAGACATGGGAACAGGATGCGCAGCGCACACGCCGGCCATTCAAACCAATCGCATGCGGATCGGCGCGATAGCGCGTAGAACATGAGGGGCAGCTGAGTACTATGCTCATCTGAGTCGCTTACGCCTTGTCCGCTTCACCCGCGCCCATGGAGAAATTCCATCGACCCGAGCCTTGCCCAATCGCCCAACAGCGCCACAGAACCGGTCATCCGCTTCGACAATGTCGGAATGCGGTATGGGCACGGTCCCGAAGTCCTGCGCGATCTCTCATTTGATTTACCACGCGGTTCTTTCCAATTCCTCACCGGACCATCCGGAGCCGGCAAGACATCATTGCTGCGGCTGATCTATCTCGCCGCCAAACCGTCCAGCGGGCGCATTTCCTATTTCGGGCGCGATGCCGCCGGGCTGACGCGCAAGGAAATGCCCCTGCTGCGACGGCGTATCGGCGTGGTTTTCCAGGAATTCCGTTTGCTCAATCATCTCAGCGTTTTCGACAATGTCGCCCTGCCCCTGCGCATCGCCGGAAAACGGCGCGCGGACTATGCCGAGGACGTTGCCGAACTGCTGGCCTGGGTCGGGCTGGGAGAAAAAATGGATGTCGTGCCGGCCACACTGTCGGGCGGTGAACAACAGCGCGTCGCCATTGCCCGCGCCGTGGTCGGACAGCCGGAAATCCTGATTGCCGACGAACCGACGGGCAATGTTGACCCGGAAATGGGCATGCGCCTGCTGCGCCTGTTCGCCGAACTCAACAAGCTGGGCACCACCATCATCATCGCCACACATGATCTCTCCCTGGTGCGCATGCTCGATGCGCCGGTGATGTCGCTGTCAAACGGGCATCTGCATATCCGTGCGCCGCGCAGCCAGCGCCAGGCGCAGGCCAATGCCGACACCGCCGGGGCTGAATCCACTCCCGAAACGAACGGCACGGAGGCGGACAGCCATGACTAACAGGGTTCCCCCGCCACCGCCCGGAGGGTCCGGTGCCCTGTTGCCGCCGGACTCGGGGCGCGACCGGCCACTTTTCGTCGTCGCCGCCATCCTGGTCTTCCTCGCCTGCATCGCCGCGCTTGGCGCACGGGGCGCCTGGCTTCAGGCCCAGCGCTGGACCTCGGATCTGGAGAGCAGCATCACCATCCAGATCCGGCCCGTCGAGGGACGCGACGCCCAGCTCGACGCCGAGGAAGCCGCGAATATCGCCCTCACCGTACCCGGCATCATCGCTGCGACAGCCCACGACCGGGCGCATGCCGAGGCGCTGCTGGCGCCCTGGCTCGGGACCGGAAACCTGCCCGCCGACCTGCCCCTGCCGCTGATGGTGGAGGTCCGGCTCGACCCGGCCCTGCCAGCGCCAGGCGAAGGTCTGCAGGCCGCACTCGACGCAGCCGGTCTCACCGCCACGGTCGATGACAACAGCCGTTGGGCCGGCGCGGTTCGCCGCGCCGCACGCACGGCCCAGACGCTCGGTCTCTCCATGATGCTTCTGCTCGCCGGTGCGGCGGCTGCCGTGGTCGCCTTCGCGGCCCGCGCCAGCCTGGCCGCGCGCATCAATGTGATTGATGCCCTGCATATTTGCGGCGCCGAGGACCGGTTCGTCGCCGGCCTGTTCGAACGCCGTTTCTTCATGCTCGGGCTGAAGGCCGGCATCGCCGGTGCCGTCTGCGCCGGGCTGGTCGCCATCGCCGCCAGTCTTGGGCAGGGCCCGGCCGACATGGCTTTCTTCCTGCCGCACTGGGCAATGGATCCGTTTGAGCTCGCCCTGCTGCTGCTCGCCCCGCTCCTGGCGGGGCTGACCGCAGCCGTTTCGGCCCGGCTCGCTGTCGCCGCCGACTTGCGGGGGCGGTGGTAATGGCCAAAATCGGCCTCAATCGCAGCAATAAGTGGTGTTCCGGCATTGCCGCCGGCCCGGGCATGACCTTTCATGCCGTCACGCAAGGGCGAGTGAACGCATGAAACATGGCATCGGCATCTTGCGGGCATTGGCGTTTTCGGCCCTGGTCGCCAGCATTATCGGCTTTGTCGCCTATGCCGGAACCGTTTCAGGCTACGCCCTGCCCGATGACACCCTCAACGCCGACGGCATTGTCGTGCTGACCGGCGACCAGGGCCGGCTGACGGCCGGCGCGCAATTATTGCAGGACGGGCGCTCGGCGCATTTGCTGATTTCAGGCGTCCACCCATCGGTGACGACCGAGGAATTGCGGGCCCATACCAGCCTCTCCGATGCACAATTCACCTGCTGCGTGGAACTCGGACGCCAGGCCACCGACACGGTCGGCAATGCCCGCGAGACTGCACAATGGGTGCGCGAAAACGGCTATAGCCGCTTGATCATCGTCACCTCAGACTATCATCTGCCCCGCAGTCTGATCGAGATGGACATGGTGATGCCCGATATTGAATTCATTCCCTACCCCGTGCGCACCACGCCGCCCTGGCGCAATCCGCGTGCGGCCCGGCTATGGGTCCAGGAATACGCCAAATACACCACGGTCTGGATCGGCCGTGCCCTGTTCCCGGCGGCTGGCGACGTGTCATGAACGCCGTCCGATCGATCATCTTCCAGATCTACATGTATGGTCTGATGGCCATCATGGGCTTGGCCGGCACGCCGCTCCTGCTCGGGCCGCGCCGCTGGGCACGCAATTATCTGCGGCTCTATCTCGCCATCATCTGGTTTGGCCTGCGCTGGATCTGCGGCGTCCGCTTCGAGGTTCGCGGCCGCGAAAACCTCCCCGCCGGCGGCGCACTGATCGCCTCGAAACACCAGAGCATGTGGGAGACCCTGGCCTTCTGGGGCATTCTCGACGATCCGGCGATCATCCTGAAACGCTCCCTGATCTTCATGCCCTTCTTCGGCTGGTTCGCGGTCAAGCTGGGCAATATCAATGTTGACCGCACCGCCGGTTCAAAGGCCCTGCGCAAGATGCTGCGCGATGCCGCCACGCGCGGCAGCGAAGGCCGCCAGGTGCTGATCTTCCCGGAGGGCACGCGCGTCGACCCCGGCGAGCACCCGGAATTCAAGCCCGGAATTGCCGGCCTTTACGGCTCGATGAACCTGCCCTGCGTCCCTGTGGCGCTCAATTCCGGCGTCCATTTGCATCCCTATTGCGGATTGAAGAAACCCGGCCTGATCGTCGTCGAATTCCTCGAGCCGATCGCGCCCGGACTGCCCAAGGCCCAATTCATGCAAACCCTGCATGAACGGATCAATACGGCGGCTGATGCCCTGGTGGAGCAGCCTGCCGAAGCCCCAAGCCGGGAGAGCCTTGCGTGAGAGTTCCAAAGCGTTTTCTGTTTCCCGCACTCGGTGTCCTCGCGGTACTGGTGCTCTACACAGCCTATTGGCTGCACGCCAAGAGCACGATCGAACGTGAAGTCGGCGTCTGGATCGCCCGCCAGGAAAGCGCCGGATATGCCATTGAGCAGGACCGCCTGCGCGTCACCGGTTTTCCCTACCGCTTCCAGGTCGAAGTCACCGCCCCGCAATTCCAGGCCCCGCAGAGTGATGGCGGCTGGACCGCCCGGCTCGACATGCTCAAGGCCCATGCCCTGTTCTATGACTTCCGCCACTGGATCATCGAGTTCGACGGGCCGCTCTGGCTCGATTACGACGCCGGCACGCCCACCTCGCTCGAAATCGATGCCACACTCGCCCTTGTCAGCCTGGTCAGCAATAGTGTCGGCGAGACGATCCGTATCGGCGCCGAGATCGACAACCTCCTGATCGAGACCCGCACCGGCGATGCGCCGGGCGTGAAAGCGGTCGAAAAACTCCTGTTCTCGGGACTGGTCGCCGAAGACAACACGCTGCGCATCCGCCTCGAGGCAACTGGCCTGTCCATCAGCGAAGACGCCGTCTCGCCGGAAGTCGGGCGGACATTCGGCCGCGACGCCGATCTCGCCCGCATGGATCTGACCGTGACCGAATGGTCGACACTGGCCAATGATGCCGATGCCGGGGCATGGAGCCGCGCCGGTGGCCAATTGCAGATCGCCGAGTCGGCGCTGGAATGGGGCCCGGCCCACCTGTCAGGGGTTGGCGAATTCACCCTCGACCGGTCGGCGCAGCCCGATGGCCGCCTGTCGCTGCACATTACCGACCCGGACGCCCTGGCCGACGCACTGGTCCAGGCCCGGCTGGTGCCGGCCGAAAACGAGCAGGCCCTGCGCCTCGCTGCCATGATGGCACCGCGCGGCCCCGACGGTGTCGCCCTGCCCTTCCGTGTTCGCGATGGCGGTGTCTATCTCGGCCCGGTCAGGCTTGGCGATCTGAGCGATTGAGGTCTAGCGCCCCATGAACTCGGAGAGCACCTCGACGACCCGCCGGTTGTCAGCTTCCTTGCCCACCGTAATCCGCAGCGCATCATTGAGCCCGTAGGGCGCAACACCGCGGACGATCAGGCCATGCCGGGTCAGCCAGGCATCGGCATCGGCCGCTGTCTTGCCGGCTGTCTGCGGGAAGTGCACCAGCACGAAATTGCAGACACTGGGCGTAACCTCCAGCCCCAGGCCACCGAGTTGCTGGCGCAGGTAATCCACCCAGGTCGCATTGTGTTGCGCCGAGCGTTGCATGAAGTCGCGGTCGGCAATCGCTGCGGCACCGGCCTCGATCGCCGGCAGGTTGACATTGAACGGGCCGCGCACGCGGTTGAGCACGTCTACGATGGTCTTCGAGCCATAACCCCAGCCCAGGCGCAGCCCGGCCAGACCATGAATCTTGGAGAAGGTCCGCGTCACGAAGACATCGTCGCGCTCGCGCGCCAGCGCCATGCCGGGATCATAGTCCTCGGCGTCAACGAATTCGGCATAGGCCGCGTCCAGCACCAGCAGCGTCGTCGGCGGCAGGGCATCGCGCAGACGCCGCACTTCGGCGTCAGAGATATAGGTGCCGGTCGGATTGTTGGGATTGGCGATGAAGACGATTTTCGTATCTTCGCCAGCCGCTGCGATGACCGCATCGACATCCGTGGTGTAGCCACGCTCGGGAGCCGAGACGAGACGCGCACAGCTTTGCATCGCCACCAGGCGGTAGACCAGGAAGCCGTATTGCGACTGTACGACCTTGTCGCCGGGATTGAGATAGGCGCGGCCGAGCAGTTGCAGGATCTCGTCCGAACCGGTGCCGCAGACGATATTGTCGGCATCGAGCCCTTCTTCGCGGGCAATCGCCTCACGCAGCAGGGTGGCGCCGCCGTCGGGATAGCGGTGCAGACGTGAACCCGCCTTCTCGAACGCGTCAATCGCCTTGAGCGAGCAGCCCAGCGCATTTTCGTTGGAGGACAGCTTGGCCGGATTGGCCACGCCCGGCGCATCGGCAGCGCCCGGCTTGTAGGGCTGGATGTCGAGAATGCCGGAACGCGGTTCGATGGCCATGTAATTACCTCAGCTGTCCGAAAGGTCGGAAGGATTGTCGTGACGGGATAGCGCGGGGCGGCTTTGCGCTTCAAGGGGTTTGCGGCGGGCGGGCGCAGTTGAGGGGCGCGGGCGCAGCGCCATGGTCCGTTTCACGGCCTCGACCAGAATGACCCCGCCAAGCGCCGGCCAGACCCGCTCACCGGTCTCCTCCCACATCCGTGCGATGCGCGTATGCGTGCTCCACTTCCAGGGCGGCGCATACAGCGCGCGCGACCAGGCGGTAGGCTCGAACAGGGCGTCGTCGAGCAATTGCGACAGCTGGGCCCTGGAAAAGGGCCGGCCATGCCCGAAGGGCGTCGAGTCCAGCCAGGCCCAGATGCCCGAGCGCGCGGCCGTAACGATCACGACCCGCCCTTCCGGTGCCAGGACCCGCCAGATCTCGCGCAGCGTGGCCTGGAGCGAATCCGCTTCCTCCAGCGCGTGGACCAGCAGGACGCGGTCAAACAAGGCCTCGGGAAAGGGCAGATGCGTTTCATCGCCCAGGGCAATGCCTGAACAGGCGGTTGCGGAGACGACCGCACCCTGGGCTGCCGGCATGAAACATATGCTGCGCCGGGCGCTTGTCCGGTAGGGTTCGAGATAGGGGGTGGCGAAGCCGAGGCCAAGCAGATCCAGATCCTTGGCGTCAGGCCAGATCGCAGTCAGCCGGCGGCCGATCATCTCACGCGCCACCAGGCCCTGGCGGCTGCGGTAGAAGCGGTCCAGTTCGAGAGCTTCGCGGCGCACCCTTCACACACTCCTCGTTTGGCCCGATCATGGGGCGATGAGCGCAACACTAACCAAAGCGGCGAAATCGACAATGAGCGAACTGAGCATCCGGCAGTTTCCATGCCTGTCCGACAATTACGGCTTCCTGATCCATGATGCGGCAAGCGGCGAGACTGCGACGATCGACACCCCCGATCCCGAGCGCATCCTCGCCGAGGCGAAGGCGGCCGGCTGGACCATTACCCAGATCTGGAACACGCATCACCATTTCGATCATGCTGGCGGCAATGCCGCGATCAAGGCGGCGACCGGAGCCCGCATCGTGGCACCCGCCTATGAGAGCGACCGCATTCCCGGCATCGACCAGCCCGTCCGTGACGGCGACAGCGTCTGGCTCGGCAAGATCGAGGCGAAGGTGATCTTCACGCCCGGCCATACCAGCGGCCATATTGTCTACAGCCTGCCGGGCGAGCATGTCGCCTTCGTCGGCGACACCCTGTTCGCGCTGGGCTGCGGGCGCCTGTTCGAAGGCACGCCGGAGCAGATGTGGCACAGCCTGTCGCGCCTGGCCGCGCTGGCCGACGATACCGTGATCTATTGCGCCCACGAATACACCCAGGCCAATGCCCGCTTCGCGCTGTCGGTGGACCCGGACAATGCCGCTCTGCAGGCCTATGCCGCCGACGTCGACGCCAAACGGCTGCGCGAAGAGGCGACCGTGCCGACGACCATCGCGGCCGAAAAGGCCGCCAATCCCTTTCTGCGGGCCCGCGACCCGGGCATCCGCGCCCGGCTCGGCCTGCTGGATGCGAGCGACGAGGCCGTGTTCGCCGAAATCCGCCGCCGCAAGGATGTCTTCTGATGGCCGGCGCCGCAGAGATTATCGAGACGCTGGGCATGCAGCCGCATCCGGAAGGCGGCTGGTATGTCGAGACCTGGCGCGATGAGCCGGGCCCCGACGGTCGGGCGCGCGGAACGGCGATCTACTACCTGCTCGAGGCGGGCGAGCGGTCACACTGGCATCGGGTCGACGCCACGGAAATCTGGCACTGGTATGGGGGTGCGGCGCTGGAACTCGGCATCAGTGCCGACGGGGTGCAACAGGGCCGGCTTGACCTGGGACCGGATATCGCCGCCGGTCAGCGTCCGCAGCAGATCATACCGCCGGGCGTGTGGCAGAGTGCCCGCTCGCGCGGTGCCTGGACACTGGTCGGCTGCACGGTCACGCCGGGCTTTGAATTTTCGGGATTCGAGATGGCGCCGCGAGGCTGGGCCCCCGGAACCGGCCCTGGCACGGAAACCGGTTGATCAGGTCGCCTGGTCGTCCGCCAGAAGAGCGCGCGCGATATAGGCCGAGGAGGACCGGCCGGCAAAGCCGTATTCCGGCGCGATGACGACGATCAGGCTGTTGTCGCGGCGATAGGCCGCCGGCTGATCACCGATCGAGATGTCCACGCGGTCAATGCCCCGCAGACGCCGGCGATCATTGCGCAGCGAACGGAAGGCCAGGGCAATCATGTGCAGGCTGTCATACTGCACGCCCAGCCCGGCCCGTGGCGCCGGCGCATAGCCGACCGAGATGGTCCGGTTCAGATCGGCCGTGAGCTCGTTGACGAGCTCTTCGGCCTGCAGACGGACTTCCTCTGCCGAACGCGGTGCCGGCGCGAGACCGCCCGCCTCGCTGGCGAAGTCCGCGATCACCCCGTTGGGGGCGTCAGCGGGAAAATAGGTGGCGCCGCCCAGGGCGGTCAGACGAACAACCTCACGGCCGGTATCGGTCACATAGGAAGTGCCGCCGCCGGGAGCCCGGTTTGCGAACAGGGCCAGGACTTCGCGGGTCGGGTCATCGCGCTCGCGCAGCAGGGCCACCGTGCCTGACCGGTCAAACAGGAAGAACTCGCCGGTATCGGCACGCTGGTACCAGCCGACGGTTTCCTCGGCGCGCTCATTGCGCAACAAGCGGTCACGCAACGGGTTCTGGAACCCGATGGCAGCGCCGGCGCACAGGGCCGCGGTCAGTATTACGATCAGGAAACGGGTCATCGAGGTCAGCATTGACACTGGCAAGACGGCATTTTTTGGGCAGAGGCCCGCAATACCGTCATGCCATGTACTGCCCGCCATTGATGGTCAGGACGGAACCGGTCATGAAACCGGCTGCATCGGAGGCCAGATAGGCAACCAGGCCGCCAATTTCCGAGGCTTCACCGAGCCGGTTGACCGGAATGGCGCCAATGATGGATTGCAGCACATTCTCCGGCACGGCCGCCACCATGTCGGTATTGATATAGCCCGGCGCGATGCAGTTGACGGTGATGCCCTTGCGGGCCGTCTCCTGCGCCAGCGCCTTGGTGAACCCGATCACACCGGCCTTGGCGGCAGAATAATTGACCTGGCCCATCTGGCCCTTCTGACCGTTGATCGAGGAGATATTGATGATGCGGCCGAACCCGCGCTCGCGCATGCCCTCGATGACCGGATGGGTCATGTTGAACATCGAGCTGAGATCAACCCGGATGACATCATTCCACTGCTGGGGTGTCATCTTGTGGAACATGCTGTCGCGCGTAATGCCGGCATTGTTGACCAGGACATCGAAGGGGCCGCCGGCCAGGGCCTCGGCCTCGGCCAGCCCCCGCACACAGGAGTCGTAGTCGCCGACATCCCAGCTGGCCGTGGCGATTCCGGTTTCGGCGTGAAAGGCCCGGGCGGCCTCTTCATTGCCCGCATGATTGGCAACGACCGTATGGCCCGCAGCCTGGAGTTCAACGCAGATGGCAGCGCCGATACCCCGGGTGCCGCCTGTAACCAGTGCTGTGCGTGTCATATCCAATCCCCAATTTCTTGATCTGGCATTGCATCTTAAGTCTTCGCGCTTGCAGCACACCGCTTGCTGAGCGTAAACCGTAATGAAATAGGTGCGCGCCCATGTCGAGCGAATTGCGACATTGGACTACGCATTTTACACCAGCACGAGGAATGCGCTGTGACCAAAACGAAAAGCGGCAAAGGCGAAATCGTCATCAAGAAATACGCCAATCGGCGCCTTTATGACACCTCGACCAGCCAGTATGTGACCCTCGACCACTTGCGCGACCTCGTGAAGAAGGGCGTACATTTCCAGGTGATCGATGCAAAGAGCGGCGAAGACCTCACCCACGGCGTGCTGGCGCAGATCATTTTTGAAGAAGAATCCCGCGGCACCAATCTATTGCCCGTCGACTTCCTGCGGCAACTGATCGGTTTCTATGGCGACAGCCTGCAAAATGTCGTGCCGGGCTATCTGCAGATGTCGATGAACAACTTCACGCAGCAGCAGGAAGAATATCGCACCAAGGTCGGCGATGCGATGATGTCGCCCCAGGCGACCATGGCGCTGATCGAAGAACAGACGCGGCGCAATATGGAAGCCTTTGGCAAGACCATGCGCATGTTCACCCCCTTCGTGGCCGCAGCAACGCCGGAAGCGGAAGCCGCCGAAGCACCGGCCGAGCCGGATACCGGCAAGGAAAGCGAAGCCGATATGGCCAAGATGCGTGAAGAGCTCGACGATATGCGCGCCAAGCTCGACCAGCTGCTGAAGACGCAGAAATAGGCTGCCCCTTCTGACCCTAACAGAAACCGGCCACTCAGCCCTTTGACGGACTGGCCGGATGGCCATTGGCCGCGAGGAAGGCCTCGATCATCTCGATCTGGCGTCCCTGCTGTTGCAGCAGGCTGGTGAGCTGGCTCTGGCGCACCCCGTCGAGCTTGTCGTGCAATTCCATGATCTCGAGCTCGGCCTTGAGATTGACCTCATAGTCGTGCGCGGCGGCGGCCCGGTCCTTGGCCGCCTGGCGGTTCTGCGACATCATGATGATCGGTGCCTGCACGGCCGCGAGCATCGACAGGATCAGATTGAGAAAGATGAAGGGATAGGGGTCGAAGGCCTCGGCCTGGAATCTGGCCAGCACGAGATTGGCGCCGATCCAGCCGAACAGGACGACGGCGAAAATCCCGATGAAGACCCAGGATCCGCCAAATTCGGCGACCCGGTCCGCCATGCGATCACCGAATGAATTGCCTTCATCATCATCCCGGTTGAGGTTTTTCGAAATCTGACGCCGCTCGGCGATGCGATCGAGCACGCGGCGCTCGGTCTTGGTCAGATCATCCAGATCGCTGTGCAGCATTTCATGCGCAAGCGTCGCGACATCCCGTTTCATTGCCCATCTCCCGGCCATGGTCCCAGCGGCGCCGAGCTTACCAAGCGCCGGCACCCTGGCGATACCGCCAATTCGGGGCCGGGCCACGTTAAGACTTTCGTATCATTTCAGACCAGTGCCGGACGCTGATGGCCCCGATCGGGGCAAAAACACAGCATCCAGTTCGCTTTTGCGACCAGAATCATGGTTAATGAGGTGTTAAAGTCTGGCATCGCCCTTGCGAGGGTATTGATATGATCACGATCCGCAGCCCATATCCTGTCCCGACCCTGGCCAACCGGCGCATTGAACCGGCTGGTTCGGCACGCGGATCCAATGATCGTCAGCCGCGGCAAGACCGCGCCCAAGCTCCTGTCCCGACCCCACACGTTGCCGCGACCCGTTCGCAGCCGCATGTGCGGGCGCAGCTCGCCCCGGCTGAACTCATTGTGCAGATCATCTCCGGAGCGCCGCGCCGCGGCATCCGGGCCGAGACCAGCGAGCAGGCCCGCTATCGCCGCGCCTATCAGGACGCGACACAAAAAAGCGCGCCGCCCCCGATGTGGGAGCGACGCGCCTGATGTTGGATGGACCTGCCCTGCGCCGTCTTGGCTTCTGGTGCGACGCTGTCGTCGGTGCCAGCCTGGTCTTCGTGCTGTTCTAAAGCCGCTTCACCACATTGATATGCGCTGAAGCGGCTCCAGACTGTTTGCGCGAGGTCTAGCCTTCGCCGCCGACCGCGAGGTCGCGCCGGGCTGCAACCACGGTCACCACGAAACCGCCAACCGTATCCATCAGCGTCATCAGGGTGAGCAGGAAGAAGGCCGAAGTGCCGAATTTCCCGACCAGCAGGAAGAGCGCCATCGCGACCACGAATACCATCATGGACAGACCATGATTGATGATCGTCGCAGTGCCCGATCCGGCGGCCTTGATCTGTTCGATGAACAGACACAGCATGCCGAGAATGACGATCAGATCGCCCAGCGGCAGGGCCCACTGACCCGACGCCATCGGAATATGGAAGACCGGCCCGTTGAGCGCCGCGACCATGGAAGTCTGGTCCGCGCCACCGAGCGTGAAGGCAATAATCACATAGACGATGACCGGAACGGTCATCAGTGGAAATACATTGAACATGGAACTCTTCCCCTTGGCAGGGCCGCCTCGCTGTGCGCGATTGGCAGCCATCATACCCAACATTACACCGTTATCCCCGCCACCTGACATAATCAGATCCTCACTATAACTCGTCTGAACCACGCGGGTTCCGCGCACGCGAATTTAACCACATCATTCCCATCATGTCTGTCAAAGAGGCGAAAAGACGGCCAAAATTCGTATATTTCGACGATCCGATGGTGCGGTGACGGTGGCTGACCGGCCTGAATTCGCACAAATAACCCTCGCGATTCATCAGCGCCGGCAGGAAGCGATGCTGGTGATCGAAAAAGGGAAGTTCCAGATAGGCCTGCCGTTTGAAGGCCTTGAGGCCGCAGCCCGTATCATTGCAATTGTCGTTGAGCATGCGCTTGCGGATGCCGTTTCCGAAACGCGAGGCGAATTTCTTCCAGGCTGAATCCTGACGGTTCTGGCTCCGGTCGCCACCGACAAGTGCCAGGTTTTCCGGCGCATCGGCGCGGGTCAGGGCATCAATTACGATCGGCAGACCATCCGGCGGGTTCTGGCCATCGCCATCCAGGGTCGCGACAACGGCACCGCGCGCATGCATCACCCCGGTCCTCACCGAGCGCGACTGGCCGGCGTTATGGCGGTGCCCGATCACGCGCAGCATCGGCAATTCGCCCTTGGCCGCGATCAGTTCCTCGCGCGTCCCGTCGGTCGAGCAATCATCAACGAACAGAATCTCGAAATTGCGCCCCGAGAGCGCCTCGGCAATTTCGCGCGCCAGCGGCACGACATTGCCAGCCTCATTATAGGCGGGCACAACGACGGAGATATCAGGGGTTTGGCTCATAAGGGTTTCTGCTTGCGCTTGCGGAAAACGGGGTCTGCTTTACATACGCGTCTAGCACATGACGCGAGGGGTTTCACAGCCCCGCGACCATTGGAGACTTTCATGGCCGAGCTGGCGAAGGGAATTCGCGCCTATATCATCATAGGCTTGCTGGCAGCATTGTCGGCTCTGGCCGGTATTTTCACCATGCCGGCGCTCGACCGTGATGAGAGCCGCTTCGCCCAGGCGACGGCGCAAATGCTGGAAAGCGGCGATTTCGTCCGCATCAATTTCCTCGACGAAGCGCGCAACAAGAAGCCGGTCGGCATTCACTGGATGCAGGCGGTCAGCGTTGCGGCCTTCTCCAGCGCCGAAGCACGCGAGATCTGGGCCTATCGCCTGCCCTCCTTGCTAGGTGTGATCCTGGCCGCACTGGCCTGTTTCTGGGGCGGGCAGAGATTGATCGGGCGCGAGGCGGCCTTCGCAGGCGCAGCCCTCTTCGCAGTGACGGTCCTGCTCGGCATTGAGGGTGGCATTGCCAAGACCGATGCCATGCTGGTCGGCTGCACCACACTGGCCATGGCGGCGCTGGCGAATTTGCGCTTTGGCGAGGGTGGCAGAAAGACCGCCATCCTGTTCTGGTTTGCCATCGGCCTGGGCGCGCTGATCAAGGGCCCGGTGACACCGATGGCCGCCGGGCTGGCGCTGATCGTGCTGTTCGCCTGGGAGCGCAAGGCGCGCTGGATGAAGCCGCTCCTGTTCTGGCCCGGCCCGCTGCTGGCCATTGCCATGGTCCTGCCCTGGCTGATCTCGATCCAGATCGCCACCGATGGCGGTTTCCTGCGCCAGGCGATCGGCGATGACATGGCCCCCAAACTGGTCGGCGCCGCCGAGCGCCATGGCGGCATATTCGGCTATCACCTCCTCCTGCTGCCCCTGCTCTTCTTCCCCGCCATCCTCTTCCTGATCCCCGGTGCCGGCCGCGTTGCCAATGCGCTGCGCGGCAAGGATAGCGATCAGGCCGCCGGCGCCGCGCGCTTCCTCATCGCCTGGGCAATCCCGGTCTGGCTGGTGTTCGAATTCCTGCCGACCAAACTCCCCCACTACGTCCTGCCCGCCTATCCCGCACTAGCCTTGATGGCGGGCTGGGGTCTGATGCAGCTCACCAAGGCTGCGGCCTGGCAAAAATGGGTCAGCTGGGCCCTGTTTGCCTTTGCCGGGCTGGTGTTCGCGATCGCCCTGCCGGTGCTGTTTGTCGTCTATGGCAATAATGCGAGCTGGGATGCGGTGCGGCTCTCGCTGGGCGGATTTGAAGGTGGTTTCCAGCTCGGGCTTGATCCGGCGACTGCGGCCATCGTCTTCCTCACCGCAGCGATCTTCGCCGGACTGACCGGTGCGACGCTGGTGGCGGCGCGCGGACGCTCGGTCGCGCTGGTGCTCTGCCTCGCCGTCGCGTCCGGCCTCGGCTGGCAAGTGATGGCGCGCGGGGCCGCAGCACCCAATGCCTATGCCGTACGGCTGGCCGACCAGGTCCGTGCCGCGCGCAGCTATTCGCAGACGATTGCCGGCATCGCGCCGGAGGAGATCGTCACGGCGTCCTCCTACACCGAGCCGAGCCTGGTCTTCTCGCTGGGAACCGACACGGTGTTGGGCACGGCGGAAGAGGTGCTGGCGTTTGCGGAAAGCCGGGAGGAGCCCATATTACTTGTACTGGACACATCCCGCGCCCCAGGTTTGATCGATGGCTTGATGACGTCCGAAGCACCTGACGCGGACTCGATCGCTGACAGGCTGCAGAATCTGGGCGTTTGTCATGAGGGACTGGCGTCAGGAACCAATTACTCGCGTGGCGATGAAACGACATTGCTGCTCCTCTTCACACGCTGCCTTCCGGAGCCCTTGAATGACCCGCAAGATTGAAATCGTTGAAGTCGGGCCGCGCGACGGGCTCCAGAATGACCCGGTCCTGCTCTCGACGGAGATGAAGATCGAATTCATCTCGCGGCTGATCGATGCCGGGGTCAACCGGATGGAGGCGGCGAGCTTTGTCCATCCCAAACTGGTGCCGGCGATGGCCGACAGTGCCGAGGTGATGGCGCTGGCGCCGCGGCTCGACGGGGTGAAATATATCGGGCTGGCGCTGAATGAGCGCGGCCTGCGCCGCGCCCTCGAGGCGGGCTGTGACGAGATCAATTATGTCATGGTCGCCTCGGCCGGCTTTGGCCTCAGGAACCAGAACGCAACGCCGGAGCAGACCGCCGACCTGTTCGACAAGATCGCCATCCTCGCCCATGACGAGGGCGTACCGGTCTCGGTGACGGTGTCTGTGGCCTTTGGCGACCCGTTCGATGGCGAGGTCGATCCGAAAATTCTCGGCGAGCTGGCGGCGCGAGCCAAAGCGGCCGGCGCCTGCGAGTTCGCGCTGGGTGATACGATCGGCGTTGCTGATCCGTGGAGCGTGCGCAAGGCGCTCGATATTGTCCGCGCCCAGAGCGGCGATATGCGGCTGCGCATGCATTTCCACAACACACGCAACACCGCGATGGCGAATATCGCCGCGGCAATCGATGCCGGCGTCGATGTGATCGATGCTTCGTGCGGCGGGATTGGCGGCTGCCCGTTTGCGCCGGCGGCGACCGGCAATGTCGCCACGGAAGATGTAGTCTACATGCTCGAGCGCGGCGGGTTCGATACCGGGATCGATCTTGACCGGATGATCGCAACGGCGAAATGGCTGGAGGATGTGGCGCTGAAACACCCCGTCGACTCAGCCCTCAAGCGCGCCGGCGGGTTTCCGAAGCCTCAGGCCTGATCGTCGCCAGCGCCGCGCGCGCGGCGCTGGCGCGACAGACGCAGGCGGGCCCTGAGCTTGAAGAGTACAACGCGCATCCGGCCGCGAAGCGACAGCCAAATGACGCGCGCCCAGATCGCGCCATAGATCGGCACGATGGCCAGCACGGTTGTCAGCCTTTGCAGCGGTCCGGGATAGAATTTCCAGAAATATTTGACGAAGCCGGCGGCCTTGTGGGTCTCGACCCGCATCGGGCTGGACTGGCTGGTGCCGCCAAAATGCAGGATATCCACGCGCGGCTCGAACCAGACCTCGCCGCCCGCCTCACGGACTGTGCGGCAGATATCGATATCCTCGACATGCAGGAAATAGCGCTCGTCGAACCCGCCAATCGCGAGGAAATCCGCCTGGCGCATCATCAGGGCGGCACCCGACACGGTCGGTACCCGCTCCATCGCCTCGGGCAAGGCCCGGCGCTCCCAGTGGAGGCTCTGCAAGCCGGGTATAAGACGGTCGAGGCGCAGGAAGCTGACGGCGGCGGTGTGCGGGGTGAGTTCGCCGCGCCGCCCGCCGGCCTGCTCGCTGCCATCCTGATTGAGAATGCGCGCGCCGATAATCCAGGGCCGCTGCTTGACGGCCAAGGCCGATTGCTTGAGCTGCAGGGCCGAGCCTGGCGCGAGGATGGCATCGGGGTTGAGAAACAGCACCAGCTCACCGCTCGCAGCCCGGGCGCCGATATTGCAGCCCTTGGAGAAGCCGAGATTGGCATCCGTCTCGATCAGGACAAATTCGGGATGCGCCGCCGCCAGATTGCGCAGCCCCTGCACCACCTCCGGCGGGTTTTCGTGACTGACCATCACGAACTCGTCGACACCAGGAGCGGCCAGGACGGCGGTGACCGCGTCCATGAGGTGCGATCCGGTCATCCAGGAAACGGTGACGACACTAAGACGCAAATCACTCATCAGGCGGGCTTCCGGGCACCGAGGAACAGGACAGCGGTCGCCGCCAGGGCGGCGGCAGCCTGATGCCACTCTTGCCAGACACCATAGGAAAACAAAACCAGAGATACATAGGTGACCAGCACCCAAGCGGCCGCGACCGCCTGGTCGCGCGTCAATCGCGGTGCGCTGGCGATACGTCCGCCGAGGAAGACCAGGGCGCAGGACAGCAGCGCCGCCCCGATCAGGCCGGTCTCCAGCCAGACCTGGAGGCTGGCATTGTGCGGGTGCATGGGCAGCATCTCGATCTGGTAGCCCGCCAGCTCCATTTCACTGTTCAGCGGCCGTGATGCGTCCAGCCCGTAGCCGAAGAGCGGCTTCGCGCGGATCAGACCGCTGACATAAGTCCAGATCTCAAGCCGCCAGACCCAGGACAGCGGCAGGGCATCGCGCAGGGCCTGCGGCATGATCGCGATCAGGCCCGGCAGGACCACGGGAACGATCATGACCCCGCCGGCGACGGAGCCGAAAATGCCGGCAATCATTGGCCGCGGCCAGAAGAAGGTCAGGACCGCGGCGGCCAGCCCCAGCAGGAGGGCAACCGCATTGACCTCGGTGCCAAAGCTGAAGGCGGCGACGCCCGCGAGCAGCATCACGACCACGCCCACGACAAGCCCGCCGGCGCGATAGGCAATCAGGGCCGCCGGTCCGGCCAGCAGCAGAAGCGGTACCGTCGCATGGCCAAGCCCGCGATTGACGTAGATCATCACATCCGCTTCGGGCAGCGCGTCATAGCCCTCGACCGCGACCTTGAAGGCATGGGTCATGGCGCCGCCGGTCAGGCTCTCGGCGAACAGAAACAGGCCCAGCGCGATCACCAGGAAGATCATCGCCGCCTCAGTGCGGGCCTGCCAGCGGCCGCGCAGGCCGCCGATCCGCAAGGCCAGCAGGACATAGAGCGGGATGCCGATCAGGGTTTTGGGCAATTGCTCCGGATTGTCATAGGGCGACCACAGAAAACTGATACCGACCCAGGCCAGGAACAGCCCGCTGAACACCAGTGGCATCGAGACGGCGCGCAGCCGCCAGAACCTGGCATCGACAGGAAATGCGATGATCGCCAGCAGCACCAGCATGGGCGGCAAGAGGCCGGCACCGGCGATGGACCAGGGCAAGGCAAGGACGAAGGCGAGGACCGCCACCCAGCCGACCCTGCCCTGCCCCTTCGCCATCATGGGTGCCGCCTGCCTCACATCAGCCGCGCTTCAGGTCCGGTGCCCGGGCATCATCACACAGGCGAGCGATCGCCTCGGCCAGCGGCAGGACTTCCTGCTTGTTGCCCTCTTCGCCGAGGAAGCGCAGGGCGAGCGTGCCCTCCTCCGCTTCCTTGCGGCCGATCACGGCAATAACCGGGATCTTGCCGACCGAATGTTCGCGGACCTTGTAGTTGATCTTCTCATTGCGAAGATCGGTCTCGGCATTCAGTCCGGCGGCCTTCATGGCGGCCAGAACCTCTTCCGCATAGGGATCCGCATCGGAAGTGATCGTCGCGATCACGACCTGGCGCGGTGCCAGCCAGAAGGGCAGCTTGCCGGAGTAGTTTTCCAGCAGCACACCGAGAAAACGTTCCAGCGAGCCGAGGATGGCGCGGTGGAGCATGACCGGGCGGTGCTTGTCATTGTCGTCGCCGATATAGTGGGCATCGAGACGTTCAGGCAGGTTGAAATCGCACTGGATCGTGCCCGTCTGCCATTCGCGTCCGATTGCATCCTTGACGACGAAATCGAGTTTCGGCCCGTAGAAGGCGCCATCGCCGGGATTGTATTCGAAGTCGAGACCGGAGGCCTCGGCCGCCGTGCGCAGCGCCGCCTCGGCCTTGTCCCAGACCTCGTCGGAACCGACGCGCTGGTCGGGCCGGTCGGCGAATTTGACGCGCGGCTCCTCGAAACCGAAATCGGAATAGACGGATTTCAGCAGGTCACAGAAGGCCTTCACCTCATCGACGATCTGCTCGACCGTACAGAAGATATGGGCATCATCCTGCACGAAGCCGCGCACGCGCATCAGGCCATGCAGGGAGCCGGACGGCTCATAGCGGTGGCAGGAGCCGAACTCGGCCAGGCGCAGCGGCAGGTCGCGATAGGATTTCTGGCCCTGGTTGAACACCTGGACATGGCAGGGGCAGTTCATCGGCTTCACGGCCAGGATTTTCTCTTCCTGGTCGATCGAGGAGATGAACATGTTCTCGCGATACTTGTCCCAATGGCCCGAGGCCTCCCAGAACTTCCGGTCCATCAGCTGTGGCGTGCGGATTTCCTGATAGCCATTGGCTTCCAGACGCCGGCGCATATAGCTCGTCACCGTGCGATAGAGACGCCAGCCGGCCGGATGCCAGAACACCTGGCCCTGGGCTTCTTCCTGGAAGTGGAACAATTCCATCTGGCGGCCGAGACGGCGGTGGTCGCGTTTCTCGGCTTCTTCCAGACGGAAGAGATAGGCCTTGAGCTGTTTGTCGTCGCCCCAGGCCGTACCGTAGATCCGCTGCAGCATGGCGTTGCGATGATCGCCGCGCCAATAGGCACCGGCCACCTTCATCAGCTTGAACGCCTTGCCGATCTTGCCCGTCGAGGGCAGGTGTGGCCCGCGGCAGAGATCGAACCATTCGCCCTGGCGATAGATCGTGATCGTCTCGCTCTCGGGCAGATCGCGGATCAGCTCGGCCTTGTAGCTCTCGCCCATCTTCTCGAACATGGCGATGGCGGCATCGCGGTCCATTTCCTCGCGCTCGAAGGGCAGATCGGCATCGACGATCTCGGCCATGCGCTTTTCGATCGCGGCGAAATCCTCCGTCGAGAAGGGCTCGTCGCGGGCGAAGTCATAATAGAAACCGTCCTCGATCGAGGGGCCGATCGTGACCTGCGTGCCGGGGAAAAGCTCCTGCACCGCCTGGGCGAGGATGTGCGCCGTATCGTGGCGGATGATCTCGAGAGCCTCCTCATCCTTGCGCGTCACGAGCGAAACCGAGCAGCTGCCGGGCAGCGGCCGCGTCAGGTCCCAGTCGTTTCCATTCACCTTGGCGAACATCGCCACCTTGGCGAGGGATTTGGAGATGTTCTCGGCCAGATCCATCGGCGTGGCGCCATCGGGCAATTCGCGGCTGGAACCATCGGGAAGCGTAATATTGATCATTGGTCTACGTCCTTGTCGTCGGCGCGGCCTGCCGGCGGAAGCGGGTCCGAAGTGTCGAGCATCGGGCGGGATCTGAAACGCCAGACCGCCCACCAGGGCACTTGCGTGCGAACAGTCGGGGCCGGATCGAAGCCATGGCTCCCACCCGGTCGGCAGCGCCCGAGCCGACCAAAGGTCAGCCAGAAGCCGCGCCAGCCACCCTGGGCGCGGATCGCCTCGATGCCATAGGCCGAACAGGTCGGCTCATGGCGGCACCGCACGCCAAAGGCGTAAAAAACCGGTGACAGGCTGTATTGATAGACGCGGATCGCGCCGACCATCAACCATCCCATCGGCCCCTTGGCCTTGTTTATCCCGTCGCTCGAACGCATTTGGATTCAAGCCTTTTAACGCCGCACTGCGCCCTGTCCACTGTCGAGATGAGAGGCGCGCGGCCGGCCGCATTGAAATGAGGTTGGGTTTGTCTGCTTTTTCCGGGCTGTCCGCTTCATCCTGCCGGCTGGGCAGGTACGAACAACCCTAGCCGGTCAGCGGGGTTGCGAGGCGGGTCGCAGTCGCGCGGGTCACCGCCTCGACGGCGGCATCGAAGGCCAGCAGGATAGACTGGTGCCGCGCCGGATAGGCACGCGCACTTTGCAGCAGCTGCAATTCGGCAAAACGGCCGCGCGGCGCAGGGCCGGACTGTTTCAGCATCGTCTTGAGACTGTCGCGCGCCAGTTCCAGTTCGCGCAGCGAGGCGCCGACGGCGGCGCGGGCCAGGATCGAGGCCGAGGCCTGCCCCAAGGCGCAGGCTTTCACCCGCAAGGCGAGATCGGCGACATGGCCGGACTGGACGATGATGTCGAGTTCAATCTCCGAGCCGCACAGGCGCGACACCTTGCGCACGGAGGCTTGCGGATGCGCGAGGCGTCCGATGCGCGGAATGTCCGCCGCGAGCCGCAAAACGGCGTTGGAGTAGAGATCGTCTGTCATCTTGACGGGAATATAGGGGTTTTTGTTGGTGGCCGCCAGATGTCGTGCGGCTCGCAGACATCACACTACACTCCAAAACGCCCGCGCCCTCCGGGCAAGGAAGAACACGCCCCTAATATCGAGAAAGTCGCTTATTGAACATGGGCTTACGGGCCAAAATAGTGCATAATCCAAGCGTTCAAGAGTTGCCCGAGCGAATCGGCAACTGTCGTTAGAAACCAAACCACGGGAATCAGTAACATGTTGAAAATATTGAACTTTTTGGCGCGCAAATGGCATTTACGCGATGAGGCCCTGTCTTTTAATCCGACCTTTGGTCGAGGCGCTGTTCGCGCCGGATTAAAAGACAGGGCCTCATACCACATTTCGTGAGATACGTAAAGAGTGACACTACATGTATGGGGCGTCAATGCTTTTGGCGACCCTATTCCTCGTCATCATCCGGGGCCGGCTCATCGGCCTCGTCGAGCTCATCCTCGTCAAGATAGGTCGGCTCGGTCCGGCCCAGCACTTCGGGGATATCGCCGAGATCGGCCGGATCCACGCCCTCGGGACACCAGGCCTCGTCGATCTCGACATTCCAGAAGCCTTCCGCCTGCGCTGCGCCGGCTGCGAGCTTGCAGGCCTGGTCCTTGTCGGCGGCGACGACACCATAGGTGACGAAGCCCTCGCCAACCGCATCCTCGACCTGGACCAGGACATTAAAGCCGGTGAGCGCCATCAGGCCTGATCCAGCTTGCGCCAGGTCGAGCCTTCCGGGCCGTCATCGACCTGGACATTGAGCGCGGTCAGCTCGGCGCGCACCGCGTCAGCGGCAGCCCAGTCCTTGGTCTCGCGAGCGACCTGGCGTTTGACGATCAGATCATCGATCGCGGTACGCTCGGCGGCATCAAGCTCATTGAGACCGAACCATTCGTCCGGATCGCCCTGGCCAATCCCGAGCAAGGCACCGGCGGCGAGCAGTTCGCCCTTGGCGCGGGCCTTGTCTTCACCGGTTTCTGCCTTGTTGGCCTCGCCGGCGATCTGGAACAGTTCCGATAGAGCCTTGGGCGTGTTGAGGTCGTCATAGAGCGCTTCAAGGAAAGCCTCGGGCGCCTCGGTCTGTGCCGCTTCGACAGCGCCGAGCCGGCGCAGGACTCCATAGACGCGGTCCAGCGCCCGGCGGGTCTTGGTCAGAAGATCCGTCGTCCAGGTCAGCGGCGCGCGATAATGCGCCGTCAGCAGGGCATAGCGCAGCACCTCGCCGGAATAGCGTTCCGTGAGATCATGGACGAGCTGAACATTGCCGAGGGATTTCGACATCTTGTCGGTGCCCATTGTGAGAAAGCCGTTATGGAGCCAGTAATTGGCCATCGGCGCGCCGTCATGGGCACAGACCGACTGGGCAATCTCGTTTTCATGGTGCGGGAAGACGAGATCAACGCCGCCGCCATGGATATCGATCGTGTCACCGAGATGTGCCGCCGTCATCGCTGAACATTCCAGGTGCCAGCCCGGACGGCCGCGGCCCCACTGGCTGTCCCAGCCCGGCTCGTCATCGGCAGCCGGCTTCCACAACACGAAGTCGGCCGGATTGCGCTTGTAGGAGGCCACTTCGACCCGGGCGCCGGCGATCATCTCGTCGAGATCACGATTGGAGAGCTTGCCGTATTTCTCGTAGGAATCGACATCGAACAGGACATGCCCGTCCGCCTCATAGGCATGGCCACCATAGACCAGCGACTGGATCATGCCGATCATCTGGCCGATATGCTCGGTCGCCTTGGGTGTGATGGTGGGCGGCAGGGCGCCCAGCGCGGCCATGTCGGCATTGTAGATCGCCGCGAATTTTTCCGTGATCTCGGAAATCGGCTCGCCGAGCTCCTTCGCGGCCGCAATGATCTTGTCGTCAACATCGGTGATGTTTCGCGCATAGACGACGTGATCCACGCCGAATTCCCGGCGTAGGATACGGTACAGGACGTCGAACACGACGACCGGACGCGCATTGCCGATATGGGCGTAATTATAAACCGTCGGGCCGCAGACATACATCGTCACCCGGTCCGGATCGATCGGTTCGAACGGGCGCTTGTGACGGGCCATCGTGTCGAAAAGGGTGAGGGATGCCATGGGAAAATTCCGTTCGCTCAATAGGTCGATGCTGAAAAAAGTATCATTCGGGTGCGGTCATATCATTGGAATTGCCGCAGGGAAGGCCTAAATGCTTCCATACGCGAAAGCGTGGACACGGTGGGTATACGGATTTGGTTGCGAAAGCACCCACCGGACCATCCCCGATCCGGAAACCGGCACTACGGAATCTGCCCTGCTGGCAGAGCCGACCCGACAACGAAAGGATCCATGGAGATGGACGCTGTGACACCTGATTCTGCTCGCCTGCCCGACACCGAGACCGGCCGCCCCTCGCGCCATGAGGCCGAGGAAGCCGTTCGCACGCTGATCGCCTGGGCCGGCGATGACCCGGCCCGTGAAGGCCTGCTCGACACCCCGAAACGCGTCGCCAAGGCCTGGGAAGAATGGTTTTCCGGATATGGCGCCGATCCGGCCGCCGCGCTCGGCAAGACCTTCGAGGATGTGCAGGGCTATGACGACATGGTCATGCTGACCAATATCGATGTCGAGAGCCATTGCGAACACCACCTCGCCCCGATCATGGGCGTGGCGCATGTCGCCTATTTGCCTTCGGCCGCTGTAGTCGGCATTTCCAAGATCGCCCGCGTCGTCGAGATTTTCGCCAAACGCATGCAGACCCAGGAAACCATGACCGCCCAGATCGCCGATGCGCTGATGGAGGCGATGCAGCCACGCGGAGTCGCGATCCTGATCGACGCCAAACACCAGTGCATGACCACGCGCGGTGTGCATCACCCGAATGTGTCGACCATCACCTCGACCTTTACCGGCGAATTCAAGACCGACGCCAATCTGCGTGACCGTTTCATGCGCCTGGCTGAAAACGCCAGACTCTGATAAAGTCGCAAATTTGATGCATTATAGCGCAATGTAAGTCTAATGCGTCAAATCTGCACCTCTATATCGGTTGTTATAATGCGTCATATCTGATACCTTTCGGCCAATAAACGCTGTAAAGTATCAGATATGAGCCCTGACACAGAATCCCTCCAACCTGTCTCCGAGATCATTGCAGCCCTGGGGCTGCGGATCGAGGCCTATCGGATATCGCGTGGCATCAAGCAGGCGGACCTGGCGTCCAGCGCCGGGATTTCCCGCTCGACCCTGATGCGTCTCGAAGCCGGCACCAGCGGCACGATCGAGACGCTGGTGCGGGTCTTGCGGGCCCTGGGCCTGACCGACCGCGTTCTCGAACTTGTCCCCGATGCCAGTCTCAGCCCGCTCGACCCGATGAGCGAGACCGGCCAGCGCCGCCTGCGCGTGCGCGACCGCAAGAGCGACCCGGCACCCTGGAGCTGGGATGACGAGCCGGGCAATGGGTGAAACGCCGAACACGCGCGCGAAGGTCAATCTGTGGGGCCGGATGATCGGTGCCGTTGTCTGGGATGCGAGCCGCGATGTCGGCGTGTTTGAATACACGCCCGAATTCGCCGCCTCGCACATCGAGGTCGCCCCGCTGACCATGCCGCTGCGACGCGGTGTCTACGATTTCCCCGCCCTGCCGCGCGAGACCTTCAAGGGCCTACCCGGCCTGCTCGCCGACAGCCTGCCGGACAAGTTCGGCAATCTTCTGATCGATCGCTGGCTGGCGGAACAGGGGCGCACGCCCGGCAGTTTCAACTCGGTCGAGCGCCTTTGCTATACCGGCACGCGCGGCATGGGCGCACTGGAATTCGAGCCCTCGCGGGGAACGCCGGGCCGGGCCGGACGCGCGCTTGATATCGCGCCGCTGGTCGAGCTGGCGCAAAGGGTTATCCAGGATCGCGAAGCACTCGGCGGAAGCCTTGATGGCGAGGATGATCGCGATGCCCTGCGCGATATCCTGCGCGTCGGGACCTCCGCTGGCGGCGCCCGCGCCAAGGCTGTGCTGGCCTGGAATGAAAGCACGGGGGAATTTAATTCCGGCCAGGTCGAGACCGGATCGGGCTTTACCCACTGGCTGATGAAATTCGACGGCGTCAGCGGCAATGCCGACAAGGAAGTCGCCGACCCGCTCGGCTATGGCCGGCTGGAATATGCCTGCTACCGGCTGGCGCTGGAGGCCGGCGTCGAGATGAGCCGTTCACGCCTGCACGAAGAAGGCGGCCGCGCCCATTTCATGACCCGGCGCTTTGACCGCACCGAAACCGGCGGCAAGCTGCACATGCAATCGCTCTGCGCGATGCGCCATTTCGATTTCAACCTGCCGCGCGCCTATTCCTATGAACAGGCGATCGAGACGATCCGCATGCTCGGTCTCGGCCCTGAGGCGATTGAGCAGCAGGTGCGCCGCGCCCTGCTCAATATCGTCATCCGCAACCAGGATGATCACGTCAAGAATATCGCCTATCTGATGGACAAGACCGGCCAATGGCGGCTCGCGCCCGCCTTCGACGTGGTCTATGCCCATAATCCCGACGGCCAGTGGACGCACCAGCACCAGATGTCACTGGCCGGCAAGACCCGCGATTTCACTCTGGAGGATCTCATGGCCTTCGGACGCTATGCCGATATCAAGCCGGCCAAGCTCAAGCGGATGCTGGGCGATATCCTCGCGGCGGCACATAACTGGCCCGCTCACGCCAGTGCGGCCGGTGTCCCGGACACGCTCGCACAGCGCGCCCGGGCCGGTTTCAGACTGAAGTTCTGACGCGCTAGCCGACCCGCTCGGCCACCGGAGCCTCGCCGCCCTGGGCAGGCTGCATCCGCCACTGACTGTCGATCCCGGCGCGGTAGTCACGGCTGTCGATTGTCGAGACGGTCACGAAATCGGCCAGCGCCTCATTCGGCGTCAGGGTCAGCCTGATGAAGCCGTGATCGACCATATTGCACTGGGCAACATCACGATTGGCCTCGCGCATCATCTTGCCGTAATCGACCCCCGGTGCGGCAAAGCCGGAAAATGGCGACGGGCTGGTGACCGAGGCACCGACCAGTTCGGTGCCGATCCGGTGACCGGAATTGTCGACCAGGTCATTGGCCCAGAAGGAATGCACATCGCCGGTAACGGTGATGACATCGGCACCGACCTCGCGCAGGGCGGCATAGAGCCGCTCGCGCTCGGCGGGGTAGCCGTCCCACATGTCGAGATTGAAGGGGACTTCAAAGCGGGTGCGCATGATGAAATTGCGGGCAAACTCGCTGTCGCGCGTGGCGTACCAGCGCAACCAGCCGGGCATTTCTTCCGCGAAGTTCGGGAAGTTCACCCGCGCCATGATCACCTGGTTACCGAGAATACGCCACGGTTTGCCCGCCGCCAGCGAGGCAGCGCAGGCATCACGAATGCCGGCGATCTGCTGCTCCCCGACCAGGGTCCGGCTCTCATCACCAACCACGTCGCGCTTCCAGGCGGCGACAGCGGCCAGCACATCCGGATCGCTGTCATCGGCATCGGACGCGACCGGGAAACTGTCGAGCGAGACTTGCGGGTCGCGGTCGGTCAGGCGGGATTCCAGCATCACCAGCGTGGCCAGGTCACCGATCTCATAGGCGCCATAGCGCTGGCGATTATCGCCCTCGGGCTCGCGTGTAGGAGTCCAGTCATACCAGGCACGCAAGGCCGCCGTGCGGCGATCATCCCAGCTGCCCTCACCTTCATTGTGGTTTTCCGCACCGTCCCGATTGCTGTCATTGGCCGTCTCGTGATCATCCCAGGTCATGATCCAGGGCGCAGCGGCGTGCAGGGCCTGCAGGTCGGGATCGGACTTGTACTGGGCGTGGCGGGCGACGTAATCGGCCGCCGAGATCATTTCATGGACCGGGTCGGGCACACGATTGAGCGCCTCGGCATTGCCGGTCGCATACTGGCCCATGGCGTATTCGTAGAGATAATCGCCGAGGTGAAGGACGAGATCGAGCCCGCCATTTTCCGCCGCCTCGCGATAGACATTGAAATGCCCGGCCGGGAAGTTGGCGCAGGAAAAAATGCCGATCGTGTAGGTGCCGACCGCGCCAACCGGCAGGGTGCGCGTGGTCCCGACCGGGGAATAGGCATCGTCGAGACGGAAGCGATAGAAATAGGTCTGGCCCGGCCGAAGTCCGGTCGCCAGGATTTTCAGCGTCCCCAGCGGCTGCATCATGACATAGCGGATATCCTCGCCACTCTCGAACACGATGGTCTCGAATCCGGGATCGGTTGCGACCTCGACGCCGCGATAGCCGCCGCCATCATTGGTCAGGGCCGTCCATAACATCACGCTGGTCTGGTCCGGATCACCCGAGGCAACGCCGTGACGGAAGGGGCCATCCTGGCTCGCCGGCTGAAAGGCTTCGATGCGCGGCGAGCAGGCGCCGACTGCGAGTGAGGCACCCGCGGCGCCCATAAGCGCGGCCCGCCGCGTCAGCTTGATCTTGCTCATCTCATTCTCCCGTACCGACAGTTTGTCCGCTGCCTATACCAACCCTGCAGGGATTGTTGCGTGTTCACGGCAGCAAGGCCAGTTGGTTTTGCAAGTCCCATGGGAGGGCGTGCCCACGCGAAGCCTGCGAGTGGCATACCCTCCCCTGTACTTGGCGGCCGAATGCGCGCGCCTAGAATTCCATGCCGATACGCGCACCCCAGAGCAGTGGCGAGCCGGCGATGAAGGTCGGGATACCGAAGGAGCCGCCCGTATTGCCGGCATCGATCAGATAGTCCTCATCGGTGAGGTTGGAGCCGTAAATCTCGGCATGATAGCGCTCATCAGCGGTCTCGAACCGGATGCGGGCATTGAGCAGGCCATAGGCCTCCTGGGTGAGAATACCGCCGAACCGGTCATTGTCATTGTCGAAATAGATGCGCGACTGCCAGCTATAGCTCGGCAGGAAACTCACCCGGCCCCAATCGCCCTCGGCGAGGTTCACATTCAGACCGAAGGAGGCGGAGTGCTCCGGTGCATAGCGGAAGGTATTGCCCGCCAGCTCGAGGGCATTGCCGGCATCATCGGTGTCGTCGAAGGTCGCCGAGTTATAGGCATAGGTCGCGTAGAGACTGATCCGGTCACCGAACGCGTATTCGCCCTGCAGCTCAAGCCCGTACTGGGTCGCGCTACCGGCGTTGTCGACAACAAAACTGACCTGGTTGGGGTCGAAACGGGTGGTCTGGAAATTCTCGTATTCCGAATAGAAGATCGATCCCGACACCGAACCGGCACCAAAGGTCCAGAAAGCCCCGGCCTCGATCGAGTCGACAATCTCCGCCGGAGAAGTCGAGAACATCGTCGCCGACGAGCTGTCGAGAGAGATCACGTCGGGTCGGCGCCCACGGGCATAGCTGATCCAGGCATTGGCCTGATCGGTGAGCGCGTAGGACGCGGCGAACCGCCAGGTGAAGTCATCGAACTCGCCCGAATCCGACACTTCCGCGCCACCCGGCGTGGCGGGCAAGATGAGGGTGTCGGCGAAGGTGACGAAGTTCGGCCCCGCGATATTGCGGCCATAGCCGGAAGAGGTCTTGTCCTCGCGGGTCCAGCGCAGGCCCGCGGTGAGCGTCAGACGATCATTCACCTCATAGGAGGCATCGGCGAAGATATCATAGGAGGTCGTCTCGCCGGAGTTGGAGCCCTCTTCGAGATAAAGATCGCGCAGCGGCACCAGCTGGCCCTGACCCAGCAGGGCCGCCACTGAATAGGGGAAGGGGTTGTAGGGGTTGGCAAGCTGCACGCCCGGAAAGCCATTGAGCGCCAGCAGACCTTCCAGCTCCGCCACGCTGGCACCGAAACCGGCCGCCAGGGTCGGGGCCAGCAGCGCCTGGATCTGGGCTTCATTGAGCCCGACCGGGATGCGCTGGGTGCCGGTCTCGTGGAAGGCGAGCAAGCCGACCGAGCCGGTCCACTGACCGCCATTGTCGTAGGAGAAGCGGAATTCCTGGCTCGCCTGCTCGCCGGTCGCGTCTTCACCGAGCACCACCATTGGCAGGGCTGAACCTTCGGGATCGAATATCTCGACCGAGTCGAAATCGCGCCAGCCGGTGATCGAGGACAGCGTCCAGGCGTCATTGAGGTCGAGGGTGCCCAGCACCGTGACGCCGCGCACCGTCCGCTCGAGGCCGAGTTCCCGGTCGCCCTCGAACCCGGCGATCGAGTTCAGCGCTGCAGGCGTAAACGGATTGGTATCGCCACCGGGAACCAGGAATGTGCCCGATTTGAAGGACGTCCCCGGAGGCGTGTCTTCCTGGTAGTTGGCGACGAGATCGAATGAGAAGCGCTCATTGGGCTGGCCCGAGAGCACGGCACGTGCAGCCCAGGTGTCACGGCCCTGCAGGTCACGGCCACCGAGGACATTATCGATATAGCCATCACGTTCGCGGCTGACGAGCGCGAAGCGAAGCCCGTAGTCCTCGGCGAGTCGGAAATTGACATGACCGCGCGCTTCGCGCTGACCGTCATTGCCGACACCGATTTCGGCCGAGGCAGAGAACTCGTCATCGGCCTTGTTCTGGATGATATTGATACCGCCAATCAGTGCGCCGCGACCAAACAGGGTCGGTTGCGGGCCCTTGGCGACTTCAACGCGTTCGATATCGAACAATTCGATATAGGAACCGCGCGAGCGGGTGACCGAAACACCGTCCTGGAATACAGCAACGCGGGTCTCGGACGTCGCTTCGCCACTATCGGTGGTGATGCCGCGAATCGAATAGCCGGTATTGTTGGGGCTCTGTTCCTGCACAATCAGGCCGGGCGTGAAGGCGGCGAGATCCTCGAAATCCTGGATGTCGAGCGCGGCAAGCAATTCGGCATCGAAGGCTGCGACGTTCACCGGCACGTCAGCGAGGGATTGTTCGCGGAACTGGGTCGTGACGCGGATAACCTCGACATGGCTGCCCGCGGACGCTGCCTCGGACTGTTGCGCCTGAGCACCTGCAGCAAAAGCGAGCGTGGCAGTCGCAGCAGCTGCGCAAAGTAGATGGGCCTTGAAAGTCATGGAACGTCCCCTGTTCACGGTACGGAAAAGCCAGCCATATCTGGTTCCCGCTTGGCCTACGCGCTGGATATGACACTTCCCCGACAAAGCAATGACAGGTATTTGACGCACCGCAGCAAAAAGGCGTGCGTTGCATTCCTGCTACGCCTGAGGGACTGTCCGGCCATGAATCGACCCGAAGACACTCTCACCGCGACAGCCGATGACGAGGCGCGCGGCCAGCGCGTCGACCGCTGGCTGACCGCCCAGTTCGAAACCCTGTCCCGGTCGCGGCTCAAAACCCTGGTTGATAGCGGACAGCTGACCTGCAACGGCATCGTGTTGAGCGATTGCTCGGCCAAGGTGATGGCCGGTGCGGTCTATGTCCTCACTGTCCCGCCCCCCGTCGCCGCGGATCCGACCCCGGAAAAGATGGATCTCGATATCCTCTATGAAGACGATGACCTCGTCGTACTGGTCAAACCGGTCGGCCTCGCGGTGCATCCGGCACCGGGAAACTGGTCCGGCACGCTGGTGCACGGCCTGCTGCATCATTGCGCCGGCTCGCTGTCAGGCATTGGCGGCGTCGAGCGGCCAGGTATTGTCCACCGGCTCGACAAGGATACATCCGGCGTGATGGTCGCGGCCAAGTCGGACGCGGCGCACAAGGGAATGACGATCCAGTTCTCCCGCCACTCGGTCGAGCGCGCCTATATCGCCTTCACCCGGCACTCCCCCAATCCCAAGGACGGACGTATCGAGACGCAATTGATGCGTTCCTCACGCGACCGGACCAAGTTTGAAGTACCGCACGACCCCAACAGCACCGCCGGCAAGCACGCCATCACCAATTACGTCACCCTGGCGCGCTATGGCCAGGATCCGCACGCCTCGATCGGCGCCGGCCTCGCCGCCAAGATCGAGTGCCGCCTCGAGACCGGCCGCACGCACCAGATCCGCGTCCACATGGCCCATATCGGCTGCCACCTTCTGGGCGATCCGGTCTATGGCTCCAAGCGCGGACGCCTGCTCGGTTCTGAGATCTGCGACCCCTTCCTGCGGGATTTTCGGCGCCAGGCGCTGCATGCTGCCGTCCTGGGTTTCAAACACCCTGTGACCGGCGAGGCTCTGCGCTTCGAGAGCGAATTGCCGGATGATATGAAGGAACTGGAACGCGTGCTGGAACGCCTCTAGCCTCATATTGCTTGTTTCAGTTCGCACACGCAACTAAAGTGGCTGAATGGAAAGCCACAAAACCCCGGCGATGCAAAGAGCGACGCCGCTGCTCGGCCGGTACGTCTCGGCCCTCACCGCTGGCGACTTCCTGCTGGATGTCGAAACACTCGACGAAACCGGCCGGTCACTCCGATTGCGTAGCGACCTCTATGCCGGGCGCCCGCTCATTCTCGTTTTCACCGGCCGGCTGACCGATGACGCGTTACCGGCCTGGATGAAGGCGTGGGCCGGTCGCGAAGCCAGTATCAAAAGCGCGGGCGCGCATCTGATTTTCATAACCAGTGACTCCGATGCGGCAAGTGCCCAGGCGATCAAGCGCGAAGCCGGACTGGGGGCGCCGATCTGTGGCGATCCGAACGGCACACTGCTGGCGCGCTTCGGGCCTCAGCACGGCCATGACCTGCAGGCGAGCGGCGCCAGCCGGATCATTGTCATCTCAGCGAACGGACAAGTCAGGCGCATCATGAATCATAATCCCGACGCTATCGACCAGTCACTGGAAACCGTCCGCGGTCTGGAGCTGCAGGAATCGGAGGCGGACAAGCAGGGCTGGATCCCGGGTCACCCGCCCGTCCTCATCATCCCGCGCGCGTTCGACCCAGATGAGTGCCGCATGTTGATCGACCGCTTCGAATCGACTGACGGATTTCGCGTCGACCGGCCCGACCCGCAGGACCCTGCTGAATACAAGTTCATGGCCTCCGACTATCACCGGCAGGACCGGGTCGACCACGTGCTGAAAGACCCGGCCCTGCTCGCCCGGCTCGACCAGCGCATCGCCGAACGCATCACGCCGCAAATTCAGAAGGCCTTCGCCTTCCAGGTCACCCGCCGGGAACTGCTGCATGTGGCGCGCTATGAGGGACCGCGTGAGGGCATCAAGGTGGGGCATCGGGACAATACCAGTCCGAACACCAAATACCGCCGCTTCGCGCTGTCGGTCAGCCTCAATGATGACTATGAGGGCGGCGAGCTGGTCTTCCGCGAATATGCCGGTCAAGGCTATCGCGGCGAACCGGGCACGGCCTTCATCTTTTCCTCCAGCCTTCTGCATGAGGTCGAGGAGACGACCAAGGGCGTGCGCTATAATCTGATCAGCCATCTGTTTGACGACGCGTCGACGCAACAGGCCGCGCGCTAGGGCACGCCCCTCAATCGGCAATCCCCGTCAGGGCGCCTGATCGAAGGCATGGACGGCGGGCGTGCCTTCAGTCCTTTATGGCCGGAGGTCTGAAGGAGTGCTCGATCATGTCGAAATTCACACGCGGTGTTGGCGGCTCGACCGCCGAGGCAGGACTCGCTCGTCTCAAACCGATGTTGAGCGATTGCCAGCCTATCAGCCATGACGAGCACCGGGCGCGGCTTGCCGGTCTGGCCGGGCGCATGCGCGCTGCCGGGCTCGATGCTGTCTGGCTCAATGCCGGAACCAATCTCACCTACTACACGGGCATGAGCTGGCGGGCCTCGGAACGTCTGGTTGGCGCCGTGGTTACGGCCGATGGCGGGCTCACCTATGTCGGCCCCGCCTTCGAGGAAGGCACACTCAGGCTCTATATGGGCATCGAGGCGCCCTTGAGCGGCTGGGAGGAGCATGAGAGCCCCTACGCGCTTGTTGCGAGCCTCCTGCCCTCTGGTGCGAAGCTGGGAGTCGATCCGGCAGCGCCCTACTTCGCCGTCACCGGGCTCAGCGATGCGCTGGGCGGCGGCGTCAGCAATGCCGGCAATGCCGTCCTGCAGGCCCGCGCCCGCAAATCGGCTGCCGAGTTGGCCCTGATGCAGGCAACCAAGACCGCGACGATCGAAGTCCACAAGGCGGCCGGCGCTATCTTGCGGCCCGGCATCACGACCGCCGAAGTGACCGAATTCATCCATGCCGCCCACAAGCGGATCGGGGCGCCGGGCGGGTCGACCTTCTGCATTGTGTTGTTCGGGCCCGACACAGCCTTTCCGCATGGTGTCGCCAGGCCCAAGTCACTCGAGGACGGCGATGTGGTGCTGATCGATACCGGTTGCGCCATGCATGGCTATCAGTCCGACATCACCCGCACCTATGTGTTTGGTGAGCCGACGGCGCGCCAGCGTGAGGTCTGGGATGCGGAAAAGGCCTGCCAGCTCGCGGCTTTCGAGGCCGCGCAACTGGGCCGCAGCTGCGCCAGTGTCGATGCGGCGGCGCGCGCCGAAGCGGAGACGCGTGGTTTCGGGCCGGGTTATCAATTGCCCGGCATCCCCCACCGCACCGGGCACGGAATCGGGCTCGACATCCACGAGGCGCCCTATCTGGTCGGCGGTGACGAGACGCCGCTCGAAACGGGGATGTGTTTTTCCAACGAGCCGATGATCTGCGTGCCGGGCGAATTCGGCATCCGGCTCGAGGACCATTTCTACATGACCGCCGATGGCCCGCGCTGGTTCACCGAGCCGTCGAAATCGATCGAGGATCCGTTCGGCTAGTGTGACCCGTCGCCGCTCAGCCGCAGGCCGAGTATGCCGATCATGATCAGCGTCAGGAACAGTATCCGCGCAATCGTCACCGGCTCCTTGAACACAAGGATCCCGATCGTGGCGACGCCGAGCGTTCCGATACCGGTCCACACCGCATAGGCGGTGCCGGCGGGCAGATGCTTCATCGCCGCGAACAGCAAGACCATCGAGGCAGCCAGGGCGGCGAGCACGGCGGCGTGCTGCCAGAGTGGCGCCTGGCGGTCGACATATTTGAAGCCCAGCGCCCAGGCCATTTCGAAAATCCCGCCCATCACCAGCAGCGTCCAGGGTCCGGTCAAAAAGGCCATCATGCCTGTACCTCCAGATCAAAATTACGGCGCCAAACCTCGCGAATGACGGGATGTTTCTCCGTCGCCCGCACAGCGCCGGCCAGATTGGGACAATGTTCCAGGAACCAGCCGCCGCGCGGCGGCCAATGGCTCATCATCGCAACATAGACATCGAGCAGGCTCATCTTCTCACCGAGCAGATAGGGTTTCGGCGCGCCCTTGAAAGCATTGTCGATGATGCGCCACATCTGCTTGCGCCGTTCATTGGCCTGGTGCAGCAGGGTCTTGTGGGTCGCCGGATCCGGGTGGAAGCGCGCCGGACCGTCGGATATCGCCAGCGTCGAATAGAAGCTGGACGACATGAACACCATCCAGCGCAGGTATTCGGCCCGCTCGGGTGCGTCGGGACGCGGCGCCCAGCGATACTGACCGTCCAGATCGCCGAGCCAGATCAGGATCGCGGCGCTTTCGGTCATGACATCGTCATTGGGCAGGATCAGCGCCGGCACCTGACCGGCGGGATTGACCGACTTGACCCGCGCCAGACCTTCAACGCCGTCGAGCGGGTCGGCGATCTCGAAATCATAGGGGATGCCGTGCAGTTCGAGCGCCGCCTCGACACAGGTCGAACCGAAGCCGTGCTGGCCGTAGAGGGTATAGCTCATGCCCGGCCCTCGCGAATGGCGGCCTGCACTTTCAGCGCCTGCACAGTCATGCGGATATCGTGAACGCGCACCATGGCAGCTCCCGCCTGGGCCGCGCGCAGGGCGGCGGCGAGCGAGCCGCCGAGCCGTTCGGTCTCGTCGGCGCCGTCATCGATTGCGGCAATGAAGCGCTTGCGTGAGGCGCCGAACAACACCGGATAGCCCAGGGCGATGACCTGATCGAGATCGTGCATCAGGGCGAGGTTATGGTCGAGTGACTTGCCGAAACCGATCCCCGGATCGAGCCAGATACTGCCGGCATCGACGCCGCCGGCCATGGCGATATCGGCACGCTCGGTGAGGAATTCGCACACTTCGCTGACGACATCGCGATATTGCGGCGCCTTCTGCATCGTCGTGGGCGTGCCCGCCATATGCATGAGGATCACCGGCACACCGAGTTCGGCAGCGGTGGCGACAGCACCCTCCGCGCGGAGGGCCATGACATCATTCCAGATATCAGCCCCGGCTCCGATCGCGGCGCGGGCAACGTCAGGTTTGCAGGTATCGATCGAGATACGCGCCGCCGTCTGCTCGCGCAGGGTCTTGATCACCGGGATGACGCGGCGCATCTCCTCGGCCGCATCGACAGGCTGAGCACCGGGCCGCGTCGACTCGCCACCGATATCGATGACATCGGCGCCATTCTTCAGCATCTCCAGCCCGCGCTCGACGGCGGCGTGCTGGTCGATGAAATCACCGCCATCGGAAAAACTGTCGGGGGTGACGTTGAGAACGCCCATGATGAAGGGGATGCCGGACTGGCGGCGGGATCGGATATTGCGCATCCTGCCGTGCTAGTCCGCCCGTATCGGAATGGCAAGACGCGCAGCGCGCACTGCTGCGCCTGTCAGGCAAGAACAAGCCCCCGATGCGAGACACCGGGAGCTTTCATTACTCAGTTCAATGACCGGATCAGGCGCCTTGCGGCTCCGGATCGATCGCCGGGCCGTCATCAGTCGTCGGGACGGCACTTGCCGGCGGCGGCGAAGATGGTGCGGCCGGCTCGTCGGGACGCGTCGGGCGCTTGCCGTCGAGCAGGTCACGGACCTCCTGGCCTGTCAGGACCTCGAATTCCAGCAGGCCTTCGGCCAGCACATCGAGTTCCTTGCGATGCTCGGTCAGGATGCGGCGCGCCGTGGTCTCGGCTTCCTCGATCAGAGTGCGGACTTCCTTGTCGATCAATTCGGCCGTATCGGGCGAGATATTCGGCGCCTCATAAGACTGGTTCTGGTAGCGCACGCGGCCGAGTTTCTCGGACATGCCCCATTCCATCACCATGGCCCGGGCCATGCTGGTCGCCTGCTGGATGTCGCTGGTGGCGCCATTGGTGACGTTTTCCGGACCGAAGGCGATGATTTCCGCTTCCCGCCCGCCGAACATGGAAGCCAGTCGGGAGACGCAATACTGGCGCGTATAGCTCAACCGGTCGGATTCCGGCAGGTTGAACGTGACGCCCAGAGCACGGCCACGCGGGATAATCGTGACCTTATGCAGCGGATCATGCTGCGGCATGTTGAGGCCGACAAGGGCGTGACCGGCCTCGTGATAGGCGGTGAGCTTCTTTTCCTCATCGGTCATGACCATCGAGCGCCGCTCGGGGCCCATCATGACCTTGTCCTTGGCATCCTCGAATTCGGCCATCGAGACGACACGCTTGTTGCGGCGCGCGGCCAGCAAGGCGGCCTCATTGACCAGATTGGCGAGGTCAGCCCCGGAGAAACCGGGTGTGCCACGCGCGATCACGCGCGGATCAACATCGGTCGCCAGCGGGACATCACGCATGTGAACCTTGAGGATCTTCTCGCGGCCGATGATGTCGGGATTGCCGACCACGACTTCGCGGTCAAAACGGCCCGGACGCATCAGCGCCGGATCGAGCACGTCGGGACGGTTGGTCGCGGCGATCAGGATCACGCCCTCATTGGCCTCGAACCCGTCCATCTCGACCAGGAGCTGGTTCAGCGTCTGTTCGCGCTCATCATTGCCGCCACCGATACCGGCACCGCGCGAGCGGCCAACAGCATCGATTTCGTCGATAAAGATGATGCAGGGCGCGTTCTTCTTGGCCTGTTCGAACATGTCGCGGACCCGGCTGGCACCAACACCGACGAACATTTCAACGAAATCAGACCCGGAGATCGTGAAGAAGGGCACATTGGCTTCGCCGGCCACGGCGCGGGCCAGAAGGGTCTTGCCGGTACCCGGAGGGCCAACGAGCAGAACGCCCTTGGGGATCTTGCCGCCGAGGCGCTGGAATTTGCTCGGATCCCTGAGGAATTCGACGACTTCCTGCAGCTCTTCCTTGGCCTCATCGACACCGGCCACGTCCTCAAACGTCTTGCGGCCATGGGTCTCGGTCAGCAGCCGGGCCTTGGACTTGCCAAACCCCATCGCACCGCCGCGACCGCCGCCCTGCATCTGGCGCATGAAGAAGATCCACACACCGATCAGCAGCAGGAAGGGGAAGTAGTTGATCAGGATATTGACGAAGAAATTACCGTCCGTATCGACCGGCTCGACATCGATATTGATGCCGGCTTCGCGCAGAATCTCAACCGTCTGGTTGTCCTGCGGCGGCAGCATGGCCTCGATGGTCTGACCGGTACCGCTCTCGGCACGGATGGTGTCGCCCTGGATCGTCACCGACGAGATTTCATGGCGTTCCACACGGCCGAGAAATTCCGAATAGGTCACCTGACTGGTCGGGGCGACGGCTTCGCCGGAACGGCTGACGAGCTGCACAAGTGCCAGCAACAGCACGAACACAACGGCCCAAATCAGGATATTTCTCGTTTGCATGCGGATCATCCGTTCAATCTAGCGGTCATCTGAGACCAGATATGGGCACTCAGGGCGCGAAGTGCGAGTCACAGGCGCAGCCCGCAAGCCCTGTCAGGCCGGAGCCGGTTGGCTCACACCCTGTTTTGGTGGCGCATCATAGAGCAGGCGGCTTTGAAACCTCTGCGCCATCAATGGCACGATCCTCAGTTGAGGATGATGCCGTACACCGGCAATAGCCAACACCTCGCCCCGGGAACGCAGCGTCAGCAAACCGCTTCGCGCCAGGCCCGGAATGGCCTCCAGATCGGCGCGATCACCAACTCCCTTATACCCCTTGCCCAAAGGTTCGGCGATGATATTCACGCCGGAGGTTTCAATCTCGTAACGACCATCCCAGACCAGCACGGAATTTTGCAGCACCGGGAAGGATTTGCGGCCTGGCCGGTCGACCCGCCCGAGGACGGCGCCGGGGTCGCGAATGATCCAGCTCGCACCGCGCCACTGCAGGGTCTGCACGCCGGCAGCACTGCCGGCGCGCCGCCGAAGCAGGGCATCAACCAGCCCGTCCAGCGCGGCCCGGCGCGGCGTATCGGCACGGCCTGACAGCGCCAGGGTCACCGCCTCGACCAGACGGCTCCGGATCACGGGTGCGGCACGGGCCAGGCATTCCACGTCCAGCTCCGCCCCACCCCAGGAATGGAAGCGGACAGCTGTCTCACCCAGCGCCGCAGCGGCACTGCGCTCGCTGCGCTCAATGCCCGCGATATCGCGGCTCCAGCCGGTGAACCGGTCGATTTGCAGGCCCGCCGGTTCCAGCCTTGCCAGACGCCGGCGCACGGCAATTCTTGTATAGCGCGGATCGGTATTGGATGAATCCTCGATCCAGCCTTCGCCCGCCCCGGTCAGATAGTCGCGAAGCTCCGCCCGGCGCACATCGAGCAGGGGCCGCAGGAGTACAATGCCGCGCCCCTGGGGCCAGACCGGTGAAGCGGCGCGTGGCGCCATCGCGGCACAGCCACGCCAGCCACCGCCGGCCTGCAGCCGCATCCACACAGTCTCGGCCTGGTCATCGAGCGTATGCGCCAGAAGCAATTGATCAATCTTGCGGACCCGGCAGGCTTCCGCCAGCAGGACATGCCGCGCCTGGCGCGCGGCGGCCTGGATACCCGTGGATGGCTTGTCGCCGGTCCAGCGCAACAGGACCCGCTCGGCACCGAGCCTGCGTGCAGCCTCCAGGGCCCGTTCGGCCTCGTCGCCGCTCTCGGGACGCAGCTGGTGATCGACGGTCAGCGCATGCAGGACAACCCCGCGCGCGCTGGCCCACTGCGCAGCGAGACAGAGCAGGGCATGGGAATCACCGCCGCCGGAATAGGCCAGACCGATCGGCCCCGATCCGGGATGCGCCTGATCGAGCCATGCATGCAGTCGTTTGGGAAGTGCCGCGCCCGCTGTCACTGGCAGCCGGCGCGAACCGATTCCCGGCTTGCCCGGTCACGCGAAGCGGCCGAGGCATTGGGGAATTGGCGTCCGAAGCGGGCCAGCGTGCTGCAGGCATCCTCGGTGCGGCCGAGCCCGTGCAGCGACGCTGCCAGACGCACCAGCGCGTCCGGCGCGCGCGCGCCCTCCGGCTGGGCCCGCAGGGCGGCGATATAGGCGTCGGCAGACTGGGTGAAATCATTGCGGACGAAGAAGGTTTCTCCCAGCCAGTACCAGGCCTCACCGGCACGGGGATCATCGCCATGATCGGTCACGAAAGTCTCGAAACCGGCCTGGGCACCGTCGAAATCGCCATCAAGCAGCCGGGCACGGGCATCGTCATAGATCGCGGACGGGTCGGCGGCAGGCAGCGCCGGCGCCCGCGGCGCACCACCGAGCACGCCCGTGGCTGCAGCGCGTTCCCCGGCGAAGGGATCGTCAGGATTGACCACGGCCAGATTGGCCGGATCGTCGCCATCGGCGGCACGGTCGAGACCGTCCTGCATCCAGGCGGCGGCCTCGTCATCAGGCGCGACAGCACCGGCAGCGACCGGCGCGGGCTCCACAGTCCGGGGCTGGCGCTGGAGCTGTTCGACCTGCTGGCGCAGCTGCCGGTTCTCGAAGGAGAGGCGTTCGATCTCGCCGGTCATCTCGCGCACCTGGTAGTCGAGGGCGTCGAGGCGTTGCATCAGGGTGTCGGCGACAGGATCACCGGCCAGGAAACTCTCTTCGAGCCGGCCGATACGCACTTCGGTCGCATCGATGCGCTCGGTCATTTCCCGGCGGGACTGGGCGTGAGCGGGAGCGGCCACAAGCAATGTGGCGGCCAGGGCGGAGAGACAAAGAGATCGGATCATGATGCGGACCTAATGCAAGAGGACGGCAAAATTACGGCGTTCGCCCCGTCTGGCAGGGCTTGCCGCGTATCAAAGGAAAACGCCCGTGACATGGTGGCCACGGGCGTCTCTTTATTCCGGGACCTGACTCACGATCAGTTGGTGTATCCACCGGTGATCGCCGTGGTCGCATTCCGGTTAACAGCCCAGCAGGCCTCACCGGATTCGCGGCAGGTCGGACGTTCCTTGCCGTAGGAGACAGTGGAAATCCGCGAAGGATCAACACCCTGGCTGATCAGGTAATCGCGCGCGGCATTGGCCCGGCGTGCGCCGAGAGCCAGGTTGTATTCACGCGTGCCGCGCTCATCGCAATTGCCGGCGATGAGGATGCGGGTGCCACTATAGCTGGCGAGCCAGGCGGCCTGGCGGCGCAGCGTCTCGCGAGCCTCGGGCGTCAGATCGTGACGGTCATAGCCGTAGAAGACGCGGTCGCCGGCATTCTGGACGAAGTCCTGGACCGAACCGGCAATCGGGCCGGAGGGCCGGTAGGGATCAGCCTGCGGCTGGACCTGCGGCTGCGCGATCGGAGCAGTTTCCTGCTGCACCGGCGGCGTCGAGGCGCAGGCGGTGGCAAATGCGCCGAGCGCTGCAATGGCAAAAAATTTCATTCTCATGACGGTACACCTTCATCCGACCAAGCCCGGTATGGCGCTTGGTGTTCTCCCCTGCACACACAACACGTCGCAATCAGGATGAAATCCCCTTGGCGCCAGGCTGCGGGCGAAACGTTACGCAGATATCTGCTATTCAATCAAGGGCGACCACGCCGGATCCGACGCCATACCGCCCGTTGCCAGCCGCCGGAGATTGAATCCGGCCAGGTCGATACTCCAGATTTCATAGCGTGTGCCATTGCTGCGGCCTTCGCCCCGCGTGAACAACAGCACCCGGCCATTCGGCGACCAGGCCGGAGTATCGACGTAGTAGCCCTCATAGAGAATTCGCTCGATGCCCGAGCCGTCGGCCCTTACCACACCGAGCGAAAACTGGTTGCCGCTCTGTTTGGTGAACGCGATCAGATCGCCCCGCGGCGACCACACAGGAGTCGTGTACCGGCCCTCGCCAAAGCTGACGCGGTGCACATCGGTGCCATCAGCATTCATGACATATAATTGCGAACCGCCACCACGCGCGGAGGAGAACACAATCTGTTGACCGTCAGGCGAAAAAGACGGCTCGACATCATCAGCGGGGTGATCGGTCAGACGGACCAGATTGCGGGTCCGCAGATCGAACAGGTGGATGTCATGCCCACCCCGCGTCTCGATCGAGACGGCCAGCTGGGACCCATCCGGCGAAAACCGCGCCGACAGGCTCTGGCCGTCCGGATTGACCTGTGACGCGGCACCACGGCCACCAGAGGCGAACAGGGCTTCCTGACGGCCGGTCTGAAGATCGTAGAGATAGGTCGTCGCCTGGCCCTCGATGAAGGAGACATAGGTGATCTCCTGGGTGTTGGGCGAATAGTTGGGCAGAAGCGCCATGTAGGAGCGATCTGTGAGGAAGGACGGGTTGGCCCCGTCCTGGTCCATCATCGCGAGCTGGCGCACCGGCTCGTCCTCGCTGCCACGGCCCTCGGAGACGTAGACGATGCGGGTATCGAAATAGCCGGCTTCACCGGTCAGGCGTTGATAGACGGCATCGGCAACCTTGTGGGCGACACGGCGCCAGTTCTCCGGCGCGGTCACGAATTGCAGGCCCAGGAGCTGGTCTTCCAGGCGCGTATCCCAGAGCCGGAAGGCGACCAGAAGACGGCCATCATCCTGGATGGTGACACGGCCGGCCAGCAGCGCCGAGGCATTGATCACCCGCCAGTCGGAAAATCGCGGGCGCAGGTCGATATTCTCGATTTCCTCGATATAGGCCGCCGGATCGACCGGCGCGAAAAGGCCGGAACTGGCCAGGTCATTTGTCACGACCCGGGTGATGTCGGCGCCGCGCATCGCAGCCTCGTCGCTGGCGCCGATGAAATCGGGCAGCGCCACCGGCAAGGGGTCGAGATTGCCTTGCGTGACATCGACGCGCAGCGGCTCCTGCGCCGTGGCTGCCGTCGCAAACACAAGGCTCACGAGGAGAACGGAAATGGCTCGGAATACTCGGGTCATGATCTCAAACTCCAGGACTGCGGACTAACCGGCCGCAAGATCGACGTGAAAATTGACTTCTATAAGGCGCCACTGCGAATAGCGGTCGGCGGGCAGGCTGTAGGGTGCGCAATCGAGAACGGCCGTCTGCGCCCGCTCGGCCGCGGTGAGCCAGAACGAATTGCCCGAGGCCTGGATACGGCCCAGATCCTTCACGCGCGGCGGGCCGGACAGGCTGCCATCACGATTGAGGCGGACCTCGACGATGACGCCCAGATTCTCGGGATTGGGCATATCCGCCACCGTGCGCCAGCAACGATAGGTCTGCGACCGGATCAGCGTCGCCAGATCGGCGGTGTCCGTTGCACCGCTTCCGACAGCGCTCCGCTCGGAACCCTGGTCGGGCGCGCCGGCATCCTGACGGGCCTCGGCGACCTGGCGCTCGAGATCACCCAGCAGGTCAACCAGGGACGGCTCGGCCGGACGGGTTTCCGGCGGCTGCACGATACGCTGCGGTGGCTGGCGCACCGGTGCCGGGGGCTCTTCCGGTTCCGGTTCAGGCTCGGGTTCGGGGGTCACGGGCTCGGGCACGGTCTCCGGTTCGGCATCGATCACTTCCGCGACCTGCTCAGGCTCCGGCTCCGGTTCGGGAGGCGGTGGCGGCGCCGCGATTTCGTCCTCGATACTGGCTTCCTCGACCGCCTCCTCCGGTTCCGGTACCGGCTCCGGGGCCCGGGCGCGGACACTGGTCATCTCGCCCAGGGTCACGATGTCGATCGGAATGATCGGCGCGACATCGAACATTTGCGCGGCACGGGGCAGATAGATCAGCCCCGCGGCGATAATGCCGACGTGCACAAAGAGGGAGAGGATGAAACCACGCACGCGCCGACCGCTATCGCTCTATCGGGTCCGTGACGAGACCCAGATTGGTGAAGCCGGCCGCATTGACCCGCGCCATCACCCGGGCGACATCACCATAGGACGCACCGTCATCGGCGCGAATGAAGATCCGGCTGGCATAGCCGGTACCGGCGATCGCTGTCAGGCGCGGCGCCAGCTCTTCGAGCGTGACCACGGTTTCCTGCAGGTAGATCTCGCCATCGGTGGTGATGGAGATCGTCAGCGGTTCCTCGCCGGCGGGCAGATTGCGCGCCTCGGTGCGCGGCAGGTCGACCGGCACGCCGACGGTCAGCAGCGGTGCGGTGATCATGAAGACGATCAACAGGACCAGCATGACGTCAACAAAAGGCGTGACGTTGATCTCCGCCTTTGGCTTCCATTTGGAGCGCCCGCGGCCGGAACGGCCGTTATCGAGAGAAGCAGCCATCGCTCAATGCTCGTCGCGGTCAGCGAGTGCCGACAATTCGTCGACATAGCCATCGAGGCGCGATCCGTACTTGGCCAGGTTGGCCGAGAGCGTATTGAAGAAGATCACCGCCGGGATGGCGGCCAGCAGGCCCAGCGCGGTGGCAAACAGGGCCTCGGCGATACCCGGGGCGACGACTGCGAGATTGGTGTCCTGCGAGGCCGCGATGGCCCGGAAGGCATTCATGATGCCCCAGACTGTACCGAACAGACCGACGAAAGGTGCCGAGGAGGCGATGGTGGCAAGCACGCCGAGGCCGCTTTCGGTATCGGTCAGCTGACGGCCGGCTTCGGCACCGGCAGCCTTGGCGACGCGGCCGCCCGGATGGGCGCCCTTCCATTCGCGCAGCCCGGCCGCGAAGACGCGGCTGAAGGGTTCGCGCGCATTCTTGGCAAACTGGTCGGCCAGTGCGTCCAGCGAGCGGCCCGACCAGAATTCCCGTTCAAAGACCCGCGCCTTGGCGTGCAGGCTGCGCAGTTGCAGCGACTTGTCGATGGCGATGGCCCAGGACCAGACCGACATGAAGGCAAGAACACACATCACGCCCTTCACGACCCAGTCGGCGCGGAGGAACAGGGCGAGAAAGCTGAAGCCCTCGACCGCCTGCGCCACGTCTACAACAGTTGCATCCATGAAAATTTCCTCGACTTGCGTCCCGGCACGACACGCGGGGCGGTTGGCTTTCGCACGATTATTCACATTGCGGGCCATCGCAGGCCCGGCTCATCTGACGCAAGCCAAGCGCTATGGCGCCCGATTGCGGCAAATTTCAGATGATCAGGCGTCCCTGCCAGCAATTTCGTCGCAGACCCTCAACGCAGATCGCCGCCAATTCAAGCCTTCGCGGACTGCAATTTCAAAATTTGCTGATTTATTTCTGCAGCCGGTAGCGTCAGGCTTCAGAAATCACGAAAGGGAGCCAGGCCTCCGCCATGGACTTCGGCGGGCGTTTGGCGCGGCCCGCCGGATCCATGCAAACCGCCTGGACGGTCGCGGTCGCGATAATCTCGTCACCGCGCCGCAGGACCTGGTCGAGCATCATGCGCGCCCCCTGCTGCGGCCGGTAGATGGTCTCGACCACCAGTGCATCATCGACCTTGGCCGCCCGCACGAATTCGACATTCATCCGCCGCACGGCCAGCGCCAGCGGATCGGCCCGGGTGGCAAGCTCGGTATGGCTGATACCGAGACAGCGCAGGCTGTCGGTCCGGCCACGCTCGAAGAAATGCAGATAGCGCGCGTGATAGACGACGCCGGAAAAATCTGTGTCCTCGTAGTAGACACGCACCGGCAGGCGATGGATGCGGTCGGCACCGAAGGCGCCAGAGGTGGGGAGGAGTGGATCGGTCATGGCATCACTTCCCGAACAGGCTGGCTGGCCCGGTCGCCGGTGCGGCCGGCGGTGTGAGCCCGAGATGCTCCCAGGCGCGCGCTGTCGCGACGCGGCCGCGCGGCGTGCGTTGCAGGAAGCCCTGCTGGATCAGGAAGGGTTCAACGACATCTTCCAGCGCATCGCGCGCTTCGGCGAGTGCCGCCGCCAGGGTTTCAACGCCGACCGGACCGCCGGCGAAGCTCATCATCAGGGCCTTGAGGTAGCGACGGTCGAGGCTGTCGAGCCCGAGGGCATCGACTTCCAGGCGCCGCAGGGCCTTGTCGGCGGTTTCGGCGGTGATTTCATTGCTGCCATCGGCTTCAACGAAATCGCGCACCCGGCGCAGCAGCCGCCCGGCAACGCGCGGCGTGCCGCGGGCGCGGCGGGCGATTTCGCGGGCACCGTCGGGACTGGCATTGATGCCCAGCTTGTTGGCGGCGCGGCTGACGATCAGGCCGAGCTCGGCCTCGTCATAGAATTCCAGCCTCACGGGCACACCGAAACGGTCGCGCAGTGGATTGGCCAGCAGGCCGGCGCGCGTGGTGGCGCCCACCAGGGTGAAGGGCGGCAGCTCGATCCGCACGGTGCGCGCCGAAGGCCCCTCCCCGATCACCAGATCGAGGCAGTAATCCTCCATCGCCGGATAGAGGATTTCCTCGACGACGGGCGGCAGGCGGTGGATCTCGTCGATGAAAAGAACATCGCGCGGTTCGAGATTGGTCAGGATGGCCGCGAGATCACCAGCCTTGGCGATCACCGGACCCGACGTGGCGCGAAAACCGACGCCCATCTCGCGAGCGACAATCTGGGCCAGGGTCGTCTTGCCCAGCCCCGGTGGGCCGGAGAGCAGAACATGGTCGAGCGCTTCCTCACGTCGGCGGGCGGCGTCCACGAAGACTTTCAGATTGGCGATTGAGGCTTTCTGGCCGACGAAATCATCAAAAGAGAGCGGACGCAGGGCCTTGTCGCGACTATCGCCCGGCTGCGGCGCATGGTCGACAAGACGGTCGGCATTGGGGTCCGGGAAGGCGTCAGTCATGATGCACCGGGTTTAGCCTGATCTGCCCGCGGGCAGCAATGACCGGCTGCGCCGACCTCATGGCGCCAGCACGCGCAGCGACAGACGGATCAGGTCGGAGATCGGGGCATCGGCCCCGGCATCGCGCATCACCGTCGCAACGGCCTGGCGGGCGATGCTCTCCGGATAGCCCAGATTGAGGAGGGCCGAGACGGCATCATCGCGAGCCGCGCCAGCTGATGGCGTTACAGCCTGCTGCGCCGGTGCGTCCGGCGCGGTTCCCGCCTCATCGTGGACGGGCAGGCCAATGGAGAAACTGCGGCCGAGCGGTGGCGCCTTGTCCTTGAGCTCGGTGGCGATACGGGTCGCCAGCTTGGGGCCGACACCCTTGGCGCGGGCGAAGGCGGCCTTGTCACCGAGCGCCGTGGCATTGGCGAGTTCGTGCGGTGGCAGCACATCGAGAATGGAGAGCGCCGCCTTGGCGCCAACGCCCTGGATTTCCTGCAGGCGGACAAACCAGGCGCGGTCGAGATCATCAGTAAAGCCATAGAGCTTGAAGGCGTCCTCACGGACATGGGTCTCGATATGCAGCACCACCGCCTGCCCTGGCTCCAGCCGCGACAGCGTCCGCGCCCCGGCGCCGACCAGATAGCCGACACCATTGACGTCGATCACCGCCTCCTCGGCGCCCAGGGCCTCGACGACCCCTTTCAACATCCCGATCATGCGACGCTCCCGATGCTTCGTGCCCTGCGATGATGGGCGTGACAGATGGCGATGGCCAGCGCATCGGCTGCATCGGCCGTGGCCTTGGTGCCCGGCAGCAGGACGGAGACCATCGCCGCAATCTGGGCCTTGTCGGCGGCACCGGTGCCGACCACGGATTTCTTGACCAGGCGGGCAGCGTATTCGGCCACGGGCAAACCCGCCTGGGCCGGCGCCAGCAGGGCCGCGGCGCGGGCATGCCCCAGCTTCAATGCCGATGAGGCATTATTGGCCATGAAAGCCTCCTCGATCGCGGATTCGTCGGGATGATGGAGCCGGACCAGTTCGGTCACCGCGTCAAAGATGTGATTGAGACGCATTGCGAGCGGGGCATCAGTCGGCGGCGTCACAACACCGTGCGCGATGGCCGCGAGGCGGTTGCCATCCACAGTGATCACGCCCCATCCCATTCGGCGCAGGCCGGGGTCAATTCCCAGAATTCGAATCATGCTCACAACAAGGCCCGCCTTTGATCAAGGGTTTACCATTCACCCAAAGAAAAGAACAAGAGGTGAACGCAAAATTGCCGATCTGAAATGTCCGCATCGGCGATCAACTCCGGCACAATTTTTCTGCGAGCGCTTCGCAGTCTCAAATTTCATGCGAATTGATCGCAAAAACTTTGGCTAACCAACTGAAAAACCTTATTTTAATAATCCGCAGTATTGTTTGACCGGTATCCGGCCTCACGGCTACAGTAATAGCCATTATGCACCATCGCGAACGCAGGGTTCGTTGGTATAAAAGGGGAAATTTCAAAATGGCCAAAAAAGGCAAGATGAGCCGTCGCTCATTTCTGACGCGCGTTGCAGGCGGCACGGTCGCCGTCGGCGCTGTCGCGACCGTCGCTGGCGCAACGATGCTGCAGCGCAGCTCCGATGCGGATCCTTCCGATTCTGCGGGCAATGCACGCACCGGCATCACCGACAGCGATTCGGGCAGCTATGCGGACCAAGCTGGTCACGGCAGCGGCAGCACCGGTTACACGGATAGCGATAGCGGCGCCTGCGCCGACACCGGCGGCCATGGTCGCGGCAACTCCGGCTATACGGATAGCGACAGCGGCAGCTGCTCCGATCCGGCCGGTCGCGGACGCGGCGGTTAAGCCAGTCATTTGCGGGTCCGGGCGCCTGCGCGTCCGGACCCGTCCTTCATGCGAGGGATAGCATACCGGCCCCTGGGGAGGCGCCGGACTTCATCTCAAAGGATATTTGGCATGGCAAAAAAGGGAAAGCTGAGCCGCCGCTCGTTTCTGACGAGCGTGGCGGGCGCGGCAGTCGCAACCGGCGCAGCGGCCGTCGTCACCGGCGGTTCTGAAGCGCAACGATATACTGGCCGTACCGACAGCGATACCGGCAGCCACGCTGATCGCGCCGGGTACGGACGCACCGGCATGACGGACAGCGACAGCGGGTCCAATGCGGATCGCGGCGGCTATGGCCGCGGCAGCACAGGTTATACCGATAGCGACACCGGCAGATATGCTGACCCGGCCGGACGTGGCCGCGGCAATACCGGCGTTACCGACAGCGACACCGGCGCCTATGCCGACCCGGCCAATCGCGGTCGCGGCGGACGCACAGGCGTAACCGACGGCGACAGCGGCAGCTATGCCGACCCGGCCGGACGCGGACGCGGTCGCCCGAACAACACAACCGGTCTCACGGATTCCGATCCGAATGATCCGGTCGGCAATGGTCGCGGACAGCGCGGCTTCACTGACAGCGATAGCGGCAGTTGTGCCGATCCAGGTGGACGTGGCCGTGGGCCGGTCCGCCAGGGCACGTCTGACAGCGATTCCGGTCGATGCTCGGATCCCGGTGGCCGTGGCCGCCCGGGCTATTGAGCCCATTGCTCGCGACTGAATTTGCGGGCGGGCCGCACCATGCGGCCCGCCCAAATTTCTTTACGCCCAACCTTCTCGTGAGGGAGATCATGCAATGGCCAAACGTGGCAAACTGAGCAGACGTTCATTCCTGACCCGTGTCGCCGGAGCTTCGCTCGCGGTCGGCGCAACCGGCGTTGTTTCTGCTTGCGCGACAACCGGATACACCGATGCCGACCCGTATGATCCGGTCGGTGGTGGTGGCGGCGGCTATGGTGGCCGCGGTGTCACCGACAGCGATACCGGCCGCTATGCCGACCAGGTCGGCTATGGCCGTGGCGCCGGCATCACCGATGCCGATACCGGCAGCTATGCCGACCCCGTCGGCCGGGGACGTGGCGGCGGCGTGACCGACAGCGACACCGGCAATTATGCCGATCCGGTCGGACGCGGTCGCGGCAGCAGCGGCATCACTGACAGTGATACCGGCAGCTATGCCGATCCGGTTGGCCGTGGACGCGGCGGAAGCGGCGGCGGCAGCCGCGTGACCGACAGCGATTCCGGCCGCTATGCCGACCCGCCGGGCCGTGGCCGCGGTGGCAATAGCGGCGTCACTGACAGCGACACCGGAGCCTATTCCGATCCGGTTGGCCGTGGTCGCGGTGGCGGCGTCACCGACAATGACAGCGGCAGCTATGCCGACCCGGTCGGCCGGGGACGTGGACGTAGCGGCCGAGGCCGCAATGTAACCGACAGCGATACCGGCAGCTATGCCGATCCCGTCGGGCGCGGCCGCGGACACTGATTCAACTGGCCAGGATATTGAACGGGCAGGGCCGCAACGCCCTGCCCGTCAAACCTGCCATCATCGCCTGCACCGTCACCTGGAGTGCATGCAGGACAACCAGAAACATGTAAGATTCCGATGCAAGGCGCGATCGGGAACAAGCGGGGACCAATGAGCGACCAACAGTGGATGCAGGATGTACTCGGATACCTGCTCGACCCAATGAAACCGGAAGAGTTCTTCGCCGATTACCACGAAAAGAAGGCCTTCGTCGCACACCGGAACGAGCCGGGCCGTTACCGGCCCCTGCTCTCCATCCAGCGGATTGACGACCTGATTTCGGGAATGGATTTCCAGCCCGGCACACTCGACATGGCCCGCTCGGACCCGCCGATCTCACGCGCCGACTACAGTTTCGAGAGCGGCATGATCGACCGCGGCGCCGTCGCGCGGAATTTCCAGCAGGGTGCCACCATTGTCCTGCCGCAGCTGCATCAGGTCGACCCGACACTCGCCGGCTTCACCCGCTCAATCGAATCCCTGCTGTCCTGTCACGTCCAGACCAATATCTATCTGACGCCGCCGGACGCCCAGGGCTTCAAGACCCATTACGACGATCACGACGTCTTCGTGCTGCAGGTGGAGGGATCCAAATCCTGGCGTCTGTACGACACGCCGGTCGAGAACCCATATCGCGGTGAAGGCTTTCAGCCCGGCGCCCATGAAGTGGGCGAACCGGTACAGGAATTTGTCCTGCACGCCGGGGAATGTGCCTACGTGCCACGCGGGCTGATGCATGATGCCTCAACCCACGGCCATGATGTCTCTCTGCACATCACCGTCGGCCTGATCGTCAAGACCTGGGCCGACCTGATGCTTGAGGTCGTCTCCGAGGTCGCCCTGCGGCGTCCGGAGTTCCGGCGCGCCCTGCCCGTCGGCTTCGCCCAACCCGAGTACGACCGCAGCCATGCCGAGGCCCAGTTCAAGAGCCTGGTCGCAGCCCTCGCCAGTGAGGCGGATCTCGATTCGTCCTTCGACCTGTTCGTCGACAACTTCATCCGGTCCCGGACGCCGAATACGCGCGGAACCATCGTGAATTTCGACACGCCGACCAAGGCGGGACAACGCTACCGCCTGCGGCCGCTCGTGCCCTGGCGTCTGGCCGAGGATGGCGACGAGATCGTCATCATCACCGCAGGCGGCGAGGTCCGGTTCCCGGCTGCAGCCGAGCCCGGACTGCAGATACTGCTCGATGGCGGAGACATCTCTGACAGCAGCTTCCCGGATCTGCCGGAGGATCAGGTGCAAGATACGCTGAAAAAACTCTTCGCCTACGGCCTCAGCACGCCGGTCCGCTGATTTCAGTAAGTATTTCGCTACCCTAATCGATGCATTATTCAATCGCGCAACCGCCAGATGGCGGCTGGATAATGCATTGACGGGCCATTGAGCCCTTACGATGTGGGGAAAACTGACCGCTCATGATTTTCAGATACCTCGCCATCCCCTTCGGCATCCTGGTCACATTTCTCATCCTTTGGCTGATGTGGCCCTCGCCGATCGATCCTGTCCGCTGGGATGAAGCGCCCACGCCGCCACTGACCGCTGCCACAGAGCCGAATGACGCCCTGCGCGCTGCAGACATCTACCCGGTCGGCGGCGCCGGTGTGGCGCGCGGCATCGCTGTTTCGCCCGACGGCATGGTCTATTTCGGCACGCCGTTCGGCGACATCATGCGCCTGAGGGCCGGCATCGCCGATGACAGCGTCAGGCCGGAGCGCGTCGCCCACATCGCCGACGCCTCGATTTACGGCCTCGGCTGGATCGATGAATCGACACTCGCGGTCACAACCCCCGACCGCCTCTACGCCTTGAACCTGACGAGCCGGACCGTCGAGACACTCAGCGCGGGCAGCACCGCGGCACCTTTTGGCAATCTGACCCATGTCGCTGTCGCCGATGACGGAACCGTCTATTTCACCGATTCATCGGCCCGCTGGGATCACACCTCGCCGCGCCCCGGCTATTTCTACGACATGCTGGAAAACCGCCCCAATGGCACCGTCTACGCCTGGAACCCGCGCACGGGCGAGGCGGCTCCCGTGCGCGACCGTCTCTACTATCCTAACGGAATTGCCATCGCGTCTGACGGCCAGTCATTGCTCGTCAGCGAAAGCTTCCGCTACACGATCAGACGCATCTGGATCGCCGGACCGCGCAGTGGTGAGGTCGAGATCTTCGCCAAGAATTTGCCGGGGATTCCAACGGGCATCACGCTTGATGGCAAGGGGCATGTGGTTGTGGCCATGGCCACCAGGCGTTCGCGGCTTCTGACCAACGCACACCGCCATCCCGGCCTGACACGTATCCTGATCAAGCTGCCGCAATGGCTCCGCCCGAACGAGGCGAGACCACAGGGTTTCATCCTGCGTCTGGATGAGACCAATGGGCAGATCCGCGACACCTTCCACGACCCGGACAGTGCGATCAATTACCTCTCCAGCATCACGCTTGGCCCAGGCGGCGTGTTGTGGTTCGGCTCCGCCTTCGGCGGCGTCGTCGGCCGCTTCACTCCGCCCGAATACACGCAGCAGCCCGTCGATCCCTGAGCGACACGCCCGCCTACACGCCTTTGCCGGCTAGCGGCCCAGACGCGTGCGGGCCTTCTCGACAATCGCCTCGACGGTAATCCCGAACAGCTTGTAGAGCTGCCCGGCCGGTGCGCTGGCACCGAAACCGGTCATGCCGACGAAATCACCATCGGACCCGATCAGGGCATCCCAGCCATAGCGCAACGCTGCCTCGATCCCGATGCAGGGCACGCCCGGCACCATGATCTCGTCGCGATAGCGCCGGCCCTGATCCAGGAAGAGATCAATACACGGAGCCGATACGACCCGCGCGGCGATGCCCGTTTCAGCCAATTGCGCAGCGGCATCGACCGCAAGAGCGACTTCCGAGCCGGTCGCGACCAGAATGATATCGGGATCGCCAGCCGTGTCACGGAGGATATAGGCCCCGCGCGCTGACCGGTTTTCCTGGCCATCATCATCACGCAGGAATGGCAAGGTCTGACGCGAGAGGGCGAGCACGCTCGGTCCCTCGAGCCGCATCAATGCCAGCTCCCAGGCCTCTGCCGTCTCGAGCGCATCGGCCGGACGGTAGACATGCATGTTCGGAATCGCCCGCAGCGAGGCGAGTGTCTCGACCGGCTGGTGGGTCGGACCGTCTTCGCCAAGCCCGATTGAATCATGGGTCAGCACATAGATGACCGGCTGTTGCATCAGCGAGGACAACCGCATCGCCGGCCGGCAATAATCGGCAAAGACGAGGAAGGTCGCGACATGGGCGCGGAAACCGCCATGCAGGGTGATGCCATTGGCGCAAGCGGCCATGCCGTGCTCGCGCACGCCAAAATGAATGTACTGGCCCGCATAGGAGTCGGCTGAAACGACATCCATGCCGGGGGCTTTGGTCAGATTGGAACCGGTCAGATCAGCGGAGCCGCCGACAAGGCCCGGCCAGTCGCCGATGATCGCCGCGAGGGCCTTGCTGGAGGCAACACGCGAGGCCAGGTCGGGGCGCTCCTCGGCGACCTTGCGGCGCCAGGCTGTCAGTGCAGCGCGTTCGGCTTCGCCGGCATCGCCGGAAATCTGGGACACAAATTCGCCGGCCAGCTCCGAGGCCGAAAGACGGTCACACCAGGCGGCGTGGGCCTCACTCGAGGCCGTGGCCCGCCAGTCCGAATAGATGTCTTCGGGAATTTCGAACGGACCATAGGGCCAGTTCAACGCCTTGCGGGTTCCGGCAATTTCCTCGGCGCCCAGAGGCGCACCGTGGCTGCCGGCCGTCCCGGCCTTGGTCGGGGCGCCGAAACCGATCGTGGTGCGGCAGGCGATCAGGACCGGCCGGTCGCTGGTCTTGGCTGCCTCGATCGCGGCATCAACCGCGTCGATATCATGGCCATCAACCCGGCTGGTCGCCCAGCCAGCTGCTTCAAAGCGCTTCAGCGTATCGGTCGACTCCGAGAGGCTGGTCGGCCCGTCGATCGAGATTTCATTGTCATCCCACATCACGCACAGACGGTTGAGCTTCAGATGCCCCGCCAGCGAGATGGCCTCGTGGCTGATGCCTTCCTGCAGATCACCGTCCGATGCGATCACCCAGGTACGGTGATCGACCAGCGCATCGCCATAGCGGGCATTGAGCATGCGTTCGGCCAGCGCGAAACCGACCGACATCGAGATGCCCTGCCCCAGCGGCCCGGTCGTCGCCTCAACGCCAACGGTGTGACCGTATTCGGGGTGTCCGGGCGTGAGCGAGTCGAGCTGGCGGAACTGCTTGATCTGGTCGAGCGTCATATCCTCGAAACCGGTCAGGTGCAGCAGCGAATAGAGCAACATGGAGCCGTGACCGGCGGAGAGGATGAAGCGATCGCGATCGGCCCAGCCCGGTGCCGCCGGATCGAATTTCATGTGTTTGGCCCACAACACGGTCGCAACATCAGCCATGCCCATCGGCATGCCCGGATGGCCGGAATTGGCGGCCTGCACCGCATCCATGGAAAGGGCCCGGATGGCATTGGCCATTTGAGCGAGACGGGTCCGGGGAATTGCGTTCATATCTGTCTCTCTCTTGGCGTCATGGTCACGGTCGGATCGCCCGGCCCTGCCTGCTTGTCAATCCGATACAAAGCCTGTCCTGGCAAGCATTGCCCGGGTCGAAGCGTCATAGCGGCTTAATTCGCCGTCCAGAATACCCTTCGTCAGCACCTTTCCCAGTTCGACGCCCCATTGGTCAAACGGATTGATGCCGTAAAGCACACTCTCGACGAAAACCTTGTGTTCGTGCAGCGCCAGCAGGGCGCCCAGCGTTCCGGGGGTGAGCGCGTCAAGCAGGAGCACCGACGAGATACGCCCTCCCGGCATCGAGCGTTGCGCGGCGAGCGCCGGATCATCTCCGGCAGGCAGCTGCACCCCGTCAAGCAAGGCAGCGCCCTGCGCCGCCATATTCGCGGCCAGCACGCGTTCGCGCGGGTCGTCACTGGCGAAATGGCTCGCGATACCGATGAAGTCGACCGGCGTTACATCACCGCCCTGGTGCAGCCACTGGAAGAAGGAGTGCTGGACCTCGGTACCGCAGCCACCCCAGACAAGGGCGCCACCCGGCAGGGGAGCCGGTTCGCCATTGGCGGTGACCGATTTACCAAGCGATTCCATCTCGAGCTGTTGCAGATAGCCGGGCAGCAGGCCGAGGCGCGCCGAATAGGCGGCGACACAGCGGCTGGGATGGCCGAGCAGGTTGCGATTCCAGAAATCCACCAAGGCCTTCACGACCGGCAGGTTCCGCGCCAGCGGTGCGATCGCGAAATGCGCATCCATCGAGCGCGCGCCATCACGGAATGCGGCAAACACATCCGGCCCGAGACCGATCTCCAGGCTCAACCCGACGGCGCTCCAGACCGAATAGCGGCCACCGACCCAGTCGGGGAAGTCGAAGACATTGTCAGAAGCGATCCCGAAGGCGACGGCCTTGTCCCGGGCGGCAGAGGCGGCCGCGAAATGGCGCCCGGCCTGGGCCGCTCCGACATGGCCCGCCAGCCAGTCGCGCGCCGCCTGCCCGTTCATCAGGGTCTCCTGGGTCGAGAAGGACTTGGAGGCAATGATGAAGAGAAGCGTCTCCGGATCGGCACCGGCGACCGCGTGTTGCAGATCGGTCGGGTCGAGGCTGGCGACAAAGCGCAGTTCCGGCCCGGCCCCGGCATGGTCGGCCAGCGCGTCCGCAACCAGACGCGGACCGAGATCGGATCCGCCGATCCCGATATTGATCACCCGGCTGACCGGCTTGCCCGCGGGCCGGAAATCCCCGCCACGCACCCGGGTGGCAAAGGCGCGGGTCTGGGCCTGGGTCTCATCGACGAGGTGTTCCGCGTCCGAACCCTGAACCCTTGCGCCATGACGATAAGCCGTGTGCAGCGCCGGCCGGCCTTCGCTGGCATTGACGATCCCGCCCGAAAGCAAAGCGTCGCGCCGGGCCGCAAACCCCAATCCCTCGAGATGGGCCACAAGCGCCGCCAGGCTCGACGGGTCGAGCCGCTGTTTGGAAAAATCCAGTTCAATACCGGCATGCGCCATGAGCAGGGAAGCTGCGCGCCCGGGATCGGCGCCCATCAACTCCCTCAGACGGACCTCGCCGAGGCGCGCCGCATGCGCTGTCAGTTCTGGAGGAAGCACGATTTCGTCCTCATCAATAGCGGCCAGGGGGAACTAGAACCCGCCATGCCGGAACACAAGGAAATGCCCGGCGCTGCGAAGCCGGGTCGCGGGCTCATTTCGCCCCGCCGGACACGCCGGCCGGAGCCGGCGCGAAACGGATACATTCGGCGACACCACCAAAGGCGTGATAGAGCGTGCTCGCAGGTATCCGGTCGGAACGCGGCCGGCCATTTCCGTCAAACTGATCGATCCATCCGCCGGCGACAATATCTCCAAGGTGATAGCCCAGCAGACCGGCCCCGGCGCGCTCGACATGGTCGCAGCTTTCACGGCGGCCGGCCCGGCACAACAGCACCGCCGTGCGCAGCCACTCGGTCTGCATCCAGGTCCGCGATGAGCCGTCCAGCACCTCGCCAAGCGGGTTGATCGCGGCGTTCAAAAGTCCGGTGCGCGGATTGATACCAACGCGCATTGCCGTCTCGAACATGGCGTTGGCCGCCGGGTCGATCGGCTCGCCCCCGATGCGTTGGTATTCGTGCAGCAACCAAGCCCATTCGCACAAATGTCCTGGCTCGACGACCTTGCCCAGATCGCCGGTCGCCCGCTCCCAGTCCGCATTGAAGAATTCATGCACCATGGAGGTCGCCGGATCGTAGAAAACCCGGTCGAACAACGCCTTGATCGCGTGAGCTCCGGCAAGCGCCTCCCGGCTGCCGCTCGCCTCGTGCAGCGCCATCAGGGCTTCGAACAGGTGCATGTGCGGGTTCTGCCGCCGCGGCCATTGTGGTCCGGCAATCGATTCACGATAGCCACCGGCCGGGTCGGCGAGTGTGGTGTTCAGGAAGTCGAGTGTCTCGGCGGCGAGCTCGTACCAGCTCGCGTCGCCACTGGCGCGGCCGAGCCAGGCCAGGGCGAGCAGGATGAAAGCGTGGTCATAGAGGTCGCGGACCGAACTGGCGACATCACCAGTCTCGGTGAGCTGGTGGACCCAGCCGGGACTGCCGTCGACCTGCCAGGCGCGTTGCCGCAGCAGGGTCGCGGCCTCCTCGGCCCGCTCGAGACCGTCGAACCAGCCTTCATGGTGTGCACGGGCAAAGACGTAAATCTGCCGCGCCTGCACCCGCACCCGCCGGCGCTCGCCAGCGATCGCCGAGCCGTCCAGCGCCACAGATTCACGGAATCCGCCATGCACATCGTCCCAGCCGTGCGCGGCCCAGAAGGGCAGCGCCGTCTGCAACCCCCAATGTGCAATTCTGCCTACCCCGTCCACGCGGAACCCCGATCAATTGGCTTACGGCAATCTATCAACCCAGCGCGGCCATGTCCTCGTCGGAGATATCGAAATTGGCATACACATTCTGGACGTCATCGCTGTCGTCGAGGGCATCCATCATCTTCATCAGGCCGGGAACCTTATCGCTGGGCACCGGAATCAGGTTCTGCGGCTTCCAGATCAGATTGACCGAGACCGGATCGCCGAATTTCTCCGATAGCACCCCGACCACCTCCATCATGTCTTCACGTGCGGTGTAGACGATGTGCTGGCCTTCATTATCGTCATCGCCCTCCTCGGCCGCGACGTCCTCGGCACCGGCCTCGATGGCGGCTTCCATCATGGTGTCCTCATCGGCCACCGAAAGCGGGAAGCGGATTTCGCCGACATTGTCGAACATGAAGGCGACCGAACCGGTCTCGCCCATATTGCCGCCATTCTTGGCGAAGGCGGTGCGGACATCCGCCGCTGCGCGGTTGCGGTTATCGGTCGAGACTTCGACGATCACGCCGACACCGCCGGGACCGAAGCCCTCATAGCGAATGTCTTCATAGCTGTCGGCATCGCCGCCGGCGGCCTTGTCGATGGCGCGCTGGATATTGTCCTTTGGCACCGACTGGCCCTTGGCGATCGAGACCGCGAGGCGCAGCCGCGGATTGGCATCAATATCACCACCACCCAGCTTCGCCGCGATCGTGATGTCCTTGGACAGTTTGGAGAACAGCTTGGAGCGAAGCTTGTCCTGCCGCCCCTTGCGGTGCTGGATGTTCGCCCATTTGGAATGTCCGGCCATGTTTGGCTTCCCTATGCCTGCAAATTCGAGGGGTTTTCCTTACCCAGAATGACCGTGAAAGGCCACTCGATTAGCCACATACGGGTGTGGCGGATCATAACAGGTCGTGATGTCCGCCATCCTTGAGCGCATCGACGATTTTCTTGACGCTCTGGGCATCGTCGCGATGAACGACCAGAACTGCGTCGCCGGTGGCGACGATAATCAGGTCCTTGACCCCGTGAATGGCCACCTTGGCGCCATTGGAAATGACGAAGGAATTCTCGCTGGCGTGAATGCTGACATTGCCGCGCGAGGCATTGCCGTTTTCGTCCTTGTCGGAAATCGCCCAGAGCGCATCCCAGGATCCGACATCCGACCAGCCGATATCGGCAGGAACGACAACCGCCTGGCTGGTTTTTTCCATCACCGCATAGTCGAAGGAGATAGACGGGCAGGCCCCGAAGGCTGCCGCATCGAGCGTCAGCTTGGTCCCGGCCATCGCGGCGTGATCAACGGCGGCGCGGCTGCAGCGTGCGACTTCGGCGCAATGCGCATCCAGCTCACGGATCAGCGCGCCGGCACCAAACAGGAAAATTCCGGCATTCCAGTAGTATTCGCCACTGGCGAGAAAATCCGCAGCCGTCTCGGCATCCGGCTTTTCGGTGAAGGTGCGGACGTGAAAGCCTGACAGGACCGGTGCACCGCGGCGGATATAGCCATAGCCGGTCTCCGGCGCGTCCGGTTCGATCCCGAAGGTGACCAGCTGCCCCTGGGCCGCCAGGGCTGCCCCGTGCGCGATCGCCTGGTGGAAACCGTCAATGTCGCGAATATGATGGTCGGCGGGCAGCAGCAGGATGAGCACATCATCGCCCAGATCGCGCCGGACCAGCTCGGCCGCCACTGCCGCGACGGGCGCCGTATTGCGGCCAACCGGCTCGACAACATAGCAGGAGGGCGCACAGCCGAGCTCATCGAGTTGCGCCCGGGCCCGCTCATACTGACACTCATTGAGGACGATGATCGGTGGCTCGAACTCGAAATCCTTCGAGGTCGCGGCGACGCGGCGTGCGGTTTCCTGCACCATGCTCAGCTCGGTCACGAGCGGATGCAATTGCTTGGGATGGGCGGCGCGGGAGAGCGGCCAGAGGCGTGTCCCCGACCCGCCCGACATGATCACTGGAACAATACGCACTACCATTCGCCCGCCCTCATTGAGCTGCCCCCTGCCGGTCAGCCGTGCCTGCACGCAACTCTACAATTGCACGCCGCCAATGCACAGGCCTGCCCGCAGGTTAATCCTGTTCGGCCACCATCCGGGCCTGTAACATCGGGCCGGACCATGACAAGCCGGGAGATTGGCATGAAGACACCTCTGTTCGCGACATTCGGCGGCATCGCCGCCCTGGCGCTCGTCTGGATCCTGTGGCCCGCGCGGCTGGACCCGGCCTTCTGGGATGAGCCCGAGGCCCCGGCCCTGACCGGCGTGCTCGAGCCGCGTGGCCGGCTGGCCCAGGCCGTCGAGATCGGGCGAGGCCTGCTCGACAGCGCCGAGGACGTCGCGCTGGCGGCCGATGGTTCGATCTATACCGGCCAGCATGATGGCTCGCTGGTCCGGCTCTGGCGCCATGATGGCGTCTGGCAGGTCGAGACGATTGCCCGGCTCACCCATCTGCCCGTGCTCGGCCTGCAATGGAGCGCCGATGGCCGGCTGATCGCCGCCGCATCGGACGGAATCTATGCCGTCAATGTCGCGACAGGCGCAACGGAGACGCTGGCGACACAGCTGGCTGGACGTCCGCTCGGATTTGCGGACGATCTTGATGTCGGACCGGACGGCACGATCTATTTCACCGAGGCGAGCTGGAAATGGGCCAATACCGCCGACCACCCGTCCTACCAGTATGACATGGCCGAGAACCGCCCCTATGGCGCCCTGGCCGCGCTGGACCCCGTCAGCGGCGAGACGCGCGTCCTGATGGATGATCTCTATTTCGCCAATGGAGTCGCGATGGCGGCCGACGGACAGTCTGTCTTCGTGCTGGAGACCTACCGCTTCCGGCTCAGCCGCTACTGGCTGGACGGACCGCAGGCCGGGAGCTGGGAGGTGGTCGATGACAATCTGCCGGGCATTCCCGATGGCCTGATGGGCGACGGCGCGGGCCGGCTCTATATTGCCATGGACACGCAACGCGTTCCGCTGCTGCGCTTCCTGCACCGCAATCCGGTTCTGACCCGGATGATCACCAAACTGCCCGACTGGGTCTGGCTGCGCGCCGGCACACCGCAGGGCTTTGTCCTGGTGATGGATGAAGACGGCAATTACCTGGACAGCTTCCACGACCCGGACGGGCGGTTCGGACTGATCGCCAATGTCGTGCCGGATGGGGATGGCGGCCTTTGGATCGGCTCGCTGACCGAGGATGTGATCGGCTATTTCACCCAGCCCGAAATGCGGGCAGGTGCAGACGCGGCCACCGATTGATGGCCGGGGCCCCGCGCGGCGCGGCGCTGGTCAGAGATTGGCGACCTTGCCTTCGCTCGCCGCGCGTGTGGCGGGCGGGAAATTGCGGATGGTGAGGAAGTTGAGAAACTGCCCCAGCATGCTCGCGCTGTCGGTCTGTACGACACGAATATAGGACTCGGATTCCTGCAGGCTGGTGGTGAACACACAGGCCTGGTTATCGGTACCGTCTTCCTCGCAAGTTCTCAGGAAATCGACCAGATACTGATCAAAAACAAGGGCATCCTGCGCCTTTTCGAACCGGATCGTCTGCTTGAACATACCGTCCCCCGATGGTCGATGCATACCACGCGCGCCACGTTGAACGAAGCACCGGCACCCCACGCGCGAGTGGGTGTACGGCATTCCCTTTCGGTGCGCCTGACAGATGTCCGGCTCGTCTCGGCCACGACTTTCTGTCCTCGATCACGCCAGCGCCTGTTTCGCCATTCTTGCAAATGCGGCGGCATGTCTCCCGTGATCAGGATCATGACAAATGCGTAATTTTTCAAGGGGCGAGAGTCAGCCCGCACCGCAAAAGGCTTGCAGGTGCCGGACGACACAACTGAAAATGGTCCGCTCAGACTTGCGGAATCAGCTCGCTCAACTGGCCACCAATCCGGATTGGCTCACAGCGGACCGCCAGCCCCGTCGCATCGTCGGTTTCGACAAAGACGCCGCAGGCCGTGGCCTCACCGGTCGCCGGCTCGAAACGGCCGGTGCGCATCCGGGTGGTGAAGCGGCGCAGCGGCTCTTCCTTGTCCATGCCGATAATGGAGTCGTAATCGCCGCACATGCCGGCATCGGTCTGATAGGCGGTGCCGCCGGGCAGGATGCGGGTATCGGCGGTCGGGACATGGGTGTGGGTGCCGACAACCAGGCTGGCACGGCCGTCACAATAGACGCCCATGCCCATTTTCTCGCTGGTCGCCTCGGCGTGAAAATCGATGATGATCGCATCGGCAACCTGCCCCAGCGGTGCGGCCGCCAGTTCGCGCTCGATCGTCGCGAAGGGGTCGTCGAGGGTTTCCATGAACAGGGCCCCCATCAGATTGACCACCAGCACACGCGAACCATTGGCCGCCTCGATGAGGTTGGCACCCTTGCCCGGGGTCGACCCGGCCGGATAGTTCGCCGGACGCAGCAGGCGCGGCTCGCGATCGATATAGGTCAGGGTCTCGCGCTGGTCCCAGGCATGATTGCCCAGGGTGAGCGCATCGACACCGAGATCGAACAGGCCTTCGCAGATCTTCTCGGTGACGCCGAAACCGGCCGCCGCGTTCTCCGCATTGACGACGACGAAGTCGAGCGCCAGGCGCTCACGCAGGTCCGGCAGGTGTGCCTCGAGCGCCCGCCGTCCGGTCTTGCCGACAATATCACCGAAAAAAGCGAAACGCATGCAGAGCTCCAGGCCAGATCAAGCCGCGGGATATGGCGCATATCGGCGGCAAAGTCCAAATCATCGCTGATGATCGTGGCCGCGGCCTCAGGCCGGAACCGGCGATGCCGGAACATAATCCAGGATCGGCGCCAGCGCCCGTTCGGCATCCTCGAGCAACCAGCCCCTGCGCGCGGCGTAGTCCTCGACCTGGTCACGCAGGATGCGGCCGACGGCGAAATAGCAACTGTCCGGGTGGGAGAGATACAGGCCGGAAACCGACGAGGCCGGCGTCATGGCGAAGGAATTGGTCAGGCTGACGCCGGTCGCTTCCGTGGCATCGAGCAGGGCGAAAAGCGTGCGTTTTTCCGAATGGTCCGGCTGGGAGGGATAGCCCGCTGCGGGCCGGATGCCGGCATAGGTTTCCGCGATCAGCTCCTCGCGTGACAGGGCCTCGCCGGGCGCATAGCCCCAGTGCTCTCGCCGCACCTGTTCGTGCAGCCATTCGGCACAGGCCTCGGCGAGCCGGTCCGAGAGGGCCTTGAACATGATCGAGGAATAATCGTCCTTATCGGCGGCAAAGCGGGCGTGGATCGCCTCATTGTCGCCGGCTGTAACGACAAAGCCGCCGAGATAGTCGGCATGGCCGGGCGGCGCGATGAAGTCGAATTGTGACAGGTGCGGCCGGTCATTATCCTTGGCCGCCTGCTGGCGCAGGCCATGGAAGGTCTGGAGCTTCGTCGCCCGCGTCTCATCCGCGTAGAGGACGGCATCATCGCCGACGCGATTGGCGGGCCAGAAGCCGCAGACAGCTTTCGGCGCAAGCAGCTCCTCGGCAACGATGCGCTTGAGCATGGCCTGGGCGTCGGCAAACAGGTCGCGCGCAACAGCCCCCCGTTTGGGATCGTCGAAAATCGCCGGATAACTGCCCTTGAGCTCCCAGGTGAAGAAGAAGGGCGTCCAGTCGATATAGTCGATCAGCGTCTCGACCGAAGGCGAGAAACTCTTCGTGCCGGTGAAGGCCGGCCTGGGCGGGGTATAGGCCGACCAGTCGCAATCCCAGGCATTCGCCCTTGCCTTCTCCAGCGGCAGACGCGCCTTCTTGGAGCGGGCCGCGAGACGGCGTTCTCGGATCTTGGCCAGGTCTTCACGCACCCCCTGCGCATAGGCATCGCGGTCAGCGCCCAGCAGTTTGGAGACAACGCCGACGGCGCGGCTGGCATCAAGGACATGGATCACCGGGGCGACGGAGATCGCCGGATCAATCTTGACGGCGGTGTGGGCCGGGCTGGTGGTGGCGCCGCCAATCATCAGCGGCAGGGTGATATTGCGCCGCTCCATCTCGGAGGCGACGAAGACCATCTCGTCGAGTGAAGGCGTGATCAGTCCGGACAGGCCGATGACATCGGCCTTTTCGCGCAGGGCGGTCTCGATAATGGTCTCACAGGTCACCATCACACCGAGATCGATCACCTCATAACCATTACATTGCAGCACGACGCCGACGATATTCTTGCCGATATCGTGGACATCGCCCTTCACCGTCGCCATCACGATCTTGCCGGCCGAGGATTGCGCCTCGCCGGCGGCCTCCTTCTCGGCTTCCATGAAGGGGATGAGATGGGCGACGGCCTGTTTCATCACGCGCGCCGATTTCACCACCTGCGGCAGGAACATGCGGCCATCGCCAAACAGGTCGCCGACGACATTCATCCCGTCCATCAACGGGCCTTCAATGACGTGCAGCGGGCGCTCTGCCTGCTGGCGTGCTTCCTCGGCATCCTCGACGATGAACTCATTGAGGCCGTGGACCAGCGCATGCTTGATGCGCTCATTCACCGGCGCCTCGCGCCAGGCGAGATCGCGCTCCTTGGCCCTTGAGCCACCGCTGTCGCGATAGGTCTCGGCCTCGGTGAGCAGACGGTCGGTGGCATCGGGCCGGCGGTTGAGAATGACGTCCTCGACCAGATCACGCAGCCTTGGTTCGATATCGTCATAGATGTCGAGCTGGCCCGCATTGACGATACCCATATCCATGCCGGCATGAATGGCGTGGTAGAGGAAAACCGTATGCATCGCCCGGCGCACCGGTTCATTGCCCCGGAATGAGAAGGACACATTCGAGAGCCCGCCGGAGACATGGCAGCCGGGCAATTCCTTGCGGATGCGGCGCGTCGCCTCGATGAAGGCGACCGCATAGTCATTATGCTCCTCGATCCCGGTCGCGACGGCGAAGATATTGGGGTCGAAGATGATGTCTTCCGGCGCGAAACCGACCGTATTGACCAGGAGATCATAGGCCCGCTTGCAGATCGCGACCTTGCGGTCGGCGGTGTCGGCCTGACCCTGCTCATCGAAAGCCATCACGACGACGGCGGCACCATAGGCCTGGCACAGACGCGCCTGTTTGAGGAAGATCTCCTCGCCTTCCTTCAGGCTGATCGAATTGACGATCGGCTTGCCCTGCGTGTTCTTCAGCCCGGCCTCGATCACCTCCCATTTGGAGCTGTCGATCATCACCGGCACCCGCGCCACATCGGGCTCGACCGCGATCAGACGCATGAAGGTCGTCATCGCCTCGACGCTGTCGAGCAGACCTTCATCCATATTGATGTCGATGATCTGGGCGCCATTCTCCACCTGCTGCCGCGCGACCGCGACTGCGGCGGCGTAATCGCCCGCTGTGATCAGGCGGCGGAACACCGCCGAGCCGGTCACATTGGTGCGTTCGCCGACATTGACGAAGGTGGAGACGGGAGTGGTCATGGGGAAACGATCTCAGGCTGACAGTTCGAACGGCTCGAGGCCGGCGAGGTGCATGGCGCGCTCGCGGGGCTCAGGCCGGTGCGGCGGGGCGCCTTTGGCGGCGGTGGCGATGGCGCGGATATGCGCCGGGGTCGTGCCGCAACAACCACCCAGGATATTGACCAGGCCTGAACGGGCCCATTCGCCCAGATGCGCCGCCGTCTGGTCCGGCGTCTCGTCATACTCGCCCATATCATTGGGCAGGCCGGCATTGGGGTAGGCGAGAATGCGCGTATCAACGATACGCGACAGCTCGGCGATGTAGGGCCGCAACTCGTCCGCCCCCAGCGCACAATTGAGCCCGACGGACCAGGGCCGGACGTGACGGACCGAATACCAGAAGGCCGTCGCCGTCTGGCCGGACAGGGTTCGGCCTGACCGGTCAGTGATCGTGCCCGAAAGCATGATGGGCCGGTCAATGCCCTCATCGGCACGCAAATCGATCAACGCCTTGATCGCGACCTTGGCATTGAGCGTGTCGAAGATGGTCTCGACGAGGAAGAAATCGACATGATCCGCCATCGCCCGCGCCTGTTCGGCATAGCTGGTGCGGAGTTGGTCGAAATCGACCTCGCGAAAGCCGGGATCATTGACCTGGGGCGAGATCGACAGGGTCTTGTTGGTCGGACCGATGGCGCCGGCCACAGCCTTGGGCGCACCGGTCAGTGCCTCCTGCTCGTCAGCACTCTCGCGCGCCAGCCGGGCACCCTCGCGGGCGATTTCCGGTGCCAGGTCCTGCATCCGGTAATCGGCCTGGGCGATCGAGGTCGAGGAGAAGGTATTGGTCTCGGCGATATCGGCGCCGGCCTCGAAATAGGCGTGATGGATCGCCTTCACCGCCGCGGGGGCCGTGAGGTTGAGGATATCGTTATTCCCCTTGATCAGCACCGGCCAGTCGGCAAAGCGCGCGCCGCGATAACCGGCCTCGTCGAGCCTGAGGTCCTGGATCTGGGTGCCCATGGCGCCATCAAGGATCAGGATGCGCTCGCGGGCGATCTGTTCCAGGGCTGCGAGCCGGTTGCTGCGCCCACTCATGCCGCCGCCTCCGTCAGCGCGGGCCGCGGCTTGACGCCAAGCAGATGGCAGGTCGACAGCGCGAGTTCGGCGCGGTTGAGGGTGTAGAAATGGAAATCCTCGACTCCGGCCTCGCGCAGATCCGAACACAGCTGCGCTGCCAGGTGCGCGGTCACCAATTGCCGCGTCGCCGCATCGTCATCGAGCCCTTCGAAATGCTGGTGCATCTGGTTGGGGATATGGGTGTTGCACAGGGCGGCGATGCGGGTCAGCCCCTTGAAATTGGGCTGCAGCATGATGCCCGGAACGATCGGGATGGAGATCCCGGCCCGCACGGCGCGATCCCGGAAGCGCAGGAAGGTCTCCGGTTCGAAAAAGAATTGCGTGATGGCGCGCGTCGCCCCGGCATCGATCTTGGCCTTGAGCAGGTCGAGATCATGCTCGAGGCTGGGGCTTTCGGGGTGCTGTTCCGGATAGCAGCCGACCGAAATCTCGAAATCGCCGATGGCCCGGATGCCCGCCGCCAGCTCGGCCGCATTGGCATAGCCGCCCTCGGTCGGGACATAGGCCTCGCCCAGCCCCTGGGGCGGATCACCGCGCAGCGCCACGATGTGACGCACGCCGGCGGACCAGTAGTCGCGGATCACACCATCAACCTCGCTGCGGCTCGCCGAGACGCAGGTCAGATGCGCCGCGGGCCGGATATCCGTCTCGTCGACAATGCGGTGGACGGTACGGTGGGTGCGTTCGCGGGTCGAACCGCCGGCACCATAGGTGACCGAGACAAAGGCCGGATCGAGCGGCTCAAGGCGGCGGATAGAGTCCCAGAGCGTCGCCTCCATCGCTTCCGTCTTGGGCGGAAAAAACTCGAAGGAGACGGAGAGTTCGTCGCTGGAAGCCGTGCCTGCACTCATGATTTCGCATCCCGACCGGCCTGGCACTGCAGGCTCTTCGCCCCGCCGCCACGGCCATCCACACTCATACTAAGACATAAACATATCTTTATATGATCTGAGATGCTACCTGTTTCTTGCAGCGGTCACCATCGGCCGCGATACGGAGCTGACCCTGGCAAAGCGGTCGCGTCGCGGCAGCTCAGCTGCCTTGCGCCGCAACCGCTAATCTGCTTGTGTCCAAATCACATAAGGCAATCGTTATATGAGGAGTCGTCCTTGAGCCGCTCATCCTACATTTTCACCAGCGAGAGCGTGTCGGAAGGTCATCCCGACAAGGTCTGCGACCGGATTTCCGATACCGTCGTCGACCTTCTTCTTGCCAAGGATTCCGAGGCGCGCGTCGCCTGCGAAACCCTCACCACCACCAATCAGATCATCCTGGCCGGCGAAATCCGCTGCGCCGTCGATGTCGAGCCGGAAGAGATCGAAGCCGCCGCGCGCGAAGCCGTGCGCGATATCGGCTATGAGCAGGAAGGCTTCCACTGGAAGAATTCCAACTTCCAGAACTTCCTGCATGGCCAGTCGGAACACATCGCCCAGGGTGTCGATTCCGGCGATGGCAAGGATGAAGGCGCCGGCGACCAGGGCATCATGTTTGGCTATGCCACCAATGAGACGCCAGAGCTGATGCCGGCCCCGATCCAGTATTCGCACCAGATCCTCAAGCGCATGGCGCTCCTGCGCAAGTCCGGCGCACGTCCCGAATTCGAGCCGGACGCGAAATCCCAGGTCACGCTGCGCTATGTCGACGGCCAGCCGGCCGGCGTTGAATCCGTCGTGGTCTCGACCCAGCACAAGGATGGCGTCAGCCAGGAGCAGATCCGCGAACTGGTTCGCCCGATCGTTTCCGAAGTCCTGCCCGAGGGCTGGTTCCCGCCGGAAGCCGAATTCTACGTCAATCCGACAGGGACCTTCGTCATCGGCGGCCCCGATGGCGATGCCGGCCTGACCGGACGCAAGATCATCGTCGACACCTATGGCGGCGCCGCGCCCCATGGCGGCGGTGCCTTCTCCGGCAAGGACCCGACCAAGGTCGACCGCTCGGCCGCCTATGCCTGCCGCTGGCTGGCCAAGAATGTTGTCGCTGCCGGCCTGTCGGAACGCTGCACCATCCAGGTCTCCTATGCGATCGGCGTCTCCAAGCCGCTTTCGCTCTATGTTGACCTGCACGGCACCGGTCAGATCGACGAAACCCGTCTCGAGGACGCCCTGCGGCAGATGGCCGACCTGTCGCCGCGCGGCATCCGCACCCGGCTCCAGCTCAACCGCCCGATCTATGCCCGCACCGCGGCCTATGGTCATTTTGGGCGCAAGCCCGACGATGAAGGCGGCTTCTCCTGGGAGAAGACCGACCTCGCCGACGAACTGCGCAAACTGGCGTAAATCTGATACAAGCGGGCCGGCACGACCGGCCCGTTTGCCCAACTGTTTCAAGACACACATACCCAATGGAAGGACCTGATGGTCATGACGCAATTTGCTGCGGACAAACCCTATCTCGTAAAAGACATGTCGCTGGCCAAATGGGGCCGGATCGAAATGGACATGGCCGAGATCGAAATGCCGGGCCTGATGGCCCTGCGCGCCGAATTCGGCAAGGCACAGCCCCTCAAGGGCGCCCGCATCGCCGGCTCGCTCCACATGACGATCCAGACCGCTATCCTGATCGAGACCCTCACCGCCCTCGGCGCCGAAGTGCGCTGGGCCTCGTGCAACATCTTCTCGACCCAGGACCATGCCGCTGCGGCCATCGCCGACACCGGCGTGCCCGTCTTTGCCCACAAGGGCGAGACACTGGCGGAATACTGGGACTTCGCCGACGCCATCTTCCATTGGGGCAATGGCGAAACCGCCAACATGATCCTCGATGATGGCGGCGATGCCACCATGTATCTGATCCTCGGCGAAAAGGCCGAAGCCGATCCGTCCGTGCTCGACCATCCGAAATCGGAAGAGGAAACCGCCCTCTTCGCCCAGATCAAGAAGCGTATCGCGGCGACCCCGGGCTGGTTCGCCAAGGCCAAGGCCGCCATCCAGGGCGTGTCCGAAGAGACCACCACCGGCGTGATGCGTCTCTACCAGATGCACAAGCGCGGCGAGCTTCCCTTCCCCGCCATCAACGTCAATGACAGCGTCACCAAGTCGAAATTCGATAATCGTTATGGCTGCCGCGAAAGCCTGGTCGACGCGATCCGTCGCGGCACCGATGTGATGATGGCCGGCAAGACCGCCCTGGTCTGCGGCTATGGCGATGTCGGCAAGGGTTCCGCGGAATCCCTGCGCGGCGCCGGTGCCCGCGTCTTCGTCACCGAGATCGACCCGATCTGCGCCCTGCAGGCCTGCATGGACGGTTTCACGGTTGTCACGATCGAGGACGTGATCGGCGATATGGATATCTTCGTCACCGCGACCGGCAACAAGGACATCATCACCATCGACCATATGCGGGCGATGAAGGACATGGCGATCGTCTGCAATATCGGCCATTTCGACAATGAGATTCAGGTCGAGGCCCTGCAGAATTTCGAGTGGACCAATGTGAAACCCCAGGTCGACATCGTGAACTTCCCCGAGGGCAATCGCATCGTGCTGCTGTCGGAAGGCCGTCTGGTCAATCTCGGCAATGCCACCGGCCATCCGAGCTTCGTGATGTCCGCCAGCTTCACCAATCAGACGCTGGCCCAGATCGAACTCTGGACCAAGGGCGACCAGTACGAAAACAATGTCTACATCCTGCCCAAGCATCTCGACGAGAAGGTCGCCGCCCTGCACCTGCCCAAGCTCGGCGCCAAGCTGACCAAGCTGTCGAGCGAGCAGGCCGAATATCTCGAACTGCCAAAGACCGGCCCGTTCAAGGCCGATCATTACCGCTACTAGGCTCAACGCCCCGTACCGTATGGAAAAGCGCTCCCGGTTTTGCCGGGGGCGTTTTTTTTGGTGGATGCAGGAATATCTCCACGCCGCTTTGCGGCTGGAGGTTTGAGTGGTTCCTCCCCGGAATGGGAGGTGTGCGGGACGCGGCGAATGCCGTTTAGCGCAATAATGAGTTGAGACATTCGAGACGTCCCGCACGTGGAGATTTACTCAGGTCCCTCGCGGGCCCTGCCTCGAAATGACCGTGGAAGATTGGTCGAGCCCTAATGCCTCACTTCCCCGATCATGGCCCCACCGGAACTCGGGCTGTCACGCCTTTGTGCGGATGGGCTCCACGCTCCCGGCCGCCGCAAGTGACTGAGCTCACGCCTCCCGTGCGACCGGAACGGGGGGATTATGCGTCAGGTTTGGGGGGCGGGGATAAGTTTGATGATTTACCGTCATCCCGACGCAAGTCGGGACCTCGATAGACCGGGCTCCGCACCTGTCCCGTCTGGGTCCTGACTTGCGTCAGGATGACGTGGGATAATGGGCTGAGGGCGGGGATAAGGGGGTGCCCCGTTTCTCCGTCAGCACCCATTCCAGCGGCTGGTCAAACTCGTCGACCGGCACCGCCGCCACCATTTGCGCCTCATAGGCGAGCCCGATTGCCAGCGGCGCGCCTTTGGCGCGCAGCCCGGCCAGCGTGCGATCATAATAGCCCTTGCCGAAGCCGAGGCGGTTGCCGTCGGGATCGACCGCCAGCAGAGGCACCAGGAGGACATCCGGGACAAGTTCCGGGGCGGTCTCCTGCGGCTCCATCAGGCCAAAGGCCCGGCGCTGCAGCGGATCGCCGGCGCGCCACTCGCGGAACTTCAGGGGGTGGCCGGGGCCAATGACGACAGGAAGGGCGAGGCAGGCACCCCGCGCCTCCAGCGCCGCCATCAAGGGGCGCGGATCGATCTCGCCGGGCAGCGGCCAATAGGCCGAGACCACCATGCCGGGCGTCAGAAGTTCAAAGGGGAAGTGGTCAACCAGCCGCTCGCCGGCATCGGGCGCCGCCTCGTGGGCGGTCTGGCGCGCCGCGAGGGCGCGCCGCCGGAGCTCATCCTTGAGCGCATTCAAATTCATGTGGCGGCTCCACCTGCGCCGGCAAGACATGTAAATCCCCACTGACCCGACGGTGCAGGTGGGCGCCGCATACAGAGGACCAGGGTCCCTAGCAGAGGCAGCTCCCTCGTGGTGATGTACGGTCCGTGGGATTTATGCCCCATCGCACGCTGCAGAAACCGCCAGTCCCTATGTGAGGCCTAACGGGTCCCAGCTCAAGTGCGCGCGTCTGCGAATTTGATCTTCGGCTCAGTGACCGGCCTGGTTTCGGCGTCGAGATCAGGCTCGGGAAAGTCGAGACTGGCAGCGAGCTGTTCCAGACGCTGGGCCGCCTTGAGCAGGTGTTCCGCGAGATGCTGGCGCTCCTCGCCATACTCACTGTCAGAGCCCTGGGCCCGGGACCGCAATTCCTCCAGCTCGGCTTCAAGCGTCGCGATACGGCGCTCAGCATCCTTGAGCTCGTCGACAACGATCAGGGACGCCATCACCGCCAGACGCAGATCACCGATCTGGCCGACCTGGCTGGCCATGATGGAGACCTTGCCGTCGAGATAGCCGGCGAGCTCGCGCAGATAGGCTTCCTGCCCCTCCTCGCAGCCGATCGAATAGACCCGTCCATTGAGTGTGACCGCTACCTTCGACATGCCGATCTAGCCCCCCTCATCCATATACTGCCGCAATTCGCCAATCGCCCGGTCGAGCGCGTCCGATGTTTCCTGCGCAACCTGTTGCAGGGCCTGTTCACGCGCCTGCGCCGTATCGAGCGCATCGGCCAGCCGGGCCCTGTCGTCATCGGCATCACGGGCACCGATCGCCGCCGACTCGGCGCGTTCGACGCGGCCGCGCAGCTTCTTGGTCTGCCCCTCAATGCGCGCCAACGCCCCGTTCAACCGGGTTACGGCCGCCAGAAGGGGATCGTCAGCGGAATTGGGTCGTTCCGTCATCGTCCTAAAATCCGCTGCGTTGCGTCAAAGTTCAAGTACTCTCTCAAGATTGCCGCCCCGCGCCTTGACTCCCGTGGTCAATACCGGGTTTTCTCGCACCGGATCAGGGCAAAAGCGAGGCCGATATCCGTGACAATTCATGGCGCGCATTCCGCGCTGCCGCCGTTGACCCGGCCCGGCATCCGCGCCAAACACTTCCTTCGTCATCCATCGCTTGTCCAGGTCGAAAACTACGATGTACAGCCTGCCCGACTGGGCCTTTTACCCGATCGCCGCCCTCGTCACCGCCGGAATGGTGGCCGGTGCGCTGAGCTATGGCGACAATGCCGTGCGATCGCGCGAGGAAATCCTCTCCGAGGGCATCGTGTTCGAGGGCGACAGCCTCAACGCCCTGACCACCGGCAATGGCCTCACAGCGCAATTCCTCAGCGAAGGCGATGAGATGTTCGCCCGCATCGATGCGGTGCGCGGCCCCTTCGAGGGGATCCAGTCGGCCGGGGCTTTCTTCACCCTGTCACCGGCCGAGGTTGCGGCCATCCAGGGCCGGCGCGTGCGGCTCAGCTTCACCGTGCGCAGCGCACCGGAACATGGCGCGGAAGGTGTCCGGCTCAATTTCTTCGTTCCCGGTGTCGGGCAGAATGCCGGCGAACATGTCGAGGTCAGCGGCGAGTTCGAGGCCTTCACCATCGAAGTCGCCGCGCCGACCTGCAGCTGGGATTTCGCCTTTATCGGCATGTGGCCGGACTGGGCTTTCGAGCGCAACACAATTGATCTCGAACGCGTCGAACTGACACCGCTGGACCAGCTTCCTGATTGCTAGTTTCGTCCGGGCGGCCGGACATCCGGTGCCCGGGTCAGCAGCCGCAGGGGGTTCCAGCTCATCGCGCGTGCAATCTGCCAGGACGTGGCGACGCGCCCGGCCTGGATCTCCCGCCGCGACTGCATCATCTCCCCGCGCCGCCCGAGCGCATCGCGCAAGGCGCGGCCGAACACGGTGAACTGGCCAAAGCGCGCCGCTGACAGCCACAGCAGGGCGGTGATGGCGGCATGGACCGGTATCAACAGCCAGAACAGCCAGCCGGGCGTATTCTTGAGAAACACCCAGAGCCGGTTGCGCACACCGTAATAGGTGGCAAATTCCGAACGCCGCCCCGAAGAGGCATAGCCAAGATGCTCGACGGCGGCATCGCGCAGCTGCATCGCCCTGTGTCCGGCCAGCCTGGCCCGATAGGCCAGGTCGACATCCTCGTTGTAACAGAAGAAGCGCTCGTCAAACCCGCCCAGGGCTTCAAACAGGGAGCGGCGGACAAAGGTGGCCGCGCCGCACACCGCGAAAACCTCGCCATCGGGCGGCAGCAGGTCGACGGAGCGTCCATAGCCGGCCCGGTAGGCCAGCCCGGTCGCATGATAGACATCGCCGACACCATCAAGCTGTCCGGGATAGCCGGCTGCGTATTGCGTCGATCCGAACAGGGAAATCTCCGGATAGCGCGCCACGCCCTCAAGCAATTGCTCCAGCCAGTCCGGCCGGGGAAAGGCATCGGGATTGAGCAGGGCCAGCCATTCGCACCTCGCCAGGGCGGCCAGCCGGTTATTGCCGCCGGCAAAGCCGAGATTTTCCCCGCTCTCGATGAATTCGACCCAGTCGGGCAGCGTCGCGGCATCGATCCGCTCGCCCTCGGGCGAACCATTCTCCAGCACCAGGACCTGGCGCGGCCGCACCGTCTGTGCACCCAGCGTCTCGATACACTGGCCCAGCGTGTCGCGGCTGCGATAGGCCACGATCAGGACGGCGATATCCGCCGTCGGCGATTGCGGCGCCTGGGGACGTGGCCGGGGTGTGTTGTCGACGGTCATTGAGGGGTCCGCGCCGTGGATCGAAGCCAATCTGCCGCACCGTTACCATCCTTGCGGGTTCCCGCCCAGCTTCAGAGCGGAAACCGGTCCTGTAAATGCAGGCAGGGATTTGGATTGTGCTCGCGATACGCTACCACTTGCTCGCCCGCAAGGGCAGACGGATTCCGGGGGGAAGATTGAGCGCGACGATCATCGATTTTGTGCTGATTACACTGCTGGCCGCGGCGCTCCTGTCGGGCCGGGTCGGGACAACGCGCGCCTTTGCCGGCTTCATCATCGGCGTCATCATCACCGGGCAGATCGGATTCACCGACGCCGTCACCGCCATCACCTCTCCGGCCATCATCGCCGTCACCAGCCTGGTGATCGTCGCCGCCGCCCTGACCAAGATCCCCGGCATCGGACAAGCCCTGTTCGGACGCGCCAGGCTCGGCATGCGCGCCAGCCTCATCCGCTTTCTCGGCCTGACCGGCCTGGTCTCCGCCTTCACGCCCAATACGGCGGTGGTCGGGGCCTTCATGGGACCGGCGGCGCGCCACCCGACCATCCCGCCACACGCCCTGCTGCTGCCCCTCTCCTACATGGCGCTCGCCGGGGGCATGCTGACCCCTTTCGGGACCAGCGCCAGCCTGATGGTGGTCGGCGAGGCGGCTCGCGGCGGATTGCAACTGACCGTGCTCGATTTCGCCATGCCCGGCGCCATGGCCGCGCTGGCCGTGTTTGGTGCGCTGGTCCTGTTCGCCCCGATCATCTTGCGGCGCCCCGAGGGCGCGACCGGTCCGGACAGCGCGGTCTACTACATCGAGGCCCGGGTCCAGCCGGGCTCGAAACTGATCGGCAGGAATATCGGCGAGAACCAGCTGCGGCATTTGCAGAGCTTCTTCCTCGCCGAAATCGTGCGGCAGGAGCGGATCATTTCCCCGGTCAATCCGAGCCATGCGATCGAGGAAGGTGACCGGTTGATCTTCGTGGGCGATTTCGTTCATGTCGACGAACTGCATGCGATCAATGGCATCTCGATCGACGGCCCCTCACAGCCGGAGCGGCTGGGCACGCTGTTCCATGCGGTCATCGCCAACAACTCCGTCCTCGACGGCCGCACATTGAAGGAAGCCGATTTTCGCGCCCGTTTCGACGCCTCTGTGGTCGCGGTGCGCCGCGGCGATGAGAGCCTGTCGGGGAAACTCGGCGAAATCCGGCTCAAGACGGGCGATATCCTGATCCTGGCGGCGGGCCCCGATTTCCGCTCGCGCGGGAATCTGCGCACCAACCTGCATATCCTCGATGTCGAGGAGCCCGGCCAGGTCCCGCTCAGCCGCCGCAACAGCCTTCTGCTGTGTGCCGGCTTTGCCGTCTTTCTCATCGTGGCCGTGTTTCAGCTTCTCCCCTTTGCCCTGGCCGCCTTCCTGATGGCCGCGACCTGCGTCCTGAGCGGCTGGATATCCCCGCGTGAAACCAAACGGGTCTTTCCCTTCGAGCTGGTGATCATCCTGTGGGGAGCGGTGCTGCTGAGCCAGCTGATCCAGCAATCGGGCGCCTCCGATGTATTGGCCGACTTCATTGCCCACCAGGTCAATGGCCTGCCCGACTGGGCCGCCCTGGCCTCGATTTTCCTGCTCGCCTGGTGCATGACCGAATTGTTTTCCAACGCCAGCGCCGCGCTGATCACCCTGCCCGTCGCCCTGGGAACCGCGGTCCAGCTGGCCCTGCCCGCAGATGCCTTCGTGCTGGCGACCGCCTTCGGTGCCAGTGCCAGTTTTCTCCTGCCCTTCGGCTATCAGACCCACCTGATGGTGCTGACGCCGGGGCAATATCGCCTCTCCCATTTCCTGCGCCTGGGAAGTGTGGTGCTCATCGCCTACGCCATTGCCGCCATTGCCACACTGGCAATCCTGCATTTCTGACCCCGTCTGGAGTTCTCATGTCCCTGATCAATGACAAGAATGCCCTCGCCTTCGAATTCGCCCGCCTGTGCAGCGAAGCCGGATCCGCCATCATGGAAATCTACAATTCCGACTTCGCATCGCGCGCCAAGGATGATGCCTCCCCGGTGACCGACGCCGACGAGCTCGCCGAAAAAATCATCCTCGCCGGGCTGGAGAAACTGCTGCCGGGCATTCCCGTCCTCGCCGAGGAAAGCTTCTCGGCCGGCTTCCGGCCCGATGTCGGCCAGACCTTCATCCTCGTCGACCCGGTCGATGGCACCAAGGAATTCATCAACAAGAATGGCGAATTCACGGTCAATATCGCCCTGGTGGAAGACCGGATCCCGACGGCCGGCTGTGTCTACGCACCGGCGCGCGAACGCGTCTATATCGGCGGCACCGAGGCCTGGGCCGGGGCATTGAAGGCCGGCGATGCGATCGAACCCGACCAGCTGGACCCGATCACCACCCGTGCGCGGCCGGCCGGCGGTCTGACCGGCGTGATGAGCCGTTCGCACGCCGATGCGGCGACCCTCGCCTTCGCCGATTCCGTCGGTGTCACCGACCGCACCTCGGCGGGCTCCTCGCTGAAATTCTGCCTGGTCGCGGAAGGCCTGGCCGATGTCTATCCCCGCTTCGGCCCGACCCGCGAATGGGATACCGGCGCCGGCCACGCCGTGCTCAATGCCGCCGGCGGTGCTGTGCTGATGCCCGATGGCGAGCCCTTCCTCTACGCCAAGACGGAAACCGAATTCCTCAACGGCGCCTTCGTGGCCTGGGGCCAGCGCCCCTAGACCATCACCGGACATGAAAAAGGCCGGGCGCAAATGCCCGGCCTTTTTGTGTCTGCCTGTCAGCCCGGATCAGCCGAGACGTCCGGTCTCGCGCAGATAGGCGATAACCTGGTCGGCCGCATCATCCGCCGAGATCTCGGTGGTATCGATGCGCAATTCCGGATTTTCCGGCGCTTCATAGGGGCTGTCGAAACCGGTGAAATTCTTGATCTCGCCAGCCTTGACCTTCTTGTAGAGACCTTTCGGGTCGCGCTGCATGCAGACCTCGAGCGGGGTATCGACAAAGACCTCGATGAACTCGTCCTCGGCGACCAGCTCGCGCACCATCCGGCGTTCCGAACGGAAGGGCGAGATGAAGGAACAGGTCACCAGCAGGCCGGCATCAACGAAAAGCCGCCCGACCTCGCCGATGCGGCGGATATTCTCGACCCGGTCCTCATCGGTGAAACCGAGATCGCGATTGAGGCCGTGGCGCACATTGTCGCCATCGAGCGAATAGGTGTGGTGACCGGCGCGGGCCAGTTTCTGTTCGACCAGATTGGCCACCGTCGACTTGCCGGCACCCGACAATCCGGTGAACCAGAGCACAGCAGGCTTTTGTGCCTTGATCTGGGCACGCTCGGTCTTCGTCACCGTCATGGCGTGATGGTGGATATTGGACGCCCGGCGCAGACCGAATTCGATCATGCCCGCACCCACCGTCTGGTTGGTGAAGCGGTCGATCAGGATGAAGGCGCCCATGTCACGGATCTTGTGATAGGGGTCGAAGGCGATCGGTTGCGCGGTCGAGACATTGCACATGCCGATGCCGTTCATTTCCAGCTTGCGGCAGGGCTGTTTCTCATAGGTGTTGACGTCGACGCGGTGGCGCAGCGAGGAAATGGTCGCCGGCGTGGTCGCAGTGCCGATCTTGAGCAGGTAGGAGCGGCCCGGCAGCAGGTCTTCCTGGTTCATCCACAGGATCTCGGCCGCGAACTGGTCACTGACTTCCGGCCGTTCCTCGGCCGCGGAAATCACGTCACCGCGCGAAATGTCGATCTCGTGATTGAGCACCAGGGTCACGGAATCGCCGGCCACCGCCTCGTCAAGATCGCCATCGGCGGTCACGATACGGCTGACATTGGCGGCGGTGCCCGACTTGGCAACGACAATCGCATCGCCCGGCTTGATCGAGCCGGAAACAACAATGCCCGAATAGCCGCGGAAATTGAGATTGGGGCGATTGACCCACTGCACCGGCATGCGGAAGGGCTCGTTCTGGATATCGGACGAGACGTCGAGCCCTTCGAGGTGTTCGATCAGGGTCGGACCGGTGTGCCAGGACATGGTCTCGCTGCGCGAGGTGACGTTCTCGCCAAAGCGTGCCGACATCGGGATCGGTGTGATGGTTTCGAAGCCCAGGCTCTCGGCGCTCTTGAGATATTCGGCAACGATCTCATGGAAACGGCCGCGCGAATGCTCGACCAGATCCATCTTGTTGACCGCCAGCACGATGTGGCGAATGCCCATCATGCGCGCGATATAGGTATGGCGCAGGGTCTGGATCAGCACGCCCTTGCGGGCATCGATCATCATCACGGCGACATCGGCGGTCGAGGCACCGGTCGCCATATTGCGCGTGTACTGTTCGTGGCCCGGCGTGTCGGCGACGACGAATTTGCGCTTCTCGGTCGCGAAATAGCGATAGGCGACATCAATGGTGATGCCTTGCTCGCGCTCGGCTTCCAGACCGTCGAGCAATAATGCGAAATCAATCTCCTCGCCGACCGTGCCGTGCTTGCGGCTGTCGCGCGCGAGCACACTGAGCTGGTCTTCGAACAGGAGCTTGGAATCATAGAGCAGCCGGCCGATCAGGGTCGACTTGCCGTCATCGACGGAACCGCAGGTGAGAAAGCGCAGGACACCGTGTCCGCCAGACTGGGTCAGGCGTTCCATGACGGCGGCTTGTGGATCGAGATCGTCCATCAGAAATAGCCCTCCCGCTTCTTCTTCTCCATCGACCCGGACTCGTCATGATCGATCAGACGGCCTGACCGTTCGGAGGTGCGGGCTGTGAGCATTTCGATCACGATTTCCTCAAGCGTCGTGGCACCGGATTCAACGGCGCCGGTGAGCGGGTAGCACCCCAGCGTGCGGAACCGCACGAGCCGCAGATCGGGGGTCTCGCCCTCGGCGAGCGGCAGGCGCTCATCATCGACCATGATCAGCTGGCCATCGCGTTCGACGACCGGGCGGTGAGCCGCGAAATAGAGCGGCACGATCGGGATCTCTTCCTCGAGGATGTACTGCCAGATATCGAGCTCGGTCCAGTTGGACAGCGGGAAGACGCGGATCGATTCCCCCTGCTTGATCTTGGTATTGTAGTTGCGCCACAGCTCGGGCCGCTGGTTCTTCGGGTCCCAGCCATGATTGCCGTCGCGGAAGGAGAAAATCCGTTCCTTGGCGCGCGATTTTTCCTCGTCGCGGCGGGCGCCGCCAAAGGCCGCATCATATTTGTGCCGGGTCATGGCAGCGCGCAGCGCCTCGGTCTTCATCACCTGGGTGTGCAGGTTGGAGCCATGATCGAACGGATTGATGCCGCGCTCGACGCCCTCCTGATTGACCTCGACCCGGATTTCCAGGCCCAGTTCGGCGGCAATCGCATCGCGGAAAGTGATCATGTCGCGGAACTTGAACGTGCTGTCGACATGCTGCAGCGGGAAAGGCGGCAGGGACGGATAGAAGGCCTTCATCGCCAGATGCAGCATGACCGCCGAATCCTTGCCGACGGAGTAGAGCATGACCGGGCGATCAAACTCGGCCGCGACCTCGCGCATGATGTGCATGCTCTCGGATTCAAGGGCTTTGAGGTGAGCCGAAAGCGGGCGTTCCCGGTGACGGGCGCTCTGAAATCGTTTCGCGTAGGCGCGGACGCTCTCCTGGATCGTACTCATCATGTCCTCACTGGCCGATACGCTTCAAATGCAGGAAAAAAGCCGGGCGCGCACCGCATCAGCGCGATTTAGGACAGGTAGCGCGCAAATACCACCCGTAAGCGCCATCAAATCCCAATCGATTCAGATAAGCCGCTCAGACATGGGCTTCCGGATAGCTCAAGACCGCCTCGATCACCTGGTCGATATGTGCATCGGACATGTCCGGATGCATCGGCAGGGAGACCACACGCTTCGCCGCGGCCTCGGTGACCGGCAATCCGCCCGGCGCGGCAGGGTAAGGCGCGTAAGGTTCATGCAGGTGCAGCGGGATCGGATAATAGATCGCGCTCGGCACACCCTTCGCCGCCAGATGGGCACGGAAACCGTCGCGATCAGCCACCTCGATCGTGTATTGCGCCCAGGTCGACTGGGCATTGTCCGGCACGCGGGGGTATTTGACCTGGTTGCCGAAGCCCGCAGCATAGCGATCAGCGACACGCTGGCGCATGTCGATTTCCTCGCGGAAGACGCGGAGTTTCTCGAGCAGGACAGCAGCCTGGATGGTGTCGAGGCGGGAGTTGAGGCCGATGCGCGCATACTCATAGCGCTCCTTGCCCTCACCATGCACGCGCACCGACTTCATCAGATCGTACAGCGCGTCATCCTTGCACATCACCGCGCCGCCATCGCCGTAACAGCCGAGCGGCTTGGCCGGGTAGAAGCTGATGGTGAGCACATCGGCCCAGTGCAGGGAGGACTGGCCATTGAGGGTGCAGCCGAAGCCCTGGGCCCCGTCGGCGATGAGTTTCATGCCGTGGGCGCGGGTGATCTTGTTGATCGCGGGATAATCGGCCGGCTGACCGAACAGGTCGACGGCGATGACCGCGCGCGGCGTCAGCTCACCCTTGACCTTCACGGCGTCGATCGCAGCGGCCAGGCTGGCCGGCGACATGTTGTAGGTATCCGGATCGATATCGACATAGACCGGCGAGGCCCCGGCCAACACCACGACTTCGGCGGTCGAGGCGAAGGTGAAGCTTGGCACGAAGACCGCATCGCCCGGCCCGATTTCCCAGGCCATCAGCGGGATCAGGATCGCGTCGGTACCATTGGCACAGGACAGCGCCCGCCCCTCGCCGTTGAACGCCGCCAGATCCTCTTCCAGCTGCGCCACTTCCGGCCCGAGAATATAACGGCCTTCATCCAGCACCTTGGCGACGGCTGCATCGATTTTCGCGCCAATGCGTCCGCGCTGGGCCTTGAGGTCGATGAAGGGGATCATATCGGTCATGGGGCTTCCCAATTTGAAAGACGCGCGGGCCACAAACGCACCACGCCATTGAAACTGTTCGCCCTATAGACCGGGGCACAGCGCCGACAAAGTCACGAAAGATTTCGCTATTCCCCGGTTTCGCCTACTCGACCGTCACCGATTTCGCCAGATTGCGCGGCTGGTCGACATCGGTGCCTTTATGGACGGCGACGTAATAGGCCAGCAATTGCACGGCGACCGCCGCAACCAGTGGCGCTGCCAGTCCTTCGGCCCGCGGCAGGGTGATGATGGAGCTCGCCTCGCCCTCGAGTTCGGCCGCACCGCGCGGATCGGTGATGGCGATGACACGGGCACCGCGCGCACGCACTTCCTGGATTGAGGAGCGGGTCTTGATGAAGAGCTCGTCATAGGGTGCGATTACGATCACGGCGACATCGTCCTCGATCAGGGCGATGGGACCATGCTTGAGTTCGCCGGCGGCATAGCCTTCGGCGTGGATATAGCTGATTTCCTTGAGCTTCAGGGCGCCTTCCAGCGCCATCGGGAAGAATTCGTTGCGGCCGAGATAGAGCACGATCGACGCCTGGGCGAGCTCGCCGGCGAGATGGTTGATCTGGTCCTCGATCCGCAGCGCCTGGGCCATCAGGCCGGGCACGCCCATCAGGCGGCTGACATGGCTGGCCTGGTCAGCCGCATCGATACGGCCGCGCTGGACACCGGCCAGTACGGCGAGGGCCGCGAGCGAGGCCAGCTGGCAGGTGAAGGCCTTGGTCGATGCGACACCGATTTCCGGACCGGCCATGGTCGGCGCCACGATATCGGCTTCGCGCGCCATGGTGGACAGCGGCGAGTTGACCAGAACCACGGTCTTCAGGCCGGCGGCCTTGCACATCCGCATCGCCTCGAGCGTATCGGCAGTCTCGCCGGACTGGGAGATGAAGAGCGCCATGTCATTGGGCATGAAAGCCGGTTTGCGATAGCGGAATTCCGAGGCGATATCGACCTCGACCGGGAGGCCGGAGAGGGCCTCGAACCAGTATTCGGCGATCTGCCCCGCATAGGAGGCGGTGCCACAGCCGACGATCAGCAGGCGCGAGGCAGCCGCGAAATCAACCCCGTCACGGGGGCGTATCTCGCCGGCGACCGGATCCAGATACGCACTGAGCGTATGGCCGACGACTTCCGGCTGCTCGTAGATTTCCTTCTGCATGAAGTGGCGGTAATTGCCCTTCTCGGCCAGGACGAGCGAGGTTGGTGCCACAGTCGCCGGCCGCTGGACCGGCTTGCCCGACACATCGAAGACTTCGACATGGTTCGGACGAACGATGACCGCATCGCCGACATTCAGATAGATCACCGAGTGCGCGGCACCGGTGATCGCCATGATGTCGGAGGCGAGGAAGCCACTGGACGGGCCGAGGGCCGCGATGAGCGGCGCGCCGCGGCAGGCGCCGAGCAGAAGGTCGGGCTCGCCATCGATGATGGCCGCAAAGGCAAAGGCACCCTCCAGCTTCGCCACCGTCGACAGCAGGGCGGTTTGCGGATCTGCGCCACCGGCCAGGGCCGCGTCGAGCAGATGGGCAAGCACCTCGGTATCCGTCTCGCTTGCGAAAACCCGGCCTTGGGCTGCCAGGTCCGCTCGCAGTGTCTTGTAATTCTCGATGATGCCATTGTGCACCAGCGTCACCCGGCCTGCGGTGTGCGGGTGGGCATTGTCGCGGGTCGCCGCGCCATGGGTGGCCCAGCGCGTGTGGGCGATCCCGGTGCAGCCGACGATCTCGCCGGTGAGCTCAGCAGCCAGATTGGACACCTTGCCGGCAGCTCGGGCGCGCCGCACCGTGCCGGCAGCGTCCATCATCGCCACACCGGCGGAGTCATAGCCCCGGTATTCCAGCCGATGGAGGCCTTCCATCAGGATATCCAGGGCATCGGGGTTACCGGTTACGCCAACAATTCCGCACATGCACCGTGTCTCCTGACCAGTTCAGATCCGCCTCGTTCAGCCTTCTTGGCACAGGCGGGTCGATATCGACAACTCAATCCCCGGACCGGCAAAGCCGGCAAGCACCGTCTCGCCCGCGCCGATCGGCAGCGCCGGGGCAAGCCCGCCGGTTGCAAAAGGAATGCCCGCCGGGACGGCCCAGTCCAGTTCCCCGAACACAGCCAGGATATCCGACACCGCACCGAGCGCGCCATCGACCAGCCGCGAGGCGGCGCCCTGCGATGTTCGCGTGCCGACCTGCAGCGTCACCCGGGCCTGCGACAAGGCATCGAGGCGATCCGGCGGCAGGCGTTCGCCCATGACCAGGGCGCCGGCGGCACAGCAATCGGCGAGCAGCCAGCCAACCCCGGTTTGCGGCAGGCCGCTGACGGGTGTTGCCGGCACTTCCAGGGCGATACCCACCCAGGCCAGCGCGTCCCGCAGGCTCTGCTCGCTGCGCGGGGCCCGCTGCGGCGCGAAGGACTGTGTGAAGGCGAGCAGGATTTCCGGCTCCACCACCGGATTGATCAATCCGTGTGGCAGGTCCTGCCCGGCCTCGATCAATTGACCGGCGCAAAGCGCCCCGGCATAGGCCCGGGAAACCGCAAAGGCTTCCCGCGTTGCCTCGGTCGTGCCGCCCAGCTTGTAGGCCGCAGCCTGGCCGGGATCGCAGCGGCGGGCGGCGATCGCATAACCGGCTTCCAGACTCAGCGGTCCGAAGCGCGGCAGCGGATCAAACGCACGGCCTTCGGCCCGCGCTGCACCCAGCGCCTGCGCGATGCCATCAGGGTCAGAGCGTCCAGAGCTTGCCATTGTCCGCATGCACACAAACGGGCATGTCCATTGAATCTCCGGCGATGGAGAACCGGCCACCAGCGGCCTCGACCAGGGCGCAGCCGGCCGCGACGTCCCAGAACATGATCGAGTCCTCGAAATAGGCATCGGCAGCGCCGCGCGCGACATAGGCCAGCGATGTTGCGGCCGAACCGATCATCCGCACCTTCTTCCAGCGGGCAAAGCCGGCCGCGAAATCACCCAGCGCCTGGGCACTGAAATCGCGATTGATCGCCAGGCCGGTAAACAGGATCGAATCCTCGGTCCGCGCGTGGTCGGCAACGCTCATCGGCTTGCCGTTCAACCAGGCCCCCAGCCCGACGGCGCCGCTATAGAGGCGGTCGCTGAGGAATTCATAGATGACACCGGCGACCGGGCGTCCATTCTCGACCCAGGCGATCGAGACGCTGCACAGGGCGATATCGCGATTGTAATTGGCCGAGCCGTCCAGCGGATCGACGACCCAGACCTTGTCGCCCGCCGCCGCGGTCCAGCCGGTTTCCTCGGACAGGATCGGCGCCGGCACCAGCGCGGTGAGCCGGTCGATAATGATGCGTTCGGCCGCGCGGTCGGCATTGAGCTTGATGTCACGCCCTTCCGAGCGCTCCACGCCCTCGAAATCACCGCCACCATCGCGCAGGGCCTGACCGGCCGCGCGGGCCGCATCTTCGGCCGCCGCCAGAACGGCGCGCAGTTCGGCGAGATCCGCCATCAGGAGGCCTTGCCGAGATCGGCGAGCAGGTTCTCCGCCGCATCCATTTCCATCTTGATCCGCCCCTCCAGGGAGTAGGAACCGACATGCGGCGTCAGCAGGGCCTGATCGTATTTCAGCAGATCGCCCTTGTAGGGCTCCTGCGGGTGGGCGTCGGCCCAGATGCCGGCGAGGCGGCCATCGTCCAGCGCCGCGAACAGCGCATCATAGTCAACCAGCTCGCCACGGGCGGCATTGAGCAGGTACATGCCCGGCTTCATGGCCACGAAGGCCGCCGCGTCGATGATGCAGGTCTCGCCGCTGGCATGCAGGGAGATGGCATCGGCGCTGGCCAGGGCCTGCTCGAGCGTGACCACCGGCGCTGACACGGTCGCCGGATCAACGAAGGGATCGACGATCTGGATTTTGGCGCCGAGCGCCGTGAACAGCTCGCCGGTTTTGCGGCCAATGCGGCCATAGCCGACAATGGCGATGGTCAGGTCGCGCAACTGGCGCCCCATCCGCTTGTCCCATCCGCCGGCGCGCATGGCGCGATCCATGGCAGAGGTCTGGCGCAGCAGGTTCATCAGGCAGCCGACGGTCAGCTCGGCGACAGCGAGAACCGGACCGTCCGGCGTGTTGGAGACATGGATGCCCAGGCTTTCCGCTGCCGGCATATCCACATTTGACATGCCCGAGCCGACGCGGGCCAGCGCCTTGAGGTCGGACTTTTCCAGCACCGGCCGGTCGAGCGGCTCGAGGCCGGCGATCAGGCCTGTGATCCCGGGCAGGAGGTCGAGCAATTCCTCGCGGGTCAGGCGCCGCTTGAACGGATTGTCGATGACTTCATATCCGGCCGAACGCAACAGCTCCACGGGCGCCGGGCTCGCCTCGCCATAGCTCGAGGGTCCAATGAGGATCTTGCCTTTTGTCATGAGATGCTACTGCCTTCAGGGAAAATGTTGGATCAGGGAACCCGGCGCGCAAGCACACGCGCAAAGGATGAGAAACGGTGACGCTGGAGCAGGCGCTGCAGGTCGGTCTTGAAATCCTCGCCACCATGCTTGAGCGCATGGGTCCAGAAATCGAGCGGATTGTCAGCCGGAGCCCCGTCGGCAAACGCCTGGGTCAGGACTTCG
>NZ_JBLWTD010000001.1:214929-356862 GCF_048270265.1 Maricaulis sp. | reverse complement strand
ATCTTGCCCTTTGCCTTGCGGCCTTCAGCCAGGGCCAGCGGCCCGAGACGGCCCGGATTTCCGGCGCCTTCGATCAATTGATGGAAGGCGATGCGCCCGATGCGGCGATTGGCGGCTTCCTGATGGGGCTGGCAGCGCTGGGTGAACAACCCTCCGATATTGCCGCCGGCGCCCGCGTGCTGCGCGGCCGTATGGCGACGATCAGCGCGCCGGCAGGCGCCATTGATACCTGCGGCACCGGCGGTGATGGCAAGGGGGCCTATAATATCTCCACCGCGGCGGCCATCGTTGCGGCGGGCGCCGGCGCCATTGTCGCCAAACACGGCAATCGGGCCGCCTCCTCGCAATCGGGCTCGTCCGATGTGCTCGCCGAATTGGGCGTGAAGCTGGATTGCCCGCGCGAGGCCGTCGAGCGCTCGCTCACCGAGGCCGGGGTCGGCTTCCTGTTTGCACCGGCCCACCATAGCGCCGTGCGCCATGTCGCCAGTGCGCGCAAGAATCTCGGTGTGCGCACCATATTCAACCTGTTGGGGCCGCTGGCCAATCCGGCCGGCGTGAAGCGGCAATTGCTCGGCGTCTATGACAAGCGCTGGCTGGTGCCGATGGCCGAGGCGCTGCGCGATCTGGGCTGTGAGCATGCGCTGGTCATCTGCGGCCAGGACGGGATGGACGAGATTACCACCACGACCGGCACCGATGTCGCCGAATTGCGTGACGGCGAGATCACCACCTATGTCGTCACACCGGAAGATGCCGGCATCACGCGCGCCACGGAAGCCGATCTCAAGGGCGGTGATCCGGCCTATAACGCGGCCGCGATCCTGCGCCTGCTCGAGGGCGAGGCCGGGGCGTTTCGCGATATCGTCCTGCTCAATGCCGGCGCGGCGCTGATCCTGTCGGGCCAGGCCACGACGCTGGCCGAGGGTGCCAGACTGGCCGCCGCCGCAATCGATGACGGGCGCGCCCGCACCGCATTGGCGCGCATGGCCGCCATCTCGCGCGGCGAGGCCTGAGATGACATCTGTTCCGGACACGCTGGCGCGGATCGGTGCCTACAAGCTTGAGCATATCGCCGCCTGCAAGGCGGCCCTGCCCTATGCGGAGATCGCCGCCCACGCCGCCGATGCACCGCCGGTGCGCGGTTTTCTCGGCGCGCTTGAGACGGCGGCTGCCACCAATGGTCTCGGCCTGATCGCCGAGATCAAGAAGGCCAGCCCGTCCAAGGGGCTGATCCGGGCTGACTTTGATCCGCCCGCCCTCGCCCGCGCCTACCAGGACGGCGGCGCCACCTGTCTGTCCGTGCTTACCGACGGGCCGAGCTTTCAGGGCTCGGACCGTTTTCTCGTCGCCGCGCGCGCTGCGTGCGATCTGCCGGTGCTGCGCAAGGACTTCCTCTATGATCCCTACCAGGTCGCCGAGGCGCGCATGCTCGGCGCCGATGCCATCCTGGTGATTCTCGCCGCCGTCTCTGACGACACCGCCCGAGCCCTGATCGAGGAAGCGGCGCGCTGGTCGCTCGATGTGCTCGTAGAGGTGCATGATGCGGCGGAGATGGAGCGCGCGCTGGGGCTGAAGGCACCGCTGATCGGGGTGAATAACCGCAATCTGCGCACTTTCGAGACCTCCCTGGACACATTCGAGGCGCTGGTGCCCATGCTGGGCGATGCGGCCCTGGCCGTTGCCGAGAGCGGGATTTTCACCGCCGGCGATGCGGCGCACCTGCACGCGGCCGGCGCGCGCGCCCTGCTGGTCGGCGAGAGCCTGATGCGCCAGGAGGATGTCAGCGCCGCCACCCGCGCCCTCATGGCCTGGCAAAACCCCGCTTGACGCCTGACGGGAACCTTTGTAGAACAAACGCACACATTCCTGATTTGTTCTTTCGGTGCCTGGGCGCCGCTTTCATCAAAGGGGGCTGACTTGCTCACCCGTAAACAGCACGAGCTTCTGCTTCTGATCCATAACCGGATCAAGGACACCGGCGTCTCGCCCTCCTTCGACGAAATGAAAACCGAATTGCAGCTGGCCTCGAAATCGGGCGTTCACCGCCTGATCACGGCGCTGGAGGAGCGCGGCTTCATCCGCCGCCTCGCCCACCGGGCGCGGGCATTGGAAGTGCTCAAACTCCCCGAATCGGCCGCCGCCAGCATGAACGCGCCGGTCCAGGCCGATCCCGATGCCGATCTTGGCGCCAATGTCGTGCGCGCCAATTTCAAGCGCAATGCCGACGAGAATGCGCCGGAAGCCTCCGTCGAGATCCCGCTGCTCGGGCGCATCGCTGCCGGTGTACCGATCGCCGCCATCCAGCACGAGACCGACCGCCTCGCCTTCCCCGCCGACATGGTGCGCGGCGGCGAGCATTTCGCGCTCGAGGTCAATGGCGATTCGATGATCGAGGCCGGCATTATGGATGGTGATATCGTCCTGATCCGCCGCGGCCAGTCGGCCGATAATGGCGAGATTGTCGTCGCCCTGGTCGATGACGAGGAAGCCACGCTGAAACGCCTGCGCCGCAAGGGCGGTTCGATCGCCCTGGAAGCCGCCAATCCGGCCTATGAAACACGGATTTTCGGCCCCGATCGGGTCAAGGTCCAGGGCCGTCTGGTCGGGCTGATCCGCCGCTATCATTAGGGCGCGCGACGGAATGGCTGGCAGAGACCGGGCAGGACTGCCGGTTTGAATGCCAGCCTGGTTGCCGGGCCGAGACCTGAATTGATGACCCGTCCGGGAGCTTGCCCGGGCGGGTCTCCTTTCGTTTGGGCCCGGGTTCAATCGGCCCGGGGTTCGCTGTCCGAGGGCGGTTGGCCACGCCTCAACCACGGGCATGATCCCCGCGTCGCTCCCACGGCCGGTCGCTGCCGGGCACCGAGACGCTCTGCATCCGCACAATGACGCCATCGCGTGTCCAGATCAGCGTGCCGCCAGCCGCTGCCAGCCGGGCACGATCGAGCACATGCGCGCGGCAACGCCGTTCCAGCCAGTCCGGCAGATCGACCGTCAGAACCAGAAGATCGGCATGATCACAATCGGTGGCCCAGCCCCCGGCCCGGTCCAGCACCGCATAGCGCAGTCCGCCGCCCTCACCGCTGCAGCCCATATCGTCACAGCGCAGTTCAGCGCGCTCGACCAGGGTGCGGACGCCGCGCTGTTCCAGAAACACCGTCACCGCGAATCGCGAGCGCCGCCGCGTGCTGACCCGCCATCCGGCTGGATCAGCCCCGTCGCGGGCCACCACGACCCCGTCCTCCGAGACGAAGAGGTCCGGCGCCGGTGCGACGCTCCAGGCCGCCAGTGCCGCAAGGGCCAGCCCTGCCCCGGCCAGCCGGACCGGGCCGCGCCCGAGCAACACGCCCACGAACGCCGCCGCATAGAGCGGCAACACCCAGCCGGGCGCCGCGATGACCGGTTGCAGCGCTCCCGGCGCGCCGGCCACCCGGTCAGCGACCGCGAACATCACATCCAGGCCCCAGCCCATCACCATCAGCGGCGGCTGGTCGAGACCGAAGGGCATCAGGAACAGCGCCGCGACACCGGCCGGCATGACGATGAAGGTGAAGACCGGCATCGCCAGCAGATTGCCGGCGAGGCCAAAACCGGCGATGCGATGGAAATGGAAGGCGGCGAAGCCCGAGGTCGCGAAACCGGCGATCAGGCTGGTCAGGCTCAAACTCCCCAGCCCGGACAGCAGGCCGCGGCCGAAATCGAGCGGCGCGGCGGGCCGGCGGCGGCGATACCACAGATCGGCGCAGGCGATCAGCGCCGCCACGGCGGCAAAGGACATCTGGAACCCGGCCGCCCGCACCGCCTCCGGTTGCAGGGCGAGCACGAAGATCATCGCCAGCGCCAGGGTGTGCAGCGACAGCGCGCGCCGTCCCACCAGCAGGCCAGTCAGGACGGCCGCTGTCATCAGGAAGGCACGCTGGGTCGGGATCGCGCCGCCGGAGAGCAGGAAATAGCCCGCACCGGCCAGCAGCGCCCCGATTGCCGCCGGACCGGCCGCATCGAATCGGCGCGCCCAGGGCGTGATCGCCGCGAGACCGAAGCGCAGGATGAGGAAAACACCCCCGGCAAACAGGGCCATATGCATGCCGGAGATCGCCAGCACATGACCAAGCCCCGCCGCGCGCAGGGTTTCGCTCACCTCCGGGGTCAGGCCGGACCGGTCGCCCGTGAGCAGAGCCGCCGCCATGGCGCCATTGCGGCCGGGCAGCGCCTGGCGCAAATGTCCGGCGATCTGCCAGCGCCAGCGGGCAATGGCCCGGGCCGGCGCGTCCTGGACCAAGGCGGGCCCGGGCTCCAGCGCCGCGATCGCGAATCCGCTCCCGACAATGCCGGCGAAATAGGCATTGAAACGGAAATCATAGCTGCCGGGCACCGGCGCACGGCGCGGAGGTTCAATGATCGCCAATATGCTCACCGCATCGCCCGGCTGCAGGTCCGGATCCGAGGCCAGCACCCGCACCCGGCGGACCGGCTCACCGGGCTGTCGCGGCAGCCGAATCGACAGTCGCGCACGGCCCCGGCTATTGCGCTCCACCGCTTCCAGCCAGCCGGTGACCGGGGCGGGCCGGCCGAAGACGAGTTGCGGCGGCGGAGCGGCGACTGGTGCGTGGCTGCGAATCTGGGCCCGGCCGAGGCCTGCGGCAAAGGCCAGGACCGCGAGTGCCGCCAGGCCAAGCGCCGCGCCCCGCATCACAAAGCGCGCGGAGATCAGGGCTGTAACGGCCAGTACAGACAGGGCGATCGGCCACAGCGGCGATGGCTCCGCCGGCAATGAGAAATAGACCGCGCAACCGCTGGCAAAGCCCAGCGCGGCCAGGATCGCCGGGCGCCCCGCGAGGACAAACAGGGCTGGCCTGGCCGGGGGACCGGGCCGGTATCCGGGCTCGGGCTGACGCACCCGTCAAAATCCTCCCTGCCTAACCCCTATCGCCACCGACGATATTCATGCTAACAAACGATCTTCTTCTTGCAGCGCAGCATGATCTCGCAGGTGCAACACTTGAAATCCATGATCCGCACCCGATTTGCCCCCTCGCCGACGGGCTTCCTGCACATTGGCGGTGCCCGCACCGCCTTGTTCAACTGGTTGTTCGCGCGCCATCATGGCGGCCAGTTCCTCTTGCGTATCGAGGATACCGACCGCGCACGCTCAACCCAGCCGGCGATTGACGCCATCCAGGACGGCCTCGGCTGGCTTGGCCTGACCTGGGATGGCGATGTCGTTTCCCAATATAGCCGCGCCGACAGGCATGTCGAGATTGCACACCAAATGGTTGCGTCCGGTCATGCCTTCCGCTGCTACTGCACCGCCGATGAGACTGATGCCCTGCGCGCCGCCGCCTTCGAGGAAGGCCGGGCCCTGCGCTCGCCCTGGCGCGACCGTGACCCCGCCGATGCCCCCGAGGGCGCGCCCTACGTGGTGCGTTTCCGCGCCGGCGACGAGGACATGCTGATCGAGGACGCCGTCCAGGGCGATGTACGCTGGGCCGCCAAGGAATTCGACGATCTGGTGCTGCTGCGCACCGATATGAGCCCGACTTATAATCTCGCCGTCGTCGTCGACGATCACGATATGGAGATCACCCATATCATCCGCGGCGATGATCATCTGGTGAATGCCGGCCGCCAGGCCCAGATCTATGATGCCCTCGGCTGGGCACGACCCGTGTTCGCGCACATTCCGCTGATCCACGGCCCGGACGGGAAGAAACTGTCCAAACGCCATGGTGCGCTGGGTGCGGAATCCTATCGCGATATGGGCTATCTGCCCGAAGGCCTGCGCAATTATCTGCTGCGGCTGGGCTGGTCGCATGGCGACCAGGAATTCTTCACCGATGCCGAGGCGATTGCTGCCTTCGACATGGGCGGGCTCAACAAGTCCCCGTCCCGGCTCGACCTCGACAAGCTCTCGCACATCAATGCCCACCATATCGCGCGGGCCGATGACGAGCGTCTGAGCGGGCTGGTGATGCCTTTCCTGGCAAAGCTGGACGGACAGATCGATGACGAGGACCTGAAGGCCCGCCGCATAAGAAATGCGATGCCGGTGCTGAAAACCCGCGCCGCGACGCTGGAAGCCCTGGCAGAACAGGCCTATTTCCTTGTGAAAGCCCGCCCGTTCCTGCTCGAGGGCAAGCTCGCCAAGGCACTCAACGAGGACGCCCTCGAACGTCTTAACCGCCTTTTCACGCGTCTGGTTGAAACCGATGCCTGGACTGAAGAGACACTCACCGGCGTGCTCAAGCAATTCGCCGAATCCGAGAACGTCGGATTCGGCAAAGTCGGTCAGCCGCTCCGCGCGGTTCTGACCGGTGGGGCACCCGCCCCGGATCTCGCACTCGTCATGGCCTTCCTGGGCCGCGATGAAGTGCTGGATCGCATCAAGGACCAGATTTCACCGAGCTGAGACAGCCGGCGATCGCAGATGGGGAAGACATGATGGAAAGCAAGGCCAAACCAAACGGTTCCGCGACCCTCACCTATAATGGCAAGAGCGTCGAGTTTCCGATATTGAGTGGAGAGATCGGGCCGGATGTCATCGATATCCGCACGCTGTACCGCGAAACCGGCATGTTCACTTACGATCCCGGCTTCACCTCGACGGGAAGCTGCGAGAGCCAGATCACCTATATCGACGGCGACAAGGGCGTGCTGCTCTATCGCGGTTATCCGATCGAGCAACTGGCGCAGAAATCCTCCTTCGTCGAGGTCTGCTACCTGCTGCAACACGGTGAACTGCCGAGCCCTGCCGAACTGCAGCAATTCGACTGGACGATCCGGCGCCATTCCATGCTGCACGACCAGTTCGACCAGTTCTTCCGCGGTTTCCGCCGCGACGCACACCCGATGGCGATCATGGTCGGCACAGTCGGCGCCCTGTCGGCCTTCTATCACGACAGCACTGACGTCAATGATCCCCATGCGCGCACGATCGCCAGCCATCGCATGATCGCCAAGATGCCGACAATTGCGGCACGGGCGTTCAAATACGCGATCGGCCAGCCCTTCATCAGCCCGCGCAATGACATGGATTACGCAGCCAATTTCCTGCGCATGTGCTTTGCCGTTCCGGCCGAGGATTATGAAGGCAATGCCGTCATGGCCCGCGCGATGGACCGGATCTTCATCCTGCATGCCGATCACGAGCAGAACGCCTCGACCTCGACCGTCCGCCTGGCCGGCTCGTCGGGTGCCAACCCGTTTGCCTGTATCGCGGCCGGGATCGCCTCGCTCTGGGGCCCTGCGCATGGCGGTGCCAATGAAGCGGCACTCAACATGCTCACCGAGATCGGCTCCGTGGACCGCATTCCGGAATACATCGCCAAGGCCAAGGACAAGAATGATCCGTTCCGCCTGATGGGCTTCGGTCACCGCGTCTACAAGAATTACGATCCGCGTGCGACGGTGATGCGCGATACCTGTCACGAGGTTCTCGAGATTACCGGCCACGGCAATGACCCGCTGCTGCAGGTCGCGCTGGAACTCGAGCGCATCGCGCTGGAAGACCCGTATTTCGTCGAGAAGAAGCTCTATCCGAATATCGACTTCTATTCAGGCATCACCCTGCGGGCGATGGGCTTCCCGACCGAGATGTTCACCGTGCTGTTCGCCCTGGCGCGTACCGTCGGCTGGATAGCGCAATGGTCGGAAATGATCGAAGACCCGTCCCAGAAGATCGGCCGCCCGCGCCAGCTCTTCACCGGGGCCAAGCAGCGCGACTATGTCGATCTCAGCAAGCGCAGCTAGTCGATCACCGGCATGACATGAGAAAGGCCGCCCTCCGGGGCGGCCTTTTTTGTTGTCTCAAGAGGCAGTGTTGCAGGCTCAGGCGTCAGGCAGGTATTGCAGCACAACCTCGGCGGCCCGGTCACTCGCCCGGCCCTCGCCGCGCATATCGTCAGTCGCCTGTCGCAGGGCCTGACCAATCTCCAGCCGCCGCTGCGGCGCTTCCAGCAAGCCCTCCATCGAAGCGGAGAGCCGGCCGGCGGTACAGCGGGTCTGGACGTGTTCCAGCACCAGATTGGAATCCGAGGCCATGTTGACCAGCGTGGTATAGGGCGACTTCATCACATTGAGCAGGCGGATCAGCGCCCAGGTAATCCAGCCAAGACGGTAGGCGGCGACGGTCGGCACGCCGGTCGTGGCCAGTTCGGTGATCACGGTGCCCGAGGTCGCCAGGGCGAGGTCGACGGCCGCAAAGGCATCGCCCTTCTCCGCTTCCTCGACGATGATCAGATTGTCCGGCAGGCGTGTCTCGGCTGCCAGTTTCCCACGCACGACATCCTTGACCGGTTCGGCCAGCACGATCACCAGGCGCAGCGCCGGGCGATGCGCGAGGACACGCGCCAGCGCCCGAACCAGAACGTCATACATGCGCCGGATTTCCGACGGCCGGCTGCCGAACAGGACCAGCATGAGTTCGGCGTCTGACGGCAGCTCGTGACGGGCGCGAAAGGCAGCGCCATCACCGACCGGCATGCGCTCCAGGGTCGGATTGCCGACAAAGGTCACCGGCAGGCCGAACTCCGTGTAATAGGGCGCATCAAAGCTGACGATCGAGAGCAGGTGATCCACGGTCGCGGCCAGGGTCTTGGCGCGGCCTGGGCGGGTGGCGAAGACTTGCGGCCCGACATATTTGATCAGCTTGATCGACGGGTCCGCCGCTCGCACGCCCTGGGCAACGCGAAGCATGAAGCCCCAGCTGTCGATCAGCACGACGACATCGGGCTTGCGCTCGAGAATGTCAGCGACGGTCAGTGCCACGCGCTCCTTGACCCGGCGCCAGGCCAGCAGACCGTCAATCCAGCCGATAATGGCGAGACCATCGATATCCACGGCAGACGGGACACCTTCAGCGGCCATCGCGGCACCGCCGACGCCGGCAAAGGCGATGCTGTCGCCGCGCGCCTTGCGCAGGGAGCGGATCAGATCGGCCCCGAGCAGTTCACCGGAGCGTTCAGCGGCGACGAGATAGACCAGGGGCGGCGTTGTCATGGCTGCGCGTCCTCGACCACCAGAAACATGCCGGCGGCGTCCAGCGCCGCTATCACGGCCTCACGATTGACGATCAGCGCGCTGCCGGCCTCAAGGGCGATCCCGGCCAGTCCGGCGCGGTCGCAACGCGTCACGGTCTCCAGGCCGATGGTCGGCAGGTCGATCCGGCGTTCCTGTATCGGTTTGGGTGTCTTGGCCAGAACGCCGAGCCGCTTGTCGGGCGCGCCGCGCAGATGCGCGGGCAAGTCGGTGATGCGGTCAAGCATGCCGTTGGTGCCCTCCTGGGCCTCGACCGCGAGGACGACGCCGTGAGCGACAACCGCGGCCTGGCCGATATCGAGCTCACCCATATGGCGCGCCGTCAGCAGGGCCTTGGCGATATCGGCGCGGTCATTCTCGTTGGGGCCCGTCACCGTCAGCTGACCGGCCGCCGGCGCGAGCGATTTGAGCACATCATTGGCACCAATGACGGTCAGCCCGGCCTGTTCGAACTCGTCGATCACAACCCGCAGGATCGCGTCATCGCCCTTGCGGCCCGCGGCGAGCGCCTTGGGAACCAGCACGAGCCCGCGCGCATCCATCTGCAGGTCCTTGATATCGGGACGCTTCACATAGCCGGCAAAGCACAGCGCATCGCAGCCGGCATTCTTGAGCGCCTTCAGGATGCCACCGATCTGGCCGATCGACTTCTCGACGCTCTCGAAGCCTTCGAACGGATCCGTCCCGAAGCCCTTCACCCGCACGATAAAGGGATTCATCCCCGCCATGGCATGCGCGATCTCGACCGGCAGGTCACCGCCGCCGGCGATCAGCCCGAGCCGTGTCCATTTCGCCTGATCAGGCATTGGGCATAACAAGCGCCCGGTTCGAGGACGCGCGGATGAAGCCGATGATCTCCATCACATGTTCGTTGTCGGAATAGAGTTCGCTGGCGTCGGACAGGCGTTCCTGGAAGGTGCCCTCCTCCGCGAAGAGCAGCCGGTAGGCGGCGCGCAGATCCCGCAGCGCATCTCGCGGCATGCCGCGGCGCTTGAGACCGACAACATTCAGCCCGACGAGATGGGCATCATTGCCGTTGACCGAGCCATAGGGAATGACATCGGCCGCGACCTTGGTCATGGCGCCGATGAAGGCATGGCGGCCGACGCGGGTCTTCTGGACGACGCCCGAAAGCCCGCCAAAGATCACATGATCGCCAATCGAGGAGGAACCGGCGATCTGGGCGCCATTGGCCAGCACGACGCGATCACCGACAATACAGTCGTGGGCAATGTGGGAACCGGCCATGAAATAGCAGTCATTGCCCACCACGGTACGGGCCTTGTCGAAGGCAGTACCCGGATGCATCGTCACGCCTTCGCGCACGATATTGCGCTGTCCGACGATCAGCCAGGTTTCCTCGCCCTGGAATTTGAAGTCCTGCGGCGGGTGCCCCAGATGCACGCCCGGATACAGCACGCAATCCTCGCCGATCTCGGTAAAGCCGGCCACGGTCGCATGCGAGACGAGGCGGACGCGGTCGTGCAGCACCACGTTCGGGCCAACTATGCAGAAAGGTCCGATCTCGACGCCGGCGCCGATCTTGGCTTCCGGCGCGACAATCGCGGTCTCGTGAATGGTGGTTGCGGTCATCAGTGCTCAATCGCTTTCGCAGAAAATTCGGCCTGTACGGCCTTGTTGCCATCGGCGAAGCCCTCGCCGCGAAACTTGAATACGCCATGGCGCGCGGCCGTAACGACGACATTGAGCCGCAGGATCATGCCGGGCCGGACCGGATAGCGGAACTTGATCTTGTCAGCCCCCATGAAGAAGACCGTCGCATCGGCGTGCGTGGCGTTGAGGGTCTTGTACATCAACACGGCACCGGCCTGGCCCATGGCCTCGATCATCAATACGCCGGGCATCACCGGATTGCCGGGAAAATGTCCCGGAAAGAACGGTTCATTCGCCGTCACGGCCTTGATGCCGGTGATCGATGTGCCGGGGACGTAATCCTCGGCGGCATCAATCAGCAAAAACGGATAGCGGTGCGGCAGAAGCTTGAGGATTTCAGCATTTTCAATGCGCTCACTCACCGGCCTTACCCCCTGGCTTCGTCTTGCTACGTGCACGCACCAGGCGGCGCAGCTCGCCGATCTCGCGCATGTGCGACCGAATCGGTTGCGCCGGGGCCCCGGCATAGGTCTCACCGGCCGGCACATCGGCCATCACGGCGGAGTTGGCCCCGATCCGGGCTCCGGCTCCGATGACCACGTGATCGGCGACGCCGACCCGGCCACCGAACATGACACCGTTCTCGATCCGTGTACTGCCCGACACGCCGGCGAAGGCCGCCATCAGGCAGGCCTCGCCGAGCTGGGCATTGTGGGCGATATGACAGAGATTATCGATCTTGCAGCCCTTGCCGATACGCGTTTCGCCAAACACGCCGCGATCGATGGTCGAATTCGCGCCGATGGTCACATTGTCCTCGATCCGTACCGAACCGAGATGCGGGACGTCGATAACGCCGCCCGCTGATACTGCGACGCCGAAGCCCGCCTCGCCAATCACGGCACCCGCAAGAATATTGCAGGATTCACCGATATCGGTGCAGCTGACACTCACTTGCGCGCCAATGGATGTGAAACGGCCGATCCGGCAACCCGGTCCGATCGCCGCATTCGGGCCGATCCGGACACCTTCTCCGATCACCGCGCCGGCACCGATCACGGCACCGGGTGCAATCTGCGCGCTGTCATGGCACTCGGCTTCGGGGTGCAGGCGTACCTCACCGTCAAAGCCACGCACGGCAAACAAGCGTGTGCCAATGCGGGAGAAGGCCTGGCGCGGCGCCGGGTGCGACAGGACCAGGGCACCAAGGCCGCGGGCCTGATCCACCAGAGCGGGCGGCACAATCAGGAAAGCGTCGTTCAGAGCCCCCGGCGGCAGGGCCGCCAGCGCCTTGGGCGATTCGGCATAGCTGAGCTTGCCCGCCTGCGCCGCCTCGAGCGGTGCGACATCGCTGACCGCACGGGCGCCCAGTGCTGAATCAGAAATCGCCGCACCCGAAAGTGCGGCGATCTCCGTGATCGTGATCGGGCCAAGCCCCTGATAGAACCGCAGGTCTGCCACGGGCTCGTCCTGACTATTCTATTGTTGAGCGGCGGCCGGAGCACCTTCAGGCAACCGGACGCGATTGACCGGCACCGATGGCAGACGCTCGTTGAGCAGGGTGATCACCGAGTCGCTGATATCCACCGACGGGCTGGCGAAGACCAGATTGGCACGGTCAACCAGGATATCGATACCGCGCGCGGCAACGACTTCCTCGAGGATCGGGTTGAGAGCCTCATAGACCGGCTGCATGGCCTGGCGTTCGGTCTGGGCCAGCTCCTGCTCGCGACGGCGGCGCTCAAGTTCGAATTGTTGTGCCTGCTGGTTCAGCGCCTCGATGCGTTGCATCAGATCGGGACGCTGCTGGATCGCCTGCTGCGTCATGGACGCGGTTTCCGTGGTCAGCGCTTCGGTCTGCTGCTGGATCGGCTGGCCAATGGCGGTCAGCTCGGCCCGCACTTCCGCGCCAATCGCTTCGAGACGGGTCCGGATATGCTGACCGACAACGCTTTCACGCAGAACGCGTTGCTCGTTGATGACAGCGACATTCTGCTGGGCCATGGCCGGAGCGGCGAGCCCGGCCAGAAGGACCGGAAGAAGAAGGAAGAGTTTGAACGATTTCATTATTTAGAACCCTGTACGTGTACTGAAACGGAAGAACTCGGCTTTGTCGTAATCTTCACGCATGAAGGCTTGGGCAAAGTCGAAACGAACCGGACCAAAAGGTGAATCCCAGAAAATACTGACCCCGGCTGATGCACGAAGCGCCAGATCGTCGACGGTGAAGAGTTCACCGGTCACTTCATCGACCTGATCGCTGCTGTCCAGCAGACCCAGAGTACCAAATTCGGTGAACACGCTGCCGCGGACACCATATTGCTCAGGCAAGCCGAGCGGGAAATTGACTTCCAATGAACCGATTGCATAAAGCCTGCCACCGAGTGCGTCGCGGCGGATGAGCTCGCCGGTCGTCTCATCACGACTGACAACGCGCGGTCCGATACCGGCGACTTCAAAGCCGCGGAATGAGCTGCCGCCCTTGAAGAACCGGTCATTGATCCGGACAGAGTCACCACTCCACGGCAGAATAAAGCCGCTATTCATATTGAAGCTCGCGACGACATCGCCAAACAATCCCTTGAAGTAGGAACCGCTGAACTCCGACTGGACGTAACGAACATCGCCGCCAAATCCGGCGAAATCTTGACTGAACTGCAGACGGAAGCCGTTATGCGGTTCGATCGGGTCGTCCAGGCGTGACCAGTTGAGCGTATAGCCCAGCACCGAGGTGACCCGGCTGCCGGCCTGGTCGAGCAAGGCCTGCGAGGCGCTCGAATAGACCTGGACGTCATCGGTCCGCAGCGTATAGCGCAGCTGCAGATTGGCCTGTGCCGTAACCGGGAAGCCCAGACGCAGGCTGCCCCCGGTGGATGCCGTCTGGAAGGAGGCTTCGGACAGGAAGTCTGAATTGACCCGGAACAGGTCAAAGCCGGCCGCCAGATTGCGATCCAGGAAGCGCGGCTCCGTAAAGCGCACATCGATGGTTTCCCGTGTGCCACTGACGGACACCCGGAAGCGCAGGAACTGGCCACGGCCGCGCAGATTGCGTTCCGAGATCGACAGGTCGACCAGGAAGGAATCGGTCGAGGAGAAACCGGCACCGAAGGCGAGCTCGCCGGTCGGCTGTTCGGTCACCTGGACGCGGACGCGAGCCCGGTCAGGGGCCGAGCCCGGGGTTTCTTCCAGTTCCACGTCCTCGAAGAAGCCGAGACGGCGGATATTGTTGCGCGAACGGTCGACGAGCACCTGGTTGAAGGCGTCGCCCTCGACGATATCCAGCTCGCGGCGGACAATGCGGTCCAGTGTCCGGGTATTCCCGGAGATGTCGATGCGCTCGATATAGACGCGCGGGCCTTCATCGATCACGAACTCGACTTCGACCGTCTTGCTGTCGCGGTCACGCTGCGTGACCGGGCGCACATTGACGAAGGCGTAGCCGGAGGCACCGGCGGCGAAGGTCAGCGAGTCGATACTCTGCTCGATCAGTTCACCGCGGAAGACATCGCCTTCACGCACCGGCAGGAGAGCCGCGAGGAAGTCCTCGTTCAGATCCTCGATTTCGGTGCTGACCGAGACCGAGCCGAAATTATAGATCTCCCCCTCATCGAGGGTGATGGTGATGTAGAAGGATTCCTGGTCGGGCGTCAGTTCTGCGACGGCGGACAGGACCCGGAAATTGGCGAAGCCGCGGTTCTGGTAAAACTGGCGCAGAAGCTCGCGATCATATTCCAGACGGTCCGGATCGTAATTGTCGTTGGAACCGTAAAAGCGCCACCAACGCGATTCCTGAGTCACCAGCTCGCGGCGGAGCCGGTTGTCGGAAAAGGTTTCGTTGCCGATGAAGTTGATCCGGCGGACACCGGTGACCGGCCCCTCGGAGATTTCAAACACCAGATCGACGCGGTTTTGCGGTTGTTCGATGATCTTCGGCGTCACCGTCGCGGCGAAACGGCCGGAGCGGCGATAGACTTCGATGATCCGCTGGACATCCGACTGGACCCGCGCGCGGGTGAAGATGGCGCGCGGCTGGGCCTGGATCTCGTCGGTGATCTTGTCGTCATCAATGGCGCTGTTGCCCTCGAGAACGACCCGGTTGATGATCGGGTTTTCCTGCACGCGCACGATCACGATTTCCCCGCGATCCTCAATCTGGACATCGGAGAAGAGGCCGGTTGCGAACAGGGTCTGGATCGACAGATTGGTCAGGCGCTCGTCGGCGGGTCGCCCTGTCTGGATCAGCAGGTAGGAGAGCACGGTGTCGATCTCGACCCGCTGATTGCCGTCAACCAGGATCTGCCGGATCACCGGCGCCGGGGCCGCAGCTTCAACAACCGGTGCCGACTCGGCCGGAGCCGGTGGCTGCGCCACCGCGACCGTCGAGAAGCCAACCGTCATCAGAGTCGCAAAGAGCACGCGCAGAACACTTACCATTGAAAATCGCCGCTTGCTGGGCCCGGTCAGAAAATCTGGCCGAGCAGGTAATTCAGGTCATTCCAGGTCGCTACAAGCATCATCCCGAGGACAAGTGCAAGACCCACACGAAATCCGATCGCCTGCGCCTTCATACTCAAGGGACGCCGGGCAACCGCCTCATAGGCGTAATACACCAGATGCCCGCCGTCGAGGATCGGTATCGGCAAAAGATTAACTAAACCCAGTCCGACAGAGAGAAAACCGGCCAGATTGACGAGGTTTATGAACAGCAGGAACACGCTCTGCGCTGCATCTTCGCCGCGCTCGACGCTGGCCATTGCCGTCTGCCCCGCCGTCGTCGCGATTCCCACGGGACCGTTCAGCATGGTGGGCGGAGACCGTCCTGTGACCACGTAGCTGACATAACGCCCGGTCATCGACACTACGGTCCAGGTCTGGTTGACCCCGTAACTGATGGCCGTCAGCGGGTTGAAGCTCCGGTGCAGGGGCACGCCTGTCGACTGGATGCCGAGATGCGCAATCTGGCGTTCACCGCCATAGGGATCCTCGACCGTGGTCAGGGTCGCAGCCGCCTGCAGGGTCAGCGTCTCGCCATCGCGCTCGACCTGGAAAGTCAGCCGCTCGCCCGGGCGCCAGCTGACTTCACTGGTGATGTCGCGAAAGCGTGTCACGCGCTGGGCATTGATCGCCGTGATCCGGTCACCTTCCCGGAAGCCGGCCTGTTGCGCGCTTGAGTTTTCGGTAAAGCCACCAACGACCGGCTCGAGATAATTGACGCCCAGCGACAGCGCCAGCGCGGCGAAGATGGAGATGGCAAGAATGAAATTGGCGATAGGCCCAGCCGCCGTAATGAAGGCGCGCTGCCAGATCGGCTTGAAGTGATAGCACCGGTCTGCGTCCGCCCCCATGCGTCCGCGGATTTCCGCCAGCTTGGCCTCGTCCGGCTCGCTCGCCGCCCCGGCATCGCCGAGAAACTTGACATAGCCCCCCAATGGAAAGGCCGAGATGCGCCAGACCGTGCCCAGCTTGTCGCGCCAGGAGAAAAGCGTCGGGCCGAAACCCATCGAGAACGCCTCGGCATGGACACCACAGATGCGCCCGGCCCAGTAGTGGCCAAGCTCATGGATGACCACGACGATGGAAATCAGGAAGACGAAGGAGAAAATCGTCAGGAATCCGCTGCCAATCAGGCTCATGTCCGGGGTGTCCGCGCTGTGTGTGTTGAACGGGTTTCAATCAAGTTGCGTGCCAGTTCGCGCGCCCGCGCATCAATGGCATAGACATCGTCGAACGAACCCACATCCCGGGGCATGTCGGCGTCGACAAGGCTGCGCCCAAGAACCTCCTCAACGCTGCCCACGATGTCAAGGAAGCCGATCTCGCCAGCCAGAAAAGCCGCGACGGCAATTTCATTGGCCGCATTCATCACCGCCGGCGCGATGCCGCCTGCCCTGATGACGCTGCGTGCCAGCCGCAGGGCGGGGAAGCGCACATCATCGGGCGCCTCGAAATCGAGCCGCGCGAGCTCGCCCAGCCGCATGCGCGCGACCGGCGCCTGCATGCGGTCGGGCCAGGCCAGGGCGCTGGCGATCGGCGTGCGCATGTCCGGGGAGCCCAGCTGAGCCAGCACGCTGCCATCATTGTATTCCACCATGCCATGCACAATGGATTGCGGATGCACCACTACCTCGACCCGGTCGGGTGAAAGATCGAACAGCCAGCAGGCCTCGATGATCTCGAGCCCCTTGTTCATCATCGTGGCGCTGTCGATCGTGATCTTGGCGCCCATTTCCCAGGTCGGGTGCGCCAGCGCGTCTTCCCGCCGGGCGCTGCGCATCCGCTCCAGCGACCAGTCGCGGAACGGGCCGCCCGAGGCGGTCAATGTAATGGCGCGGATCGCGTCGCGGCGCTCGAAATCGAACACCTGGAACACTGCATTGTGCTCGGAATCGACCGGCAGGAGGCGCGTGCCGCACGCGGCAGCCTCGCGCATGAACAGCGCCCCGGCACACACCAGGCATTCCTTGTTTGCGAAGGCCAGGGCACGCCCCTGGCGCAAGGCCTCCAGCGTCGGTTTGAGACCGGCCGCACCGACAATCGCCGCCATCGTCCAGTCCGCAGGGCGGGCGGCAGCCTCGGCTACGGCCCCTGCCCCGACGCCGATCTCGATCTCAGGGTGAGCGGACAAGGCTTCGCGCAATGGCTCTGCTGCCTCCGGATCGGCGATCGCGACGAAACGGGCGCGGTGACGAATGGCCAGTTTGGCGAGGCCGGCGGCATTGCGGTTCGCGGTCAGTGCAACGACCTCAAAGCGGCCGGGTTCGGCCCGCTCGATCAGGTCCAGCGTTGCCAGCCCCACCGAGCCGGTCGCGCCGAGAACGGAAATGTGCCGCGCGCCGGTCATGGCGTCGCCCAGCCCAATGGCAGGAAACGCTCGGTGATGACGGCGATAATCACCGCCAGCATCAGCGCATCCACCCGGTCGAGCACGCCGCCATGGCCGGGAATGAGGGTGCCCGAATCCTTGACGTGAAAACCGCGTTTGAAGATCGACATCGCCAGATCACCTCCGACCGAAGCGGTCGCGACCACAAGGGCGAAAATCGCGACCGGCAGCTTGTCGAGCCCGAACATGACGCCCGCGCCCAGACCGGCGAGCAAGCCGGCTGCGAGGCCGGCGACAAAGCCGGACCAGGTCTTGTTGGGACTGGCCTGCGGCAAAAGCTTGGGGCCACCGGCCCAGGTCCCGACCAGATAGGCGAAACTGTCAGCCGCCCAGACAATGGCGAACAGCAGGACCACCGATTTCAGGCCATGATCAGGCTCGGCGCGCATTGCTGCAAGCAGGGCCGCAGCCAGCGAGACGTAGAGCACGCCAACCACCTCGATCGACCAGCCACGACGCCAGCGCTCAATAGCGCTGGCCAGCGTTCCGGCTGCGCCCCAGAACACGGCATCGCCGATCTCGGCCTGGCCTGCCAGCAACACGCTTCCCGAAGCGGTGGCGCAGGCGATCGCATAGGCCAGTGGCGGGGCGTCGGGATCCGACATCTGGATCCATTCCCAGGCCATTGCGGCAGCGAAGGCCGCGACCCAGGCGGTGAATGGAAGGTCGCCATAGCTCAAAAGGCCCAGGGCGAGTGGACCAAGCACAAGCGCTGACAGCAAACGCCGGCGAAAGGCCGGATCACGCCGCGCCGGCATCAAGGCCTCCATAGCGGCGTTCGCGCTGCTGGAAACACTCGATCGCGTCTGCCAGATGCTTCGGCTCGAAATCGGGCCACAACACATCCAGGAAAAGCAGTTCGGCATAGGCCGCCTGCCAGAGCAGGAAATTGGAGATGCGTTGTTCGCCACTCGTGCGGATCACCAGGTCGACATCCGGCAGCTCGGCGGTATCGAGCCGGGCTGCGAAGGCTGTGCTGTCGATGGCATCGGCTTCGATCTCGCCGGCCGCCACGGCCCGCGCCAGCTCACGGCTGGCCCGCACGATCTCGTCACGGCCACCATAATTGAAGGCGATGGTCAGGTGGAAATCCTGATTGTCCCGGGTGCCGTTTTCCGCGCGCTCGATGATGGAGCGAAGCTCGGTGCTCAGATCGTCCCGGCGACCGATGATACGGATGCGGACTCCGCGGCCCTTGAGGGTTTCAAGATCGGCCTCGACATAGCGGCGCAAGAGTTCGAACAGCGCCCCGACCTCGTCGGCCGGGCGGTTCCAGTTCTCGGTGGAAAAGCTGAACAGGGTGAGGTGACGCACCCCCATCTCGCCAGCGGCCTCGACGACACGCCGCACGGCCTCGACACCGCGCGCATGGCCAAATGCCCGCGGGCGACCCCGTGCCTTCGCCCAGCGGCCATTGCCATCCATGATGATGGCGACATGCCTGGGCCCCGGACTGAGAGCAGAGACGTCCTCGCTCATGGTCTCGCTCCGCCGTGCAGGCCGATCAAACCTGCATGATCTCTTCTTGCTTGGCCTTCAGGCTTTCATCGATGCGCTTGATCGCATCGTCGGTCAACTTTTGCACATCCTCGGCGAAGGACTTTTGCTCGTCTTCGGACAGCACGCCGTCCTTCTCAAGCTTCTTCAGACCGTCCATGCCGTCGCGACGCACATTGCGCACGGCAATGCGGGCCTGTTCGGCGTAATTGCCGGCCAGTTTGGCGATCTCGGCCCGGCGCTCTTCATTCAGCGGCGGAATGGGAATGCGCAGCATCTGGCCTTCCATGATCGGGTTGAGCCCGAGCGGGGAATTGCGGATCGCCTTGTCGACAGCCGGTGCCAGGGCACGATCCCAGACCGATACGGTGATCATGCGCGATTCCGGTACAGAGACGGTGGCCAGCTGCGTCAGCGGCGTGGGCGAACCATAGGCCTCGACCCGGATCGGCTCAAGCAGGCCGGCGCTGGCGCGCCCGGTCCGCAGGCCCGCGAATTCCTTGCGCAGGGATTCCACCGCACCGCTCATGCGGCGTTTCAGATCGTCCTCATCGTAATCGGTCGCGTCGCTCATGGCTCTGCCTTCTTTGAAGTTATTCGCTGGTCGCGGTTTCGGACCGGACCTTGCCGATCACGGTGCATACGCCCCGCCCGTGCAGCACATTCACCAGGCCGCCGGGCTGATGGATGTCAAAGACCACGATCGGGATCGCATTCTCCCGCATCAGCGAGACCGCCGAGGCGTCCATCACCTTCAGATCGCGCGACAGGACGTCGAGATAATCCAGCTGGTCATAGCGTTCGGCATCAGGATGGGTCTTCGGATCGGCGCTGTAGACACCGTCCACCTGGGTGCCCTTGAACAGGGCATCGCAACCCATTTCGGCCGCGCGCAGGGCGGCAGCCGTATCGGTTGTGAAATAGGGATTGCCGGTTCCGGCAGCAAAGATGACGACGCGGCCCTTCTCCATGTGCCGCATGGCGCGGCGCCGGATATAGGGTTCGCAAACGGTCGTCATTGGAATGGCGGACTGGACCCGCGTCTGGACGCCAATGCGTTCCAGAGAACTCTGCATCGCCAGCGCATTCATCACCGTGGCGAGCATGCCCATATAGTCAGCGGCGGTGCGGTCCATACCCTTGGCGGCGCCAGAGAGGCCGCGGAAGATATTGCCACCACCAATAACAAGGCAGACCTGCACGCCGGACGCGACAGCATCAGCGACCTGTCCGGAGATATGGCTGGCGGTTTCGAGATCGATACCGTTGGTACGGGCGCCCATCAGGGCTTCACCGGACACTTTGAGAAGCACGCGGCGGAAACGCGGCGTGGCTTCGGTGCGCTGAGGCGAGGATGAAGATGAATCGGTCACGAGCGCAGCATATACAAAGCGCCGGCGCTTGAAAGCGCCGGCGCTCCGTTATTCTCAGGCTTTACCAGTTGCAGCAGCGACTTCTGCAGCAAAGTCTTCCTCGGGACCCTTTTCCACGCCCTCACCGAGCGACATGCGCTCAAAGCCGGTGATTTCGATCGGGGTGCCGAGTTCAGCAGCAGCATCAGCCACCACTTTCTCGATCGTGCGGTCGGGATCCATCACGAAGACCTGCTTCATCAGCACGACTTCTTCGAAGAATTTCCGGATCCGGCCTTCGACCATTTTCTCGACGATGTTTTCCGGCTTGCCGGAAGCACGCGCCTGGGCAGCGAAGACTTCGCGTTCCTTGTCGACAATCGCGGCATCAACGCCGTCGACATCAACCGAGAGCGCCACAGCCGGGGCACCGGCTGCGATGTGCATCGCGATCTTGCGGCCGAGCTCGGCCAGCTTTTCAGCATCACCGGTCGACTTGAGACCGACGATCACGCCGAGCGCGCCCATGCCGTCGACGACGGAATTGTGCACATAGCTGGCGACAACGCCCGGATTGGCCGTGACCAGTGCAGCACGGCGCAGCGACATGTTTTCGCCGATCGTCGCGATCAGATTGGTCAGATGGTCGTCGACAGTCGTGCCGGACGCCATTTTCGCAGCCTTGATCGCAGCCACATCATCGCCGACCGACACGGCCAGCTTGGCAATTTCACCGGCCGTGCCCTGGAAGGCGGTGTTGCGGGCGACGAAGTCGGTCTCGGAATTGAGCTCGACAACAGCGCCGGTCGAACCGTCGGTCGCAACAGCAACCAGACCTTCCGCAGCGATGCGGTCAGCCTTCTTGGCGGCTTTCGACAGGCCGTTCTTGCGCAGCCAGTCCATGGAGGCTTCGAGATCGCCACCATTCTCGGTCAGCGCCTTCTTGCAATCCATCATGCCTACGCCGGTCTTCTCGCGCAGTTCCTTCACGAGAGCAGCAGTAATCGCAGCCATCGGTATCTCCTGAGTCTTGTGGTGTGATCGAAGCTTTAGGCTTCGGTCTTGTCAGATTCGGACGACGTGTCGGCGACAGCGTCGGTAGCAGCAGCAGCCTCAGGGGCGGCAGCTTCAACGACGGTCTCTTCGATCATCACTTCAACTGGCGCTTCGGCTTCACCGATATCGACGCCCATCGCCATCTGGCTGTCGGTCATGCCATCGAGGACGGCATCGGCAATCAGGTCGCAATACAGGGCAATCGCGCGGCTGGCATCGTCATTGCCCGGGATAGGCATGTCGATCAGGTCCGGATCGGAATTGCTGTCGAGGATGGCGATCACAGGAATGCCGAGCTTCTTGGCTTCCAGGATGGCAATCGCTTCCTTGTTGGTGTCGATCACGAACATCAGATCCGGCACGCCGCCCATGTCCTTGATACCGCCGAGGGACCGCTCGAGCTTGTCGCGCTCGCGGGTCAGCATCAGCTGTTCTTTCTTGGTCAGACCGCCGAGGCCGCCTTCGCTGTCGAACATGCTTTCCAGTTCACGCAGGCGTGCGATGGAGAAAGAGATGGTGCGCCAGTTGGTCAGCGTACCGCCGAGCCAGCGGTGATTGACGTAATACTGGGCGCAGCGCTTGGCGGCGAGCGCCAGAGGCTCGGAAGCCTGACGCTTGGTGCCGACGAACAGCACGCGGCCGCCCTTGGCTGCCGTATCGCGCACTTTCACCAGGGCCTGGTGCAGCAGCGGAACGGTTTGCGACAGATCGAGAATGTGAATGTTGGAACGGGCGCCGAAGATGTAATCTTTCATCTTCGGGTTCCAGCGGTGGGTCTGGTGACCAAAGTGACAGCCAGCTTCAAGAAGCTGACGCATGGAGAAATCAGGGAGTGCCATCGATAATATCCTTTTTCCGGTTGGCCTCCACGGAGCGGAGCCGCCCGACGTCGGACGGCACCGGAGCGAAAGATTTTGACACCTTCCGAGCTCCGCGTGCGGGATGGCGCGGCTTATACGTTTGAAGTGGTGCAATAGCAAGCGGTGCAACAGCTCAACACCACAGCCGGACCAGCCGCCTAGACCGTCTCGACCGAGGCGACGCCGGGAACCGCTTTCAGGGCCGCCTGCACGGCGGCATCGGCGCAGTGCCACCCGGCCAGTTTCAGCTCGACCTCACCGCCATCGCTGAGCGGCACCAGCAGCTGCACCACGGCCCGGCGCTTGGCCTCCGGACGGGTGTCGGCCCGCTCCATACGGGCCTGGATTCCGCTCAGGGCCTTGGCATCATCGAGACGGATCTTCAGACCGTCGGCGGAGTGTTGCAGATCAAGGGCCTCGAGCCGGTCGGCGAACAGGCTGATCTGCTCGTCACGGGAATCGACGCGGCAATTGACCAGCACCGGCGTGCCGGTCTCCAGCAGATCGCGCGAGGCCTGCAGCAATTCAGAGGCGAGGAAGACATCAAACTCACCGGTCGGGTCTGACAGGGTCAGCCAGGCGAAGCGCTCGCCATTCTTGTTGGAGACCCGTTCCTGACGCCGCCGCACCACACCGGCCATGCGCAGCGCCGTCGCCCCGTCGGCGACGCGAGCCGGCGCCTCGGCATGGAAGACCACGCCGCGGCTGGCCAGCTGCTCGCTGAGATCATCGAGCGGATGGCCGGAGAGATAGAAGCCGATCGCCGCGAGTTCCGCGTCCAGCCTCTGGGTGCCGGTCCAGGGTTCGCGTTCAATGATCACCGGCCGCGCCAGTGCCGCGTCGCTGTCGCCGCCGCCAAACAGGCTGGCCTGGGCGCTCTCGCGTTGTTCGGCCGCGTGCTGGGCCATGGAAATCAGTGTCTCGGCAGCTCCGAAGACGCGGGCCCGGTCAGGGTCAAGGCTGTCGAAGGCCCCGGCCCGCGCGAGGTTTTCAAACGTCCGCTTGTTGACGTCACGCGGATCAATGCGTTCGGCGAAATCATACAGGTCCTTGAAGGGACCATTGGCCGCCCGCTCCTCGACAATATGCTCCATCGCCGCGAAGCCGACATTGCGGATCGCGCCCAGCGCAAATCGGATCGCGCCATCCTCAACGGTGAAATCGGCATCGGAGGCATTCACATCCGGCGGCCGCACCTCGATCTTCATCCGGCGGATTTCCTGGAAGAAGGCGGAGAGCTTGTCGGTATTGGCGCGGTCAAGCGACATCAGCCCGGCCATGAACTCGACCGGGTAATTGGCCTTGAGATAGGCGGTGCGATAGGCGATCAGCGCATAAGCGGCGGCGTGGGACTTGTTGAAGCCGTACCCGGCGAATTCAGCGACCAGTTCGAAGATATAGCCGGCCTGGGTGCGATTGACGCCGCGCGCCTCGGCGCCTTCGAGGAAACGGGCCTTTTGCTTGTCCATTTCCTCCTTTTTCTTCTTGCCCATGGCGCGGCGCAGCAGATCGGCCTCACCAAGCGAATAGCCGGACAGGATCTGCGCGATCTGCATCACCTGTTCCTGGTAGATAATGACGCCGTAGGTCTCCTTGAGGACCCCCTCGAGATCGGGATGGAGGCAGTCGACCTCGGCGCGGCCGAACTTGCGGTCGACATAGACGTCGATATTTTTCATCGGGCCAGGGCGATACAGCGAGATCAGAGCGATCAGATCCTCGATCAGATCGGGCTTCATCTTTTTCAGCGTGTCGCGCATGCCGGTGGATTCCAGCTGGAACACGCCGATGGCATGGCCCGATGCGAGCAGTTCGAAAGTCGGGGCGTCGTCGAACTCGATATGTTCGAGATCAGGCACATCCTTGCCGGCCACAGCGACATATTGCAGGGCGCGGGCAATCACGGTCAGGGTTTTCAGGCCGAGAAAGTCGAACTTCACCAGGCCGGCCGGCTCGACCCATTTCATGTTGAACTGGGTCGCCGGAATGTCCGAGCGCGGGTCGCGATAGAGCGGCACCATTTCATGCAGCGGCCGGTCGCCGATCACGACACCGGCGGCATGGGTCGAAGCGTTGCGGAAGAAGCCTTCCAGCTTCAGCGCTACTTCCAGCAGCGCCGCCACGGCTGAGTCATTGCGCTGCATTTCCCGCAGCCGCGGCTCGAGATCGAGGGCCTGGCCGAGCGTGACCGGATTGGCCGGATTGGCGGGCACCATCTTGGCAAGCCGGTCGACCATGCCGAGCGGCATCTGCAGCACACGCCCGACATCGCGCACCACGGCGCGGGCCTGCAGGGTACCGAAGGTGATGATCTGCGCGACGCGGTCGGCGCCATAGCGCTCCTGCACATAGCGGATCACCTCGCCGCGCCGCTCCTGGCAGAAATCGACGTCGAAATCGGGCATCGAGACCCGTTCCGGGTTGAGGAAGCGTTCGAACAGCAGACCGAAGCGCAGGGGGTCCAGATCGGTAATTGTCAGCGAATAGGCGACCAGCGAGCCAGCACCGGACCCACGGCCTGGCCCGACGGGAATATCGTGCTGCTTCGCCCACTGGATGAAGTCCGAAACGATCAGGAAATAGCCGGGAAAACCCATCTCCTTGATGACGTTGAGCTCGAAATCGAGCCGGGCACGATAGTCTTCCTCGGGGGCAGCATCTGCACCCGCAGCGAGACGCGCGGTGAGGCCTTCATGGGCCCGCGCGGTGAGTTCATCACCCTCATCCCGGCCGGCCTCGGTGGGAAAGCTCGGCAGGATCGGCGCGTGGGTCCTGACCCGGAAGGCACAGCGCCGGGCAATCTCGATCGTATTGGCCAGCGCCTCAGGCAGATCGGCGAAGCGCGCATTCATCTCGTCCGGGCTGGAGAGGTAGTGCAGCGGTGTGACACGGCGGCGATCCGTGACCGAAACATAGGAGCTTTGGGAGATGCACAACAGCGCGTCATGCGCCTTGTGCATCGAGGCATCAGGGAAATAGGCCTCATTGGTCGCCACCAGCGGCAGCTCGCGCCGGTAGGCCTCCTCCACCAGCCAGGTCTCGGCCTCCAGCTCGTCGGCGAGGCCGTGACGTTGCAGCTCGACATAGAGCCGGTCGCCATAGGCCGCCTGCAAGCGGTCCAGCAAGGCAGCCGCCTCGGGTTTGCGGCCGGCGATGATCAGGCGGTTGAGCGCGCTGTCCGGACCGCCCGTCAGGGCGATCAGCCCCTCGGCATGAGCGAGAACACGTTCGAGCGGCACATGCGGCTCTTCCGTGCCATCGACATCGAGAAAGGCTGCGCTCGAAAGCGCCATCAGGTTCTGGTAGCCGGCCTCATTCTGGACCAGCAGCGCGATAGTGCCATCCGGGGCTGCGCGTTCACCGGGATGAGGCTCACCGAGACGGAGCGACAGCGTACAGCCGACAATCGGCTGCAAGCCGGCACCGGCGACATACTCGGAGAACTCGAGCGCGCCGTAGAGATTATTGGTGTCGGTGAGCGCGATCGCCGGCATATCCTGGGCGAGGCAGGCCTCGACCATTTTCGGGATGCGGATCGCCCCCTCAAGCAGGGAATAGGGCGAGCGAACGCGTAGATGCACAAAGGGCTGTTTCGTGCTCACGGCCGCCGCTCCCGTCAAACCATCCGGATACCGACAGACCCCTCGCCCGTCGAATCCCGAAGTCTAGCGCGATCAGGCTGCGCCGAGAACCGATCCCCACATGGTGATCATCCAGGCGAAGCCGAGAATGGCAGTCGCTGCCGAAATATCCTGAACCATACGACGCATGTTGAACCCCTCCGGTTTGCGTGTTCTTGGTTTGTTCTTTTCATGGAAAACGCGCACCGTCAAGCACAAGGCGCAAAAAACGACTCGGATCAGACTGGATCAGGGACCGGTATAGTCGGTCAGCTGGCCGTCAGCGAAAGTGACGACGCGGTCCATCCGCTCGGCGATTTCGTGATTATGGGTCGCGACCAGCGCCGCTGCCCCCTGCTCTCGCACCGTGTCGCGAAAGGCCTCGAACACGGTCGAGGAGGTGGCCGGATCGAGATTGCCGGTGGGCTCATCGGCCAGCAGGACACGCGGTGAATTGGCTAAAGCACGGGCGATGGCGACGCGCTGCTGTTCGCCGCCGGACAGCTGGGCCGGCTGGTGCGTCGCCCGCTCGGCCAGGCCCAGCATGGACAGCAATTGATCGGCCCGCTCGACGGCCCGCTTCTGCGAGACGCCGGCGATCAGCTGCGGCAGCACGATATTCTCGCGGGCATCAAATTCGGGCAGCAAATGATGAAACTGATACACGAAGCCAACATCACGCCGCCGCATGGCTGTTCGCAGCCGGTCGTTCATGTCGCGCGTCGGAACGCCGCCGATGAGAACCTCGCCGCTGTCTGGGCGTTCCAGCAGGCCGGCCGCATGCAGCAGGGATGACTTGCCGGAGCCGGACGGGCCGACCAGGCCGACAATCTCGCCGGGCATCAGGACCAGGTCGACGCCGCGCAGGACGTGCAGCTCGTCAGCCTCGGTGACATAGGTCCGCTCGATCTTGCGTAATTCCAGAACCGGTTCACTCATAACGCAGTGCCTCGACAGGATCGAGCCGGGCCGCGCGCCAGGCCGGCGGCAGCGTCACCAGCAGGGAGACCGCAAGCCCGAAGATCGAGACAAAGGCGACCTCGCCCCAGTCCAGCTCGGCGGGAATGCGATAAAGGTAGTACACGCTCGGGTCCCAGACCTGCGCGCCGGTCGTCCAGGTGATGAAGTCCTGGATCGGACCGACATTGATCACGAACAAAATGCCCAGAATGATGCCGGCCAGCGTACCGAGCATGCCGATACTGGCGCCGACGATCAGGAAGATGCGCAGCACCGAGGCCTGGGTCGCACCCATCGTGCGCAGGATGGCGATGTCGCGGCTCTTGTTCTTCACGAGCATGACCAGGCCGGAAATGATATTCAGCGCCGCGATCGCGATGACGATGGTCATCACCAGACGCATGGCCGAGCGCTCGAACTGAAGTGCGTTGTAGAAGGCCGGGTCCAGCCGCGTGTAGTCGTAAACCATCGCCTCGGGACCGGCGATCGCCTCGACCGGGCCAACGAAGGTGGCCGCGAGCTGGGGATCGTCGAGCCGGATCTGGATCATGTCGATGCCCTGATCACGGCCAAAGAAGAGCTGGCCCTGTTCGAGCGGCATGAAGGCAATGGCGTCATCGATGGTCGAGACCCCTGCCGCCAGAAGCGCGCCGACATAATAGGCCTTGCGCCGCGGCGCGACGCCGAAGGAGGTCGCCGCCCCCCGCGCCGTCAGGAAGGTGACATAATCGCCGACATTAACGTTGAGCCGCCGCGCCACGCCCGTGCCGAGCACGATCACATCGCCGCCATTGCGGCCCATGCCGAATTCCTCGATCGAGCCCTGGGTAATGCCGGTGGGGCTGCGCGGATCATCGCCGCTGCGCACGACATCGAGTTCACCAAGATCCTCCGGGCTGATCGCCAGTACCTGAAGAAAGGCCTCGGAATGCTCGGTCGAGGCCATAACCTGGCCCTGCACAACCGGGTCGGCGCTCTTGACGCCAGTCAGCGCCTCGATCTCGGCGACCATGCGGTCGACCTCCTCCGGCTCGATCATGCGCGTATCGACAAAGACATGCGGCTGGAAGCCGAGGAGCTGGCTGAACAGCTCGTTGCGAAAGCCGTTCATGATCGACATCACCGCGATCAGTCCGGTCACCGCCAGCGCAATCCCGGCAAAGGAAATCATCGCGATCAGCGCGACGCCGCCATTCTTGCGCTTGGTCCGCAGATAGCGCGCGGCGATCTGGAACTCATAGGGGCTGAACGGCATGGCGCCGCCCGGATCGATCGGCGGCGCCTCAGCCATGGGCAAAGTCTCTCGCCGCCAGCCGTGCCACCGCATCCTCGATCGACAATTCATGCGTCTCGCCCGAACGCCGGACCTTGACCTCGACCTTGCCCTCTTTCAGCCCGCGCGGACCGACAACCAGCTGGTAAGGCAGGCCGATCAGATCGGCCGTGGCGAACTTGGCGCCAGCCCGGTTGTCGGTATCGTCATAGAGCGGGTCCAGCCCGGCTGCCAGAAGGCTGGCATAGGCGGAATCGCAGGCCGCGTCACAGGCCTCGTCGCCGGCACGCATATTGATGATGCCGACATCAAACGGCGCGACGCTGTCGGGCCAGATACAGCCCTTCTCGTCATGATGCGCCTCGATGATCGCCCCGAGCAGGCGCGAGACGCCTACACCGTAGGACCCCATATGCACCGGCCGGTCCTGACCGTCGGGATGGGTGAGATTGGCTTTCATCGGCTCGGAATATTTGGTGCCGAAATTGAAGATATGGCCGACCTCGATCCCGCGCGCCGAAAGCTGGCGATCGGCAGGCACGGCCGCGAAGGCCTCCGCGTCGTGCATTTCCTCGGTGGCGGCATAGAGCGCGGTGCGCTGGTCGACCAGCGGCTGCAAATCGCCATCGAAATCGACGTCGAGGCCCGGCGCGCCCATCTCCACCAGATCGGCATGGCAGAAAACCTCGCTCTCGCCGGTTTCGGCCAGAACGATGAATTCATGCGAGAGATCGCCGCCGATCGGACCGGTATCGGCACGCATCGGCACCGCCTTGAGGCCAAGGCGCGAGAATGTGTTGAGATAGGCCACAAACATGCGGTTATAGGATTTGCGGGCTGCAACCTCGTCGAGATCGAAGGAATAGGTGTCCTTCATCAGGAATTCGCGGCCGCGCATGACGCCGAAGCGCGGGCGGATCTCGTCGCGGAACTTCCACTGGATATGATAGAGCAGCTTGGGCACGTCCTTGTAGGAGCGGCAATAGCTGCGGAAGATGTCGGTGATCATCTCCTCATTGGTCGGCCCGTAGAGCATTTCGCGCTTCTTGCGGTCGACAATACGCAGCATCTCCTGGCCGTAATCCTCATAGCGCCCGCTCTCGCGCCAGAGATCAGCGGACTGCAGCGTCGGCATCAGCAATTCGATGGCACCGGCGCGATTTTGTTCCTCGCGCACGATCTGCTCGATCTTCTGCAACACTTTCCAGCCCAGCGGCAGCCAGGAATAAATCCCCGCCGCCTGCTGGCGGATCATGCCGGCGCGCAGCATCAGCTGATGGGAGACAATCTCGGCATCCGAAGGAGTTTCCTTCAGGACGGGCAGGAAAAATCGGGACAGGCGCATGAGTCGGTATCCGTATCGCAGGGTTCAAGTCTCATTAGAACGCGTCCGGTGCCGATTACAAGCAGCGGTCCCGCCGTTCAGCTGCGCTTTGGCCTCCTAGCCCCACCGCCCGCCATGCGGGGTGAGTTGGGCCAGCACGCCGCTGTGCATCAGGACGAAGTAGGCAATCCAGATCACCGAGGTGAGCGCGGTTGTCCACCAGAGCTTCTTCGCCAGATTGGGACGCATCGGCGCGCCGGGCTCACTCCCGGCCACGACATCGCCGGTCTCTTCCTGGCTGGTGATGCCGATCGGCAGCATGGTGAAAAGCAACACCCACCAGATCAGCAGGAAGACCACCAGACCGTTGACAATGCCGACACCGCCATCGCGGATGAAAAAGCGCGACAGCCACAGCAGCGCAGCAGACGCCACCGCTGCGCGGGCAAACCATTTCATCATCGCTGCGGCTCCTGCATCAGCTCGATCAACAGACCGCAGCTATCCTTGGGATGGATGAAAATCACCGGCACGCCATGGGCACCCACATAGGGCTCGCCGGTGCCAAGCACGGTGGCGCCCTTGGCACGCGCATCATCGCGCGCGGCAATGATATCGGGCACTTCGAAGCAGAGATGGTGCTGGCCGCCCTTGGGATTGCGCTCGAGGAATTTGTGCACCGGGCTGTCGGCGCCAAGTGGCTCGAGGAGTTCGATCTCGGAATTGGCCAGTTTTACAAAGGCGACACGCACACCGAGATGCGCGAAATCGCGGGTTTCGGTTGCTTGAGTGGCACCGTAGAGCTCGGCATAGGTCTTTTTGGCGGCCTCGATATCCGGCACCGCGACTCCGACATGATTGAGACGTCCGACCTGCATCACTCGCTCCCTAGACTGCCAACACCATCACATCGACCATCGGCTTCTTGCCCCAGATCCCGTAAGCGGTGCGCCGCACGGCGCGGCGAATTTCTTCCTCGAGCTGATCGTCGTCCTTCTTGACGCGCGGATGCAGCTTTTCGAAACAGTCCTCGGCCGAGGTTTCCAGGGCATCGAGGAAATCATCGATCGAGAATTCGGCGCTTTCCGCCAGACCGGCCTGCTTGATGTCCGGTCCGGAGATCAGGCGGCCCTTGCTGTCCACCGCAAGGGCGACAACGATATAACCGGCCGAGGCGAGACGGCGGCGTTCGCGCATCGAGGTCGCGTCCGCCGGTGTCAGGAACTTGCCATCGAGATGCAGGCGCCGGGCCGGGGCCTCGTCGATGATGGACGCGGTGCCATCCGAGCGGATCTCGACCATGTCGCCATTGCGCACGGAGACCGAGTGCGGCACCTGCAGGCGGCGCGCATAATCGGCATGCTCGAGCAGGTGGCGCCGTTCGCCATGCACCGGGATGGCCACGCTGGGCTTGGCCCAGGCATACATTTGCGCCAGCTCGCCGCGGCAGGGATGGCCGGAAACGTGGATCGGCCGGTCGCGTTCGGTGATGATCTCGACGCCCTTCTCGGCCAGCTGGTTCTGCAGCTCGAAAATCCCGACTTCATTGCCCGGAATGACACGGCTGGAGAAGATCACGGTATCGCCCTTGGTCAGGGTGACATTGCGGTGATTGCCGGCGGCGATGCGCGACAGCGCTGCGCGTTCCTCACCCTGGCTGCCGGTGCAAAGATAAAGAATGCGGTTCTTCTGATAGGTGACCGCCTCTTCCTCGCTGACGAAGTCCTGGACATGGCTCAGCATGCCGACAGCCTTGGCGGCGGCCGTCATGCGGTGCATGGAGCGGCCAACCAGGCAGACACGGCGGCCATTGGCCTCCGCTGCCTCGATCGCCGATTGCAGGCGCGCGACATTGGAGGCAAAGGCGGCGATCGCCACCCTGCCCTTGTGCTCGCCGACGACCTTGATCAGCTCGTCGCGGACATCGGCTTCCGAACCGGATTCGCCCTCGGAGAAGACATTCGTGCTGTCGCAAATCATTGCGAGCACGCCCTCTTCACCGAGCGCCTGGATTGCGGAGATGTCGGTGGCCTCACCGATCAGCGGATCGGGATCGATCTTCCAGTCGCCGGTGTGCAGCACCAGCCCCGCCGGAGTGCGGATCGCGAGACCGTTCGGCTCGGGGATGGAGTGGGTCAGCGTGATCATCTGGCAATCGAAGGGGCCGACATTGAAACGGCTGTCCAGACCGACCTCGTGCAGGGTTACGGCATCAAGCAGGCCGAATTCACGCAGACGGTCGCGCACCAGCCAGGCGGTGAAGGGGGTCGCCCAGATCGGGCAACGCAGCTTGCGCCAGAGATGCGCCACAGCGCCCATATGGTCTTCATGGGCGTGAGTGAGCACCATACCGACAAGGTCGCCGCGGCGTTCCGCGATGAACTCCGGATCGGGCATGATCAGATCAACGCCGGGCGTCGAGAGATCGCCAAAGGTCACGCCACAATCGACGATGATCCATTTGCGGTTTTCCTCCGGGCCGTAGCCGAAGAGGTTCAGATTCATCCCGATTTCGTTGGAGCCGCCCAGTGGCAGAAAATACATGCTATCGGTCAATTGGCACCGCCATTGAGTTTCCAGACCTCCAGCAGGCCTCGGATGGTGAGATCGGGATCGTAATGCTCGATCGTCCGGGACGCGCCTTCGAAGAGCGAAACCACGCCGCCCGTTGCGATCACCGTCATGGGTTGGCCATACTCAGCCTTGAGCCGTTCGACAAGCCCGTCGATGAGATCGATATAGCCCCAGAACACGCCGGACTGCATGGCGCTGACCGTATCCTTGCCCATCACACGGGCCGGTTTGGCGATCGCCACGCGTGGCAATTTCGCCGCCGCGCCGTGCAGGGCCTGCATCGACAGATTGATGCCCGGCGCAATGATACCGCCCTCGAACGCACCGTCGGCACCGATGACATCGAAGGTGGTGGCCGTGCCGCTATCGATCACGATCAGGGCACCGGGATAGCGTGCCCGGGCACCGAGCGCATTGACCAGACGGTCCGCCCCAGCATCCTGCGGCCGGTCGAGCCGGACCTCGATATCGAGACGCACCCCCGGCTCACCCACAATCACCGGCTCGCACTCGCAATATCGGCGCGACAGGTTGCGCAGGTTGAACAAGGCCTGCGGCACCACGGTCGAGATCACGCAGGCATTGATGTCTGAGAATTTGAAGCCCTGCAATTCCATCAATTGCGACAGCCAGACGGCATGTTCGTCGGCGGTACGGCTGCTGTCGGTTCCGGCGCGCCACTGGGCCCGCCAGCCATCGCCATCATGGATGCCGAACAGGATATTGGTATTACCGCAATCGATCGCGAGCAGCATGTCTAGCTCTCCTCACCCATGGCCGGAAAAAACACTTCACCCGCGGAGATATACCTGTGCTGGCCTGCGGCCAAGTCGAGCCGCAGCGCACCGTCGGGCCCCAGATCGCCGAACACGCCATCCAGCGTCTCGTGATCGAGGCGCACCACACAACGCTCGCCCAGCCCGTGCGCCCGCGCCAGCCATTGATCGCGAATGGCGCCGAAACCGCTTCGCAGCCAGAGCTGGACATTGCGCTCGAACGACGCCGCGAGATGCTCCAGCGCGATTTCGCGCTCCAGCCGCCTGCCGGCCAGGGCCAGACTGGTCACCGGCCGGTCAAGATCGTCGGGCGCGACAGCGAGATTGACCCCGATACCGACTGCCAGCCAGAGGCCGCCCGCCGGTGCCGCTCCGGACTCCAGCAGGATGCCCGAGACCTTGCGGCCGTCCACCAGGACGTCATTGGGCCATTTCACCCGCGTGCGGGCAGCGTCGCCAAGCGCTGTATCGCAGAGCTCCGCGACGGCAAGCGCTGCCACGAAGGACAATTCCGCCGCCTGCGCCGGCGGCCGGTTGAACACATACAGCCCGCTTGCGAACAGATTGCCGTCGAGACTGTGCCAGGCACGGCCACGGCGTCCGCGACCGGCACTCTGTCGCCGTGCCGCTATCCAGAGCGGGCCACGCTCGCCGGCCAGTGCGCGATCACGCACTTCGACATTGGTCGAGCCTGTCTCATCAAGCCATTCGATACGGGGCGCCGGTGATGCCAACGTCTAGAGAACGTCGAGGCCGACGCTGAAGGCCCGGTAGATGAACCAGCCCAGAGCCGGAAGCAGGAGGATGGTCGACCAGCCTGCCACGCGCGTCACCCAGTAGACACTGAGCGCCGGCTCGACAAACGTGACCTCCGGCGGATCGAACCACATCACCTTGACCACCCGTAGATAGTAGGCGGCGCTCACGACGCTGAACAGAACCGCGAGAACGGCCAGGATCAGGAGATCGGACTGCACCGCCGAGAAGATGACGAAGAACTTGCCGAAGAAGCCGACGAAGAAGGGCAAACCGCCGATCGAGAACATCAATGCGGTCAGCGACCAGCCGAGGCCCGGATTGGTCTGCGCAAGGCCGGCCAGGTCGGAGATCTGCTCGACCATGCCCTCGCGGGTCCGCATCGACAGGATGGCGCCGAAGGTCCCGATCACCGAAATCATGTAGAGCGACATATAGACCAGCAGGGCCCAGACACCGGTCTCGCTGGCGGACGCGATGGCGACCAGCGCATAGCCCATGCCGCCGATGGAGGAATAGGCCATCAGGCGCTTGAAGTTCTGCTGGGTGAGCGCTCCGAAGGCACCGATGGCCATCGACAGTACGGCAATGATCCAGATCACGTCGCGCCACTGGTCCAGCATGCCGCCGAACGGCTCCAGCAGGACCCGGGTCAGCAGCACGATTGCCGCCATTTTCGGCGCGGTCGCAAACAGGGCTGTCACCGGGGTTGGCGCGCCTTCATAGACGTCGGGCGTCCACATGTGGAACGGGGCTGCGGAGACCTTGAAGGCCAGGCCACAGATCACGAACACAAGGCCGAAGATCACGCCGACCGAAGGCTCGCTGGCCACGGCAATGGCGATCTCGTTAAAGCCGGTTGCGCCGGTGAACCCGTAGACCAGCGAGGCGCCATACAGCAACAGGCCGGAAGAGAGTGCGCCCAGGACGAAATATTTGAGGCCGGCTTCGGAGGCGCGCAGGCTTTCGCGGTTGAACGCGGCCAGCACGTACAGCGCCAGCGATTGCAGCTCGACAGCCATATACATGGAGATCAGGTCATTGGCCGAAACCATCATCACCATGCCGGTGACACCGAGGGCGACGAGGACCGGGAATTCGATCTTGGAGAGCTTCTCCGCTTCCAGGTAAGGCAGGGCCAGCAGCATGGCGAGCGCCGCAGCCAGGGTGATAGCGACCTTGGCGTATTTCGCAAGCGGGTCGAGAACGAAGGCACCGCCAAAGGCCTGGCCATCTTCGCCGGTCAGGAAGAGCGCGGCGAGGCCCGCAGCGACCAGCAGGCCGATGGTGAGCAGGTGAACGAGACGGGCCGTCCCCTCACCCTTCAGGAAAACACCGAGCATCAACAGCGCCATGGAGCCGCCGGCCAGCATCAGTTCCGGTGTCAGGAGCGACAGGTCGTGGGAGAGCATATCCGCGGTCATGTCAGGCCTCTTACTGAGCCGGTGCGGCGAGTGCCGCATCATAATTGGAAATCAGCGCCTCGACCGAAGCGGCCGTGATATCGGTCACCAGGGTGGAGAAGACGCCGAGCAGAAGCGTCATGATGATCAGCGGCACGAAGATGATCCATTCCGTGCGATTGAGATCGGTCAGCGTGTTGAGCTTCGGATTGGTGATTTCGCCGAAGATCACGTCGCGATAGACGGTCAGCATGTAGACGGCCGACAGGATGACGCCGATGGCAGCACCGGCACCGACCCACCAGGCGACCTGGAAGCCACCGACCATGGTCATGATTTCACCGATAAATCCGGATGTACCCGGCAGGCCGACATTGGCCATCGCGAACAGGCCGAAGATGGCGGCATAGACCGGCATCTTGTGAACCACACCGCCATAGAAGGCGATCTCACGCGTATGCATCCGGTCATAGATCACGCCGACACAGAGGAAGAGTGCCGAGGAGATGAAGCCGTGGGAGATCATCTGGAAGATGGCGCCCTGCACACCGAGCATGTTCATCGAGAACAGACCCAGGGTCACGAAACCCATGTGCGCGATAGAGGAATAGGCGATCAGCTTCTTGATATCGGTCTGACGGAAGGCCACCAGCGAGGTGTAGACGATGGCGATCAGCGAGAGCACGAACACCATCGGCGCAAAATAGGAGCTGGCATCCGGGAACATTGGCAAGGAGAAACGAAGGAAGCCGTAACCCCCCATTTTCAGGAGCACGCCGGCCAGGATGACCGAACCGGCCGTGGGGGCCTGAACGTGCGCGTCAGGCAACCAGGTGTGCACCGGCCACATCGGCATCTTGACCGCAAAGGACGCGAAGAAGGCCAGCCAGAGCCAGGTCTGGGCCTGCGGCGCAAAGCTGGTTTCCAGCAGCACGGTGATGTCGGTCGTTCCCGCCTGCAGGAACATGTAGATCATCGCCACCAGCATCAGCACCGAGCCAAGCAGGGTGTAGAGGAAGAATTTGAACGCGGCATAGACGCGGTTCTGTCCGCCCCAGACGCCGATGATCAGGAACATCGGGATCAGGCCGCCTTCGAAGAAGACGTAGAACACCACCAGGTCGAGCGCGGTGAACACGCCCAGGATCATGGTTTCCAGCAGCAGGAAAGCGATCATGTAATCGGCGACGCGTTTTTCGATCGCACCGGACGCCAGGATACAGATCGGCATCAGGAAGGCAGTCAGCACGACGAACAGCACCGAAATACCATCCACGCCCATGCGATAGCCCATGCCGATCTGCTCAAGCCAGAGCACTTCATGCACGAACTGGAAGCCGGACACGGCCGGGTCGAACTCCAGCAGCATCACACCGGCGAAGGCCAGGGTAACCAGCGTTGTGACCAGGGCCACCATGCGCGAATTTCTGTCGATCAGCGCCTGGTCTTCCGGACGCGAGGCAAAGCGGAAGACGGCAATGATGAGCGCGCCGATTGCCGGCGTGAACGTCAGGATCGACAGGAAGGCATCGAGCTCGGAAAACATGCTATTGGCCTCCTGCGCCGACCAGGATCCAGAGCGTCAGCCCCAGAATACCGATCAGCATGACGAATGCGTAGTGATAGACATAGCCGGACTGCGCCTTGGCGATGCGTTTCGCTGCGGCGAGCGTCGTGCTGGCGACACCATTGGGGCCGAAGCCGTCAATGATGCGCACATCGAAGAATTTCCAGAACAGATCGCCCAGGCCCTTGGCGCCTCTCACGAAAATGAAGTGGTAGATCTCGTCGACATACCATTTGTTGTAGAGCAGCGAGTAGATCGGACCACCACGGGCGGCGATCCGCGCACCCATGCCGAAATTGATCAGATAGGCATAAACCGCAGCCAGGAAGCCGACCAGCGTCACGATAAACGGAGCCAGAATGACCCAGACCGGCGGATGTTCGCCACCCGCATGAGCCTCACCATCAGTGGCCTCTGCGTGCGCATTGGCTGCCACGGCATGCTCTGCCCCGTCGCCGTGTTCTGCCGCAGGTGCGCCATGGTCGGCATCGGCTCCGGCAACGGCCGGTCCGTGCACGGCACCGGGCAGGCTTTCATTCCAGAAATGGGATGAATTGCCGCCGATGAAATCATTCTTCATCAGACCGCCGGCGAAGATCGCACCGACCGCGAGCACCACCAGTGCGCCCATCATCGTCCACGGTGGATCATGGGCGTGGTCGAAGGTGTGCTTGTCACCCCGGAAGGTGCCGTTGAACGTCATGAAGATCAGGCGCCAGGAGTAGAAGCTGGTCAGAAGCGCTGCGATGACACCGACCCAGAAGGCGAGATTGCCGAAGGCAATGCCCTGCTGGCCGGCCATATAGGCCCCTTCAATGATCGCATCCTTGGAGAAGAAGCCGGCGAAACCGATATCGGGCAGGAAGCCGACACCGAGCGCGGCAAACGGCAGGCCGACACCGGTCAGGGCGAGCGTCCCGATCAGCATCATGATCCAGGTCGCAGGCATCATCTGATAGATGCCGCCCATTTTCCGCATGTCCTGCTCATCGTGCAGCCCATGGATGACCGAGCCGGATCCGAGGAACAGGAGCGCCTTGAAGAAGGCGTGCGTGAACAGGTGGAACATCGCTGCGCCATACAGGCCGAGGCCGGCGGCGAAGAACATGTAACCCAGCTGGGAACAGGTCGAATAGGCGATGACGCGCTTGATGTCGTTCTGGGCCAGGCCAACCGTGGCCGCGAAGAAGGCCGTCAGCGCACCGATCACGGTGATGAAGGCCGACGCGTTCGGTGCCAGCTCGAAGATCGGGAAGCAGCGGCAGACCAGGAAGACACCGGCGGTGACCATGGTGGCCGCGTGGATCAGGGCGGAGACCGGCGTCGGGCCTTCCATCGCATCGGGCAGCCAGACGTGCAGGAAGAACTGGGCCGACTTACCCATCGCACCGATGAAGAGGAGGAAGGCGATCAGCTCGATCGCAGGCAGCTCCATGCCGGCAAAGGCCAGCGTCGTCGCGGTGTGGTCGCCGACCTGGGCAAAGACATCGCTGAAGCTGACCGAACCGAACACCAGGAAGAGCGCCATGATGCCGATGGCAAAGCCGAAATCGCCGACCCGGTTGGTGACGAAGGCCTTGATGGCGGCGTCATTGGCGGACTTTTTCTTGTACCAGAAACCGATCAGCAGATAGGAGGCGAGACCGACGCCTTCCCAGCCGAAGAAGAGCTGGAGGAAATTGTCTGCCGTCACCAGCGCCAGCATGGCGAAGGTGAAGAGCGAGAGATAGGCGAAGAAGCGCGACCGGTGCGGGTCGTGCGCCATATAGCCCCAGGAGTAGATATGGACCAGCGAGGCGACGCTGGTGACCACGACCAGCATCACCGATGACAGCGTGTCGAGCTTGATCGCCCAGCTGACATCAAACGTGCCGACCGACATCCAGGTCGCCAGGTGAATGGTCTGGCTGTTGCCGCCATAGGCGACGTCGAAGAAATTCAGGATCGACAACAAGGCCGACACCACGACAAAGCCCGTGGTGACGATCTGGGCGGCGCGGTGACCGATGAAATTGCCGAACAGGCCTGCAAAGGCAGCGGCAAACAGCGGACCGAAGACGATGAGAACTGCCATAATCCCCTTAGCCCTTCATCAGATTGGCGCCCTCAACCGAGATATCACCCCGGTTGCGGAAGTAGACGACGAGAATGGCGAGGCCGACAGCGGCCTCGGCAGCGGCGACGGTGAGTACGAACAGGGCGAAGACCTGCCCGGCGAGATCGCCGAGGAAGCTTGAAAACGCCACCAGGTTCAAATTCACCGAGAGCAGGATCAGCTCGATCGACATCAACAGGATGATGACGTTCTTGCGGTTCACGAAAATCCCGAACACGCCGATGGTGAACAGGATCGCCGCGACGGCGAGATAATGTCCCAGACCGATATCGATCATTCGCCAATCCCCTGTCCTGGTTTGATGTCGAGCATTTCGATCGCCTCTTCGCGGCGGCGGCCGACCTGGGCCGTCACGCTCTGGCGCTTGACGCCGGTCTTGTGACGCAGGGTCAGCACGATGGCGCCGATCATGGCGACCAGCAGAACCAGGCCCGAGGTCTGGAAGAAGAAGATGTAGTCGTCATAGAGAATCTGGCCGAGCGCCTCGATGTTCGACATGCCCTCCGGCGTCGCCGCAGCGCGCAGCGATTCAGCCTGGGGCGAAGCCTGCCAGTTCATCGTGATCAGGATCAGCTCACCGGCCAGAACCAGGGCGACGATGGCGCCGAGCGGCAGATAGCTGAGAAAGCCCTGTTTCAGCTCGGTGAAATCGACATCGAGCATCATCACCACGAACAGGAACAACACCGCGACCGCGCCGACATAGACAACGATCAGCAGCATGGCGAGGAATTCCGCGCCGAGCAGGACGAAGAGGCCCGCCGCCGAGAAAAAGGCGAGGATCAGGAATAAGACCGACCTGACCGGATTGCGCGCGATGACGACCATAAGGGCCGAAAAAATCGCCACTCCGGAAAAGGCCCAGAAGGCCAGTGTTGCGAGCATAGCGCCCTCTTCCGTTCTCTTGCTTCTCAGACCAGCCCCGTATCAGCGATACGGCGCGTCAAGTTCCAGGTTCTTGGCAATTTCCCGTTCCCAGCGATCGCCGTTCGCGAGCAGTTTTGCCTTGTCGTAATACAGTTCTTCGCGCGTCTCGACGGCGTATTCGAAATTCGGCCCTTCGACGATGGCGTCGACCGGGCAGGCTTCCTGGCAATAGCCGCAATAGATGCACTTGGTCATGTCGATGTCGTAGCGCGTGGTGCGGCGCGAGCCGTCTTCACGAGGTTCCGCTTCGATGGTGATAGCCTGGGCCGGGCAGATGGCTTCGCACAGCTTGCAGGCAATGCAGCGTTCTTCGCCGTTGGCGTAGCGGCGCAGGGCGTGCTGGCCACGGAAGCGCGGGCTGAGCGGCCCTTTCTCGAAGGGGTAGTTCAGCGTCGCCTTCTTGGCGAAGAAATACCGCATGCCCATGCCGAAGGCGGACCAGAAGTCCATCAGCAAGGCACCGCGAATGGTTTGTTCGATACGTCCCATGACGATTATCCCTGTGCCCCGAAGACGATGTAGGCGCCGACCAATGCGACCGCAGCGAGCGAGGTCGGCAGGAAGATCTTCCAGCCCAGACGCATCAGCTGGTCATAGCGGTAACGCGGCACGAGTGCCTTCACCATGGCAAACATGAAGAAGAAGAAGACGATCTTGATCGCGAACCAGAAGAAGTACCACAGGTGCGAGACCATGTAGGGCCAGCCGCTGGTATCCAGGTCGATCGGCGAGTTCCAGCCGCCAAAGAACAGGATCGTCGTCATCGCACACATCAGGACGATGTTGAGATATTCGCCGATCATGAACAGCAGGTAGGGCGTCGAGGAATATTCGGTCTGATAGCCGGCGACGAGTTCGGACTCGGCCTCGGCCAGATCAAACGGCGGCCGGTTGGTCTCGGCCAGCGCCGAGATAAAGAAGATCGCCGTCATCGGGATCATCACCAGGAACATCGGCCAGCCGTCCTCAAACAGGGCCCGCCCGGCAAGCACGTTCCAGTTCCAGAACCCGCCCGACTGCGCCTCGACGATGACGGTGAGGTTCATCGAGCCGGCGAACAGCAGCACGGTAACGATCACGAAGCCGATCGAGACTTCGTAGGAGACCATCTGCGCCGCAGACCGCAAGGCCGCGAGGAAGGGGTATTTCGAGTTGGAGGCCCAGCCGCCGATGATGATGCCATAGACACCCAGCGACGACATGGCGAACAGGTAGAGGACACCGACATTGAGGTCGGAGATGACCCAGCCCGGAGCGACCGGCACCACGGCCCAGGTCGCGAAGGCGAGGATCAGGGTGATCAGCGGCGCCAGGATATAGAGCGTGCGATCAACGCCGGCCGGAATGACGATTTCCTTGAACACGAATTTGAAGAAATCGGCGAAGGACTGCAGCAGGCCGAAGGCGCCGACCACGTTCGGTCCTTTGCGCATCTGCACCGCGGCCCAGACCTTGCGGTCCATCAACAGCAGGAAGGCCAGCGAGACCAGCAACACAATGGTGAAGCCGAGGATCTGCAGCACGGCCATGCCAAGACCGCCCCAGACGCCGAATTGGGTGATGAAATCGCTCATCGCTTACTCCGCCGCAGCTTGGGCCGGCCCGGCGGCGATGGCGGAGCATTCCGCCAGCGTCTTCGAGGCCCGCACGATCGGGTTGGTAAAGTAGAAATTCGTCACCGCAACGCCGAAATCGGCCGAGGCGACATCGCCGGCAGCGCCAATTTTGGCAACGTCAAACTCGGCAGCGTCATCGGCACCCGGGGCATAGTCGATCCCGGCGAAGACGGCGTTGCTGCCGAAGAGTTTGCGGCGCAATTGTTCCAGATTGTCGTAGGGCAGTGTCTTGCCGAGGCGCTCGGACAGGGCACGGAAGATCGCCCAGTTCTCTTTGGCTTCGCCCTTGGGGAAGACGGCGCGCGAGGCAAGCTGAACCCGGCCCTCGGTATTGACGTAGATGCCGTCCTGCTCGGTCCAGGCGGCGCCGGGCAGAATGAGATCGGCGCGGTGGGCACCGGCATCGCCATGGCTGCCGAGATAGATCACGAAGGCATCGCCAAAGCTGGCCATGTCGAGCTCGTCGGCGCCCATCAGCACGATGGTGTCCATCTTGGCCGATTGCATGCCGGCGACGTCATAGCCCCCCTCACCCGGCACGAAGCCGAGATCGAGACCGCCGACGCGGCTGGCCGCCGTGTGCAGCACGTTGAAACCGTTCCAGTCGGCACTCACGGCACCAACGGCCGCAGCGAGTTCGCCGGCGGCGCGCAGCACCTGCTCGCCATCAGCGCCGGCAAGGGCGGCCGAACCGAGAATGATCATCGGACGCTTGGCGTCCTTGAGCGTCTTGATGAAGCCGGAGCGCTTCTTGGCCAGACCGGCCAGATCCGCCGCGGACGTCCCGACATGCTCATAGGTATAGGTCAGATCGACCGGCGCACCGATCAGCCCGACCTTGGTGTCATTGTGCAGCCAGGTCTTGCGGATGCGGGCATTGATGATGCTCGCCTCAATGCGCGGATTGGCACCGACGATCAGGATGGCGTCGGCCTCTTCGATACCGGCAATGGTCGAGTTGAAGAGATAGGACTGGCGCGTGCCCGAATTGAGCTTCGATCCATCCTGGCGGCAATCATAGGAGACGACGCCGAGGGCATCGAACAGGTCCTTGGCGGCCTTCATTTCCTCGACCGGGCAGAGGTCGCCGGCAATGGCGCCGATCTTCGAAGCGTCACCGGAGAGCTTTTCGGCAGCAATGGTCAGGGCTTCAGGCCAGTCGATCGGGCGGAGCTTGCCGTTTTCGCGCACATAGGCCTTGTCGAGACGTTGGCGACCGAGGCCTTCCCAGGCAAAGCGTGTCTTGTCGGAAATCCATTCCTCATTCACGCCCTCATGCACGCGCGGCAGGATGCGCAGCACCGCAGGCCCGCGCGCATCGACGCGGATATTCGAGCCGACCGCATCCATCACATCGATGGTCTCGGTCTTTTCAAGTTCCCACGGGCGGGCGTTGAAGGCGTAGGGCTTGGAGGTCAGCGCACCGACCGGACAGAGATCGATCACATTGCCGGACAGTTCCGACGTGATGGCCTGTTCCAGATAGGTGGTGATTTCGGCATCCTCGCCGCGGCCGATCATGCCGATCTCCGGCACACCGGCGACTTCGGTGACAAAGCGGACGCAGCGCGTGCACTGGATGCAGCGCGTCATCTCGGTCGCGACGATCGGACCCATTTCCTTGTCTTCGACAGCGCGCTTGTTTTCAGGAAAGCGCGAACCGGTGCGGCCATAGGCCATCGCCTGGTCCTGCAGGTCGCATTCGCCGCCCTGGTCGCAGATCGGGCAATCGAGCGGGTGATTGATGAGCAAAAACTCCATCACCCCTTCGCGCGCCTTCTTGACCATGGGCGAGAGCGTATTCATCGCCGGCGGCTCGCCATTCGGCCCGCCGCGCATATCCTTGACCTGCATGGCGCACGAAGCTGCCGGTTTGGGTGCCCCCACCAGCTCGACCAGACACATGCGGCAATTGCCGGCCACCGACAGGCGCTCGTGATAGCAGAAACGCGGAATTTCGCGCCCGGCAGTCTCGGCGGCCTGCAACAGCGTGTAGGAATTCGGAACCTCGATTTCCTGGCCGTCGATAATGATTTTGCGGAGATCTTCGCTCATGCCGCAATCCCTGCTGTTTGGGGCTTAGGCGCCCGTAACCAAAAAACTGTGCCCCAGATGGCGCCTGCGGAACCCCATGCGAGTCCCACCATCACCGCGAGCTGTGCCAGCGCCGATTGACCGGTTTGGGTTTCGAAGCCGATTCCGTATTGGGAAAGCAACCCCTCAACTGCCAACACCGACGTAATAATCGCAACGACGGAAAATAGCGCAGCCCCAACCAAGGCGAGGCCTATCGCACCAAGAGACACACCTGCGACCCGCAGCGCACTAGAGCTGATCGCCCAAAGCGCACTCCCAAACACTATCAACAAGACGAATGCCGCGATCACTGACCCGAAGAGTTGTGAAAGCGCCGAGTTAAAATTCCCAGCGCCTGGCCCTGAGCCGTCATTGCCGATCAGGCTCGGAGCCGCCGCTTGAACGAGCGCGCACACAGCCGCTGCCAAGAGCGCCGCCAGAACATATGTGAGGAGAGTTCTCACAGCCCGCCCTACTCCGCCGCGACTTGCGAAACAAACACCGGCTTGCCGGCGCGATAATTATTGATGCGGGACTCAATCTCCGGACGGAAGTGCCGGATCAGGCCCTGGACCGGCCAGGCGGCGGCATCGCCAAGGGCGCAGATCGTGTGACCTTCGACCTGACCGGCGACATCAAGCAGCATGTCGATCTCGGAGATCTCGCTCTCGCCGCGCGACATGCGCTCGAGCACGCGCCACATCCAGCCTGTGCCTTCGCGGCATGGCGTGCACTGGCCGCAGCTTTCATGGCGGTAGAAATACGAGATCCGCGCGATGGCTTTGACGACATCGGTCGACATGTCCATCACGATGACGGCGGCGGTGCCGAGGCCGGACTTGTGGGCCTGCAGGGCATCGAAATCCATCAACACATCGTCGCAGATATGTTTCGGCAGCAGCGAGACAGACGAACCGCCCGGGATGACGGCCTTGAGATTGTCCCAGCCGCCGCGCACGCCGCCGGCATGGGTCTCGATCAGGGTCCGCATCGGGATCGACATCGCTTCTTCGACATTGCACGGCTTGTTCACATGGCCGGAGATCGAGAAGATCTTGGTGCCGACATTGCGTTCACGCCCGAAGGAAGAGAACCATTCGGCGCCGCGGCGCAATATGGTGCCGGAAACCGCAATGGATTCGACGTTATTGACGGTGGTCGGGCAGCCATACAGGCCGGCATTGGCCGGGAATGGCGGCTTCATGCGCGGCTGGCCCTTTTTGCCTTCCAGGCTTTCCAGCAGTGCCGTCTCTTCGCCGCAGATATAGGCGCCGGCGCCGTGATGGATATAGACGTGGAATGGCCAGCCATGGACATTCTTGTCGCCAATCAGCTTGGCCTTGTAGGCCTCGGCTACGGCCTTTTCGAGCGCCAGACGCTCGGTGACGTATTCGCCGCGCAGATAGATGTAACAGGCATGGGCCTGCATCGCGAAGGAAGCGATCAGGCAGCCTTCGATCAGCAGATGCGGATCATGGCGCATGATCTCGCGGTCCTTGCAGGTGCCCGGCTCGGACTCGTCCGCATTGACGACGAGATAATGCGGGCGCGCGCCCACTTCCTTGGGCATGAAGGACCATTTCAGGCCAGTCGGGAAACCGGCGCCGCCACGGCCGCGCAGGCCCGAAGCCTTCATATTGTCGATGATCCAGTCACGGCCCTGCTGCAGGATCTCGGTGGTCCCGTTCCAGCAGCCGCGCTGTTTCGCACCTTCCAGATCCGGGCTGTGATGCCCGAACAGATTGGTGAAGATGCGGTCCTTGTCTTGCAGAAGCTGAGGCATCATGCGCCCTCCGCCAGGGCCTTGGCTTGCGCCACCCAGCCTTCACGTTCGATCCGGCCCTTGAATTTCAGACGGCTGTCGACCCAGGCAATCTCTTCCGGCCCCCATTGCGCAATCTGCGCAAAATGGAAGAAGCCGAGCTCGTTCAGCGTTTGCTCAAGCTTGGGGCCGACACCACTCAAACGCTTGAGATCATCGGGCTGACCCTTGGCTTTTTTCAATGTTTTCGGGGCCTTGCCGCCGCTTGTTGCAGCAGCAGGCTCGGCCTTCACCTTCGGCGCCGGCTTCGGCTTGGTCTTGCTGACCGGCTTGGTGGCCGCAGCGGGCTTGGGCGCAGGCGCCGGTTTGGCGGCAGGCTCGGGCTTGGCGGCGGGCGCCGCAGGCTTGGCGCTGCCGGTATTGGGCAAATTGATCGGCTTGGCGCGAGAACCGTCATACAGGCTCGGATCGGTGAGGACGGTCGTGCCGTGGGCTTCCGAGGAGACGCGGTCCGATTGCGGGCCGTACTTGATGGCCTTGCCGGCGGCGAGATCGTCGAGAATCTGCTCGAACTTGGCGGCATCAAGGTCTTCGACGTAGTGATCGCCATCCTTGTTGGCGAGCTGGAACATCGGCGCATTGGCGCAGGCGCCCATGCATTCCACTTCAAGCCAGGTGAACTTGCCGTCGGCGGAGATCGCGCCGGCCTCACCGATGCGCGACTTGCACACCTTGATGAGATCGCCCGAGCCGCGCAGCATGCATGGCGTCGTGCCGCAGACCTGGATCAGATGTTCCCCGACCGGAGCCAGGTTGAACATGGTGTAGAAGGTGACGACTTCGTAGACGCGGATATAGGCCATATCCAGCCGCTCGGCGACAGCGCGCAGCGCCGGCTCGGGCACCCAGCCCTCCTGCTTCTGGACGATCCAGAGCAGGGGAATAACGGCCGAAGCCTTGCGGGCTTCCGGATATTTCGCCAGCCAGAACGCAATTTCCTTCTCGCTGTCCGCGCTGAAGGTGAAGCTTTCCGGTTGCTGTTTGGCGAGACGGCGAACGCTCATCGGTCGATCTCCCCGAAGACCACGTCCAGCGATCCGATGATCGCGGAGACATCGGCCAGCATGTGGCCCCTGTTCATGAAATCCAGTGCTGCCAGATGGGCAAAGCCGGGCGCGCGGATCTTGACGCGATACGGCTTGTTGGAGCCGTCGGAGACGAGATAGACGCCGAACTCGCCCTTGGGCGCCTCGACGGCGACATAGCATTCGCCTTCCTCGACGTGCACGCCCTCGGTGTAGAGCTTGAAGTGCTGGATCAGCGCTTCCATCGAGCGCTTCATCTCGGCGCGGCGCGGTGGCGAGAACTTGGAGTCGGTCGCCAGGACTTCGCCCTGGTTTTCCGGTTTTTCCAGCCAGTCGCAGCACTGGAGCATGATCTTCACGCTCTCGCGCATTTCTTCCATGCGGCACAGATAGCGATCATAGCAATCGCCATTCTTGCCAACCGGAACGCGGAATTCGAGTTCGTCATAGACCGAATAGGGCTGCGACCGGCGCAGATCCCAGGCCAGGCCGGAACCGCGCACCATCACGCCGGAGAAGCCCCAGGCGAGCACGTCTTCCTTGGTGACAACGCCGATATCGACATTGCGCTGCTTGAAGATGCGGTTCTCGGTCAACAGCTTGTCGATATCATCGAGCTTGGCCGGGAATTGTGCGCACCAGGCCCGGATATCGCTGATCAGCTGCGGCGGCAGGTCCTGGTGGACACCGCCGGGACGGAAATAATGCGCATGCATGCGGCTGCCCGAGGCGCGCTCATAGAAGACCATGAGCTTTTCGCGCTCTTCGAAACCCCAGAGCGGCGGCGTCAGTGCGCCGACATCCATCGCCTGCGTCGTGACATTGAGCAGGTGATTGAGGATCCGGCCGATCTCGCAATACAGCACGCGCACATATTCGCCGCGCTTGGGCACGGAAATCCCGGCCAGGCGTTCGGCGGCCATGCAGAAGGCATGTTCCTGGTTCATCGGCGCGACATAGTCGAGCCGGTCAAAATAACCGATGCCCTGGAGATAGGTCTTGTGTTCCAGCAGCTTCTCGGTGCCGCGGTGCAGAAGGCCGATATGCGGATCGACCCGCTCGACGACTTCGCCATCGAGCTCGAGCACCAGGCGCAGCACACCGTGCGCAGCCGGGTGTTGCGGTCCGAAATTGATCGTGAAATTGCGCGGGGCGGTATTGGTCGCGTCGTCAGCCATGGCCTAGCCCTCCGCCTTCTCGTCGCCGGGAAGGATGTATTTGGCACCCTCCCACGGGCTCATGAAATCGAAATCGCGATAGGCTTGGACCAGTTCGACCGGTTCGTAGACGACGCGTTTCTGCTCATCATCCCAGCGCACTTCGACATAGCCCGACAGCGGGAAATCCTTGCGCAGCGGATGCCCCTCGAAACCGTAATCGGTGAGGATGCGGCGCAGGTCCGGATGGTTGGCGAAGGTGATGCCATACATGTCGAAGGCTTCGCGCTCGAACCAGTCGGCGACCGGGAAGAGCTCGTGACAGCTGTCGACCGCCGTGTCCTCATCCGTGGTCAGCTTGACGCGGATGCGCTGGTTCTGATGCATGGAGAGCAGGTGATAGACCACTTCGAAACGCTCGGCGCGCTGCGGATAATCCACCCCGCACAGATCGATCAGGGTCGTGAAACGGCAGGCCGGATCATCGCGCAGGAAGCGGAGGACTTCGGTGACGCGATCCCGGTGGATATGGATGGTCAGATCGCCAAACTTGATGTCCCAGCCGGTGACCGCCGATTCCTGGGCCGCAGCGATATGCTCGCCAAGCGTCGTGAGGGCTTCGCTCATCTCGTCCTCTCCTAGCGCTCGATCGAGCCTTCGCGGCGGATCTTCTTCTGCAATTGCAGAATTCCGTACACGAGGGCTTCAGCGGTGGGCGGGCAACCGGGCACGTAGATATCGACCGGCACGATGCGGTCACAGCCGCGCACGACGGCGTAGGAATAATGATAATACCCGCCGCCATTGGCACAGCTGCCCATCGAGATGACATAGCGCGGCTCGGGCATCTGGTCGTAGACCTTGCGCAAGGCCGGGGCCATCTTGTTGGTCAGGGTGCCGGCGACGATCATCACATCGGACTGACGGGGGCTGGCGCGCGGTGCGAAGCCGAAACGCTCCACGTCATAGCGCGGCATCGACGCCTGCATCATCTCGACGGCGCAACAGGCCAGACCGAAGGTCATCCACATCAAGGAACCGGTACGGGCCCAGGTGACGAGATCATCGGCGGCAGCGACGACAAAGCCCTTGTCAGCGAGCGCGTCGGAGACACCGTCGAAGAAGGGGTCGTGCGCCTTCGGATCATAGCCGGGCACTGTCGCACGGCCGGCCTGGCCGGCATGGGGGGTGAGGTCTGAGGTCATGGCTTCATTCCCAATCCAGCGCGCCTTTTTTCAGCTCATAGATGAAGCCGATGGTGAGCACGGTGAGAAAGACCATCATCGACCAGAATTCGAACTGACCCAGGCTCTCGCGCAGCGATACCGCCCACGGGAAGAGGAAGGCCACTTCGAGGTCGAAAATGATGAACAGGATGGCGACGAGGTAGAAGCGGATGTCGAATTTCATGCGCGCGTCATCGAAGGCTTCGAAGCCGCACTCATAGGTCGACACTTTTTCCGGATCAGGATTCGAGGGCGCGATCACGAAGGCGGCGGCCATAAAGCCTACACCCAGCGCTGCCGCGATGCCGAAGAAGATCAAGATAGGCAGGTAGTCGAGAAGCAACGCGTCCATTGCCGGGCCTCGCCAGTTTGCGTCCGATACCGGGCCGGTATCCGCCGGGTTTCCAGTGCCCGATCATCAAATTGACGAATCGAAACACCACGACAGCCCCCTGCCCGATTTGGCGCGGAAGCTAGATCGCACCGGCGTCAGGGGCAAGGGCAAAAGGCGGCGTAATTTCAGTGATTGCGGCAGATGGGGAGGTTTGACCGGGCAGTTGCGAACGGGTCTCAAATATGGGTGTGGAAAGCCGCGCAAACATGGCGGCGCAACCGGCTCACACCGCCGCCGCATCAGCCACGCCGACAATCCAGGCCGCAACCCGCTGCGGCGCTTCCATCGGGGCCAGATGGCCAACCCCGTTCATGTCGTCAATCTTCACGCCGCGCCGCTCGAGTCCGGCACGATTGACCACGGTTGATCCGTGCTCGACCCGCAGGACATGCGCCCGGCCGCCGACCACGCGCGCCGCTCGCAACACGTCATGGCCCTGCGATTCGTAATTGGCAGCCTCCCATTGCGGGTTGCAGGCAAGGCGCACGCCATTGGCGTCTTCCACCAGTCCGTCAGCGAGATAATCCTCGAGCACGCCGGGCGCCCAGCTGGCAAACGCCTTGTGGCGGCGATAGCGATCCGCCGCCGCGGCCCGGTCGGGCCAACCATCCGCACGGCGGCGGGCAAGCTTGGCGAGCCCGAACCGCCCCTTGAGCGGGTTGTGCCAGGGCCAGCGGGCTATCAGGCTGAAGCTCAACGGCAGAACCACCGGCTCGACCAGGGCCAGGGTCGGGCTGTCCGGCATCTGCGCCGCCGCCAGCAAAGTGCTGATCGCCCCCATGGAATGACCGGCCAGCAGCGCCGGTGGCTGTGGCAGCTGATCATAGACAGCGCGCAAATCGGCGGCGAGGATATCCCAGCTGCGATGGGTCTCCGGATCGGTCGGCAGGCGGGTGCGGCCATGGCCACGCAAATCCACGGCGATGATTTCGAACCGGTCCGCCAGTGGCGTCAGCATCTGGTCGTAGGCACGGGCGCAAAACCCGTTGGCGTGGGCAAACACCATCACCGGCGCCCCCGCATGAGGCCAGACACGCGCCGACATAACGCCGTCAGCCAGCTCAAACTCACGGTATTCAGGCGATGTCATGCGCGCTTGTCCCTCGGCTGCCCAAAGCGGGGCGCGTCGATTTCAATCACCGCCCGCCAGCGCAATCAATGCCGCAGGCTGCATGACGACCATGCACCGGGGCTCACTCCACCGTTGCGCAGCCGAGGGTCTGGCGCATGCGTTCACCGGCGCCGACATCGCGCATCACGGCAACATCCGCGATCGCACAATGGTCGGCCCGGGTGAGATCATCATTGGCGAGGATCTCCCGCGGCAGGCTGTCCCAGTCATCGCTGCCGGTCAGGATTTCCGGACCGCCATCCGCCGGCGAGTCAAAGCGCATCAGACGGCCGCCCGCCTCCCAGCTTGGCCATTCCAGCCGGTCTTCATTGCCGGCATTGGGATCGCCGGCATGGGCGAAGGCTCCCCAATAGGCCCCCATTGCCTCGGCCACGGCCTGACGGCCAGCGGCGTTGTCGGTGGTGAACAAGACCTTGCTGATATCGCCGTAGAGAATTGAGAAGTCATTGAACACGAACGGCAGTTCCATGGTGTGGGCGGCGCCGAGCAGGGCACCGGTGTCGGTGAAGAGCAGCGTGCCCCCCTCGTCCCAGTCAAAGCGATAGGCCCAGACCTCATCATGACCTGATGCCAGCAGCCGGTTGGCGGCATCATCAACCCCGTCCATCCGCCACAGCCGGGCGCCGATATCGCCCATCGCCACATAACGCGCCGGATCACGCCGGTTGCGGATCACGCCCAGCGTCGTCTTGGTGAACTCCGGATCGAAGGCGAGATACAGCCGGTACTCATCCCGATTGGTGCCGGTGATGAGCGGCACGAAATCACGGGTCGGATCCGAGAAGGCGGCGCGCATGCCACCGCTCATCAAGGTGACGCCATCCTCGATCACGCGCGGCATGTCTGCTTCGCCATAGGCGTTGAAGATGGCATCAAGCGGGGCGGCGCGCAGTGCCGAGGCCGGCGCAGCGGCTCCGGCAAAATGCGCGGCGGCCTCTATCCCTGCGATCTCGTCCAGCGCACTGTCGGGCAAGGGCTCGGTGCCCTCGGCGCGGGCCAGCGAGACACTGCGCATGGTGCCGCTCTCGGCGATCGCCCGATGGAACAGGCCATCGGCCAGAGGCGAGGCCATCAGGGCCAGAACATTCTGCGCCCCGGCGCTCTCGCCGAAAATCGTCACCCGCCCGGCATCACCGCCAAACGCCGCAATATTGTCCCGGACCCAGGCGAGGCCGGCGATCTGGTCGAGCAAGGCGAAATTCGCGGCCGCGTCTGCGGGCACCAGGGCGTCCTCGCGCAAGGCCGGATGCGCAAACCAGCCCAACGGTCCCAGCCGGTATTGCGTCACGACCACGATCACATCCTGGTCAAGCGCGAGCTGAGAGGCGTCATACTGGGCCGCATAGCCCCAGGTATTGGCGCCGCCATGAATGAAAAACATCACCGGCAGATCACGCCCGGCCGCGCCCGGCGGGGCGTAGATATCGAGATAGAGACAATCCTCAGCGCCGATCAGCTGGCCGGGTTCGAGACCAGCATCATAGCCATTGGTGATCTGGGGACAGCGCCCCGATGATTCCAGCGCCTCAAACACGCCCTCGTGCTGGCCGACGGCGCGCGGGGCGCGCCAGCGCAAATCACCGGTCGGAGGCGCCGCAAAGGCCAGCCCGCGCCAGGCATCGGCGCCGCGCGCGGTGCGAAAACCGACCACCTCACCCTGCCCGAGCACCCGCAGCGTCGATGCGTCCGGCTCCGGCCGTGCCGGTGGCTCTGCCGGACCACTGCAGGCAGCGAGTGCCAACCCGAAAATCACTGGAAAAATGATGCGCATATCGGCCCCCAAGCCACAACTTCGCCGGAAAGGTGCGGTGAATAGCGGCCGGGGGCAAGACGTGATCGCGCAAGCGAGCTCTTGACCTTGGGCCGCAGCTCCCCAAACAAGGGGGTGGCGGGCTCGCCTCGACCTGAGACAGGATACGGATATGGGCGTGATTTCAGACATCGGGCATGGTCTCCGGATGGTGCTGGCTGCCGGCCTGGCGCTGGCCGGCGCGGCCGCGGCCGCCCAGACTGCCGACTATGCTGACGGCCTGATGACCCTGCCCCCGCCGGTCACCGAACCGAATCGCTGGACGCGCTGCAATCCGGCGCCCGCGCCCTGCAATCATCCACGCATCGCGCTCGTCCTGTCCGGCGGCGGCGCCCTGGGCATTGCCCATGTCGGCGCCATCGCGACGCTGGAACGCGCCGGTGTCCAGCCTGACCTCGTCGTTGGCACATCAATGGGCGCCATCGTCGGCGGCCTGTATGCGTCAGGCTATTCGGCGGCCGAGCTGGAAGAGGCCGTGCTCTCGCTGGACTGGACACGCGTCTTCAGCGCCGATCCGCCGCGCCGGTCCCAGTCCTACCGCCGCCGCCGCATCGAGGAAGACTTTCCCGCCGAGCTGAGTTTCGACCTCGACCGGTACGGTCTGCGCCTGCCGCGCGCCTTCATCAATGACCAGAATCTCAATCTTGCCCTGCGCAATCTGGTTCGCAATCCCGGCCGTGGATCTTTCGACGATATGCCGATCCCGTTCCGCGCTGTCGCGACCGATATCGCGACCGGCGCGCCGGTCAGCCTCAGCGAAGGCGACCTGGCCATGGCGATGCGCGCCTCGATGGCCGTGCCCGGAGCGCTGCCGCCGGAGGAGATCAACGGTCAAATGCTGGTCGATGGCGGGCTGAGCAAGAACATACCGGTCGATATCGCCCAGGCGATGGGCGCCGACATCATCATCGTCGTCGCCGTCCAGGGCCGCCTGCTCACGGCCGAGGAATTGCGCACCGGTGTGGAATTGCTCACCCAGTCCATGACGCTGCTGGTCCTGTCCAACGAAACCGCACAGCTGGCCCTGCTCGGCCCGCAGGATATTCTGATCCAGGTCAGCCAGGGCGATCTGACCGCCGGGGACTTCACCCGCGGGGAAGAGCTGATCGCGGCCGGTGAACTCGCGGCCAACGAGGTGTTCGACCGTTTGCAGGCCCTGCAGACCCATCACACCCCCCTCGTCGCGCCGCCGGTCCCCGAGATCGACGAGGTCCAGATCCACAACAGCTCGCGCCTGAGTTCCGAACTCCTGCTTGACCACATTTCCCAACGCACCGGCGCGCCGCTCGACGTCGATGCCCTGGCCGACGACCTGGCGACGATCTACGGCCTGGGCGCGTTTGATCAGGTCTCCTACGAGCTTGCACGGCATGGCGAGGCAACGGCGCTGGTCATCAATGCCGATGCCCGACCCGATGACATCGCCAATATCCGCGTCGGAGTGACCCTCGAGAATGATTTCGATGGTGATGGGGAATACCGGATTTCCCTGGAATACCGTTCGCTGCCAATCGACCCCTATGGCTCGGAAATCCGCATCGACGCCATGTTCGGTGACCGTTTCGGGCTTTCCGCAGAAATGTTCAAACTGTTCGACACGTCGCAGAATCTCTTCGTCGCGCCGCGGGCCAATTTCGTGATCCGCAATATCCCTCGCTACCGCGCCGATGGTTTCCGGACCGGCTCCTATCGTGCCACCTATGCCGAGGCCCAGCTCGATGCCGGCTGGCAGTTCGACTATCCGGCGGAAGTCCGGATCGGCTATCAGCGCGGCACCGGCCAGGCCTCGCTGGAAGAGGGTTATGCGACACCGGACGAGGTCGATATCGATATCGGCCAGATCAATCTGTCGGCCGGGATCGACACGCTCGACAACGCCTTCTTCCCGACTGAAGGGATGCGTTTGTCGTCGCAACTGTCAGTCGCGCGCGAAACCCTCGGCGCCAGCGCCGATTTCGAGAGCCTTGAAGCCCACGCCATGCAGGCCTGGTCGCGCGGCGCCGACACGGTGATCATGCAACTGGATGCCGGCTCCAACCTGTCCGGGGTCATGCCGCTGGACTCGCTCTACCGGCTGGGCGGGTTGTTCAGCCTGTCGGGATACAAGGACGAGGAATTGATCGGCGAGAGCTTTGCGCTCGGACGTCTGGTCTACCGCCGCCGCCTCAACGCCGCCAATACCCAGGCCTTCGGTGTGCCGCTCTATGCCGGTGTTTCGCTTGAAGGCGGCAATGTCTGGGCTGACCGCGATCTGGTCAGCAGCTCGGACATCACGCTTGCCGGCAGTGTCTTCCTGTCCGCCGACACCGTGCTCGGCCCGGTGTATATGGCCTATGGCCGCGCCGACACCGGGCGGCAATCCCTGTATCTGTTCGTGGGGCGGCCCTTCTGACCATCCCCGGATACACGTGGTCCGGAGCACACGAAGTGCCCCGGACCATGTATGCAGGCGACAGGTTCGGCGCGACGAGGCGCAGGACCGGTCGTCCGGCTCGAACTAGTCTTCCAGTTCGAAGGTCACGAGAAGGTTCACCTTGAATTTGGTGAGCTTGCCGTCCTCGACGATGACCTGTTGTTCCTTGACCCAGGCGCCGCGGATATTGCGCAGCGTCTTGCTGGCGCGTTCGATACCCTTGCGGACGGCTTCATCGAAGCTTTTCGAGGAGGTGGAGGAGATTTCAGTGATACGGGCGACGGACATGGTGGATTTCCTTGTTCAGGGGGGCAATGCGCCTCTGCGAGACGGGCCCCGCAACGGCCTCACTGCCGAATCGGGGACCGCGATTAAGCCTGAAACGCTCGCATTAGGCCACCAAATGTTGCGCGCGGCCCCGGCCGACGCCGCCGGACCCGCCCGCAGTGGCACGCGTCAGCCGTCAGGCCGAACGCCCTGACGGCGGCCGGCTGCCGGGCCGACGTGGTTTGAAGATCTTGCCTTCCCCGCCGCGCGACACCTTGCCCTTGCCCGCAGGTCCCTGGGGGCGCGAACCACCCTTGGAGCGCGGCTTGTCACCATCACGGCCCGGCTTGCCATGCCCTGCCGGCCTGCGATCCTCCCGCTTGTCGGCATCGCGGGGACCGGTAGCGGATTTGCCACGGGAGGCCGGACGGCCCTCGCCGCGCGGCGCACCGTCACGCTCGACCCGGGCACGCTCTGGCCGGGCCCCCTCCGGGCGTGCGCGTTCCGAACGGCCCCGCTCCGGGCGTCCGCCCTGGCCTGGCCCGGCGTCGCGTTGCTTGAAGGCCTCTCCGGAGCGAGCGCCACCGGCGGACTTGCCGCGGCTGCCCGGCCGGCCCTCAGCGCGCGGAGCGCCATCACGGCGCTTGAACGCTTCGCCGTCGCGGGCAGACCCAGCGGGCTTGCCATGCGGCGCAGGACGGGACGTCTTGCGGGCCCCGTCACCATCGCGAGCGACGGTCTGGGCCTGGAAGGCCCGCTTGACCGGCTTGGGACGCGGTTTGGTCGGTACGGCGGCGTCGGCCTCATCGCCCTCGAGCTCGACAACATGACCGGCCGCGACCTTCGGGATGGTGGTGCCGATCAGATGCTCGATATCGCGCAGATAATGCTTCTCCGTGCCATCGACGAGGGAAATCGCCACCCCCGTCTTGCCGGCCCGGGCAGTGCGGCCAATGCGGTGAACATAGGCTTCCGGCACATTGGGCAGCTCGTAATTGACGACATGGGAGATATTGTCGACATCAATACCGCGCGCGGCGACATCGGTAGCGACAAGGATTTTCACCTTGCCGCGGCGAAAGCCGTCCAGTGCCCGCGTACGTTCCCCCTGCGACTTGTCGCCATGGATCGCCTTGGCGTTGAGGCCGTATTTGACGAGATGCTCGTGCACCCGGTCGGCGCCGCGCTTGGTGCGCGTAAACACGATGCCGCGGGTCATATCCTGCGCCGACAGGATGTCGAGCAGCAGGGAGCGCTTGGATTCGCGGTTACACAGGATCGCCTGCTGGTCGATCGCCTCGATCGGCTGCGACTGTCCGGCGACGGAGATATGCTTGGGATCCTTGAGCAGATCCTTGATCAGGGCCTTGATCTGTTTCGGCATGGTCGCCGAGGTCAGAACGGTTTGACGATTGAAGTTCAGCTTGGCCGAAATGTCCCGCACCGCCGGCAAGAAGCCGAGATCGAGCATCTGGTCCGCCTCGTCGAGAACAAGGGTGCGGGTCTGGTTGAGCTTGATCGCTCCGGAATCCATATGATCGACCAGCCGTCCCGGCGTCGCGACGACGATATCGACACCGCGTGACAGGGCACGGATTTGCGGAAACGGCTTGGAACCGCCGACCACAAGGGCGACGGAAAAGCGCACATGCCGGCCATAGGCGCGAATGGCCTGTTCGATCTGGGCCGCCAGCTCGCGGGTCGGAGTCAGGATCAGGGCGCGGCAGCATTTCGGGTCAACCGGTCCGCTCGCCGCGGCCAGGCCATTGAGGATGGGCAGCAGAAAGGCGGCGGTCTTGCCGGTCCCGGTCTGGGCGATACCAACGAGATCGCGGCCGGCCAGCATTTCGGGGATGAATTCGGCCTGGATCGGGGTGGGGCTTTCATAGCCCTCCGAGGTCAGGGCGCGAAGGATAGGCTCGGCAAGGCCGAGATCGGTAAACTTGGTCAAGGGGGGCACGCTTTCATAATAGGCGTCCGTCGCGCAGGCCAAGGGCCCGCCGCGTACGACGCCGTGTTTGCATCGAGGAAGCTTGCGTAGAACAGCCGCCATGTCGGTGTGCCGCAAGCGGCACGTCTGGTTTGGCTGGGATCGATACGCAGTTAATCTCGCCAACACACGCCGTCGATGAGATTCACATCATCTACGCACGGCATGTTACCTGCCCTCTCCCACGGATAGGCTGCGGCAGCAAGTCATTTCGCAAGACCGGCATGGCCCCGCCTCGCCTGTCGCGCAGGGGGCCAGGCGCACAGGACTCGCGATGCCCGCCGTCCCATCAGCCGTTGCATTGACGCCAATACCCGTTAACCTTTTTGCCAAGACAGCCATGCTGGAAAACTTCAGGGGAATGACCATGCCGCCCAATACGATGCTCCGCGCCTGCGCACTCGGTCTGGCACTCATGCTCGGTGCCTGCGCGACCACCGTCCCGGTCTCGGTCGTTGCACCGGCCCGTTATCCCGAGGCCTCGCTGTTGCGCGTCGTTTATGTCGGAGACCTGCGCGGCCGCGGCGGCAACGCCGTGCGTGATGCGCTCGAAACCGCGCTGGGCCGCCACACGCTGGACGGACAGCCTTTCTTCAGCGTGGTCCGCGACCAACGCCGTGCCGACGGTCTTTACGGTGGCCGCATGATCAATGACCGCCGCCAGGAAGAATACTACCAGACCACGCAATCGGTTTGCGTCCGCTCCGGCGATGATCGCTGCGGCTCCCGCGTCAACCGCGAGGTGACCTGCACGCGCTATTATGTCGACCTCGCAGCCCAGATCGATCTGGTCGATGCCCGCACCGGCCTCATCGTCTATTCCCGTGATCACCGCAATCGCGCCCAGGACAGCTGGTGTCCCGGCCAGGCGGCATCGCGCACCTATGGTCAGCTGGAATACCAGGCCGCCCAGGGCATCGCCAGCGCTGTCCTGCTTGATGTGGCGCCGCACAATCAACAGTTCACCGCCGCCTTCTTCACCAATTCAGACACCGTCAGCGAAGCCAATCGCCCCGCCTTCGAATACGCCACGGACCTGGCCCAGAACGATGCCGTCTACGATGCCTGCCAGGAATGGGGGGCGCTCGAGGCGCTGGAGCCCAACAGCGCCGGTCTGCTTTTGAATCTGGGGATATGTTCGGAACTGGTGAGCGATACCAGCGCCGCCGAGAATTATTATTATCGGGTGATGGAACTCGACCCCTCGCTGAACAACCGGGCCCAGCAGGGCATTCGCCGGGCGCGCATCGCCGCGGCCGGTGTCGACCAGCTCGCCGATATCGCCGATGCGGAGCGCGAGGCCTGGGACTGACCGCGCCGGCCGGCGATGGGCCGGGCAACACCAGGGGTCAAAGGAATGCGTACACGTCCGCCGTAACCGGCGTCATGTCAGAACGCACGCCATTGACCGCCGCCGCACGCACCTTCCTGACCGATCAGAACGCTTCGGAGGTCAGAATGACGTCACACCCGAGCGGGGCGTTTTCTCGCCCGCGTCGCTCTCGGCAAAGGAATTGATCAGAGCCATGAAGGTGCTTCCGGTCGGGTAGCCTTGGGGCAAGGCATCGGCCGGATAGGTGGTTCCACCCTTAATTTGCGCAACGCTTTGCGGCACGAGGACCTAGGCCTGCTGGTTCGGGTCCATGACCCAGACCCCTGCCTCAGCCGGCTGGTTGGTGACGGCCTGGATATCGGCCTCAAGCTGCCTCCTCGGGGCGTTCTGGGCTGAGGCCGCCTGCGTCAGGACCACCAGGGACACGGTCGCAACCAGCGACACCGAAACAATTCCTCTTTGATCTCCGCTCATTCGAACTTGAGCTCATCAACCCGCCAGCCGCGCCACTACGCGAAACGGCCGCCCCAAGGGGCGGCCGTCTTCGTATCCAGGACCATCTTCGCCCTCGAAATCCTCGAGAGAAGAAAATGGCGCGAGTGACGGGACTCGAACCCGCGACCTCCGGCGTGACAGGCCGGCGCTCTAACCAACTGAGCTACACCCGCTTGGTGTTCCCGCCTCAGCGAGAGGCGTTTGTCTAAGGTTTCACTGCTCCCCGGTCAAGCGACTTTGGGCAGGCCTCAACAGCCCGAAAGCAGCGGCTGGCCTAAAGCCCTGCAAAATGCCGTTCGGCCCAGCGCCGCGTCACGCCCAGACAGGTGTTTATCAGCGTTTCCAGATCGCTATCGCCGATCACGAAGGGCGGCATCAGGTAGATGATGTTGTTGAAGGGGCGCACCCAAATCCCTGCGTCAACAAAATCCGCCTTCAGCGAATCGAGTTCCGGCAGGCCTGCCATCTCGATCACGCCGATCGCGCCCTGCCAGCGCACATCAATGACACCGGGAATATCACGCGCCGCCGGCAGGAGACGCGCAAAGGTACTTTCAATGACACCGACCTGCTGCAGGCGTGGCTCGCGTTCGAACAGGTCCAGCGAGGCATTGGCCGCAGCACAGGCAGCCGGATTGCCCATATAGGTCGGCCCGTGCATCAGCGCCGCCGAAGCCTCATCGCTCCAGAAGGCGTTGAAGATTTGTTTGGAGGCAATGGCCGCAGCCAAAGGCAAGGTGCCACCGGTCAGCGCCTTGGAGACCGTCATGATATCGGGCGTCACGCCGGCTTTCTCGGCCGCGAACATCGTGCCCAGGCGGCCAAAACCGGTCATGATCTCATCGAAGATCAGCGGCAGGCCGCGCGCATCGCAGGCCTCACGCATGGCCTGCAGGGTTTCCGGCGTGTGGAATTTCATTCCCCCTGCCCCCTGAACCAGCGGCTCGGTCATGACGCCGGCAATTTCGCCGGCATGCGCGTCGAGCAGCGCCTCGAATCGGGCACGCGAATCGGCATCGGCAGGAAGGTCGGCGATGATCTGGTGCGGCAGCGAGCCGCCAAACAGGGAATGCATGCCCTCATCGGGATCACAGACCGACATGGTGGCGATGGTGTCGCCATGATAGCCGCCGCGGAAGGCGACGAATTTGGTGCGGCCGGCAACGCCCTGATTGATCCAGAACTGGATCGCCATCTTCATCGCGATCTCGACCGAGACCGATCCGGATTCGCAGAAGAAGACATGATTGAGCTCGCCCGGCGCCAGCGCGGCCAGCCGGGCGGCGAGTCTTTCGGCCGGATCATGGGTCAGCCCGCCGAGCATGATATGCGGCACCAGATCGAGCTGAGCCTTCACGGCATCTATGATGTGGGGATGCCGATAGCCATGGCACACCGTCCACCAGGAGGAGATGCCATCAATCAGCTCGCGGCCATCCGCGAGGCGAATCCGCACCCCCTCGGCCGAGACGACCGGCAGGGCTGCCGGCGTGGTTTTCATCTGGGTATAGGGGCGCCATAGATGCTGGCTGGCCGGATCGGCGATCGCTGTTTTCATGGCCGGGGCTTTAGCAGGCCTGAATTCTGTGCGACAGGGCTGAGATGACATCGCCCGAATCCATGCCCGCCGCCGCAAGCCTCGACGCCTTCGCCAGCTCCAAGCTGGCCGGGCTGGAACGCCGCCAGCTGCGCCGCCGCATTGTCGAGACCGACGGGCTCGACGCCGTCCGCGTCGAACAGGACGGGCGCACCCTGCTCAATTTCTGCTCCAATGATTATCTCGGCCTCTCGCGCCACCCCGAAGTGATCGCCGCGGCACAGGCTGCGACCGCGCGCCATGGCACCGGCGCCGGCGCATCACGGCTGGTGACCGGCGGTCACCCGCTCCTGTTCGAGCTGGAAGCCCGTCTGGCCCGCTTCAAAGGCACTGAGGACTGCATCGTGTTTGGCTCGGGCTATCTGGCCAATCTGGCGATCGCACCAGCTCTCATGGGCGCAGGCGATCTGATCCTGATCGATGAGCTGGCCCATGCCTGTCTGTTCGCCGGCGCGCAGCTTTCACGCGCCCGTGTCGAGACCTTCCGGCACAATGACCTGGCCGATCTCGAAGCCAGACTTGCCAAAATGCGCCCCGATGCGCGCCGCGCCATGATCCTGACGGATGGCGTCTTCTCGATGGATGGCGATCTGGCACCCCTGCCCGGCCTGCTGGCGATCGCTGACCGCCATGACGCCTGGACGCTGGTCGACGACGCCCATGGCGTCGGAGTGATTGCCGGCGGACGCGGCTCGGCCCACGCCTTCACTCCCCCGGCCCTGGCACCGTTGCAAATGGGGACATTGTCGAAATCGCTTGGCAGTTATGGCGGTTATCTGTGTGCCTCGAACGCCGTGTGCGAGCTGCTGCGCACCCGCGCCCGGCCACTGGTCTTCACCACCGCCCCGGCACCCGCCAGTATCGCTGCCGCCCTCAAGGCGCTTGATCTGGTCGAAACGGACACGGCGATGTGCGAACGGCCTGCCCTGCTGGCGCGCCGCTTCTGCGCCGCCGCTGGTTTGCCCGCGCCGGTCTCGCCCATCGTGCCTGTGATCCTCGGCAGCGCCAACGCGGCGCTGGAAGCCTCCAGCCGGCTGCGGCAGGCCGGCTTTCTCGTCACCGCGATCCGGCCGCCCACCGTGCCGCGCGGCACGGCGCGGCTGCGCATCACCTTCTCGGCCGCCCATGACGAAGCCGATATTGACCGGCTGGCGGGTCTCGTTGCCGCCTATGCCCCACAGCAGGAGGCGGCGGAATAATGCGGCGACCCATCTTCTTCACCGGCACTGGCACCGATATCGGCAAGACGCATGTCCTGTGCGCCCTGCTGACGGCCCGGCGGGCGGCGGGCAAGACTACCCGTGTTCTCAAACCGGTCGCCTCCGGCTTCGACCCCGACGCCCTGTCCGCCACCGATACGATCCGCCTGCTGCGCGCCAATGAACAAGTGCTCGACGCACAAGCCGTACACGCCATGACACCCTGGCGTTTCAAGGCTGCGATCTCGCCCGACATGGCGGCGCGTCTGGAAAATCGCGAACTGCGTCTGTCGGCGGTGGTGAACTGGTGTCTCGACCATCTCGACCCGGCCGGACCGACCCTGATCGAAGGTGCCGGCGGCGTGATGTCACCAATCGCCGAGGACGGACTCAATCTCGACCTGATCCGCGAACTCGATGCGCGGCCGGTCATGATTGCGGGCAATTATCTCGGCACAATCTCGCACACGCTCACGGCTCTCCGGGCGCTCGATGGTCGCTGCACCGTGATCATCAACCAGCAGGCACCCGGACCGGTCAGCGCCACCGAGACGGCACTGACGATTGCCCGTCATGCACCCCGCGCGGATGTGCGCGTGTTTGACCCGGACAATGCCGGCGCCCTGCTCGACATTCTCGACAGCGAGTGATGCGGCACGGCGAGCGGAGTGCGCCGCTCGCCTGCCGGATCCTCTAGCCCGCGCGGCGGCCCTCAGTAATCGCCCCGTGGCCGGTCGATCAGCCCGCCGAAAAAGATCGCGTTCAGGAACATCTTCTCGGTGCCGCGGAAAGTGGCGCGGAAATTGGGATTGTCAGCGAACAACACCACACTCCCACGCCCATAACGCTGGGCAATCACCGCCGGCGTGCCGGCGATCTCGTCCTGGCGCCGCTGCGAGGCATAGCCGGAGAGCAGCGGATCCTCGGCATACTCCACCACGACCGCAAAGGGATCATCCTGCGGCCGATCCAGCACGAGTTCGGTATTGCGGTGCAGGGCGATGAAACGGTCGGAATAGCCAAAGCCGATCGGGTGACTGAAATCGAGATCGCCGGCGAAGATGGCACCGCCAATGACATGCTCGGCATCATCAATCGGCATCGCCGCATAATCGCGCCGCCGCTGACCGTCCCCGTCTTCCGCTTCGGCCTCGCCGGTGTCTGCATCCTCGCCGGAGGGGAAGAAGGCCGCCTGTGCCATCTCCGCCGCCTGGCGCGTCGCGATCATCACACCGCCATCAGTGCGGATCCATTCCCGGATACGCTCCATATCACCATCGGCAAAACCGGTATTGCCGCCGCCGACAACAATCAGATGCGTATAGCGCGACCAGTCCAGCCCGCCCAGTTCACTCTTGCGGCGCAGGGTTACCGGCATCTGCATGCGGTGATCAAGCTGGTGCCAGACCTCACCGACGTCATAGGATGAAATGCCATCATCAAACACCAGCAGGACTTCAGGCCGCTCGATGGCGCGGAAACCGCTGCGGTCACCGAGATCCGGCGTATCGCCCGGCGTCGAGCCGGAGGTGGCCGCATAGACCGGCACACCATTCTCGACTGCGATGCTGGAGACCAGCGCGTGGATGTCGTCCAAATCGACATCCTGGCCGACCAGCGGGATAAACGCCGCACCCGGCCCGAATTCGACCAGGCCCTGGCTCGTCATGATTGAAACCGGTTCGGTCGCGATACGGACACGGATGCCGGCATCAAGCACCCGGTAGAGGGCGCGCGGGGCGTAATAGTCGGACCACCGCAGCACATAACCATAGCTTGAGACCGGTGGCGCGCTGAAGCTGATCTCGGCGCTGTGGACCTCGGGCCCGGCAGGCAGGTTCCCGGTCAATGGCGCATACTCGAGGTCATAGGCCAGCGGCAGTGTCCAGCCGGAGACGTCGTAGAAGACGTTCTCCTCGAAACTTGTGACCCGGTCGAAGATGGCGCGGATCATGGTGTATTGCGGCTGGCGCATCGAGACGATGTAGGCCTCGCCGGCCCGGTAGGTGCGGCCACCCGCGCGCAGATCGCTGGCCAGGGCGTTGACGCGAATATCATGGCGCTCGAGCAGATCGACGAACAGATTGAGCCGCGTCGGATCGCCCTCGGCGGAGAAGACATAGCCGCGAGTGCGATCGCGGCCGGCATTGGCGACGGCGTCAGCAAAGAATTGACGCTGATAGGCCGCAATGTCGCTGCGCTGGGCCAGGGCCCCGGAGATCGTCGTCAGCCCGGTGCGGAAATGGGTGCGGATATTGTCGGCATGGCTGACCAGCCCCCGTTGGGACTCGATCAAGCCGCCCTTGGCCGAACCGATCTCGAACAATATGCCCAGCGAGCCATTGACCTGGGGATAGGTCGAGCCCTTGCCGACATAGAAATTGTCGAAGCCCTCTTCAGTCGTGTAGAGCCGCGCTTCCGAATCGAGAAAACCGACATGGTGCCGGGCAATATTCAGGGTCAGGTCGCGGGCCTGGTCCGGGATGAGCGGATTGAGGCGGCGCGGCTCACCGGGATGGAAATAGAATGTCGCCTCGGTACCCATTTCGTGGAAATCGGCCGAGACCTGTGGCTTCCAGCGGTGCCATTGTGTGAGCCAGGCCTGGGATTCCGGTTGGGTCTGGAGCAGCCATTGGCGATTGAGGTCAAACCAGTAGTGATTGGTGCGCGCCTCGCCCCATGTGGCGTGCTGGGCATGCGCCGGATCCGTCACCGCAACGTCTGAGCCGAACATCTCGACCGCATTGACGCGGCGGTTATGGCCATCCGGATTGAAGATCGCGGTGATCAGGATGACGCTGTCATCAAGCGTCTGTTCGATCGCCCCACCCTGGGCAGCGGCCAGGTGGTAGAGCATTGGAATGGCCGCATCCATGCCGGCCGGTTCAGCGCCGTGGACACCGTAGTTCAGCCAGAGGATCGCCGGCCCGTCGGTCGCGGCAGCGCCCGGTTCAAGCTGGGCGATGTGATCGGCACGGATATCATCGATCCGGGCCTGGTTTTCCGGCGAGGTCACCACAAAGAACAGGATCGGGCGATGCTCGTGGGTATAGCCGATGGTCTCGACCGTGATGCGGTCAGAGCCCTGCGCAATCTCTGTCAGATAGCTGACCATCTGCTCATGGCGCACCGGGCGGTCACCGAGCTCGAAGCCAAGGCGTTCCTCCGGGGCCGGCACCGAGGCGTCATAGACGGTGTCGCGCAGCTGGAAAAAGCCGATCGGCTCTGCCAGGGCCGGTGACGACAGGCCGAGAACAAGCAGTGCGGCGACAGATCTGAAAACGGACATGAGCGGCTCCCCGGAAGCAATGTGTGTCGCAGGCAGGCTAGCGCGTGGCGCTCGGGAGGCAAGCGTTTCCGGTGCGATTGCGAAGCCGCAGGGCGGGTGGTGGCGGCATGGTGACGTGGTGCGCGACCGGCAGCCAGGTGTGGGGCTCGCCCAGCCGTAGCTGCGAGATGGCGAGCGGTCCGCCTTCGCCCTTCGGGCTACGGCGTGACAGCCTTCGCTACTTCGCAGCGAAGGCTGGTGGGCGGTGAGGGGCTCGAACCCCCGACCCTCTCGGTGTAAACTATTTTTCCCCACATTTCAGCGCATAACGCGGCCTATCACGGACAACCGGCTACATCCCTGTCTAGACTACAATATTGAACTCACGTTAGAGTCCGATATAGCGAAGCTAAACGTCGCCTATTGCCCCTTCGCGTTACCCCATGAACGATTTGGGTAACAGATATTGGCCAGCGAAAGGTACTCGAAATGGCACGGCTCACAGACCAGAATCCGATGACACGGCTCACCGATCTAAAGGTGAAGGCGCTCCCCCCAGACCCGTCGCGGCGGCTGGAGATGCCAGACCCCGGTCAAGCGGGGCTCTACCTGATTATTCAACCGACCGGGCGGAAGAGCTGGGCGGTGCGCTACCGTCAAAACGGACGAAGCCGAAAGCTCACACTTGGCAGATTTCCGGCAATTGGCCTTGCCGACGCGCGCCGGATGGCCGCCAAAGCGCTGGACAAGATTGAACGGGGCGAAGACCCAGCGACCGACATGAAGGCTCGGCGCACTGTGACCGGTGCTGCGGGACATCAGCGAACTGACACCCTCGCGGCGCTGGTCGCGGAATACTTGCAGCGGCGGCCCCGCGAGAAAGCACTCCGATCTATCGGCGAGGTGAAGCGGATTTTCGATAAGTACGTTCTGCCCGTCATCGGGCAGCGCCCTGCTGCCAAAATCACGAAACGCGAGATAATCGAACTGCTTGATGGCATCGCCGACCGCCCCGCGCCGATCATGGCCAACCGGACATTTGAAGCCCTGCGCGCGCTATTCAACTGGTCAATAGGCCGCGACTGGATGGCGGCTTCCCCGATGGCTGGCATGAATAAGCCGTTCGAGCCCCAAAGCCGCGACCGGGTGCTATCAGTCGACGAGATTCGCTGGTTCTGGAAAGCGACCGGCGCAATGGGCTACCCGTTTGGCGATGCCTTGCGAGTGTGCCTCCTGACTGGGCAGCGCGTCGGTGAGGTCAGCGGCCTTACCCGGAGTGAAATCGGGCAAGAGCAGATAACCCAAGTGACGGAAGCTGACGGCGAGCGGATCGAAATCACGGCGCCGGGCAACGTATGGACCATCCCCGCCGCGCGGGCGAAGAATGGGGAGGAACACAAGGTTCCCCTTGCCGACCCGGCGCTGGCCATCATCAAAAATGCGCCCGCTATCGGCCCCAACGGGCTGGTTTTCACGACCACCGGACTAAGCCCGATATCTGGCCGGTCAAAAGCGAAGGTCCGTCTTGACCGACTAATGGCGGCGGCGGCGGAGGAGGAGCGCGGCGAAAAAGTCGAGATTGACCGTTTCACGATACACGACCTCCGGCGGACATGCGCCAGCCAGATGGCTGAACTGCGCGTTGCCCCGCACGTTATCGAGGCCGTCCTAAATCACCGGACCGGCGTCGTGCGCGGAATTGCGCGCGTCTACAATAGATACGACTATGGAATCGAAAAGCGGGAGGCGTTGGACGCCTGGGCGCATCGGTTGAACGATCTTGTGACGGGGAAGCCTGCGGAAATGGCAATCGAAGTGGAGGCTAAGCGTGACCGATGCTGATGATCCGATACCCACTCGGAACGGCGAGAAGCAATCCGCCGCTCCTTCGCTTGAGGACGTATTCAGGAAGCACCTTCACATATCGCAAAGCGAAGCCGACCTAGCCGCAGACTGGTTCGCAAGCTCAGCTTGGGGCAACCCAACCGGGTTTTACCATCGCTCAGCGGACATGAAGGACCTCATCGACCTACGAAATGCGGTTTCTGCAATGCTTCGCTTTGACGTTCATGGGAGCGAAGAAGTGCAAGAGCTTCTCCGCCTAAATATGATTCAATTGGATATCGAAACTGACACAGAAAACGCTACAGGCGCCGCAGAGAAGTGGCGACCAAAATCGCATGACTCTTTTGTCTCGTCCAAACAATTCACTACTAGATGGCAGAAGGCAATTGACACGACAATTCGCACTGTAGAACAGTCCTCTCTGACCGTAAGATCGAGACGGCGCGTAAATGTTGAAGGTGTAAATATTGTAGACCGCGCACGTTTGTTATGGGAGCGGAAACTCGGGTCGCCAGCACCAGCGCGCGGGCTCAATGTTGCCACGGCTTTCGGCAAATACCTATTTGATTTGTTTGAGGCTTGCGAGTGTGAGGGTGACCCAAGGTCGGCATTCCATGCGTGGTCACGCCACATAGGTGCCCGCGTGCATAGTGACGGCGAAACTGGTTAGCTCACTGTGATCGGAAATGGTGCTTCAAGGCTCCACATTCTGCCCCATGTTCAAACCATGGAGCGAAACACATGCCCTCCCCTGCCATCAATACCCACCGACACATCTCCGCCGCGACCGTCCGCGAATTGTGCGGCGGCATTTCTGACATGACGCTTTGGCGCTGGCTGGATCAACGCGACTTTCCTGAACCGGCCCGCATCGGCCGCCGCCGCTACTGGAGAGAGACGGAGGTGCTCGCGTGGCTCAACACCTTCCGGGAGGCGGCACAATGACCGCCCGCCGCTGGAAGCCCGCCCGCTTGATGGCGGACATCGACGGCAACCGCCGCGCCTTTGTCGGGCGGAATGCCGAAATCATGCGCGCAATGATCGAACACGGATCAGTCAATTCATCCGAGCTTGCGCCCGGCGTTCGCCTTGCCGCAGTCGTGCACAGGCTGAAACGCAAGCATTCGATCGGCATTGCGTCCGCCCGGTTCTGTAACGCCCGTGGCGACGGTGGCGAGTATGCCGCCTACAGCCTCACAGCGCCCGCCCGGCTTGTCGAATACCAGCCCGGCAAATGGGACGGCGTGAGGGCCGACTAATGACAAAGCGGCGCCCTAAAGGAGGAACACAAGACGCCACCGGCAGGAGCAAGGGACGCGGCGAAAAGATCACCGTCCTGCCCCTCGCGCTTCTGCAAGAGCCTGCTTGGCGCGCGCTCTCCCCTAAGGCGCAAATGACATATATCCACCTGCGCTTTGAGGGGCGCGACCGGCAATGCAGCAATAACGGCAAGATTCAACTCAGCGTCCGGCAGGCTGCGGAACGTCTAGGCATTCGTCCAAATGCGGCGGCGGGAGCCTTCCACGAATTGCAGCAAAAGGGCTTCATCGTCGTAACCGTCCTGGGCGCGCTTGGCGTCACAGGAGAAGCGAGAGGGCCATCCTACGAGCTTACCGAGTACCGAATGCCACAAACAACGGAGATGACCGGGCGGCGTCTCTACAAGGCGTGGAAGCCCGGCGCGGATTACGAGGTCGCCCGGCACCCCTCAAACAACCCGACAGGATCAAACGGAAACAGAAACCCGTCTCGAAAAGCGGGACGGTCCTGTCTTGAAAAGAGTGACGTTTAACCAATCCCTGTCTCGAAAAGCGGGACAGCACGTATCGAAAAGAGGGACGTTCGAGGCCAAAAACCGCCCGCGACCGTCACGAAAAGCGAGACATCCTTATTACCATACCCATAGCCCGACAGCGTCACCATCAATCACGCGATTTGTCCGAATTGCCAATTTTGGCCGGAACGGTCGCCAGCGAACACGGAGCAAAGAATATGCCTGTCTCATTCGTGAGTACCCCGCCGACAGTCGAAACCGCCTCTGGCGTCATATCAATCGAGTTTGAAAGCGGCGGGGTAACCGTCTCCGTCGCGCTCTCTCGTAAGGCCGCATATGGCCTTAACCATTCCCTAGGCCGCTTGATCGCGGACATGGAAGCCCCCGGCAACGTCACGCCGTTCACCCGCAATCCAACCAGCACATCAGGAGAAACCAACCATGACTGACAGCAACGCCGACCGCCAAAACCACGACCGCAACGTCAAGGTTATCGCACGTTCTGTTGCAGGGCTTGCCCCGCAATTCCGCCACATGGGCCTAAACTCCGTCCAGATTCTTGAGGGCGCGATTAAGGGCGCGGCAGTGTCGCTTGTGACGGACGGCGCGACTGGCGACAACATCGCCGATCTACTGGAAGACATCGCGGGCGCATTCCGCGACCTGCCGACGCCCGACAACAGCAAGCCGAACCTGCGCCTTGTCCAATAGTGGCAGAACGGCAACGGTACGGACTTGTTTTGTTCTCCCGTCCCGCCGCCCCCTTGCGCTCTTTAGCCCCCGTCACCACGTCCGGTGTGGAGTGTGATTGTATTGGACTGGTGCCAGCCGTAGCGGTGCCAGCCCGACACACCTTCTAGGCCCGCCGTAGCGGCCTAACGCATGAACCATTCGCCGCGCTGTGAAGCGCCGCACCAATTCGACCGCCGCGCTGTGAAGCGCCGCAAAAGGAGGGCTGGCAATGTCCGCTCGCAATAAACCCGTGGCAACCTGTTTGCCAAAAATCACCAAACCCAACTTTGCCGTTATGGCATCCCTGCACGGAAAGCCCGAACCGGTTAGCGTGACTGAGGCGGTCAATTCCGTCAAAGCCGCATTCGAGGAGTTCAGGGAGCGAAACGAAGCCCGTTACAGCCAACTTGCCGACGCCACCGACAGGCTTGCAAAAGACCTCGCACGCCAAACCCTTGGCGGCTCGGTTGGAGGCGGCTCTGACGTTGCGGCATCGGTCGCGCTAAAGCCGTTTGCATCCTTTATCCAGAATGGCGCTCGCGCGGCTATGTCGGTTGGCTCTGATCCAAACGGCGGCTACACGGTAACGCCTGAGGTTGACGGCGTTATCCAGCGGTTTGCACAAGACCTCTCGCCAATGCGCCGCCGCTGCCGTGTTCAAAGCACCACGGCAAACGCCTATCAAGTTCTCTTTTCGAAAGGCGGAACGGGAACGGGCTGGGTAGGTGAAACGTCTGCCCGGACGGCGAAAGATGCCAGCAATTTGGCGCGGCTCGAATATCCCTGCCATGAGGTTTACGCTTACCCGGAAATCACCCAAAACCTGCTTGACGATTCGAGCTTTGACATTGAACGCTTCACCCGCGAAGAAATCGTAGAGGCGTTCGACGATCAGGAAAGCGCAGCATTCGTTACCGGCGACGGTGTGGAGAAGCCTAAAGGCTTCCTGAGCTATGACACGGCGACGACTGGCGACGCCACCCGGCCCTTCGGAACAATCCAGTATTTTTCCACCGGCTCCGCGTCCGGCTTCCCTGAGCTATCGGGCGGCGGCACAGACGCAGACGCGCTCTATAACGCCGTCTACGGCCTCGCCAGCAAATACCGCTCGCGCGGCGTGTGGCAGATGAACTCGGCAACGGCCGGCGCGGTCCGCAAGATGAAAGACGGAGAGGGTCGCCCGCTCTGGGCTGACAGCCTTGCCGAAGGTCAGCCCAATATGCTGATCGGCTACCCGGTCGAGCTTAACGAGGATATGCAAGACATTGGCTCTAACGCATACCCGATTGCATTTGCGGACTGGTCGCGGGCTTACATCATTATTGACCGGCTCGGCATCCGGGTCATTCGTGACGACCTGACCAATAAGCCTTATGTCGGCTTCTACACGACTAAGCGTGTTGGCGGCGGCGTGGTCGATAGTCGCGCAATCAAGCTGATCAAGACCGCAGGCTAGGCGCGGACGCCTCCCTTTCCTTAGGTGAAGCGCGCTAGGGTGCGACTGTGACGTTACGGCTCCAGTCGCACCCGCCCCTACCCCGCACACGCCTACCCCCCCCGGCCCCTCGAATACCTAGGGCCTCCGGTCCGGGGAGCGGCGAGGGGAATGACCTTCTGCTAAACCGTAACAATTCGAGGACAGACAATGACAAAACGCGGACGTAAATCGGCGGCGGAAATTCTAACTCCGATTCGCCCCCTGACTGACAGGCACCAACCCGCACCCGCTGACATGACGCCTGCGCAGATCCGCATATGGGAACACATTGTCTCTAGCGAACCACCTGGCTGGTTTGCGACCGGCGCGCATCAAGACCTGCTCCGGCTGTACTGCGAGCACGCAAGCTCTCGGGCTGACCTCCAAACGCTAATCGACGACTGTTCAGCCGAAGCCATAGCCTGCGAAAACACCGGCGCGGCCTTCCTCCGTATGCTCACCGTCCGCGACCGTGAAACCAAGCTGCTGGCCAGCCTCGCACGGCAAATGCGCCTCACGCATCAATCACGCTACACGCCGCAAGCTGCAGGGACAGCCGAACGCAACAACCCGACGGGCGGGCGTCCTTGGGAAAACAATGGCGCCTATATTTCTAACGGAACAAGTCATGACCCGTGAAGAAGCTCAGACGGTTGAGGTCACGCCTGAGATGATAGAGGCCGGAGTGAAGGTTCTGTTAGGGGATTTCGGGGACCACTACTTCGCTGACATTCGCGCGCGCAGCTGCGTCTCGGAAATTTTTGTCGCGATGATCTGCTCATCTGAAATGTCCGACCCGTAGGCTTTTTTTAGCGGGCGCAGTGCGTCTGTGCACTCATTGCATAGGGCCAAAATGGCGCGCACTGATTGCTTTTTTCGTCGATTTTCCGCTCCTGGGGCGGCGCGATAGTCAAACGTGTAGCAGGTTTCTGTGAGCACGTCGTAGAACCACCGATGGTGCACCAGTGCATTCCGGCGCGCGCAGAGTCGCCGCACCCAGGGTAGGGCCTCAAGGGCTAGCGCGGCGTCTTTTTTATTCTCGTGACGCTCCGCCGTCAGGCGAACAATGTCCAACCGCGCGCTAGTCGCGTTCACGCCATACATGACCGCACCGGCGGTTTCGTATGTGCAGCCTGAGAGAAATTTGAACAGAAGCGTAAGCTCGTATTCAATCGCAGTCCAGCGAACCGTTAGCTCGCCCAAGGCACAAGCAATGTCGGGCGCGGCCATAATGGTGTCGTCCCGGCCAACCATTGTACCGCGCTTTTTTGAAGGGTTACCCATGTCAGACCCAATATGTTGCGAAGGGTGAAGCGACGAAGACGCCGCCTGCATATGTGACGAGGCGTTGCGGCTTATGCCCGCCACGTCACCTTACCCACACAAGCCGATTAAGGTTTCAGAAACCAAATCGGCCAACAAACGCGGGTGACGCCGCCTGGCAGCAAACGTCACCCGCCCTGCAAGCTAGGCCGTTAGGCTTCTACTTGCGCTTGATGGTCTCAACAACGTGAGTGCTCGGCTTAGACTTGGCTTTCGCCACCGTCGTAAACCGCCCAGTCACTGCGCTGCGACCAACCTTACGCGACTTCGCCATATGAAATCTCCATTTGACGTAGACAGTGCGGCAGGGCCGCACACCCCGAGACGCCGCTCACGCCTCATCGGCAACGACGGTTGAGGCGAATCGGGTGCGTAGCCGGGATGATGCAAGCGGTGGGTGAGTTAGTCTAGTCAGCCACAGGGACACCACCCCGACACGACGCTGTAGTGCGCAGCTTCACGACAGAGTTGTGAAAACTGCTGATGCGCGCTTATGGTCGCCTCATGGCTGCCGTTCGATTGCTCGACCACACTGTTGGCTCCCGCGTCGCCTTGGCCCGGATTGTTCGGGGCTGGACGTGTGGCCAGCTCGCGGGCCGCACTGGTCTTGCCCCTCGCACTGTCAAAGGCATCGAAGCGGGCGAGCTAAGGGCCGGTGCAACCCGACTGTTCGGTTTTTCCGTTGTTCTGGGCGTCCCGATTTCATGGTTTTTTGAGCCAAGATCGCGACTGCGTTGGCGTCGTCAGCTGACCCGGCAATGAGGCATGAAGTTGGTCATGGGGCTTCCCAAGTCTGAAGCTCTCCCGCATGTTCTCCAAGGTTTGGATTGGGGACCAAGGCGCAGTTCAGGCTCAACCTCGGTGCAGACGTTCTACGGTCAAAGGCATGCGGATCGAACGGCGCGCAGACCGAGATGTCCCCAGTTTGAGAGTTCAGTCGGTAGACCGATGGCCCATCCGCTAGGGCGAATTGGTAGCGCGGGGATTGCGAAAGCGTACCGTGGAGGGCGGCGGCGGCAATAATGCATCCGCCGATCAGTGCCGCATTGAGCGTGTCACGAGTCATTTGTTCAATTCCTAAATGAGCGACTCCCGGATTCAGATAGCGCTCCACCTAGGGATGAAGGTAAAAGGGACGCCATCGAATCATTCTATCGAGAATGCGGGGCTGTGGCGGGGCGTCACTAAAACACGCCACCACACGGTTCAGTTAGGCCCCAATCACACTTGAAGGCAAGTCCGCTTTCGTTGGAGGTTTTGGATCATGAAGCCAAGGCTCATCGCCCTCGCTGTCGCACTTTCCATCGCCTCGTGCGATGACACGCCGGTGCAAGCGCACTCCACACCGACACCGATCTATGAATTTACCTTTCCGGAACGGGCCGCACTCGATCCGCCACCGGGTGAGCCGGGCATGGCCCCCATGCGCTGCGTTGCGGTTGAGCAGCTTTCGGACCCGGAAAACGCCCAATTTCTGAGCCGATATATTGGGAATGGCTTTGCAGAGTACCAAAGGGAATTGGTCGAAGAAGCAGGTCTAACGGATCAACCGCTTGGCCGCTTGATTGGGGTCGCCCCCCCCTCACATTTCACCGGACGACCTGGCGACAGAATCCAAATCTTCGCCGATCATTTTGTCGTGGATCAGCGCTACCCTGGTCATCCAATTCCAGTAGAGGTACCTGGAGAGCCTTATCGGGAGCGTTATTGGTGGGGCGGGCAGGCAGCGCCCGACGGCTTTGGCCTTAGAGTCTTAATCACCCAAAACGCCGCCTGCGTATTTTCTCCACCGATGGCTCGAGAGATGCGCCTGCGAGAACGAATTGGAGCGTTTTGCGGGACGAACCCATCCTCTGACTTTTGCAGGCACTTGCCAGCACACCCGGAATGAATGCGCCTGCATAGCCCTCGCCACATGCCAATGTCGGCACGGTTAAGGTGGAACCGCACCTAGGCATTTCGACCGCATCGGGGACCTCCTCAACCAACGAGGCTTGCAGAACCTTTACCCCTACGGTTACCCTGGTGACACACGCACTCAAGACTGTGCGGAAAATGTCTATTAACCCGTTGTATTCAATGGTGGGCGGTGAGGGGCTCGAACCCCCGACCCTCTCGGTGTAAACGAGATGCTCTCCCAGCTGAGCTAACCGCCCGACCCATCGGCCTGCATCGGCCTTGGCCGATCTGGAGGCGCTTTCTAGTCTGACCGGGGCATTCCGCGCAAGCCAAGACTACTGCGGCAGGCTCGCATCCCGGGTCACGGCTCCGAGAATCAGATCGATCTGGGCCAGGGCATCAGCCGCGGGGTCGCTGGCGCGGCTATTGGCCAGGGTCACGCTGATAATGCCATGCACACTGGCCCAGAGCGCCCTCGCCGCCCGCGCACGCAAGGCCGGATCGGCGAAACGGGGCAGATCGGCGATCACCGATTCAACGATGGCAAACAGGCCCTCCTCGGACTGGACATAATCTGCTGAGCGGCCACCCTCCCCCCGCCGGCTGGTGCGCAGAACCGCATCCCAACGCCGCCCGTTTGCAAGCACAAAATCGAGATAGGCCCGCGCCAGTGCCATAAGCCTCGCCTCGGCACTGACTGCGCGCCCATCGATGGCCTCGAGCGCGGCGCGGTGATGGGCCGAGAACTCGCGATGGGTTTCCAGATTCAGCAGCCGGACCAGGGCCTCGATATCGCCGAACAGCTTGTAGATCGATCCGACGCTGAGCCCGGCCTCCCGCGCGATCGCGCGCGCCTGCATGCCCTCAAGCCCCACGGTCGCCAGCAATTTGCGCGCCGCCTGCAGAGCCGCACCGCGGTCTTGCTCGGTCAGGCCGGGCCGGCCCCGGGGTTTTCGGGTGTCGGGGCGGGCGGATTCGGGGCGCTGGGCGGGGCTCGGTTTCATCCTGCCCAGATTAGCGGAAAAGAAATAACGAACAACGTTCTTTTTTGCTTGCCTGAATCCGATTCACAGCCACTTTGTGAACATCGTTCGTTTTAAAGAGTGATCGCCATGACGACCTTCCCGTTCAGCCTCAAAGCGCACCCTCACCTGGCCACGCTGCGTCACTGGCTGCGCCTGCGCCCGGCCCGCGGTCATTTCCACATTGGCGATGGCTGGCTGGCCGCCTATCTCTCGCTTCTGCTCGGCGTGCTAAGTCTGGCGGGCGTGCTGGCCTTTCACTTCCCGGCCCACCTCACCATTCCCGAACTGCGGGCGAATTATGACCTCCCTGCCCTGCGCGCCGGGCTGGGAACCCTGATGATCCTGTCGGGTGTATTCGGTGTGCTGGCATTGATGCGCAAACGCCTGATGATCGCAGGCGCCGGACTGGGCGTTCTGGCCCTCGCCGCCCTGCTCGGCGGCGCCGACACGCCGCTGGGGCCGATAGAGGCCTCCAGCGTCTATGTCGGGCTGGACTGGTTCGTGCTCGGCCTGCTGTCGACCGGTTTCGTCTTCACCCTGCTGGAAAAAGCCGCCCCGCTGCGCGAGGACCAGCCGGTCCTGCGCGAGAACTGGTCGCTCGACCTGAAGCATTTCTTCGTCATGCACCTCCTGCTCGGTGCCTATCTGGCCGGCACCAATTTCCTGCTGGTCCAGGGGCTCGGCTGGGCGCGTTTCGATGTCATCACCGATTTCATCTCCGGCCTGCCCTTCATCGTGCAGTTCTTCGCCATCATGCTGGCGGTCGATCTGGTGGAGTATGTGGTCCACCGCGCCTATCACAGCCACCAGGCGCTGTGGGGCATCCATGCCGTCCACCACTCCTCCAGGACGATGGACTGGCTCGCGAGCTCGCGGCTGCACGTGCTCGAAGCCCTGATCACCCGCACCGCGACCCTGGCCCCGATCTTCCTGCTCGGCTTCGACCAGGCGGTGGTGAATGCCTACGCCCTGATGATCGGTTTCCACGCCACATTCATCCACGCCAATATCGATTGGGATCTGCGCTGGCTGGAACCGGTCTTCGTCACGCCCCGCCACCACCACTGGCACCACGCACTGGAAGAGTCGGCCCACAACAAGAATTTCGCGGTGCACTTTTCCTTCATCGACCGCCTGTTCGGGACGCTGCACATGCCGTCTGGCTGGCCGGCCGAGTACGGCATCGGTGCGGAAGAGCCGGCGCATAGCTACCGCGCCCACACCCTGCATCCGTTCAAGGGCCTGATCACGGTCTGAGGCGCCTCACGGCTTGCGGTCCATGCCCGTCACTTTCCCCCTTGCGTGAACCGGATTCAGCTGTAGCGTTTTTTTTATGAACATAGTTCATTAAAGGAGATACTGATGTTCAAAACCCTGTTCACCATCCTGCGAGGGCAGACTGCCCGGGCGCGCGACGAGATCGAAGACGGCCATGCCGTGCTGATCCTGGAGCAGAAACTGCGGGAGGCAACCGCCGGGCATGAACGCGCCAAGCGCGCCCTCGCCACGATGATCCTGCGCGAACGCAATGAGAAGCGCGCCCTGGCCGGGGTCGACACCCGGATCAATGATCTGGAAATCCGGGTCGGCGATGCCCTGAAGTCCGGGATGGAGGCCTTCGCCGCCGAGGGCGCAGACGCCATCGCCGAACTTGAACGGGAACGCGAGGTCCGCCGGCAAACCCTGGAACGCACGGAACTGGCGGCCCGGCGCCTGCGCCTGATGATCGAGAAAACCGACCGGCGATTGGTTGAATTACGGCTCGGCCTGACCACGGCCCGCGCGATGGAGGCCGAACGCGGCGCAACGCGTGAATTGCGCGGCGACTTCGCCGGGATGGCCGCGATCGTCGAGGGCGAGGCCGTACTCAAGCGCGCCCTGGAACGTGCCGATCCGGGCGAGGAACTCGATATCCTGGACCAGATTGATGCCGAGCTGAATGGCGATGACCTGGTCGAGCGAATGGCGGCCAAGGGACTGGGCGCGCCGCCCCGCACCCGCGGCGAAGACGTGCTTGCCCGATTGCGGGCCAAAACATCAACCGGCGCTGATGCCGGCCAAACCCAGAGCGCCTGAAGGAGATCACCATGCTGGGACAATCAAAACTGTGGGTCAGCTTCAATTACGCCTGTGTCATCGCCGCCTATGCGATGCTGGGCCTGTCGCTGATCCTGATGCCGGTCGATCTGTCGACCAAGGGCTATGTCGGAATGGGCGTCCTGTTCCTGACCGGCTCGCTCGTCACACTGGTCAAGACGCTGCAGGAACAGCGCATCAATGAACAATTCTCGTCCAAGGTCGAACGCGCCCGGCAGGAGAAACTGCTGAGCGATTACGTCGCCGCTGAATAGGCTGGGCACGCAAGCCGGGGGCCTGGCACCGCGACGTGCCAGGCCCTCTCGCCTCAATCCACGCTGACCCGGTCGATACGGTCCGCGGCATAGCAGCCGAGCATCCGGATCTCGCGGGTATGCTCCTCGAGCACTTTGAGACTGTCGCGCAGCCTTGGGTCATCGAGATGACCCTCCACATCCATGATGAACATCTCCTCCCAGGGATTGCCGGCGATTGGCCGCGATTCCAGCTTCACCAGATTGATGCCGTGATCGCGAAACCCGGTCAGCGCATTGACCAGCGCACCCGGATCGTCCCGGGTGGTGAACATCATCGAGGTCTTGCACTCGACCCCGCGCGCCGGAAGTTTGCTGTCACGGGCCAGAACGATGAAACGGGTGATATTCTGCTCGTGATCGCCAACCCCGTGCGCGAGGACGTCAAAGCCGAACAGCTTGGCTGCATCCTCACCGCCGATCGCGGCCGCGGTATCGTCCTCCTCGAGCAGGCGCTCAAGCGCCCGCGTCGTACTCGAGGACATATGGGTCTCGATCTCCGGATGCCCGGCGAGATAGCGGCGCGACTGCGCCAGCGCCTGGGGGTGGCCGAAGACGCGGTTGATACGGCCATTGCCGGACGCCTTGCCGATCAGGCAGTGATCCACCCGCAACATGAATTCGCCGGCGATCTTGGTGCGCCCCTCGAGCAGGATGTCGAAGACTTCATTGATCGAGCCTGTGGTGGTGTTCTCGATCGGCACGACGCCGAAATCGACCTCGCCGGTCTCGACGGCGCGGAAGATCGAGACGAAATCTCGTTTGGGTGACGGGACCACATTGGCATTGCGCCGCGCGAAGATCTTCTGGGCCGCGATATGGCTGTAACTGCCGGGCCCGCCGAGATAGGCGACGCTGGCTTCGTTGAGATCGGCATCGCGCATCGAGTCGAAACGGGTGCGTTGCATCCGGATGGAATCGTCAAACAGCGCGTGGAACACCTGCTCGACCAGTTCGCGCGAGACTCCACCGGCCTCGGCGCGGGCAACGGCTTCGCGCAATACCGCCTGTTCGCGCTCGCGGTCACGGACCGGAAGCCCGGAGCGCACCTTCTCATCGACAATTGCCTCGACCAGGGCTGTGCGCCGGGCGATGGCATCGACGAGATCGCGGTCGATCTGCGAGATCGATGACCGGATATCATCGCGGGATACTTGTTCAGACATGGCCTGTCTCTTCCTCAAAACGAAAAAGGCCTCCCCGGTTGGGGGAGGCCCTGGAAACTCGCTGCTTGTCGCGCGCGCTAGCCGGCCACCGCCCCCGAACGGGTTGCGTTGCTAAAATAGCCGGTAAAATAGAGCGCGGGACAAGTCATGGGAGGATTGTGCGTCCCTGCACCGCCGCCGTCAATGCCGCTACACCCACGTGACGCAAGTTTTATGCAGAAAAAAGGCCGGGATGACTAATCCCGGCCTTTCAATTCCAAACCGGCGTGAGCCGGAGGCATGTTAGTGTGCGAGCTGAGACTCACTGCCGTCAGCGGTCGGATTGGCCATCCCGGCCAGTGCAGCCGCATCGGACTCGGTCCATTCCACCGGCTCGACCGGGGTGGTCAGGGCGCGGGCCAGGACTTCATCGGCGGTTTCAACCGGGATGATCTCCAGACCCTGTTTCACATTGTCCGGAATTTCGACGAGATCCTTCTCGTTTTCCTTCGGGATCAATACCGTCTTGACGCCGCCGCGCAGGGCCGCGAGCAGTTTTTCCTTCAGACCGCCGATCGGAAGGACATGGCCGCGAAGGGTGATCTCACCCGTCATCGCCAGATCCTTGCGCACCGGAATACCGGTGAGCACCGAGACGATCGCCGTCATCATGCCGATACCGGCAGACGGACCGTCCTTCGGCGTCGCGCCCTCAGGGACGTGAACATGGATGTCCGTGGTGCGGAACACCGTTGGCCGGATACCCATGGAAGGCGCCCGCGACTGCACGAATGAATTCGCCGCCGAGATCGATTCCTTCATCACATCGCGCAGATTGCCGGTGACCGTCATCTTGCCGCGACCGGGCATCTTGACGGCTTCGATCTGCAACAGATCGCCGCCCGCTTCCGTCCAGGCCAGGCCGGTCACGAGACCGATACGGTCCTCGCGCTCGGATTCGCCGAAACGATATTTGCGCACGCCGGCGAATTCGCCGAGGTTTTCCGTCGTGATATCGACCCGCTCTGCCTTGCCGGTCTGCAGGCGACGCACCGATTTGCGGGCCAGATTGGCAAGCTCGCGCTCGAGACTGCGCACGCCCGCTTCCTGGGCGTAATAGCGGATCAGATCGCGCACGGCGTCATCAGACACCGACCAGTCACTCGGTGACAGGGCGTGATTGACCATCTGCTTGGGGATCAGGTGACGCTTGGCGATCTCGAGCTTTTCATCCTCGGTGTAACCGGCGATGCGGATGACTTCCATCCGGTCGAGAAGCGGCTGCGGCAGATTCAGCGTATTGGCCGTTGTCACGAACATGATGTCTGACAGGTCGTAATCGACCTCCAGATAATGATCGTTGAACGTCGCGTTCTGTTCCGGATCGAGCACTTCGAGCAGGGCTGCAGACGGATCGCCGCGGTAATCGGCGCCGAGCTTGTCGATTTCGTCGAGCAAGAAGAGCGGGTTGCTCGACTTGATCTTTTTCATCGACTGGATGATCCGGCCCGGCATGGAACCGATATAGGTGCGGCGGTGGCCCCGGATTTCCGCTTCGTCACGCACGCCGCCCAGCGACATGCGCACGAAATCGCGGCCCGTCGCCTTGGCGATCGAACGGCCGAGCGAGGTCTTGCCGACGCCCGGAGGCCCGACGAGACACAGGATCGGCCCACGCATCTTCTTGGTACGCGCCTGGACGGCGAGATGCTCGAGGATACGTTCCTTGACCTTCTCGAGGCCGTAGTGATCGGCTTCGAGAATGCCTTCGGCTTTTTCCAGATCGTTTTTCAGGCGTTTGCGCTTGCCCCAGGGCAGAGCCAGGATCCAGTCGAGATAATTGCGCACGACCGTGGCTTCCGCCGACATCGGGCTCATCTGGCGCAGCTTCTTGAACTCGGCCTCGGCCTTGGTGCGGGCCTCTTTCGAGAGCTTGGCCTCGGCGAGACGGTCTTCGAGCTCGGCGAGCTCCTCACGGCTGTCATCGCCCTCACCCAGCTCGCGCTGGATCGCCTTCATCTGCTCGTTGAGATAATATTCGCGCTGGGTCTTTTCCATCTGCCGTTTGACACGGCTGCGGATTTTCTTTTCGACCTGGAGAACGCCGATTTCGCCTTCCATCAGGCCGAGGATGCGCTCAAGACGAGCGGCCGCATCGGACTGTTCCAGCAAAGCCTGCTTTTCCTCGATCTTGACGGCGAGATGCGCGGCGATCGAATCCGACAGCTTGGCCGGATCGCTGATCTGGGCCAGCGAGGCGAGAGCCTCGGGCGGAACTTTCTTGTTGAGCTTGACGTAATCATCGAACTTCGCGGCGACGGTGCGCATCAGCGCTTCCAGCTCGGCCGGGTCGCCAACTTCCTCGACCATCGGCTCGCAGGTCGCCTCGTAGAAGTCCTCGTTCGCGGTATAGCCGGTGATTTCGACGCGGACGCCGCCCTCCACGAGAACCTTGACGGTCCCGTCAGGCAGTTTGAGCAATTGCAGGACCGAGGCGATCACGCCGGTCGAATGGATGGCTGAACTGGCCGGCTCGTCATCGCCGGCATTGCGCTGGGTGGCCAGCAGGATCTGCTTGTCGGCGCGCATGACTTCTTCCAGCGCCTTGACCGATTTCTCGCGGCCGACGAACAGGGGAACAATCATGTGCGGAAACACGACAATGTCGCGCAACGGCAGGAGGGGAAGTGTTTTTATAGTGGACATATATGCTCCATGCGCACCCGCTTGCCGGCGCGCCAGAACAGGACAGGCAGTCCTGATCCGGTTCGGCCCGACGCCGACGGGTGAAAACTAGTGGCAGCCGGGTGGCCGCCTCTTACGCCAACAGGTGGCGATGCGAGGCGGCGACGTCAAGCACCCGTGCGCTTATCGTCTTTGCGTTCGGCATAGATCAGCAATGGCTTGGCATTGCCCTCGACAACTTCGGCGTTGACGACGATCTCTTCGACCCCGTCCATCGAAGGCAGATCGAACATGGTCTCGAGCAGGATGCCCTCCATGATCGACCGCAGCCCGCGGGCACCGGTCTTGCGCAGGATGGCGCGCTTGGCGATCTGCTTCAGCGCATCCTCGGTGAAGGTCAGGCCAACGCCTTCCATGTCGAACAAGCGCTGATACTGCTTCACCAGAGCGTTCTTCGGTTCGGTCAGGATCTGGACCAGGGCGTCCTCGTCAAGGTCTTCCAGGGTCGCGATGACCGGCAGACGACCGACGAATTCAGGGATCAGGCCGAAACGCAGGAGATCATCAGGCTCGACCATGCGCAGGATATCGCCGGTGCGGCGGACATCGGGCTCACGCACATCGGCACCGAAGCCGATCGAGGAGCCCTGGCCGCGTTGCGAGATCACCTTGTCGAGACCGGAGAAGGCACCGCCGACCACGAACAGGATATTGGTGGTGTCGACCTGCAGGAATTCCTGCTGCGGATGCTTGCGCCCGCCCTGCGGCGGCACGGAGGCAACCGTGCCTTCCATGATCTTCAGCAAGGCCTGCTGCACGCCCTCACCCGAAACATCGCGGGTGATGGACGGATTGTCGGACTTGCGCGAAATCTTGTCGATCTCATCGATATAGACGATGCCGCGCTGGGCCCGCTCGACATTGTAATCGGCGGACTGGAGAAGCTTGAGAACGATGTTCTCGACATCCTCGCCGACATAGCCGGCCTCGGTCAGGGTCGTTGCGTCGGCCATCGTGAAGGGCACATCGAGGATGCGCGCCAGCGTCTGGGCCAGCAGCGTCTTGCCGCAACCGGTCGGGCCGATCAGCAGGATGTTGGACTTGGCCAGTTCGACATCGGAATTCTGGCTGGCGTGATTGAGGCGCTTGTAGTGATTGTGGACCGCGACCGCGAGCACGCGCTTGGCGTGCGACTGGCCGATCACATAATCATTCAGAACGTCAAAGATTTCCTTGGGCGGCGGCACGCCTTCCTTGGATTTCACCAGCGAGGATTTGTTCTCTTCGCGGATGATGTCCATGCACAGTTCGACGCACTCATCGCAGATAAAGACCGTCGGTCCTGCGATCAGCTTGCGCACCTCGTGCTGGCTCTTGCCGCAGAAGGAGCAGTACAGCGTGTTCTTGGACTCGGCGTCGCCGCCTGTGGTCTTACTCATGTCCGCTCCATTTCAAGCCCGGCTATCTCGTCGATCGCCGTAATGTGTTCAGTCCTGCAACATCAAGGCCGAACTTTAGCGAAAGGTTTCCGCGTCTGCTAATTCGACCATATCGCGACAGTCTGGTTCAAGCCAGCCTGCTGTTTCCGATCAGGATCAGGCCTCCGGATTGTCCGGATCGATCCGCTTGGCATAAACGTGATCGACCAGGCCGAATTCCTTGCCCTCATCCGCCGACATGAAATTGTCGCGGTCGAGCGCCTGTTCAATCTCATCATATGTCCGACCGGTGTGTTTCACGTAAATTTCGTTCAACCGGCGTTTGATCTTCTGGATGTCAGCCGCATGGCGTTCGATATCCGAAGCCTGGCCACGGAAACCGCCCGATGGCTGGTGCACCATGATCCGCGCATTCGGGGTCGCATAGCGCATGTCCGGATGACCGGCGGTCAGCAGCAGCGAACCCATCGAGGCCGCCATGCCCATGCACATCGTCGACACCGGGCTGCGGATGTATTGCATCGTGTCATAGATCGCCAGACCCGCGGAAACCACGCCGCCGGGCGAATTGATGTAGATGGAAATCTCTTTTTTCGGGTGCTCGGATTCGAGGAAGAGCAGCTGGGCCACGATCAGGCTGGCCATGTGATCCTCGATCGGACCGGTGATGAAGATGATCCGTTCCTTGAGCAGGCGGGAGTAGATGTCGAAGGCGCGTTCGCCCCGGCTGGTCTGTTCCACCACCATCGGAACCAGATTCATCATCACATCCTCGGGATTCTGCATATCAAGCTCCTTGGGCCATCGCCCCGCCTATATGGGGACGATTCTCTTCACGCGCGAGGTTCGAACTATTGCGGGCGTTGCCGAGACACGCAAGCCGCAGGCTGCAGCGCGAGGTGCGATGCGCCGGGTATAAAAAAGCGCCGGTGTGAAGCCACACCGGCGCTGTTTTCATCATCAGGCCCGATGGATCAGGCGTCTTTCTTGGCAGCAGGCTTCTTCTTTGCCGGTGCCTTCTTGGCGGCAGGCTTCTTGGCAGCAGGCTTTTCGTCAGCCTTCGCTGCAGCCTTGGCCGCCGGCTTTTTCTTGGCCGGAGCCTTCTTTTTCGCCGCTGGCTTGGCCGCTGGCGTCTCGTCGTCATCGGCATAGAGCTCTTCGCGGGTCACCGGCACATCGGTGACATCGGCGAGCTCGAGGATGTAGTCGACGACCTTCTCTTCATAGATCGGGGCGCGAACCTGGGCGACGGCGCCCGGATTTTTCTGGTAGAATTCCACCACCTGACGCTCCTGACCCGGATAGCGCATGGCTTCCTGGTTGATCGCGCGGGAGAGCTCTTCCTGGGTGACGTCGAGCTTGTTGCGATTGCCGATCTCGGCCAGCACCAGACCGAGGCGCACGCGGCGCTCGGCAATGCCGCGATATTCAGCCTTCAGCTCGTCTTCGCTCTTGTCCTTGTCTTCGTCCTCGAGATGGCCGTGCTCGATGGCATGGGCCACTTCGCGCCAGATATTCTCGAATTCGGCTTCGAGCATTTTCGGAGGCAGGTCGAAATCATGGGCTTCGTCGAGCTGGTCCAGCACGGCGCGCTTCACCTTCAGACGCGACTGGGCGGCATGCTCACCGGCGAAACGCTTCCGGAGGGCGTCCTTCAGGGCGTCGAGATCGGACAGGCCGAGGCGCTTGGCCAGCTCGTCATCAATCTTGGAGTCCTGCGGCGCTTCGACGGCCTTCACGGTGACGTCGAAGACGGCTTCCTTGCCGGCCAGATGCTTGGCCTGGTACTCGGCCGGGAAAGTGACGGTGACAGTGCGCTCTTCGCCGGCCTTGGCGCCGACAAGCTGTTCTTCAAAGCCCGGAATAAAGGCGCCATCGCCGAGACCGACGCGGCTGTCCTCAGCGGAACCGCCTTCAAAGGCAACGCCGTCGATCTTGCCGACAAAATCGATCACGACGATATCGCCATTCTCGGCCTTGGCAGCCTTGCCCTTTTTCGGTGCAAATTCACGGCTCTCATCGGCCAGCTTGGCCAGGGCGTCGTCGACTTCCTCGTCAGAGACCTCGATCACCGGGCGCGAGACCTTCAGCTTGGACGCATCGGCCGGATCAAATTCAGGCATGATCTCGAGGCTGATCTCGAACACGAAATCAGATTTGCCGGACGTGACTTCCTTGGCATCGCTGACCACCTTGATTTCCGGCTGCGAGGCCGGGCGCAGCTTGCGCTCATCAAGGGTCTTCTGCGTGGTTTCGGGCACCAGTTCATTGAGCATGTCGCCCATGATCGACTCGCCGAACATGCGGCGGATATGGCTGGTCGGCACCTTGCCGGGGCGGAAGCCCTTCAGGCGGACTTCAGGACGGATCTCCTGGATCTTCGCGTCCAGGCGAGCTTGCAGATCGTCTGCAGCAAAGACGATCTCATAAGTGCGGCTCAAGCCTTCGGCGGCTTTCTCGGTGACGTTCATGGGTTAGCCCTGGCATTGCTGTGGAGGCGGACAAATCCGCAGTAAAATTCGAGCGCGCGTTATGTCACGCCGATTCACGCTGCGCAACGCTGCGAAGCGGCTTGCCGGTGCGGATCAGCGCCGGAAGGGCGGATCAGGGGGTGAAATCACGAGATTCCGGGGCGGATTGAGAGCCAGATGGCGCAAGTTTGCACGATCAAAGCATGGCCTGCCCAGCCGAAGCTCGCGCAACAAGGGCGCTGTGATAACTGGAGGAACGTCGGAGCAAGTCCGCCTTCGCCAAGGCTGCGGCGGGACAGCCTTCGCTCGATTTAGCGTTGGGCCTGCCCAGCCGAAGCTCGCGCAGCGAGCGAAGGCTGGTGCGGATGGAGGGAATCGAACCCCCACGCCTTGCGGCACCAGAACCTAAATCTGGCGCGTCTACCAGTTCCGCCACATCCGCATGAGGTTGATAGTGAGCGCATATCTAGCGGTTGCAGCGGCGTCGTCAATATCGCCTCGCGGTGCCATGTGCCTGACGGAGCGGCCGGGAGCCGCGCGGCGGCGCTTGCAGTCCCCCTCATAATATATCCGCCTGTCACCCGGACCGGCAGATCATGCCCTTACGCCCTGCCCCCACAGCATTGCCCGCCGTTTTCGGCACCGCGGTCCGCTTCGGGGGCAATTCCGGTTCAAGCTTTCATTAACCATGCCCCCGCGAGATGAGGCCATTGAACAAGCTTGGGGTTTGGGACTTTGACCAGGAATACAACCGACAATCCAACACCAGTCTCGGCTGCTGTGAATGTGCTCCACATCGAGGACATGAATTGCGACGCGCTGCTGATCGAGCATTTTGTGCGCAATACCTACCCGGGTGACGTCCAGCTGCACCGGGTAAAATCCCTCGCAGCGGGCCGTGAAGCCCTCGCCGGCACAGCCTACGACATCATCCTGCTCGATCTCGGTCTCCCGGACGCAACCACGATTGAAGCCGACATCGCCGGCCTGCACAGCGCCCGGCTGGTGCCGATCATCATCCTGTCGGGTTGCGACAATTCAGAGATCATCGGCCGTACCTTTGCCTCCGGCGGCGAGGATGCGCTGGTCAAGTCGCTGGAAACGCTTCAGACGCTCGGATCGGTGATGGTCCGTACGCTGGAACGCGCCAGCGCAGCGCGCCTGCGCCAGGGCCAGGTGCAGGAAATGCACGCGCTTTATCGCAAATATTTCGAGGCCTGCGGCGATGCAGTCGTGATCACGATGCCCAATGGTGAATTCCTCAGCCGCAACGCCCATGCCGAGCGGTTGTGGACCGCGACCAATATTGAAGCCTACGCCCGCAATTTCAAACTCCGGATCGAGGAATCCCTGCGCTTTCCGATGATCCTGCAATTCGCCGATCCGGACCGTTTTGAAATCCACGACGCCATCATCACCCCCGTCTCGCACAATGGCGCCACCGTGCTGATCGCCACCATCCGCGACATGAAGCAGGCGAGTCCGGCGCACCTCTCTCCCGATGTCCTGCCCCTGCACGGCCATGCCGGGACCGCATCGGATGACGAGCTCCCCCGGCTGCAATACGCCCGCGCCTGACCGGCCGCTTGCACCGGGCCCCGTCTTTCCCCTAGCTAGGCGCTTGAACGCCGCCGGCCATCGGTGGTCAGGCAGGGAGCGCCCGAATGACCGAAGAACCCGAACGCACCAGCTTCGACTGGGAAAACCGCTTTGTCGCCGATGACACGCCCTGGGAGCGGCAGGAACTGCATCCGGGCATGCTGGCCTGGATGCGGGCCGGAGAGCTTGAACCGGGAACACGGGTCATCATTCCCGGCTGCGGCCGTTCGCCGGAACTCGCCTTCCTCGCCGGGTGCGGGCTTGATGTCACCGGCGCCGACCTATCGGCCACCGCCCTCGCCTTCCAGCGCCAGGCGCTCGAGGCGGGCGGTCATGAGGCGACCCTGCTCGAGGGCGATGTCCTCGCCCACCGGCCGGATGCCCCCTATGACCGGGTCTATGAGCAGACCTTCCTGTGCGCCATCCCGCCGCGCCTGCGCGTCGATTACGAGCGCGCGCTGTGTGAATGGCTGAAGCCGGGCGGGCATTTGCTCGCGCTCTTCATGCAAAAGGACGTGCCGGGCGGACCGCCCTATGGCTGTGCCCTGGACGCGATGCATGAGCTCTTCCCGGCCGAACGCTGGATCTGGCCCGATGACGAGGATTTCGTCGCCTGGCCGCATCCATCCCTGAAGGGCAAGCCAGAACTGGCGGGCGTGCTGGTGCGGCGCTAGGACGCGTCCTCGGCCGCCCTCACCGGTGCCGCCGGCATTTTGCGCGCCTTGCCGTGCTTGGCCGTCATCGGCGCGCGGGTCAGGACATAGAGCCCGGCTAGAACGCCCGCCGTGATGTTGGCGAAGGCCACGCCCCAGATCACACCCTCAGGCGCATCAAGCCAGTACGCGCCGAGCAGCACGCCAGGCACCATCAGGCCAAGGGCGCGGCCGGCGGTGATCGCCATGCCATGGCCGGGCCGGCCGAGACCATTGAAACCGGCGCTCGCCGCAATGGTGATGCCATAGCCGGCAATCGTCAGCGGCACGATGCGCCAGTAGAAGACCGCCGTTGCCTGGCCCGCCTCGCTGGGCAGGAAGGCGCCCGCGAGCAGACCGGCGCAGAGCCAGAGCACGATCGCGATCGCCAGGCTCCAGCCGATGCAGAACAGGAAGCTGGAGCGGAAGGCCTCGCGAACACGGTCGAGCCGGTCGCCGCCACCATTCTGGCCCGTCACGGCGCCGATACTGGCCGATAGCGCGAACAGCGGCACGATGGCGAAGGCCTCGATCCGGCCCGCCACGCCCAGCGCCGCCACCGCGGCATCGCCAAAGCGTGCCATGGCCAGTCCGCTCATCGCGACCGTCATCGCGATCGGGTTGAAGATATTGGAGATGCTGGCTGGCAGGCCGACCCGGGCGATATCGCGCCAGTGATGCCAGACCTCGCCGAGATCGCTCCAGCCGAAATCGATCAGCTTTTCCTTGAACACCAGATACCAGCCGACCATGGCGAAGGTCAGAGCGTTGGCAGCCACCGTCGCCAGTGCCGCACCGGACACGCCCCAGCCCAGGCCGGGAAACAGGCCGAAGACATCATCGAGGATGAAAATCGGATCAAGGATCAGATTGAATACGGCAGCTGCGATCATCATCAGGCTTGGCACAAGCGCATTGCCCAGCGCGCGCAGGATATTGCTCGCCACCATCGGGCCGACGATCAGGACGATGCCGCCGAACCAGACCGTCATGTAGTCGACAACATGCGGCAACATGGTGGCGCTGGCGCCGAGGGCGCGGAAGATCGGCTCCACGAAGATGATACCCAGCGTGGACACCGCGCCGACCGAAAGCAGTGAGAGCGTCATGGCGTCGGTGGCGATGCGCGGGATCGAACTGGCATCCTTGCGGCCGGCCGCACGTGAAACCGCCGAAACAGCCCCGGCCCCCAGGCCGATCGAGACGCTCATCACCAGCATGGTGACGGGAAAACTCATCTGCACCGCAGCCTGCTGCGCCGTACCGAGGGTTCCCACCCAGTAGGTATCCACAATGCCCACCAGCATCATGGCGAGAATACCGAAACTCATCGGCACGAGCATGCGCAGGACGTGCCCGAAAACCGGACCCTGCGTCATGTCGTGTGCTGTCCGTCCGGCCATGTGTCACCCTTCCAACGCGCAGGCGATGTTAGATAGATTGTCCCGGACTTGTCTGCACCCGGTAGAGGTCACTTCAGCGTGAATAGCCGCTATGCGGTGGGCTTGTTGAGATCATAGGCGGCGATGCTCGCCAGGTTGACGATATCGGTCACCGAAGCGCCCAGCCGGGCGATCTGGACCGGTTTTTCCAGCCCCACCAGCATCGGACCGATCACCGTCGCACCTCCGGCTGCCTTGAGCAGACGCACCGCGATCGAGGCGGAATGGACTGCCGGCATGATCAGGATGTTCGCAGCCTCGGTGAGCCGCGAGAACGGGTAGAGCTCGTGATGATCCGGATCGAGGGCGATATCGGCCGCCATCTCGCCCTCATATTCGAAATCGACACCGAGCCCGTCGAGAATGCGCACGGCGTGCTGGATCTTTTCCGAACGCTCGCCCGGCGGATTGCCGAAGCTTGAATAGGACAGGAAGGCCAGATGCGGCGTCATCCCGAGGCGGCGCGAGGAATTGGCCGTGGCCACGGCAATCTCGGCCAGCGCCTGGGCGTCGGGGAATTCGGTGACACTGATATCCCCGATAATCAGGGTGCGCCCGCGCGAGACGGCCGCAGCGATACCGACCGCGCGCCCGCCCTCGGCCGGCTCGAGAGCCAGTTTCACATCGCGCATCACGACATTGGAATGGCGTGTCACGCCGGTGACCATGCCATCGGCCTGGCCCATCTTCAGCATGCAGGCAGAGAAGACATTGCGGTCATTATTGACCAGACGCTGGACATCGCGGCGCAGATACCCCTTGCGCTGCAGCCGCCCATACAGGAAGTCGGCATATTCCGAATTGTGCTCGGACAGGCGGGCATTGCAGATTTCCAGCGACCCGGCGGGGATCCCCAGTTCGCGCATATTGCCCAGCGCAATGTCCTCGCGCGCCACCAGGATAGCCCGGCCCAGCCCCTGGGACTGGAAGGCGTGCGCGGCGCGGATCACCGACGGCTCCTCACCCTCGGCAAACACAATCGTCTTCTGCTCGGCCTGGATCGAGGCCGCGACACGCTGTTGCAGCGCCGCCGTGGGGTCGAGACGGCGTGCCAGCGTGTGGGTGTAGTTGACGCCCTCCGCGAAGGGCAGACGGGCGACACCGCTCTCCACCGCCGCCTTGGCGACGAAGGGCGGGACCCAGGAGATCAGACGCGGATCAAAGGGCGACGGGATGATGTAATTGCGGCCGTATTGCAGCCGTTCGCCCTTGTAGGCGATCGCGACCTCGTCCGGCACATCCTCGCGCGCCAGGGCGGCAAGGGCCCGGGCAGCAGCGATCTTCATTTCCTCATTGATGGTACGGGCGCGGACATCGAGCGCACCGCGGAAAATATAGGGGAAGCCGAGGACATTATTGACCTGGTTGGGATAATCCGACCGGCCCGTCGCCATGATGACATCATCGCGCACCGACTTGACCTCTTCCGGGGTGATTTCCGGAGTTGGATTGGCCATGGCGAAAACAATCGGATCAGGCGCCAGGCTGGCGATGATATCCTTGGTGAATACACCCGCCGCCGACAGGCCCAGCAGGACATCGGCCCCGACAGCCGCTTCGGCCAGCGTGCGCGCCTCGGTCTTGACCGCATGCTTGGCGAGACGTTCGTGCAGCCCCTCACGACCTTCATAAACCACGCCCTCGATATCGACGACGATGGTGTTTTCCTTGCGCACGCCAATCGATTCGATCAGCTCGAGCACCGACAGCCCGGCGGCGCCGGCGCCGCACAGAACGACCTTGGTGTCCTCCAGCTTGCGGCCGGTAATATCGCAGGCATTGATCAACCCCGCCGTCGCGATGATCGCGGTGCCATGCTGGTCGTCGTGGAAGACCGGGATATCGAGCAATTCACGCAGACGCCGTTCGATCTCGAAACACTCCGGCGACTTGATATCTTCCAGATTGATCCCGCCAAACGTGTCACCGAAGCCGCGTACACAGGCAATGAACTCGTCCGGATCGGTATAGTCGATCTGGATATCCACCGCGTCGATATCGGCGAAGCGCTTGAACAGCACTGCCTTGCCTTCCATCACCGGCTTCGAGGCGCGCGGCCCGAGATTGCCGAGGCCGAGAATGGCGGTGCCGTTGGAGACGACAGCGACCATATTGCCCTTGGACGTGTAGTCGTAGACCGCATCAGGATCCGCCGCGATCGCCCGCACCGGCGCTGCAACGCCCGGCGAATAGGCCAGAGCCAGGTCACGCTGGGTCGACATCGGCTTGGTCGAGGCGATCGCCAGCTTGCCCGGCGTCGGCTTGTTGTGAAAGACGAGCGCGTCGATATCGAGCTGGCTGTCGGCACTGTACGGGGTATCTGAAGGCATGGTGCAACCTTATGGAGGGCGTGGTTCGAACATGACCTGACACGCGCCGCGCGCCAAGCCCGCGATCTGTATTATCGGCCGGGCGAAGGCCCCGCCTGCAGTAGCCGGGCGAGTGCCCGCTCCCGGGCCAGCTCTGCTGCCTGCGCCTGCAACACCTGCGGCATCATGCCGGCCAGGTCCTCGGCAATCAGGCCGGCACCGAGCCGCCGGCCGGCATCGCCATGCAACCAGGCGCCCGCACAGGCCGCCTGGAAAGCGGGGAGTGATTGCGCCAGCAGGCCACCGATTATTCCGGCCAGGACATCGCCGCTGCCCGCGGTCGCCAGGGCGGGACAGGCGTGGCGATTGACCACCGTCACCTGCCCTTGCGCCGCTATGACCGTGTCAGCCCCCTTGAGCAGAACCACACAGCCCGCCAGCCGCGCCGCCTCGGCCGCCGCCTCGATATGGTTGGCGGATCGGCCCAGAAGGCCGGGGAAAATGCGCTCAAACTCCCCGGCGTGCGGTGTGATGACATCCTGCGGCCGCAGCTGCGTCAGCAAGGTTTGCGGATCCGCTTCAAAACTGGTCAGGGCGTCGGCGTCGAGCACCATTGGCGCCGGCTGGGCCAGGGCCTCAAGCACCGCCCGCCGGGTGGCTTCGCCAACCCCGGCCGCGGGCCCGATCACCGCCGCCGTCGCCCGCAGGCCGGAGAGCAATTCACCGGTGCCGGCGTCGGCATCCCAGCGCTTGAGCATCACCGCCGTCAGCGCCGAGGCATTCACCAGCAGCGCCGAGGCAGGACTGGCAAGGGTCACAAGGCCGGCACCGCTGCGCAAGCCGGCCAGAGCCGACATCCGCGCCGCGCCGGTTGAGCTGGCGCCACCGGAGAAGACCACCAGACGCCCACGTTGATGCTTGTGCGTTCCCGCATCCGGCATACGCAGCGCCTCGCGCCACAGGGCCGGTTCATTGACCCGGGCTACCGGGGTCACGCTGTCACGCCAGCTGTCGGGAATGCCGATATCGGCGATCACCACCTCACCGCACCGTGAGGCCGAAGGCTCCAGGCAGTGGGCGGGCTTGCGGCAATGAAAGCTCACTGTGAGATCGGCGCGCAGGCTGACGCCGTCACAATCGGGCCGGTCGCCCTGTATCCCGCTGGGCAGATCGACGGCGACCACCGGCAGGCCGCTGCCGGCCAGCCGCGTCACCAGGGCGGCGGCGACACCGTCAAGCGGCCGGGTCAGGCCGGCGCCGAACAGGGCATCAATGATCAGGCGGGCATCGCCAGCCGAATCGGCCGTCAACGCCTCGACCGCGCCGTCCCAAAGCGCGAAGGCCCGCGCGGCATCGCCGCGCAGCTGCTCCGGATGACCCAGCAGCGCGATCCGCACCGGCCAGCCTGCCTGGCGCAGGATGCGGCCGCAGACGAAACCATCGCCGCCATTATTGCCCGGGCCGCAAAGAATCAGGGTCTGGCGCGGCGCCCAGCGGGCAGCAATCGCCCGCGCGACCGCCTGTCCGGCGGCCTCCATCAACACAGTACCGGGCACACCAATGGCGGCGGCATGGCGGTCGCACGCGCCGCAATCAGCGGTCTTGAGCACATCGAGAGGCATCATCGCTCCATTGTGCGGCACAACTGCCCGATTGTGAGGCATTTGTGAGCGGGAACATTATCGCGGATCATTTGGCGGTTGTAAGCTCGCAGTGCATCACTAGCCTCAAATCAGGATTTCGGAGTCGGCCATGAAGAAAATCGAAGCCATCATCAAACCGTTCAAGCTGGATGACGTGAAGGAAGCCCTGCAGGAAATCGGTGTGCAGGGCCTGACTGTCATCGAGGCGAAGGGGTTTGGTCGCCAGAAGGGTCACACCGAACTCTATCGCGGCGCCGAATACGTCGTCGACTTCCTGCCGAAGATCAAGATCGAGCTGGTTCTGCCGGCCGACCGGGTCGAGGCCGCCATTGAAGCCATCCAGACCGCGGCCCAGACCGGCCGGATCGGCGACGGCAAGATCTTCGTCAGCCCGATCGAACGCGTCATCCGCATCAGAACCGGCGAAACCGGCCTCGACGCGCTTTAACCCATCCATCTCTGCCGCCCAGCAAATTCGGAGTCTGGCCCATGTCCAACAAAATTCTCAAGAAACTGCATGATGAAGACATCAAGTATGTCGACCTGCGCTTCACCGATCCGCGCGGCCAGCTGCAGCACGTCACCTTCGACCGTTCCGAAGTGAACGAAGACTTCTTCGAAGACGGCGTGATGTTTGACGGCTCCTCGATCGCCGGCTGGAAGGCGATCAATGAGTCCGACATGGTGCTCAAGCCCGATACGGACGCCATGTTCATGGACCCCTTCTATCAGCAGCCGACCATGATCCTGCTGTGCGACATTCTCGAGCCCGGCACCGGCGAGGCCTACAACCGCGACCCGCGCACCACCGCGAAAAAGGCCGAAGCCTTCCTCACCTCTACCGGCATTGGCGACACCGCCTATCTCGGGCCGGAAGCGGAGTTCTTCGTGTTCGACGATGTCCGCTACAATACCAGCCAGGGCGAGACGAGCTATTCCATCGACAGCGAGGAAATGCCCCAGAATACCGGTCGCCAGTATGAAGGCGGCAATATGGGTCACCGTCCGGGCCCCAAGGGCGGCTACTTCCCGGTCAATCCTGTCGATAGCGGCCAGGACATGCGCTCCGAAATGCTGTCGGTGATGGAAGACCTCGGCCTGAAACCCGAGAAACACCACCACGAGGTGGCCCCGGCCCAGCACGAACTCGGCATGAAGTTCGACACGCTGACCACCATGGCCGACCGCATGCAGATGTATAAGTACACGGTCAAAATGGTCGCCCATGCCTATGGCAAGACCGCGACCTTCATGCCCAAGCCGATGTGGAACGACAACGGCACCGGCATGCATGTGCACCAGTCGATCTGGAAGAATGGCAATCCCGTCTTCGCCGGCGATCAATATGCCGACCTGTCGGAAACCTGCCTCCACTATATCGGCGGCATCATCAAGCATGCCCGGGCCATCAATGCTTTCGCCAATGCCTCGACGAATAGCTACAAACGCCTGGTTCCAGGTTTCGAAGCCCCGGTCCTGCTGGCCTATTCGGCCCGCAACCGCTCCGCATCGATCCGCATCCCATGGGTCAACTCGCCGAAGGCCAAGCGTCTGGAAACCCGCTTCCCCGATCCCGCCGGCAATCCCTACCTCACCTTCGCAGCCCTGCTGATGGCAGGCCTGGACGGCATCGAGAACCGGATTCACCCCGGCGATCCGATGGACAAGGATCTCTACGACCTGCCACCGCAGGAACTCCAGGGCATCCCGACCGTCTGCCGTTCCCTGCGTGAAGCACTCGAATCGCTCGATGCCGACCGCGACTTCCTCAAGAAGGGCGGCGTGATGGATGACGACCAGATTGACGCCTATATCGATCTGAAACTGGAAGAAGTGCTGCGTTTCGAAATGCATCCACACCCGGTTGAATTCGACATGTATTATTCGTGCTGACCGGGCGTTCCGGCTCCCAGCATACGGACTGAAGGCACGGCCGGGAGCAATCCCGGCCGTGTCTGTATGAGTTTACACGTTCAATACGGTCGACGAGCCGTGTTCCATTCGCTACAAATCGCGTTGAGTTTGCCGAACCGTTTTCGGCCATGATCATCAGGAGTCGGTATGCGTCGCCGTTTTATGTTCGCCAGCGCCCTTGTAACGCTGAGTGTTGCAGCCCCTGCCGCCTTCGCGGATCGCGAAGTCACCACAACGGTCACCGACCCGATCGCCACCTCTACGGCGGGCGATGGCGGAGTAGCCGACAATGTGGTGATTTCCAGCACGGGCCGCGTCACGCTGACCACCGTCACCGACCCGGCTCTCACCCTCGACAGCGACAATTCCGTCACCAATAACGGCAATATCACGGTCACGACCGATAACGATGGCGGCGTTGGTGTCCATGTCCTCGGCGGCAATACAGGCTCCTTTACCAATTCCGGCTCGATCCAGGTCCTGTCCGAGACCCTGCCGACCGATGAAGATGGTGATGGCGATCTTGACGGTGACACTGCGACCGGTGGCAGCCGCGTTGCGGTTCTCGTCGATGGCGCCGCAGTCTTCACCGGCGACATCCTGTTCACCTCGTCCAGTTCGATCGTCGTGCGCGGCAATGATTCTGCCGGCATCCGGATCCTGACCAATCTTGACGGCAATTTCTCGAATACCGGCGCCCTGACCATTATCGGCGACGACTCGGTGGGGATTGACGTCCAGGACGACATCTCCGGCGATGTGGTTATCGGCGGCTCGGTCACGGCGACGGGCGAGGATTCGATCGGCGTCAGCCTGAATGGCGATATCGGTGGCCGCCTTCTGGTCAGCGGTGCCGTGTCCTCGAATGGATACCGTTTTTCCGGCGTACTGACCGATGACCTCATCGAGGAATTCGATCTCACGCTCGATCCGGAAGATGACAATATTTCCGGCTCGGCAATTGTCATCAGTGGCAATGTCGCCCAGGGCCTGCTGGTCAATGGCCCGATTGCCGACAATGAAGACACCGCGGTGAACGAATCCACCGTCACCGCTGCCACCGTATCGAGCCGCGGCAGCGCGCCAGCCATGCATATCGTGGCGAATACCCATGATATCGTGCTGGGCGAAGTCGTCATTCCTGCCATTCCCGATGATCCGGACACCACGGATGTCGATGAGAGCGAGCCCCAGCAATTGCTCGGCTACAGCTTCGTCAATCGCGGCGGCATCGGCTCGACCGGCGATCTCGACGGCGTCGACACGACCGGCCTGCGCATCGACGGCACCGGCGGTTTCACAACGACCCTGTCCGAAGGCATGCTCAATCTGGGCTCTATCGCCACCACGACCTATGGCTCGTCCGACAAGCCCGCGGTCGGCACCACCTTCGCCATCGGCGAAGGCGCGATCATCCCCGTGCTCAACAATTCCGGCGCTCTGCGGGCGACCTCGGTCGGTATCGGCGGCACCGCGCGTGCGCTCGTCATCGAGGCCGGCGGCTATATGCCATCCCTGATCAATCATGGCGATCTGGCCTCGATCAGCACCGGTGGCGGCAGCGTCATCGCTGTGCGCGATCTCTCGGGCACGCTGACCTCGGTCGCGAATACCGGGACCATCCGCGCCATCTATGGCGAGCCGGAGGATGGCGTTACAGCCGTGCCTTACGAGTCCGTCGCGATCGATCTGGGGATGGGCACGGCCAACACCCTCGTACACCAGTACCTCTCCGCCGATGCCGGCGAAGACGCCGTGGTCACGATCATCGGCGATATCCTGTTTGGCAGCGGCGATGACACGCTTCTGGTCGAAACCGGCTCGGTCACCGGCGCAATCAGCTTTGGCGCAGGCGCCGACAATCTCGTCATCAATGGCGACGCGATCGTTTCCGGCGCCTTGAGCGATTCCGATGGCGATCTGGCGATCAGCGTCGACAATGGCCAGCTCACGCTGTCGGCGACGACCGACACCACGATCCGCGAAGCCCGCTTCGGCGATGGTTCGGTCCTGCGCTTCCAGGTCGACCACGAAACCAATATCGCAGCCGCCATCAACGCCACCGGCGAAGTCACCTTCGAAGCCGGTTCGCGCATTTCCTCGGCCCTGACCAATCTGATCGGCGAAGGGGCCACCTATGTCGTGCTCACGGCCGACAGCCTGGTGATCGAGGAAGCACTGGACCTGCTGCAGGATACAACCGCGCCTTATCTCTACGAGGCCGCGCTGAATTTCGATCCGAACAACTCCAATGCCCTGACCCTGACGCTGCAGCGGCGGACGGCCGAACAGCTCGGCATGAATGCCAACCAGGCCAGCGCCTATGAGGCCAGCTATGCCGGCTGGCAGGGCAATGCCGAACTCGGTGCCGCGATCGCCTCGCTGACGACCGAGGGCGAGTTCTTCCAGGCCTATGACCAGCTTCTGCCGGAATATGCCTCGAGCGCGATCCAGTTTGCCCTCGCGACCAATGACAGCGCTGTCGGCGCCCTCGCCAACCGGCTCGATGCCGTGCGGCGGAGCCCGGAGAATACCGGCGGTCTGTGGGTGCAGGAATTCGGCTATTATGCTGATCGTGCCGGCACCTCCTTCGGCCCCGGCTATCGCGGCCACGGCCTCGGCCTTGCGGTCGGTTTCGACCAGCCCTTCGGTCCCTTCTACGCCGCCGGCATCAATTTCGTCGGCTCGGCCAGCGAGATTTCCGAAGTCGAGGGCTTTGACGATCCGATGTCCGCCGTCTCGGGCCAGCTGGGTGTCTATGCCGGTTCGCAATTCGGCGAAGTCACCGTCGATTTCTACGGCGCCGCCGGCTATGACAGTTTCGAGCACAATCGCCGCGTCCTGATCGGCAGCTACGACGTTTCGCCGACGGCGAGCTGGAGCGGCTATCACATCGCCGGCTCGGCCCGCATCGGCCGCGACTTCACGGCCGGGAACTACTATTTCCGTCCCTCCGCCTCGATCGATTATCTCGGCCTGTATGAAGGCTCCTACACCGAAACCGGTGGCGGCTCCGGCGTCGATCTTTATGTCGATGCGCGGGACTCCAGCAGCTTCTCCAGCACCGCCCTGCTGACCTTCGGCGCCCGCTATGCCGGTGCCGACAGCTGGTGGTCGCCTCATATCGAAGCCGGTTTCCGCAATGAGTTCAGCAATGGCGAGACCGAGACCGAAGCCCAATTCGTCGGCTATGACGATACCTTCACCCTGCGTTCGCAGCAGATGCCGGGTACAGGCTTCATCTTCGGCTTCGGCATCGCGGCAGGCTCGGGCTATTCGGTCTTCTCCTTCGATTACGATGCCGATCTGCGTGAGGACTTCATCCGTCACACGGCACGTATCGTGATGCGGATGGTGTTCTAGCCGCAGGCTAGACCGGCAAGACTCGATTAACCCTGTCAGGCCAGACTGCGCGGCATGAAACGCGTTGGTCTTCTCCTGTGCCTGACCCTGGTCAGCCTTGCCGCCTGCACGACGCCAACGCCGTCGCAGACCGCTGATGTCTGCCTGATCCTCGAGGATAATCGCTCCTGGTGGCGCGCCATCCAGCGCACCGAGCGCCGCTGGGGCGTACCGCCCGGCGTCCAGCTCGCCATCCTCAAGCGCGAATCCAGCTTCAACGCCCATGCCCGCCCGGCGCGCAATCGCCTGTTCGGCATCATTCCGGGGCGCCGACCCTCGAGCGCCTATGGCTATGCCCAGGCGCTGGACGGCACCTGGGACTGGTATCGCGAGGACACAGGCCGCGGCGGCGCCAATCGCAACAACTTCGGTGACGCGGTCGACTTCGTCGGCTGGTATGCGTCCAAGAGCCGTGAATTGTCGGGCATCTCGTCGGACAATGCCCGCGATCTCTATCTCGCCTATCATGAGGGCCATGGCGGCTTTAACCGCGGCACCTACCGCTCCAAGCGCTGGCTGGTGAATGTCGCCGCCGATGTGGCCCGCGATGCACAGCGCTATGAAACGCAGATCGATGGCTGTGAACGCCGGCTTTCCCACCGCTTTTGGCTGTTTTGAATCTCCCCTAGCGGCTCCGACTCGGGCATGCTGGAGCGATGTCATCACCAAGCTCGCAATCCGACCTGTTCTCGTCCTCGCCCGCGCCCATCCCTGATGCGACGCCGCCGGCGGGCTATTCCGCTGCCCAGATCGAGGTACTCGAAGGGCTCGAGGCCGTGCGCCGCCGTCCCGGCATGTATATCGGCGGCACCGATGAGCGCGCCTATCACCATCTCTTTGCCGAAATCCTCGACAACTCCATGGACGAGGCCGTGGCCGGCTGGGCCGACCGGATCGAGGTCTCCCTCGACGAGGACGGCTATATCACCGTCACCGACAATGGCCGCGGCATCCCGGTCGACCCGCACCCGAAATTCCCCGACAAGTCGGCGCTGGAAGTCGTTCTGACCATCCTGCATGCCGGCGGCAAGTTCTCCGACAAGGCCTACAAGACCTCCGGCGGGCTGCACGGCGTCGGCATCTCGGTCGTCAACGCGCTCTCCTCGGTGCTCGAGGTCGAAGTGGCGCGGGAAAAGGTCCTCTGGTCCCAGAGCTATTCGCGCGGCCTGCCGCAGGGCCCGATCGTGCGCGTCGGCGCCACGGCCAATCGGCGCGGCACCAAGATCCGCTTTCTGCCGGATACCGAGATATTCGGCGACAAGATGAAGGTCAGCCCGGCGCGCATCTATGCGATGGCGCGCTCGAAAGCCTTCCTGCGCCGCGGCGTCAAGATCCTGTGGCGTTGCCCGGAATCGATGGTCGAAGGCACCGACATCCCGGCCGAGACCATTCTGTGCTTCCCGGGCGGCCTCGCCGACCGGCTCGCCGAGATGACCGGCAAGTCCGCCCTCGTCACCACCGAAGCCTTCACCGGCAAGGTCGAGCGCCCCGGTGATGGCGGCGGCGTCGAGTGGGCCATGGCCTGGTCGAGCAATGGTTTCGGCAGCGAGGCCGACGGTTTCTGCCAGACCTATTGCAACACCGTGCCGACCCCGCAGGGCGGCACGCATGAACAGGGTTTCCGCGCCGCGATCACCAAGGGGCTGCGCGCCTATGCCGATCACAGCCACGCCAAGAAGGCGGCCCTCATCACCCCCGATGATGTGATGGGCGGCGGCGGTTCGCTGGTCTCGGTGTTTATCGGCGAACCGGAATTCCAGGGCCAGACCAAGGAACGCCTCGCCTCGCCGGAAGCGGCCAAACTGGTCGAGGCCGCCGTGCGCGACCAGTTCGATCACTGGCTCGCCGGATCCCCGAAGGAAGCCACCAAGCTGGTGGAATGGGCGATCGAGCGCGCCGAGGACCGGCTGCGCCGCCGCAAGGAAAAGACCGTCAAACGCCAGTCCGCCTCGCGCCGCCTGCGCCTGCCCGGCAAGCTCGCCGATTGCTCCCGCGCCGATGCCGATGGCACCGAACTCTTCCTGGTCGAGGGTGATTCCGCCGGCGGTTCGGCCAAACAGGCGCGCAATCGCAAGACGCAAGCCATCCTTCCCCTGCGCGGCAAGATCATCAATGTCGTCTCCTCGGCCAGCGACAAGGTCTCGGCCAATCAGGAGATCAGCGATCTGCAACTGGCACTCGGTTGCCAGACGGGTTCCAAGTTCAAGCTCGAGGATCTGCGTTATCAGCGCGTCGTCATCATGACCGATGCCGATGTCGACGGCGCCCATATTGCCGCCCTGCTGATCACCTTCTTCTTCACCTCGATGCCTGAACTGATCCATGCCGGCCGCCTCTATCTGGCCCAGCCGCCGCTCTTCCGCCTGACCCAGGGCAGCCACACGCTCTATGCCCGCGACGAGGTCCATCGCGACCAGTTGTTGCGCGACGAGTTCAAGGGCTCGGGCAAGGTGGATATCGGCCGCTTCAAGGGTCTCGGCGAAATGACCCCGGCGCAGCTCAAGACCACCACCATGGACCCCGGCGTGCGCACCTTGGCCCGTGTCATCATCCCCGAGGGCGGCATCCCGACGGTCGAGGCGCTGGTGGAAACCCTGATGGGCAAGAAGCCGGAACTCCGCTTCGCCTATATCCAGGAACACGCACCCGAAATCAGCACGCTCGATATTTAGGCACACGAAAATCTCCACGCGGCCTGCCGCTGGAGGTTTGCTGGGGCCTCCCGGTTTGGGAGGTGTGTGGGACGCCGGCGAATGCCGGTTTTTGAGTAAGTTTTGGGGCATCCGGGACGTCCCACACGTGGAGATTTACTCAGGTCCCTCGCGGGCCCTGCCTCGAAATGACCGTGGAAGATTGGTCGAGCCCTAATGCCTCACTTCCCCGATCATGGCCCCACCGGAACTCGGGCTGTCACGCCTCCGTGCGGATGGGCTCCACGCTCCCGATCGCCGCAAGTGACTGAGCTCACGCCTCCCGTGCGACCGGAACGAGGCGATTATGCGCCAGGGTTCAGGGGGTGGGGATAACATCAACAAAAATGCGTCATCCCGACGAAAGTCGGGACCTCGATAGACCGGGCTCCGCGCTTGTCACGTCTGGGTCCTGACTTGCGCCAGGATGACGTGGGTTGGTTGGCGAAGGCCGGGGATAGCTGAACGACAACGCCGCAACGCTCACTGATCCGCCCCCGCTTCACCGGCGTATACCTTCAAAACAAAGGAATTCGCCATGTCCCCGATACTGAAGACCGCCGCCCTCGCCCTGACCCTGCTGGCCCTGCCCGCCACGGCTCATGCCGCCGATGAGCCACCGCACACTGTGGTGGCCGAGGACAGCGCGATCCAGGTCCGCGACTATGCCGCGATGATCCTGGCCGAGGTTGAGGTGAGTGGTGATATGGGCGATGCCGGCAATGCCGGTTTCCGGCCGCTGGCTGGCTATATCTTCGGCGGCAACCAGGCCCGCGCCGGCGGCAGTGACGAGATCGCGATGACCGCCCCGGTGATCCAGACGCAATCGGAAAACATCGCCATGACCACCCCCGTGACCCAGTCCATGGCGGGAAACGGCAGCTGGCGCGTCGCCTTCGTGATGCCACCGGAATGGACGATGGAAACCCTGCCCGTCCCCGAAGACCCGAATGTGACCCTGACCGAACGCCCGGCCCGGCGCATGGCGGCGATCCGCTTCAGCGGCGGACCCAATGATGCCCGCTTCGCGGACAAGACGGCGGAGTTGCGCGCCTGGCTGTCGGCGCAGGGCTATGAAGTGATCGGCGAGCCGGTCTATGCCCGCTACGACCCGCCCTGGATCCCGACCTTCTTCCGCCGCAATGAGGTCATGCTGGAGGTCGCACGCTAGAGCGGAGCCTGCTTCCTAAACCCCTAAAAACCAATAACTTGTCATCCCGGCCGGATGCCCGGACCTGGTCCGGGCGCAGAGCCGGGACCGACCCGCCTGTCCAGATGGCGCACGGGTAGGTCCCGGATCTGCGCCCCGCCTGCGCGGGGCATCCGTCCGGGATGACAACGCGTTGTTATTTGGAGAAAACACGGGACGGTTGGATCGCCCCCTACCCCAACACCCCGGTCGCAAACAACCGCACCTTCAACCCGCCATGATCGATATAGGGCCCCGGCGCGCCGAACGGCAGGCGCGTGGCCTTGGCGAGTGAGACCTCCGTGGTGACGAGCCCGACCCGCCAGCCGGCAAAGCGGGTCATCAGCGTCTTGCCGAGGCCGCGATAGAGCCCCTGGAGGGCGGTCTTGTTGCCGATGCGGGTGCCATAGGGCGGGTTGATCATCACAAGGCCGGGCTGGCAGTCCGGCGCTTCCAGCTCGGAGACGGGGCATTGCTGGAACCGGGTCAGATGCGCCACGCCGGCACGCTCGGCGTTCTCGCGGGCAACGCGGATAGCGCCGGCATCGCGATCGGAGCCATAAAAGCGCAGATCGGTCTCGCGCGGAGCGCGAGGGGCTCGCATCACTTCCCAGGCTTCCCTGTCAAAACCCACCAATTGCTCGAAGGCGAATTCGCGGGCACGACCGGGTGCCAGGCCGGCGGCGATTTCGGCGGCTTCGATGACGAAAGTGCCCGAGCCACACATCGGGTCGAGCACGGGCCCGGTGCCGTCATAGCCGCACTGGCGCAGGAAGAGCGCGGCCAGGGTCTCGCGCATCGGCGCCTTGGCGACGGCCTGTTTATAGCCGCGCTTGTGCAGCAGCTCGCCGGAGGTATCGATGCTGAGTGTGCACAGATTATCCTCCAGCCGCGCTCTCACCTGCACGGCGGCATCGCTGGCGATCGGCGCGCCGAGCTCCTCGCGGATCGCGGTCTCGATGCGCTGGGTGGCAGCACCGGCATGATAGATTTTCGAGCGTTTCGATGTGGCATCGACGCGCACCGGCACATCGGGGCGCAGAATTTCGCCCCAAGGGAAGCGGCGCGCCAGCTTGTCGAGCTGGGACAGGTGCACGGCATGGAAGGCACCGATACGGGCGAGCACGCGGCTGGCGCCGCGGATTTCCAGATTGGCGCGCCAGACGTCCGGCCAGCCGCCCTTGATGGTGACGCCGCCGGATTCGGCGACCGGGCCGGCAAAGCCCTTCTCCACCAGCTCGGCGCACAGCATGGCCTCTAGGCCGGGAGCAGTGACGAGGAAAATGTCGAATTGCGGTGTCGTGGTCATCGGGCTGGCTTAGCGGAGATTTCGCGGCGGATCGACGGCGCTGTGCTGTCGGGGCGGATCGTCACATGACCAGATCGTTAATTTGACGCAAGGCGGACAAACGCGTTCTATTCCTGTGACTTTGCCCGGCATGTGATTCAACGGGTGCTATTGGGGAATCCATCACGATGAAACTGAAAGCCTGGATGCCAGCGACGGCGCTTGCCGCTGTCTTTGCCCTGGCGGCCTGCAGTGGCGAGACCGGAACCACCGGCGACGCTGCAGCTTCCGCGAGCAGCGAGAGCGGCGATGTCGTCCGCTACAGCCTCGACCCTTATCCCTCAACCTATGTGCCCCGCGAGAGCGGCGTCACCTTGATCCAGCATGCTACCGTGTTCGACGGCATTGGCGGCCGGATCGAGAATGGCGATGTGCTGGTCGAGAATGGCCGCATCACCGCGGTTGGAACCGGTCTGGAAGCCCCCGAAGGCGCCACCGTGATCGACGCGGCCGGTCGCTATGTCACGCCGGGCATCATCGATATCCACTCCCACCTGGGCGATTACCCGTCGCCGGGCGTGAATGCCCATAATGACGGCAATGAAATGACCTCGCCGGTGACCGCCGAGGTCTGGGCCGAGCATTCGGTCTGGCCACAGGATGTCGGTTTTGAAGCCGCCCTCGCCGGTGGCGTCACGACGCTGAACATTCTGCCCGGTTCGGCCAATCTGTTTGGTGGCCGCGGGATCACCCTGCGCAATGTCCCCGGACGCACCGTGCAGGACATGAAATTCCCGGACGCGCCCTACACACTGAAAATGGCCTGCGGCGAAAACCCGTCGCGCGTCTATGGCAGCCGTGGCCAGTCGCCCGCCACCGACATGGGCAATATGGCCGGCTATCGCGCCGCCTGGCAGAGCGCGGTGGAATACCGCCGCAGCTGGAATGACTACTGGGAGAGCGCCGAAGCCGGCGAGGATGCCTCGCCGCCAAGCCGCAATCTGGAACTCGACACGCTGATGGGCGTGCTCGATGGCGAAATTCTCGTCCAGATGCATTGCTATCGCGCCGACCAGATGGCCCAGATCATCGATCTGTCGCACGAGTTCGACTATCAGGTCACCGCTTTCCACCACGCCGTGGAAGCCTACAAGATCCCCGATCTTCTGGCGGAAAACGGCACCTGTGCCGCCGTCTGGGCCGATTGGGGCGGCTTCAAGATGGAAGCCTATGATTCCATCCGTGAAAACCTGCCCATGGTTCATGCCGGCGGGGCCTGCGCCATGATCCATTCCGACAGCGATATGGGCATTCAGCGACTCAACCAGGAAGTCGCAAAAGCCCTGGCCGATGGCCGCCGTGCCGGAATTGATATTTCCGACGCCGACGCCTGGCGCTGGCTGACCTCCAACCCGGCCACCGCGCTGGGTATTGACGACCAGACCGGCTCACTCGAAGTCGGCAAACGCGCCGACATCGTGCTGTGGTCCGCCGATCCGTTCAGCAGCTATGCACGCGCCGACCGCGTCTGGATCGACGGTGCCCTGACCTATGACCGCAGTGACGAGGCCATGCAGCCTGTCCGCGACTTCATGCTCGGCCAACCTGGTGAGGGAGACCAATAATGCAACGCTTCATTTCCGCACTTGCGCTCGGCATGGTCCTGGCTGCGCCAGGCTTTGCCCAGACCTACGCCGTCACCAATGGCCACGTCGTCACCAATACCGATGCGGGCATTATCGAGGACGGCACAGTGCTGGTCCGCGACGGTGATATCGTCGCTGTTGGCAGCGATGTCACCATTCCGGTCGGCACCACTGTCATCGACGCCGATGGCGGCTGGATCACGCCGGGCATTTTTGCCCCGGTCACCCAGCTGGGCCTGATCGAGGTTGCGCTCGAAGACACCACCAATGACGCCAGCGGCGACTCATCGCCCTACTCCGTCGCACTTGACGTTGCCGACAGCTTCAATCCGGCCGGCACGCATATCCCGTCCAACCGGATGGGCGGCATCACTCGTGCGGCGCTCTATCCCTCGACCGGCTGGAATATCTTTGCCGGCCAGGGTGGCCTGATCGACACCTCCGGTTCCAGCACCTCGCTGTTCGAAGAGGGCAGTTTCGTATTTGCCGATCTGAGCCAGTCCGGCGCAGCCACGGCAGGCGGCTCGCGCTCGGCGGCATGGACCTATCTCGACGCGGCCTTCGCCGATGCTCGCGGTTATCCGGGCCGGTTCAGTGGTGATCATGAGGGCGATGCCCTCAACCGCTATGATGCCGCGGCCCTGGTGCCGGTGGTGCGCGGGCGCATTCCGCTGGTGATGAATCTCGATCGTGCGGCGGATATCCGCCGCGCCTTGCGCTTCAAGGCCGAACACGCACCGATGCAGTTGATCATCCAGGGCGGTGCCGAAGCCTGGATGGTGGCCGACGAGCTGGCTGCTGCCGGCGTGCCGGTTCTGATCGATCCGATCCGCAATCTGCCCAGCACGTTCGACGCCCTCGGCTCGACGCTTGAAGGCGCAGCGCGTCTGCAACAGGCCGGCGTCACGGTCGCCTACACCACCGAGTCCGCTGACGGGTATTTCAATGCCCGCCTGCTGACCCAGCACGCCGGCAATGCCGTCGGGCATGGTGTGCCCTGGGATGCAGCCTTCCGTGCCATCACGCTGACACCGGCGGAAATCTATGGCGTCGGGGACCGTTTCGGTGCCCTCGCCGCGGGTTATACCGGCGATGTGGTGGTCTGGGACGGCGATCCGCTGGAAGTGATGAGCGCGCCGGTGGCGATGCTGATCAATGGCGAGCCAGCCGCTTTGACCTCCCGTCAGACGCAGCTGCGCGACCGTTACATGAATATCACTGACGAGACGCCGTTCGCCTATCGTCGTTGAGGAATCTCTGCCTGTGCGTTGACAGAACGCACAGGAAACGTATTTTGCCTCTGCATTCGTGGCCGCGCCGTTTCGGCGCGGCCACGTCATTTTTGCTCCCAGCCTGATGCTGCTTCAGATTTAAAAGGACGCCATGACGTTCGAAGACCTCGGGTTAAGCCCGAAACTGCTCACCGCAATCACCGCGGCGGGCTATACAGAACCCACCCCGATCCAGGCCGGCGCCATCCTGCCAGCATTGACCGGTCGCGACGTGCTGGGCATTGCCCAGACCGGCACCGGCAAGACTGCGGCCTTTGTGCTGCCCCTGATCGAACTGCTTTCGCGCGGCCGGGCCAAGGCCCGCATGCCCCGCTCCCTGATTATCGCACCAACCCGCGAACTCGCCGCCCAGTGCGCCGAAAATTTCGAATCCTATGCCAAGGGTCAGCGCCTCTCGATGGCCTTGCTGATCGGCGGCGTCGCCTTCGGGCCCCAGCAAGCCATTCTCGATCGCGGCGCCGATGTGCTGATCGCGACCCCGGGCCGGCTGCTTGACCATTTCGGTCGCGGCAAACTGCTGCTCAACGGCGTCCAGATCCTCGTCGTCGATGAAGCCGACCGCATGCTCGACATGGGTTTCATCCCGGATCTCGAGAAGATTTTCTCGCTGACCCCGCCACGTCGTCAGACCCTGTTCTTCTCGGCCACCATGCCGAACGAGATCAAGAGCCTGATCGACCGCTTCCTCGACGACCCGGTCCGGGTTGAAGTCGGACGCCCGGCCACGACTGGCGTCAATATCGAGCAGTATCTGGCACGCGTCCACGACGCCCAGCCCAAAACCAAGCGCGCGGCCCTGCGTGATGCGATGACCCGCGAAGGCGTCAAGAACGGCATCATTTTCTGCAACCGCAAGCGCGATGTCGACATGGTGGCCCGCGAGCTGACCAAATACGGCATCCCCGCCTCGCCTATCCATGGCGATCTCGACCAGTCGGTCCGCACCGCTACCCTGGCCGGGTTCAAGGATGACAGCATCCGCTTCCTCGTCGCCAGTGACGTTGCCGCACGCGGTCTCGACATTCCCGATGTCAGCCATGTCTTCAATTATGACATGCCGCATCATGCCGATGATTACGTCCACCGCATCGGCCGCACCGGCCGGGCCGGCAAGACCGGCACCGCCGTGACGATCTTTGCCCCGGGCGATGAGAAGAACCTTGCCGCCATCCTCAAGCTGACGCGCCAGGACATCCCCGATCTGCCAGCGCCCGGCGCTGCGCCTGCCAGCCCGGCTGCTGAAGCAGCCGCGCCGGCCGCGAGTGTTGCGCCTGCGGGCGAAGTGCCCGCCGCCGCCCCCGAGGCTGCCGAAGAGACCAGCGCACCGCGCACGCCGCGCGGTCGTCGCTCGACCCGCAAGCCCCGCGAGCCCAAGCCGGAAGCCGCAGCGGCTCCCGTGGCAGACACGCCTGCAAAGCCCCCTGCTCCGGCAGCAAAAGCTGAAGCTCCGGCGGCGAGTGCCCCGAAGGCCGATGCCGCACCAGCCACGGAGCAAGGCCCCGTTAAGCCGGGCGAACCGCACGAGACACGTCCGGCAAAGGCCGCACCGTCCCGCAACAGCCGTTCGGGCGAACGCAAATCCGGCTCGCGCCGCGGCCAGGGCGAAGGCCAGGACCGTGATGTCGTCGGCTTTGGCGAACACGTGCCGGGGTTCATGCAGACCCAGGGCTGACGCCGGCGTATGAGGTGATCGGGCGGGCCGTTTTCGGCCTGCACGATCTGTTAATCATACAATATGAGCGATTTTTACCTCTTCTTTTCCTTTCACGGCTAGCTTGCTTGAAAGGCCCCAGGGACACTCGGGGCCTCGACAGGGAAGGGTCTCTCGTGAACGGACGTTTATTGGGTAAGGACGGCAGAGAGTTCGCGCTGAAAGCGCTGGACCTCATGGAGCAATTTGATGTTCCGCCGACCCCAGAAAATTACGCCGTCTGGATCAGTTTCGCCAGCGACACCAATCCCGAGCTGTGTGAGTCGGTTCGAGCTCATATCGAAGCCGGCGATACATTCACACCCGAGATCAGTTCCGATCTGTTCGATCAGTATTTCCAGTGGCGTGCCATCCAGGACGCAATCCTGGAAAGTGGCGGCATGATGAGCCGCGAGCTGGGCAATGTGCAGGAAAGCCTGCGCGCTGCCGAAGCCGACACGCTGGCCTATGGCGAGACCCTCGCCGGTGCGACATCACAACTGGGCGAGGCCGTCAGCGATCCGGGCATCAAGAAGCTCGTCGAATCGCTTGTCTCGGCGACCGCGAAAATGCAGCGCCGCAGCCATGATCTCGAAAACAAATTGCAGGCGACCTCGAAAGAGGTCACCCAGCTGCGCGACAATCTCGAGCGGGTGCGTGAAGAAGCGATGACCGATGCCCTCACCGGCATTGCCAATCGCAAACGCTTCGATGAGAGCCTGCGCAAGGCGCGCCGCGAAGCCGATACCACGGGCACGCCCCTGAGCCTGGTCCTGTGCGATATCGACTTCTTCAAACGCTTCAATGACACCTGGGGTCACCAGACCGGTGACCAGATCATCCGCTTCGTTGCTGGCTGCCTGACCCGTCATGCTCCGGAATCGCATGTTGTGGCACGCTATGGCGGCGAGGAATTCGGCATCGTGATGCCAGGCGCAACGCCGGAAGAGGCCCTCGCAATTGCGGAGAAAATCCGCCGCACGGTCGAATCCAAGAAATTGCTGCGCAAATCCACCAATGAGGATCTGGGCAATATCACCATCTCGATGGGGATCGCGACCTTCCAGGGAAGCGAGTCGATCGAGGCGCTGATCGAGCGGGCCGACACGCATCTCTATCGCTCCAAGACAGAAGGCCGCAATCGCACCACTACGGATGGCGCGACCAGCCAGCTTGGACGCGACGCGGCCTGATCCAGGCTCATCGATCCCTTTGACATGAAAACGCCGCCTCCTTTCGGGGCGGCGTTTTCATGTCAGAGCGGCGGTGCTGTCGCGGCGAAACTCGCCCGCCCGGCCCAGGCCCCATGCAGCGCCGCCAGCCCCGGCCTTTGCTGGCGCCATTCGCACTCGGGAAAGCGGAAATCGAGATAATCAACCGCCAGGGCAATCGTCAGACCGCCAAGGCTGAGCGGCTCAACAGGTGTCGCACATTCGCGCTCCAGCTCGTCGAGCGTCCGCAGGATTCCGCGCTCACGCCGGCCGAGCCAGAAGCTGCTGTAGATCGCCTCGTCGCGCACCATCTCGACACGCCGCGCCACGGCCAGATCGAGCAGTCCGCTGCCGAGCGCCTCAAGACGGCGGTCATCCCATCCGGAGGACCATGGCGTTGCGGCGCGGTCATTGAGCCAGGCACTGATCAGGCCGCTCTCGGTCAGGGCCTGACCGTCATCGAGCACCAGGCACGGCACGCGTCCGAGCGGATTGGCCTGCAACAGCGTCGCGGAATCCTCGAACGGATTGTCGGCGATCTCGGTGACAACGTGCTGCAGGGCCAGTTCCCGCACCAGGATCCGGCATTTGCGGGCATAGGGCGAGGTTGGCGAATAGATCAGCTGCATCATGCTCAGTGCTCGCGCACCGGTACAATGGTGACGCTCTCGCCGCAGCCGCAGGCATCGGTCTGGTTGGGATTGCGGAAGACGAATTTGGAGTGGAGCGCCGTGGTCTCGTAATCGAGCTCGGTGCCGAGCAGGAAGAGCAAAGCCTTGGATTCGAGCACGATTTCCACGCCCTTGTCCTCGACACGCTCGTCGAGCGGCTCGGGTGCCGCGACATAGTCCATCACGTATTCCATGCCGGCACAGCCGCCATTCTTGACGCCAACGCGCAGAAAGCCCGCGCCACGCTGGGCCATGATGGATTTGACCCGCTGCGCTGCCGCTTCGGACAGGGTGACGGCCTTGGGTCTTTCACGTCTTGCCATAATCGGTTTTCCGTCCGTCAAAACATGTTCAGGGAAAGGCGGGCCTCGTCAGACATGCGGTCCGGAGTCCATGGCGGGTCGAAGGTCAGCTCGACCTCGGCCTTGTTGACGCCCTCGACGCGCTGAACCGCTTCCTGCACCCAGCCAGGCATCTCGCCAGCCACAGGGCAACCGGGCGCGGTAAGCGACATCACGACCTTCAGCGTGCGGTCATCTTCCAGATCGACCTTGTAGATCAGGCCGAGCTCATAGATATCGACCGGTATTTCCGGATCATAGACAGTCTTGAGCTGGACGATGACCTCATCGGTGATCTTCGCCAGTTCCTCGACCGGTATCGGTTCCGGCTTGGGTGCATCCGCCACAGGCTCCGCAGCGGCCGCCGGCGCGTCGGTTGTCATGGCTGGCGATCCGGAAAGATCGATCACGTCTCGTGTGGTGCTATCGGTCATGGTCATACCTAGATGAGAAACTCGCGGGCCTTTTTCAATGCGTCGACAAATGCATCGGCCTCTTCAAGTGTGTTGTAGATGGCAAAACTGGCGCGCGCCGTGGCGTTGACGCCCATATGACGCATCAGCGGCTGGGCGCAATGATGCCCGGCACGAATGGCGACGCCATACTTGTCGAGGATTTGCGCGATATCGTGGGGATGCGCGCCCTCCATGGCAAAGCTGATGATGGCGCCCTTGTCCTGGGCTGTGCCGATAATGCGCACACCCTCGATCCCGGCCATGCCTGTGACGGCACGATCCATTAGCGCACGCTCATGCTCCATGATGGCAGCACGGTCATGGCGTTCCAGCCAGCGGATCGCGGCGCCCAGACCGATCGCATCGGCAATGGGCGGCGTGCCGGCCTCGAACTTGTGCGGCGGGTCGGCGAAGGTCAGCCGGTCCTCATAGACATCGGCAATCATCTCGCCGCCACCCATGAAGGGTGGCAGACGCTCAAGCCAGTCGCCCCTGGCGTAAAGCACGCCAATGCCGGACGGGCCGTAGAGCTTGTGGCCGGTGAAGACGAAGAAGTCACAGCCCAGTTCCTGCATGTCGACGGGGATATGGACCGCCGATTGCGAGCCGTCGAACAGGACGGGCACGCCGGCCGCGCGGGCGATTTCCATGATGCGCCGGGCATTGTTGATGGTGCCGAGCACATTGGACATATGGCTGATCGCGATCAGTTTGGTCTTCGCGTTAACCATGTCTGCCAACTGTGGATAACTCAGCTCCCCGGCCGGCGTCACATCCGCCCAGCGCAGGGTCAACCCCTTGGCATCGGCCAACATTCTCCAAGGCACGATGTTGGAGTGATGCTCCATCCGGCTGATGATGATCTCATCGCCAGGCTTCAGGCCTTGGCCGAAAGAGTGGGCGACCAGATTGATCGCCTCGGTCGAGCCACGGGTAAAAACGATCTCTTCGGTACGTGCGGCATTGATGAAACGGCGCACATCATCGCGCGCCAGCTCAAACGCCTCGGTCGATTCATTGGCCAGGGTATGCAGGCCGCGATGCACATTGGCGTAATAGCTCCGGTAAACCCCGGCGACGCTTTCAATGACGAATTCCGGCTTCTGGGCAGAGGCCGCATTGTCGAGATAGACCAGCGGCTTCCCGTTGATCTCGCGCTGCAGGATCGGGAATTCATTGCGGATCGCCGGGATGTTGAGCGGCGCGGTCACGGTTTTGGGCTGAGCTGTCATGAGATCGACCTCAAACGCTGCTGCAGCCGTGCCCGCAATTCATCACGCAGGGCCTCGTCGGTCACGAAATCCAGCGGTTCGGCGAGGTAGCTCTCGATCAGCAAAGCCTGCGCCTGGACCAGCGGGATGCCGCGCTGGCGCATGTAGAAGAGCGCCGTCTCGTCGAGCGTACCGATGGCATTGCCATGGGCGCACTGGACATTGTCGGCATAGATTTCCAGCTCGGGCTTGGCATCGATCTCGGCCCGGTCATCGAGCATCAGGGCGCGATGGGTCATCTTGGCATCGGTGAGCTGGGCGGCGCGGTCGACCTTGAACTTGCCCTGGAAGACACCGCGGGCATGGGCCGCAACAGCGCCCTTCACCAGCTGGCGGGTGACACCGCCCGGCCCCGTATGGTGGACCGAGGTGGTGTAGTCGAAATGGCGCCCCGCATTGAGCAGATAGACGCCGTGTAGATTGGCTTCGCTGTGCTCGCCGGCATGCATGACGTGGGTCTCATTGCGGATCAGCTTGCCACCGAAGGAGAGTGCGATCTGGGTGAGCTTGGCGTGCTGTGCGAGATCGATCTTCGAAGAGGCGATCAGAATGCCCTGATCGGCCTCGTCATGGATGCAGATGCGCTCCAGCCGAGCGCCCTCCTCGATCGTGATGTCGAGATGCATATTGCCGAGCGAGCCGGCATCGCAGCCATAGCGCTCGACCAGGGTCACGGCGCGGCCGGATTTGACGGTGAGCTTCAGCGCAGCCGCGCTGGCCCCGGCGCTTGCATGGATGCCCAGATCGACGGTTTCGCCGTCAGCGGGCTCCAAAACGTCGCTGGCGGCACCCTTGAGGGTGATCGCGCCCGCACCGGAAATCTCGCCGGCAGCGCGGCGCAGGTCCGACCATTTCCACATTTCATTGCGGCGCGTCGGCAGGCCCTGCGTGCGGGTGGCTTCGCGCAATTGCGCCAGCCAGCCGGTCGCACCGTCGAGAGCGTCGATCAGGGCGGTTTCAGCCGCGACAGGTTTGATCACGCCCATGGTCAGGCCGCCTCGCCGATATATTTGTCATAGCCTTCGGCTTCGAGCTCGTGCGCGAGTTCGGGGCCACCGGACTTGACGATGCGGCCCGCGGCCAGGATGTGGACGACATCGGGTTTGATATAGTCGAGCAGGCGCTGATAGTGGGTGATGACCAGCATGCCCCGCTCCGGCGAGCGCAGCGTGTTGACGCCGTCGGCGACGACCTTGAGGGCATCGATATCGAGGCCGCTATCGGTCTCGTCGAGGATGAGGAATTTCGGCTCGAGGATTAGCGCCTGGAGAATTTCCAGCCGCTTCTTCTCGCCACCGGAAAAGCCGACATTGACCGGGCGTTTGAGCATGTCCATCGAGATGGAAAGCTGTTTCGCCTTCTCCCGCGCCAGCTTCATGAAGTCCGGTGCCGAAATCTCGGCCTCGCCGCGCGCAACGCGCTGGGCATTGAGCGCTTCCTTCAGGAAGATCAGCGTCGGCACGCCGGGGATTTCAACCGGATATTGGAAAGAGAGATACAGCCCGCGCGCGGCGCGTTCCTCCGGCGCCATTTCGCCGATCTCCTCGCCATTGAACAGAATAGAGCCCTCGGTGACCTCATAGCCATCGCGGCCGGTGACGGCATAAGAGAGCGTCGACTTGCCGGATCCGTTCGGCCCCATGATCGCATGCACTTCGCCGGCCGGAACCTCGAGCGTGATGCCGTTGAGAATGAATTTCTCCACCCCATCCTGAGCTTCAACTTTGCAGTGCAGGTTATTGATTTTAAGCATTGTTACTCTCTTGCAATCATCAGTGTCGCATGGCGGAATTCGCCAAAATTCAATTCGTGTACAATCTCACCAGTCCCGGCTTTCGCAGGCCGCGATCACCGCCGCTGCCGACATCTGCATCGCTGCGAGACCGCTCTGGTCGAGCAGGCGGCAATCCCGTGCGGCATAGTCGATCAGCATCTCATAGACGGTTCCGAGCCCGTCGACGGTCAGACGGCTGGCAGTCTCGTAGGCGGTCGCCGCATCGCCGCGCGAATGGGTAATCATCAGACCACCCCGCAACTCAAACCCGTCGACATCAAAGCCCGACACTTCGCCAGCGCGGTGAAACAGGCCTTCATCATCCTGCTGCCAGAGCGAATAGAGTGTGTTCACATTGCCGGTCATCATCGGGATGAAGAGCTCTTCGCGCTCATCAGCATTGATGTCGCGCAGGGCCGGGCTGGCCATGGCTCCGTCAATGATGATCGGACCGAAGCTCTGGACTTCCTGGCCTTCGAGCGTGTTGAGATTGACCATCAGGCGTGTGCCGCGGGCCGCCGGTGCATACTCGAAAAACAGGAGGTGATCCTCGCCGAGCAGCAGGGCGCAATCGGTCGAGCCCGTGCCCGCCTCCAGCTCGTCACACCAGGGCTGGCCCTCGTCGTGGACAAAATCCGGCTGGTCGAAATCCTGGGTACACCCCGCGCCGCCGATCAGGACACAGCTCGCAAGCGCCAGCATTATGCGGTTCTTCAGGCTCATTTTCCCCTCCCTGGGGGCTTTGGTGTTGGCGGCGGACATCAGTTTCACCAATCGCGCGCTTCGCAAGCCGAGATCAGCGCGGCGGCGTCGAGGCCTGCAGCAGCCAGCCCGCTCTCATCGGCCAGCCGGCAGGTGCGGCTGTCATAGTTCATTTCCAGCTCATAGACGGTCTCGATCCCGTCCGCACCGAAGCGCGAGGCGGTCTCGTAATAGGTCACGGCACTGCCGCGCGAAGGCGCGATGATCAGGCCGTCGCGCAGCTCCAGGCTGTCAATGCCATAGGTGGAGACTTCACCAACCGGCGCAAACAGCCCGGCCGCATCCTGGCGCCAGACCGCATAAACCGTGTTCACATTGCCGGCGAAGAGCGGGATCACCAGTTCGGCCGTGCCGTCGCCGTCCAGATCGCGCAGCGCCGCAACGCCATAAACCGGCTCGACATCGATCGGCCCGGAGGTCGCCAGCGTGGCGCCGGCAAAACTGTGCTGGCTCAACACCATTTGCGAGGCATAGCCATCCTCATCGGTGAGATAGTCGAGATAGACAAAGCGCTGATCATCGACACGCAGGGCGCAATCGGTCGACGAGCCCTCGCCGGCCTCGAATTCATCGCACCAGGCATCGCCGCCACGCTCGGAGACTTCCGCTTCCGGAGCAACCTCACCACCGGTGGCCAGTGCCGTGCTGTCGGTCGCCGCATCGCAAGCGCCCAGTGCCAGCGCCACAGCGCAAACCAGTGTCAGCTTGTCGAGTCCGCTCATCCCACACTCCCCTCAAGGCTGACCGCGAGAAGCTTCTGTGCCTCGACGGCAAATTCCATTGGCAATTGCTGCAATACGTCGCGAACGAAACCATTGACCAGAAGCGCGGTCGCCTGCTCCTCGGAGAGGCCGCGCTGGCGGGCGTAGAAGAGCTGGTCCTCGGACAGGCGCGTTGTCGTCGCCTCGTGCTCGAGAATGGCTTTCGGCGTCTTGCACTCGATATAGGGCACGGTGTGGGCGCCGCAGGTATCGCCGATCAACAGGCTGTCACACTGGGTGAAATTTCGGGCGCCCTCGGCCTTGGCATGCACCGAGACCAGACCGCGATAAGTCTGGTCAGACTTGCCCGCGGAAATACCCTTGGAAATGATGCGGCTGGTCGAGCCCTTGCCGAGATGGATCATCTTGGTGCCGGTATCGGCCTGCTGATGCCCATTGGTGACGGCGATGGAATAGAACTCGCCGCGCGAATTCTCGCCGCGCAGGATGCAGGACGGATATTTCCAGGTGATGGCCGAGCCGGTCTCGACCTGGGTCCAGGAGATCTTGGCATTCTTGCCACGGCAATCGCCACGCTTGGTGACGAAGTTATAGACCCCGCCCTTGCCGTCAGCATCGCCGGGCCACCAGTTCTGCACGGTGGAGTATTTGATCTCGGCATCGTCGAGCGCGATCAGCTCAACCACGGCGGCGTGGAGCTGGTTCTCGTCGCGCATCGGTGCCGTACAGCCCTCCAGATAGGAGACGTAAGAGCCCTTGTCAGCGATGATCAAAGTGCGCTCGAACTGGCCCGTGCCTTCGGCATTCATGCGGAAATAGGTCGAGAGCTCCATCGGGCAGCGCACGCCGGGCGGTACATAGACAAAGGAGCCGTCGGAGAAGACGGCCGAATTGAGGGTCGCGAAGAAATTGTCGGAAGCCGGAACCACCGAGCCGAGATATTTCTTCACCAGCTCGGGATGATCGCGCAGGGCTTCGGAGATCGGGCAGAAGATGACGCCGGCCTTGGCCAGCTCCGCCTTGAAGGTCGTGACGACGGAGACGCTGTCGAACACGGCATCAACGGCGACCTTGTTTTCCGATCCCTTGACCCCGAGCAGGACTTCCTGCTCGCGCAGGGGAATGCCCAGCTTGGCGAAATCGGCGAGGATTTCCTCGGGCACGTCATCAATCGAGTCGTACTTCACGCCCGCCTTGGCGCCGGCATAATAGCGGATATTCTGGTAGTCGATCTCGGGATAATGGACATTGGCCCATTCCGGATTTTCCATCTCCTGGAAGCGCTCATAGGCGGCCAGACGCCAGTCGAGCATCCATTGCGGCTCGTCCTTGGTGGCGGAGATATAGCGGATGATGTCGGTGTTCAGCCCCTTCGGCGCGATGTCCTGTTCGACATCAGTCGTGAAGCCATACTTGTACTTGCCGGATTCCAGCTCGCGGACATCATCGATGGTCTGTTTGATCGCTGCCATTTTACCTACCGCCCTCAGGCGTTCACTGGGAGTTTCGGGGCGATGCGGGCGTGCGCAGCCGTCCAGGCGCGCGCGAACACATCGATGTCGGATTCACGGGAGGTCCAGCCGAAGCTGATCCGGACCAGGCCCTCGGCCGGGCCTGTGTCGAGGCCAAGCGCCAGGCCCGCCTTGGAGCCACGCGCCTTGCCGGAAGAACAGGCCGAACCGGCGCTGATCGAGATATTCGCCAGATCCATCGCCATGACCTGCGTCTCGCCCTTCCAGGACGGATGGGAGATGGAGAGCGTATTGGGCAGGCGCGGGGCGCCCTCGCCGAGAATTTCAATCTCCGGCGCCGCCGTCTTGAGTCGTGCCGCGAGGGCATCACGCCATTTTGCCAGGCTGGCGAAATTGTCCAGATCCGCGACCGCCAGTTCCAGCGCCTGACCGAGACCGGCAATGCCGGCAACATTCAACGTCCCGCCTCGACGGCCCTTTTCCTGGCCGCCACCATGATGATGGCGCGAGAGCGGGGCATTGCAGGCCGCAATCAGGGCACCGCTGCCCTGCGGGCCACCGAATTTGTGGGCCGAAATCGCCATGTAATCAGCGCCAAGGGCCGCAAAATCGACCGGAATCTTGCCGGCAGCCTGTATGGCGTCGACGATCATCAGCCCGTCATGTTCATGGATCAGTCTTGCGGCCGCCGCGACCGGCTGGATTGTGCCGATCTCGTTATTGGCCAGCATCAGGGCCAAAACCGGGCGCCCGTCCTGCTCGGAATTCCAATTGGCGAGGCGCGCTTCCAGCCAGGCCAGATCGGCAATGCCGTCGCGCGTCACCGGAAGGGTCTCGACCGGCAGGCCGGAGGCACGCGCCGTTGCGGCAATTGCCTCATGCTCGAGCGCCGAGACTATCAGACAGCCGGCCTCCCCGGCGTCGATCGCGGAATGGATCGCCAGATTGGTCGCTTCGGTGCCTCCGGAGGTGAAGATCACATCCTCGGCCCGCGCGCACAGCAAGCGCCCGACAAGGCGGCGCACATCCTCGACGGCGCGCGCGGCCTGCTGGCCGTCGCGGTGCACCGAAGAGGGATTGGCAGTCCGGCTCATGGCGTCCGCCATCGCCGCGACCACCTCCGGCCGGATCGCCGTGCTCGCATTATGATCGAGATAGACCCGCATGACGCTATTCGGCCGCCTCGTGATTCATCAACAGGCCGACCGCGCGATCGAGCCGCCCGCTGGCACCGCTGGCCGAACCCTGGACGCGGCGCTGGGTGACGTCTTCAAGGGTCACCGAGCTGAGAAAGAGGAAGATATGCCGACTCAACTCGTCCCAGAGATCATGGGTGACGCAGCGGCGGCCATCGGCCAGACAGCCCTTGGCATTGGAACAGCGCGTCGCGCGCAGCGGTTCGTCAACGGCGGTGATGATATCGGAAATGCGGATCTCGTCCGCCTGGCGGCTAAGGCGATAGCCACCGCCCGGTCCGCGCACACTGGTGACGACATCGGCCCGGCGCAGCTTGGCAAACAATTGTTCCAGATAGGATAATGAGATCGACTGGCGCGAGGCAATTTCCGCCAGCGTTACCGGACCGCCGCCGCTCGCAGCGGCAAGGTCGGCCATCGCCATGACGGCATAACGTCCCTTGGTGCTCAGCTTCATGCGTTTGCCTCCTTAAACACTCGCATCTCGCATCCCGATCATGCTAAGACCCGCCCCTTCGGAAGGGCGCGCGATCGTGATTGAGCATGCGAGTCCAATATCCGAGTAGGTTAGTCAAGTATATGGCCTCGGTCCCGCGCCGTTACAAGGCGCGATTTGCCGCATGGCTGCACGAAATCATTGGTACCACCCAGGAAGGCGAGACTGAATGCCTGACGTAATCATTCCCGGCCCGGCCGGCCGGCTTGAAGGGCGTTACAGCCCGAGCGAAGACCCGACAGCACCTGTCGCGCTGATTCTCCATGCCCATCCGCTTGGCGGCGGACATATGGAAAACCCGCTCGTCGAGATGATGTATGATTCATTCCGCAAGCGGAATTTCGCGACCCTGCGTTTCAATTTCCGCGGCGTCGGCCGCAGCCAGGGCAGCTATGATCAGGGACTTGGCGAGCTCTCCGATGCCGCCACCGTGCTCGACTGGGTGCAGGGCTATAACGCCACCGCACGCTATTGCTGGGTTGCTGGCCATTCCTTTGGCGCCTGGGTCGGTATGCAGCTCCTGATGCGCCGTCCGGAAATCGCCGGCTTCGTCTCCGTCGCCCCGCCAACCAATATGTATGACTTCACCTTCCTCGCGCCCTGCCCGGCTTCCGGCATCATCGTCCATGGCGGCGCCGACAAGATCGTGCCGGCCGAGGATGTCGAGCGCGTGATGTCCAAGGTGCGTGTGCAAAAGGGTATCGAGATCCAGCGCGATATCATCCCCGACGCCAATCACCTGTTCACCGAACACCTCCCCGAGCTGGAACGCCGGATCAACACCTATCTCGATGATCGCATTCCACTGGTCGAGAAAGAACGCTCCGAACGCCAGATCACCGGCAAGCGCTGATACGCAAGCGCCGCAGGACCGAGATGAAGACGCCGCCGGCTTTCAAGCTGGCGGCGCTTTCACGTCGGCAATCAAGCGGCGGGATGCGCGAGACGGCCACCGCTGACGGGCCGTGAGACACCGGTTGTCGACGGGATACTGGTCGGCAGTCCGGCGGCCGTGCGGGCCGCAAGCCAGGCGAAAGCTTCCGCCTCCAGCAGGTCACCACGCCAGCCCACTGCCTCGACGGCCTCGGGTCGCACCCCCATCGCCTCGCCCATCATGCGCATCAGGACCGGATTGTGGCGCCCGCCGCCGGTCGCCAGAATGCGTCCGGGCTGGCCAAGCTGATCGATCGCCGCCGCCACTGTCCGTGCCGTAAAGGCTGTCAGCGTCGCTGCGCCATCGGCATCGCCAAGATGCCGGACCGGATCGAGCGAGAAGTCCCAACGGTCGAGGGATTTCGGCGGGGCCTTGGCGAAGAAGGGGTGTTTCATCAATTGTTTCAGGGCGGCGGGATCAATTCTTCCCTGCGCCGCCAGCTCGCCATTGAAATCATGGCTGACACCGCGCCGCTGCTGACACCAGGCATCGATCAGACCATTGGCCGGGCCGGTATCAAAAGCGATCGGGTCGCTGTCCGGCGCAAGCCAGGTGACATTGGCCACGCCGCCGAGATTGACCACGGCGAGCGGCAGTTCCAGCCCGCCCTGATCCACCAGGGCCGCATGATAGAGCGGGGCAAGCGGTGCCCCCTGCCCGCCCTCTACAACATCGGCACTGCGGAAATCATACACGACATCAATACCCAGCCGCTCGGCCAGCGCCGGCCCGTCACCGATCTGCAGGGTGCGGCCCTTGCGCCGTCCCGACGGCGCGCGGTGCAAAACCGTCTGGCCGTGAAATCCGACCAGGCTGATCTCGCCCGAACCCAGCCCCGCCTCGGCCATCAGCGCCTCGACCAGTTCACCATGACTAGCTGTGAGCACCGCTTCGGCGGCGGCAAAATCCGGGGCCTCGCCCTCGAAATTCCAGGCCAGCGCGGCATCGACAGCGGCCTGCAGCACCGCCCGTTCAGTCGCGGTGTATTCACGCGTCTCACCCGCGCCAAATTCGGAGATCCGCTCGCCGTCGGTCCGGATCAGGGCCGCATCGACGCCGTCCAGCGATGTGCCGCTCATCAATCCGATCACGTATTTCATGCGCGGGCCCTCTTTTCTCGCGTGGCTAGTCGACCTAGAAGCCCATGTAGCAGGAGAGACGTCATGAGCGAATACAAATCCGATCTGGTCAACACGCTGGTCGAGCGCGGCTACCACTTCCAGTCCACCAATCTCGACGGCCTTGATGAGGCGGCGAAAGCGGGGATTGTGACCGGTTATATCGGTTTCGACGCGACCGGCGCGAGCCTGCATGTCGGCTCGCTGGTGCAGATCATGATGCTGCGGCGGATGCAGCAGGCCGGGCACAAGCCGATCATCCTGATGGGCGGCGGCACGACCAAGATCGGCGACCCGTCGGGCAAGGACAAGACCCGCTCCATGCTGACCCATGAGCAGATCCAGGCCAACAAGACCTCGATCCTGACCGCCTTCGATGCGCTGGTGAAGATCGGCGACGGCCCGACCGACGCCATCGTGGTCGATAATGACGAATGGCTGTCGCAATACGGCTATATCGAATTCCTGCGCCTGTTCGGACCGCATTTCACGATCAACCGCATGCTGACCTTCGATTCCGTCAAGCTGCGGCTGGAGCGTGAACAGCCGCTGACCTTCCTGGAATTCAACTACATGCTGTTGCAGGCGGTCGATTTCCTGGAGCTGTTGCGCCGCCATGGCTGCACGCTCCAGCTGGGCGGCGGCGACCAGTGGGGCAATATCGTCAATGGCGTCGAGCTGTGCCGCCGCGTCGACCAGGCGGAAGTCTTCGGCTTCACCACGCCGCTGATCACCACGGCATCGGGTGCCAAGATGGGCAAGACCGCCGAGGGCGCCGTCTGGCTCAATGCCGACCAGCTCAGCCCGTATGAATACTGGCAGTTCTGGCGCAATACCGAGGATGCCGATGTCGGCCGTTTCCTGCGGCTGTTCACCGATGTTCCGATGGCCGAGATCGCGGCGCTGGAAGCGCTTGAAGGCGCCGACATCAACACGGCGAAAATCCGCCTCGCCAATGAGGCGACCACGCTGCTGCATGGCGCTGACGCGGCCCGCGAAGCCGAACAGACCGCGAAACAGACCTTCGCTGAAGGCGGCGCCGGTGCCGGACTGCCGACTGTCGAGTTCGCGGGTCTGGAGAGCGGCGGGGTTTCCCTGGTCCAGCTCTTCGTCGAATGCGGCCTGGCCGCGTCGAATGGCGAAGTGCGCCGGCATATCAAGGCCGGAGCCGCCAAACTCAATGGCGAGACCATTACCGACCCGATGATGATGGCCAGTGCCGACATGGTTCAGGACGGCGCGATCAAGCTGTCGATCGGCAAGAAACGCCACGCCCTGGCCAAGCCCGTCGCCGCCTAATCCGGCTCCGGCAGGGTCTCGGGGGCGGGCTCATCGGGCTTGCCCTCAGGCGCCGGCAGGTCGCGCAGGATATCCTCGGGCAGGATCTCGGGCAATTCCCTGGGCGTTGCCTCGTCCCGCGCCTCGGCGCGGTCGCGGGCCGCCCGGTCGGCGGCACTGCCCTCGAAAATGCGACGCAGGAAACCCGGAGCCAGTGCCGAGAGCGGATTTGCAAACACGGTGAGGCTGTCGAACGGCCCCTCGACGGAATAGACAATCCCGATAATCCCCTCGCCCGGCCGGGAAACCAGCATGTCGCCGATCACCGGCAACTCACCGAGGAATGAATTGAGCACGTAGGACGGGGCCAGATTGCCGTCGATTGCGGCGCGTTGACCGGCAAAGTCCACTGTCCCGCTGGCCGTCACGCCCAGCGCGCTGCCGCGGGCGCTCGCCTCGCCGATTGTCAGCAGATCATCCTCGAACATCACGCTGGCACCGATGGTATCGAACTCGATACCTTCGCCATTGAGCAGGGCCGACAGCCCCTCGAAGGAGCCGGCCGCGAGAATGCGGGCCAGAATCGGCACCTGTACCAGCGTCAGGTCGCGAATTTCCACTCGCGCCGTCAACGGGCCTTCCGTGCCCAGCGGCGGCGCTTCGCCAAGAACCGAGACCTGCCCGCCGCGCGCATAGCCCTCGCCGCCGACCAGGGCGGCCAGCCGCCCGGCCGACTGGGCCTCGAGCCGCAATTCACGCACGCCGCCGTCTTCTTCGGCGCCGAAGCTGGCCTGGAAAGGTCCGTCCGGAGATGTCCCGGCGAGCGAAAAGGCCCGGATCCCGGCAGCTTCGCTGCGCCAGATCAGGCTGAAATCATCGAGCTGGTTTCGATCCGAGACGATCAACCGCCCCACATCCAGTGATGCAGAGAGCGGCATCATCTCGCCCTCGCCCCCGCCGAATTCACGCAGATGCGGTCGCAGCTCGCGAATATCCAGATATCGCCCGGTGAAACGGGCACCAAAGGCGCCGCCCGCTTCCAGCGGTCCGGTGAGACTCCCAGCCAGGTCGACCAGCTCCTCGATCTGCAATTGCCCGATATCGGCACGCACCAGCCGGCCCGTCGACGAGAACTCAGCCGTCGCAGCGAGCGAGAGCCCCGCCGCTTGCGCCTGAAAATCCTCGAGGTAGAAACTGCCGGTTTCGTCCAGGCGCAGGGTAAAGCCCGCCTGCCCCGCCTCGCCGGCCGGCTTGGCCCACACGCCGCCCGGAGCGTCCAGACTGGCATCCGACAGATCCGCATCGACCCGGATCTCACTGACCCCCATACCCTCGCCGACCGCCCGCGCCTGCAAGTGAATGGCGCCATCCAGATAACGCCGCGCCGGGATGCCGAGCTGGTCGAAGGTTCGTGTCCCGACATCAGCCGTCAGCTCGAAAGTGGTCGCCAGATCGCCCGGCTCGGCCCGGAAGTTTTCATGCCAGACAAAATGGATTGGCGTTTCCAGCACCACGCCGTCACTCCGGGCGGTCAATCCGCCCGGATCGGCATGCAGCTCAACCTGCCCCTCGGTGAAGGCCCAGCCCGTACCCGGCACAGAGGCGGATGCATTCTCGATCGTGCCGTCGATCGTGAACGGAATATCGTCCGGGTCGACATCGTCGAGCATCGGGCGCTCAAACTCGAATTCCACCATGGCGCGGCCATCGACAATGTCGGAGGAGACGCCAAAACTCGAGGTCAGGAACAGGGGCGGCTCATCGATCAGCGCCAGGATGTCGCGCGCACTGCCCCGCGCCACCCCGGCGAACCGCGCGAGCGCGCCCTTCGGGTTGAGCCGCGGGATGTCAACCACGCCCTGCGACACCTCGATGGCACCGATACGGCCGCTGCTCATGGCTACCTCGAAGGCATTGCCGCGCAGCACTGCATGGCCGTTGCCGTGATCCAGCACCGTCATTTCCGGCACATAGCGCACCACCGCATCCTCAAAATCAAAGCCGAGGGTCAGGCGGTCATCGGCCAGCGCGCCGGCCGCCACCGACTCGGCGTCGATATCGAGATCGAGCCGGGCGTTGAAATAGCGCCCGCCCAGAATACTCTCGCGGATCCAGACCCGCGCTGAATCGGCCAGAAGGACCGGCCAATAGGCCAGCACGGTTTCCGGCTGGACATCACCACTGATCGGCCCGCTCAGGCGCAGATTGGGCAGCCAGCGCCCATCCTCGACCTCGGAAAGCGAGGTTTCTCCGGCCAGGCTGGCCTGGATCGGGCCGAGATCGACATCAAGCTGTTCCAGATCAATGCGCGCCTCGTTGAAATCAACGGCCCCGGCCAGCTCCAGCCCGGTCCAGACCGGCGGGCGTTCGAACATGCCACCGAGATCGATATGGCCCGGCCCGGCGGTCAGCTGGTAGCGCCAGCGCATCGGCAGCGCGCCGGCATAGTCGGAGAGTTCAAACATGCGGCCGCTGAGCTCGGCGGTGAAGGCCTCGCTGTCGACGCGCGCTTCCGACAGGGTGAGTTCACCGGCATCGGGATCGAAATTCAGACGCATCGTCCCGGCATTGAAGGCCGTGGTGTCTCCGTCGAGCAGCACCTGTCCGGGCCCGATATCCAGATTGATCGAGGCGCCGCGTATCCCCGCCTCGCGCGTGGCGTTGAGCAGGAGATCAAGACTGATCGGTGCATCAAGGACCCGCAGCACCGAGAGCGGTCCGATGCCCGGCGCGACCGCGGCGGGAGACAATTCGGACACCCGCGCTTCGAGCAGCAGGGTATTGAGCGCGGCCCCGGCCTGTATCCTCACCTCCATGGGTGCGAAGCCGGACGGCGTCGCCAGCTGACCGGCCAGCTCGGCGAGGATGCGATCGTCATCCCGGTCGAGCATGACGCTTGCCTCATCCACCAGCCAGGCGATTCCCGTCAGATCATCGACAATGCGCACGGAGGCGTTCTCGATATCGACATGACGCAGCCTGCCGAGAATGCCGTCCGACCCGGTCGGGTTCTGCAACAATTGAAACAGTGAGGCGCTGTCATCGCCGCCGCGGGCGGGCAGGCGCGCAGTCGCCGACACGCGCTCGACACTGCCAAGCCCGACCCCGACCGCTCCGTCGGCGCGGCGCACGATCGAAATGGAACCACCCGAGAGGCTCACCGTGACCGGTTCGATTCGGCCGAGCAGCAGGCTTTCAACCGCAAAACCCGCCTCGAGCCGCGGCGCCCGCGCGATCACCTCACCATGGCTTTCAGCGACGGTGACATCGCGCGCCTGAATGACCAGGGCATGGGTCTCGGGATCGAAACGGGCTTCGAGCGTGCCGAGTGCTACCAGTTCGCCTTCAAAGGCCTGGGCCAGCATTCGCTGGGCATCAGCACGCAGGAAATCCAGTTCGATCGGCCCGTTTGACAGCCGGACAAGCAGCGCACCGACCGCGAAAATCGCCAGTGCCAGCAGGACTGCGACAGCCTCCAGGGTATAGATCACGCCCAGGCGGAGCGAAGTGCGCAGCATCAGCCCATGCCCCGCGCAGCGACGCGACTGGACGCCGACGGCAAGAGGCGCACACTGGGCCAAAGCGGAATCGACCGTCCATGCGGCGGCAGGAGAGGATAGATGAGCGATCTCAAGACAGGCGACCTGGCTCCACATTTCCGGTTGGCCACCGATGGCGGCGGCACAGTCGATCTGGGCGAATTACTCGGCAAGACGATTGTTCTCTATTTTTACCCGAAGGACGACACCCCGGGCTGCACAACACAGGCGATAGAATTCTCCAAGGCAAGCGCTGCCTTCGCCGAGGCCGGTGCGATCATCATCGGCGTCTCCAAGGATAGCGTCAAAAAACACGACAAATTCAAGGCAAAGCATGATTTGACTGTGCAGCTCGCCTCCGACGAGGACGGCGCTGTGATCGAGGCCTATGGCTCCTGGGTGCTGAAAAAACTCTATGGCCGTGAATATATGGGAATCGACCGCTCAACCTTCCTGATCGGCCCCGACGGGCGGCTGGTGCAAATCTGGCACAAGGTGAAGGTGAAGAGCCATGTCGATGCGGTCCTGGCGGCTGTGCAGGGCATGGCCAAGGCATGAGCCCTGCTGCAGACCTGCGCGAGATGTCGCTGGCGGTCCTGCAGACGGCAGAGCCGCGCGCCAAGGCGGCCGCGGCACGCGCCGTGCGCCGCTGCCTCGACGAGACGGGCCCGGACTGGCCCTCGCCCTGGCCTGTGGCGGACCTGCCCGATGCGCCGGCCCGGCCCGACCGGCCCTTGCGCGTCGCGCCCGGCAAGACCGCGCGCCGGCGGCTGGGAACGCTGGAAGGCCGCATTGCCCTGCTCCATGCCATCGCCCACATCGAGTTCAACGCCATCGATCTCGCCTTCGACATGGCGGTGCGCTTCGGCGGCGATACCACGCTCGATGAGGCGGCACAGGCCCGGTTTCTCGCCGACTGGATCACGGTCGGGGATGACGAGGCGCGCCATTTCGGACTGGTCGCTGACCGGCTGGAAGCGCTCGGTGCCGCCTATGGTGATCTGCCGGCCCATGACGGGCTCTGGGACGCCGCACGGGCAACCGGTCACGATCTCGCGGCGCGGCTGGCGATCGCGCCGCTCGTGCTCGAGGCTCGCGGCCTGGATGTGACACCGGGCATGATCGACCGGCTGAATTCTGCCGGCGACACGGGCAGTGCCGGGATATTGAAGATTATCTACGCCGACGAAATCGGCCATGTCGCCACCGGGATGCGCTGGTTCAGGCATGTCTGCGAAGCGACCGGAGCAGATCCGCAGATTCGCTATAAAAGCCTTGTGCAGCAGCATTTTCGTGGTGGCCTGAAACCACCATTCAACACCGATGCGCGCGACCGGGCCGAGTTTCCGGAAGAATATTACCTGCCGCTGGCAGCAACCGGCGCACCACTTGCATAAACAAGAGTTGAAAACTGACGATCTTTTGTGTCACATGCCCGACTTGGGCACCGGGGCAAGCGGAAGTCTGGGCAAAGTAAAGTATGTTCTCAAGACTCAAACTCGCTGTGTGGGGCACAGCTCAACGTTGGTTTCCGGACCGGCAGATCTACCATCGCAGTGATGGTCAGGTTCGCTATTTCGCGATTTCGACAGCTGTCCAGATCAGCGCGCTTCTGAGTGCGGCGGTCCTGGCCTGCTGGCTGTGCTACTCCACCGTCTCCGTCGCCTTTCACGGCCAGGCCCTCGCGGCCAAGGATGCCGAGATCGAACGCGAACGTATCAATCTCAACCGCATGGTCGCCGAAGCGCAGGCCAGCGAAGCCACCGCCTACTCCTTCATGGAGTCGCGGATGGAAGAATTCGATCGCGCCGCCTATGAATTCCAGATGCGGCACGAGACCCTCAGCCAGCTCGTCGAATTCGCCGAACAATTGAGCGGCAATGAAATGGCGCCCTCGCCGGCCCTCGCCGATGATCGCGTCCTGATGGCGGCGACGCCGGCCGATCCGACACCTCGCATGGCGCGTGACCCGCTGGTCAATATCGCGGCCCTGTCGGAATCACCGGAAGACCAGATTTCCTATTTGATGGGCGAGCAGGACAATGTCCTCGCCCAGGCCGAGGATGCCACCGAAGCCCGGCTGGAAAACCTCCGCGCGGTCCTGCGCCTGACCGGCCTGGATATCGACCGTGTCGTCGCCAGTGGCCATGACGGCGAGGAACAGGGTGGCCCCTATATTCCGATCAATGACACGCAGCTCTTTTCCGATGGCTGGGATCTGGAGACCGAGTTTTCCTCCCGCATCACACGGGTTGCGGCACGCATGCTTGAAGTCGAGGAGCTGGAACGCTTCATCGAAAACGGCCCGCTCGGCATCCCCGTCGACGCCGCCTACCGCCGGACCAGCCGCTTTGGCGTTCGCCTCGACCCGTTCAACCGCCGTGCGACACAGCATCGCGGCATCGATTTTGCAGCCTACCGCCGTGCGCCCATTGTCGCGACCGGACCCGGCCGGGTCATTTACGCGGGGTGGCGCAACGGTTATGGTCGCACTGTCGAAATCGACCATGGCTACGGGTTCGTGACGCGTTATGCGCACATGAATGAAATCGCAGTGAGGCGTGGCGATACCGTCGAACGTGGACAACAGGTCGGGGGCATGGGGTCCACGGGACGCAGTACCGGCACGCACTTGCATTATGAAATCTGGTACGAAGGGTCTGCGATGGACCCTGACCGCCTATTGAGGGCCGGACAATATGTTCAAGGGTAACAAAGACGTCTCACCATCCGATTCGATGTCACAATCGAGCGCGCCGACCAAGAGGACTACAATGAAATCCAGAGCCCCTTCCATCCTCTCGGGTGACCTCGTACTCACCGGATCGATCGTATCCGAAGGCGAAGTCCAGCTCGACGGCACCGTCGACGGCGATATTCGCGCCGGCTCGCTGATCATCGGCGAAGAAGCGGTTGTCACCGGCGAGGTCTTTGCCGAAACCGTCGTCATCCGCGGCAAGGTATCGGGCAGTGTTCGTGCCCGTCAGGTGCAACTGGCTTCCACAGCGCGCATCGAGGGCGATATCGTCCACGCTGCCCTGTCGGTCGAAAGCGGCGCCTTCTTCGACGGTCATTGCCGCCACTCAACCGACCCGCTCGCTGAAAAGAGCGCGCCGGCCGCTGCGGCTCCGAGCGCACCGAAAATGGACAATCGTCCGCCATCACCACCTGCCAGCAAGCCCGCCCCGGTCGAGCCACCGCTGGCCGCGAGCAAGACCGGCCTCTGACAGATCCGGACAGATTGAATGAAACAAGCCGGCGAGCCCCCTGGGCCGCCGGCTTCTTTCTGTCTGGTTGGCTGTATCTGTTCAGGACGATGCCCGTCCGCTCCCGTGTCCGGATTCAGGACTCGTCGTTCTCGCCACCGACCCGCGCCGCGAGGGCGGCAGCCATGAAGTCATCAAGATCGCCGTCGAGCACACCGCCCGTGTCAGAGGTTTCCACGCCGGTGCGCAAATCCTTGACCATCTGATAGGGTTGCAACACGTAGGAGCGGATCTGGTGCCCCCAGCCAATCTCGCTCTTGCTGTCGGCCTCTGCCTGCGCTGCGGCTTCGCGGCGCTGCAACTCGATCTCGTAGACGCGCGCACGCAGCATGTCCCAGGCGCGTGACCGGTTCTTGTGCTGCGAGCGGTCATTCTGGCACTGCACCACAACCGGCTTGTCCTCACCGGGCATGTCATAGGTCAGGCGCACAGCCGAATCCGTCTTGTTGATGTGCTGACCGCCGGCCCCGGAGGCGCGATAGGTGTCTGTGCGCACCTTCGACTCGTCGATATCGACCTCGATCGCATCATCGATCTGCGGATAGACACCGACCGAAGAGAAACTGGTGTGACGGCGGGCACTGGAATCAAACGGCGAGATGCGCACCAGGCGGTGCACGCCGGTCTCGGTCTTCAGCCAGCCATAGGCATTCTCGCCCTGGACCAGAATGGTCGTCGATTTCAGACCGGCCTCTTCACCGGCCTGCTCTTCCATGATCTCGACCTTGTAGCCGTGCGCATTGGCCCAGCGCGCATACATGCGCGCCAGCATCGCGGCCCAGTCCTGGCTTTCCGTACCGCCGGCGCCGGAATGGATTTCAACGAAGGCGTCATTGCCGTCGGCCTCGCCGGAGAGCAACGTCTCCAGCTGGGCGCGGCGCATGCGCTCGGCGAGACGGTTGAGACCGGCAACGGCCTCATCGACCATCTCGGTATCGTCTTCCATCTCGGCCAGTTCGATCATCTCGACACTGTCTGAGAGTTCGCGCTCGGCCTCGATCACGGTGTTGATCGCACTCTCGAGCCGATTGCGCTCGCGCATCAGCTCCTGGGCCTTGACCGGGCTGTTCCAGAAATCAGCGTGTTCGGAACGGGCGTTCAGCTCGTCCAGGCGTTTTTGGGCTGTATCCCAGTCAAAGACGCCTCCTCAGCAGGCCTACGGCCTGCTGGATTTCATCGGACAGGTTCTGGATGTCTGCGCGCATGGGGCAAAGGCCTTCCTGAATTGATGTGGCAAGCCATGGAGATAACCGGCGTCACCCGGTCCGGCAAGCCGGACTGTGCAGACCGCCGGACGTCGCGGCTCAGTACAGCCCGCCGAGATCCTCTTCCTCGTCATCCTCGCTCGGCCCGTCCTCGGTATCGGCGCCGAGTTGTGACATCGGGTCATCGCTCACGGAATCGCGGGCAAAGCTGAGACCGCTCTCGTCCTCGCGCGAATGGCGCGACGGCTCGGTGCCCGGGCGGAAGGCTTCAAGGATCACACCCGACTGCCCGAGAATGCCCGGCTCGCCCGTGGTGCGATCGATCGGGACCAGACGCACGCCTGGCGGAACGCGGAAAGGCGCCACGGGGTATTGCTCGAGCGCCTCGGCCAGGAAGTCGCGCACGATCGGCGCGGCAACACGCCCGCCCGCCTCGCCGGAACCCAGCTGATAGGGCGTGTCGAAACCGATATAGGCCCCCACCACGATGTCAGGACCGAAGCCGACAAACCATGCATCGCGGAAATCATTGGTCGTCCCGGTCTTGCCGCCCAGCGGGCGGCCGAGCGAGCGCAGGGCTGTGCCGGTACCGCGCTGAACGGCCCCTTCCAGCATGTGCACCACCTGATAGGCCGTTACCGGCGAAACGACTTCGACGCCGGTTTCGGGGAAGACAGGCTCGGGCAGACCCGAGCGCCAGTCGGCAGTGTCGCAGAGTTCGCATTCGAGCTGTTCATGGGCGAAAATCGTCGCGCCGAAGCGATCCTGGACCCGGTCGAGCAGGGTGGGTTCGACCCGGCGGCCACCATTGACCAGGGTCGAATAGGCCGAGACCAGCCGGTAAAGGGTCGTCTCGCCGGAACCCAGCGCCATCGCCAGCACCGGCTCCAGCTCGTCATAAATGCCGAAGCGAATGCCGTAATCGACGATCGGCGCCATGCCCATTTCCTGGGCCAGGCGCACGGTCATGACGTTGCGCGAAAGCTCGAGGCCGAGGCGCAGGGTCGACATGCCGTAATACCGCTCGGAATAGTTCTGCGGCATGTAGAACCGCTCTTCCGGTCCGCCCGAGGCGACAAAGGGCGCGTCCAGGATCAGGCTGGCCGGCGTATAGCCATTGTCCAGCGCCGCCGCATAGACGAAGGGTTTGAACGAGGAGCCGGGTTGACGGCGCGCCTGCGTGGCGCGGTTGAACTGGCTCATCTGGAAACTGTAGCCGCCGACCATGGCCAGGACGCGGCCCGTATGCGGATCCATGGCGAGGATGCCGCCATTGATCGCCGGGACCTGACGCAGGCCGTATTCGCCCTCGGTATCGGGCAAGGCCTCGACGAGGATGACATCACCGGCGCTGAGAACGGCACTGGCGCGGCTGATCGTGGGGCCGACGGCACCATCGCCCAGCGTTTCGCGGGCCCAAGTGAGTTCGGAGAGCGCGATACGCCCCTCCTCGCCATTGAGCAGGCCGATGCGGGCTTCACTGTCATTGCTGGCCAGCACAAGGGCCGGCAGCCAGCCTTCATCGAGGTCGCGCGGGATGTCGACCTCGGCCAGGCGCTCGACCCAGCCCTCACCGGCCTCGATCTCGGCCAGCGGCCCGTGATAGCCGTGGCGGCGGTCATAGACTTCCAGCCCGTTGCGCAAGGCGCGGCGGGCCGCAAGCTGCAGCGTGGTGTCCAGTGTCGTGCGGATCGACAGGCCACCGCTATAGAGTTCTTCCTCGCCATACATGGAGAAGACTTCGCGGCGCACATTCTCGACGAAATACTCCGCCGCCGTATAGGTGGCGCCCGACAGGCGATCGACTGTCTGCATGGGCCGCGCAGCAGCCTCGCTCGCCTCATCCTCGGTAACATAGCCATTGGCGGCCATGCGCGAGAGCACCCAGTTGCGCCGGTTGACCGCCGCTTCAGGGTGACGCTCGGGATGGAACAGGGCCGGTCCGTTGACGACGGCCGCGAGGTAGGCGGTTTCCTCGAGCGACAGCTCGTCAATCGACTTGCCGAAATAGTTCAGCGCCGCGGCAGCGATGCCGTAGGAGCGGCGGCCGAAATAGATTTCATTGAGATAGAGCTCGAGGATCTGGTCCTTGGTAAAGGCGCGCTCGATCCGGCGCGTCAGCACCATTTCCTGCACCTTGCGCTCGAGTCGCTGCTCGCTGGAGAGCAGGAAATTCTTCGCCACCTGCTGGGTGATGGTGGAGGCGCCCTCAAGGTTTTCGCCGCGGATCACATGACCGACATTCGCCAGCATCGCGCGCAGGATGCCGCGGAAATCCAGGCCACCATGATCGTAGAAATTCTTGTCCTCGGCCGAGATGAAGGCGTGGACGACGTTCTGCGGAATATTGTCGATCGGCACGAAGACGCGGTGTTCCCGCGCATATTCGGCGATCAGCGCGCCATCGCCGGCATGGACCCGGCTCATGATCGCGGGTTCGTATTCGGCGAGCTGCTGATAATCGGGCAGGTCATCGGTCACGCGCACGACATAGATCGCCACGGCAATGAAGCCGACAACAGCCAGCACGATCGCTGCGACCCCGCCCCAAAGGACTGTCCGCATCAAATTACGCAAAGTGAAAATTTTCATCACGCCCTCTGGACCCATGCCCCCACGGTCCGACTGCAAAACCATGGCACCGAGGCGGCATTATGGCCACCCGGCGCCGAGGTACAAACCGATTTAGCGGACGGGCAGTTCCCGCGGCACATTTTCCTGCACTGGACCGAGATCGCCGCGCTGGGCGAAATAGGCATCAATGCCACGAAGCACAGCTGCCATCTGACGGCGGCGAGACGCCGCTGATGTCAGGTTGGCCTCGTCATTGGGATTGGTCATGAAGCCCATTTCCAGGAGCACGGCCGGCACCCGCGGATCAAGCAGGACAAAGAGATTGGCCTGACGATGCGGATTCTGCAGCAGCGGTCCGGCGGTGGCCAGATGCTCGAGCAGGACCTCGGCGAATGCGGTCGACTGGTTGCGTTTCTCGCGCAATTCCAGTTCGACAAGAATATTGTTGACGTCCACCTGGTCGGTCGGCCCGGCGCCCCGGTGCGCCCGTTGGCGCGCACGATCCTCGGCCCGGTCATTGAGCGTATAGACCGCCGTTCCGTTCACCGAGCTGTCCTGGGAGGAGTCGGCATGGATGGACAGGAAGAGGTCGGCACGCTGTTCAACCATCACCCCGACACGTTCTTCCCAGGACGGGTAGGTGTCGCGATCACGGGTCAGATAGACTTCATAGCGTCCGGTCGCCTCAAGCTGGCGCCGCAATTCGCGCGCGGCTTCCAGGGTCACATCGCTTTCGCGCGTGCCGCTCGGGCTCAGCGAGCCCGGATCACGGCCACCATGCCCGGCATCAATCACCAGCACATGCCGGGCCCGCGAAGGCGGCGGCGTGTAGACGGCGTTGACGCGGTCGGCGATCAGGGATTCCAGCCCGCCGGTGCGGACGAATGCCGGTGCCGGGCCACCACTTCCCGGATTGGCCTCATCGAGATCGATGACCAGACGGTAATTGCCGCCGGCGCTGGTCGGTTCAAGCACGAATTGCGCAGCGATCACCGCCGGGCTTTCCAGTGCGAACACGACGCGGGAGGTCGAGGCGGAATTGTTGAAGAAGCGGAAATTCTCGACCAGGCCATGGCCCAACCCTTCCCCGGCCTCGAGACCGCGCACCGCCCAGTCGGCGACGGGCAGGTCCACGACCAGGCGATCAGAAGGGCCTTCAAGCGTGAAGGCACGGAACTCGGCGGCCTCGGTGGTTTCGATGACGACCCGGGTGCGCCCCGATTCGCCGCCGAACCGCACATCGCGGACCTGCTGGTCCGCAATCCCGGCCGAACTGGCAAGAATTCCGCCTATCAATGCACAGATAAACTGTTGAACCCGCATAACCACACCATCGCACATGCCGTGATTCTGTCCACGGCTTTTGACGTACACTAATCGACGGAGCTTGACGTTTGGTTGATGGAACCGCGCAATCCCCAGTTATTTTCGCCACCGTCACAAAGCCTTTCCATAGCGTTCCGAATGTTGCATGTTGCAAAGGCCTTGGCGGATGTTCGACTCCAATCGGAGTTGCGATACTTTGCCAGGCGCGAAGAGGCTGCGTCCGATCCGGACGTGCCGACACGCTCTTCTTTAGCCGCGGGACAGATATCTGATTACCCGTGGCCCCGACCGCCGCGCCCTCGCCCGCATGGACATCCATGGCCCGGGCGCGTTTTTGGAAACAGCCGACACGTGAGGCTAGCCTGATGCTTACATCTTTGCTGACAGGCCACAGCTCACCCATCGCGCCCCCGCCGCTCCTGATATCTGCGCCCTTCCTTCCGGAAGCCCGCGGTCAGGATGTGCGCGCAGGAGACACCTTTTATGTCAAAGAAAATGCTGATCGATGCAGGTCACCCGGAAGAGACCCGCGTCGTCGTTGTGGACGGAACCAAAGTTGAAGACTTCGACTTCGAGTCTGCATCCCGCCGCCCGATTCGCGGCAATATCTATCTCGCGAAAGTCACGCGGGTAGAGCCATCGCTGCAGGCGGCTTTCGTCGAATATGGTGGCAATCGCCACGGCTTCCTGGCCTTCAACGAAATCCACCCGGATTACTACCAGATCCCCTATGAGGATCGCGCCGCCCTTGCTGCGGAAGAGGAAACGGCCGTCAACGCCGAGGCCGAAGCCGAGCCGGAACCCGCCGAAATCGAGCTGGACGAGTCGGGCGAACCGATCGAGCCGGCCGAGAGCTTTGGCGATGATAGCGACGAGGACGAGATCGCCGAGGAGAAGGCCGCCCGCCGCTCGCGTCAGCTCTATCGCAAGTACAAGATCCAGGAAGTCGTCAAGCGGCGCCAGATCCTGCTGGTCCAGGTTGCCAAGGAAGAACGCGGCAACAAGGGCGCAGCCCTGACGACCTATCTCTCCCTGGCCGGCCGCTATTGCGTGCTGATGCCGAACACGCCTCGCGGCGGCGGCATTTCGCGCAAAATCGCCAATGTCACCGATCGCAAGCGCCTGAAATCGGTCGTCAGTGAACTCGACCTGCCCAAGGGTATCGGCCTCATCATCCGCACCGCCGGCGCCTCGCGTACCAAGATCGAGATCCGCCGCGACGCCGATTACCTGCTGCGCCTGTGGGAGAATATCCGCGAGCTGACGCTGAAATCCGTCGCTCCGGCGCTGATCTATGAGGAAGGCAATCTCGTCAAACGCGCAATCCGCGACCTCTATGACAAGGACATCGACGGCGTCCTGGTTGAAGGCGAAGCCGCCTACAAGGAGGCCAAGGCCTTCATGCGCATGCTGATGCCGAGCCATGCCAAGAAGGTGCAGCACTATAACGAAATCGTGCCGCTCTACCTGCAATACCAGGTCGAATCCCAACTCGAGGCGATCTATTCGCCGATCGCACCGCTGAAATCGGGTGGCTATATCGTCATCAACCCGACCGAAGCCCTCGTCTCGATCGACGTCAATTCCGGCCGTTCGACGCGTGAGCGCAATATCGAGACGACCGCCTTCAAGACCAATATCGAAGCCGCCCATGAAGCCGCACGGCAAATGCGGCTGCGCGATCTGGCCGGCCTGATCGTCATCGACTTCATCGACATGGATGAGTCGAAAAACAACCGTGCCGTCGAAAAAGCGATGAAGGACGCGCTCAAGCGCGACCGGGCCCGCCTGCAGATGGGCCGGATTTCGCAATTCGGTCTGATGGAGATTTCCCGTCAGCGCCGCCGCTCCAGCCTGATCGAGGGTTCCACGGAACCCTGCCCGCACTGCAAGGGCAGCGGTTATGTACGCTCGACCGAGTCCAGCGCCCTGGTGGCGCTGCGGGGGTTGGAAAAGGAAGGCATGCGCGGCCGCGCCAAGCGGGTTCGCATCTCCCTGCCGACCTCGATTGCCATCTACATGCTCAATGAGAAACGCGATCACCTGCTGGCGATCGAAGAGCGTTTCCAGATGAATATCTCCGTCGCGTCGGATGATGAGATCATCGCGCCGGAATTTGTCATCGAGGCCATCGAGCTGCGCGCACCGGGTGAGGAAATCGTCATTCCGCGCCCGACCGTCACCATCGATCCGGACGATGCCGCCGATCAGCTCGTCATGGACGAGGAAGACGATGCCGGCGAGGAAGAAGCTACCGAAACCGAGAGCTCTGGCCGTGGCCGGTCAAGATCCCGGGGCAAGCGTGATGCAGCTCCAGCCGCGGATGCGGAAGCCAGCGATGGCGATACGGCCGAGGATGGCACCCGCCGTCGCCGCCGCCGCCGCCGGCGCAAGGGCTCCTCAGAAGAGGGTTCGGGCGATGCCGCTGCTATCGCAGCGACTGGCGAAACCAGTGCCGAGGCCGCAGTCAGTGAAGCCGACGACGCCGAGGGTGGCGAAGCGACACCCACCACGACCGCTGGCGAAGATGGTGAGGCCCCGCGCCGCCGTCGCCGCCGTGGCCGCCGGGGCGGACGCTCGCGTCGCCGGACCGAAGGCCAGGACAATGAAGGTCAAACCAGCGAAGGTCAGGCCAGCGATGGCGAGCTGACGGACGCCGGTCAAACGGCCCCGGCCGCCATCACACCTGATGAGCCGGTCAGCACCGAAACCGTCGAAGCCCAGGCTCCCGAAACGGCCGAGAAGCCGGTCCGCAAACGGGCTCCGCGCCGTCGCAAGACGGCCGAGGTCGAAGCCCCTGCAGCCGACGCCCCTGCAGCCGAAACCGCGGAAACACCGGTCGAGGCTGCAGCCGAGCCGGCAGCCGAGGAAGAAGCGCCCAAGCGTCGCACACGTCGCCCGCGCAAGACGGCGGATGCCGCTGCGGCCGCCGAGGCCGCGCCGGCCGAAGCCGAGCCGAAGGCTGAAAAGCCCAAGCCACGCACACGCCGCAAAAAAGCCGATGTTGAAGCCGAAGCTCCGGCTGCAGCAGCGGAAGCGGAAACTGCTGCAACGGAAAAGCCGGCGCCGAAGCGTAGACGGACGGCAGCTGCAAAGCCTGCGGCAACACCAGAGGCCGCTGAACCGACCGCTGAACCAGCGGCAGAGCCGGCTCCTGAGCCGGTAGCCGCACCGACCGCCGAGGCGGCCACGCCGGAACCGGCCAAGCCCGCCAAACGCGGCTGGTGGAACCGGACCGGCCTGTTCGGCAAGTAACATGGCCCGAGGGCCGGGCAGCTTGATCGCCCGGCCCTCGCCGCCATATCATCGGGTGCGGAGCCAAAAGGCGCGCACTGTCCGAAGCGGGGGCTTGGGAGTGGAAGCGAAATGCGACCTCTGAAAACCATCGTGACGGCTTTTCTGGCGTCCGCAGCCCTGATTGCGCCCGTTTCGGCCCAGTCACTGATCCGCGATACTGAAGTCGAGCACATGCTGCGCGACTATGCCGACCCGCTCCTTGATGCGGCCGGTCTGGAATCCGCAGATGTGCACCTCTACATCATCGCCGACCCGACGATTAATGCCTTCGTCACGGGCGGCCAGAATATCTTTCTCAATACCGGCACGATCATCGAGGCCGAGACACCCAACCAGCTCAAGGGCGTCATCGCCCACGAGACCGGTCATATTGCCGGCGCCCACCTGGCGCGTGTCAATGACGGTATCGGCGCAGCCCAGGTGCCGATGTATATCTCGCTCGGGCTGGGCCTGCTGGCTGCCTTCGCTGGCGAAGGCGGTGCCGCTGGCGCCCTGATGGCCTCGAGCCAGCAATTCGGCGCCCTTTCCTTCATGACCTACAGCCGCGCCCAGGAAGCCTCGGCCGACCAGGCGGCATTGCAATATCTGGAAACAAGCGGGCAGTCGGCCGAAGGTCTCGTCGAGTTCTTCGAACGCTTCCGCTACCAGGAAGTGATGTCGGACGCGCGCCGCTTCCCCTATTTCCGCTCCCACCCCCTGTCATCGGAGCGGATCTCGATCCTGCGTGACAATGCGGATGCGGCCTCGCACGCCAATGTCGACGACTCGCCCGAGGACATCGCCAATCTGCAACGCCTCCAGGGCAAGATTTACGGCTTTCTGACCGAGCCGGAATTTGTCCTCTACCGCTATCCGCGCACAGATCAGTCGCTGCCGGCACGCTATGCCCGCGCCGTGGCCTATTTCCGCGTCGCGCGTCTGGAAGAGGCCCGCGTGGAAATCGAGAGCCTGATCGGCGAAGAGCCGGACAATCCCTATTTCCAGGAGCTTTACGGGCAGATGTTGTTCGAGACCGGCCATATCCGGGAGTCGATCCCCTATCATGCCCGTTCGGTGGAGCTTGAGCCCACGGCGCCGCTATTGCGGCTCAATCTGGCGATCTCGATGATCGCAGCCGATGATGACAGCCTGCTCGATGAAGCCGAGGATCACCTGCAGGTCGCGCTCGATATCGAGCCTGACAATGCCTTTGCCTGGTATCAGCTTTCCATTGTGCATGAGCGCGAAGGTGATACCGCGCTGGCCCAGCTGGCTGTGGCCGAACAGGCTTATGCCTCAGGCAATGCCGACCGCGCCATGATGTTCGCCGGCCGCGCCCGCGCCAGCCTCGAACAGGGAACCCCCGCCTGGATACGTGCCACGGAAATCGAAACCATCAGCGCACCCATGGCGGCCGAGCAACGCCGCCAGCGGCGCCTCAACGCGCATTAGGCCATGGATTCGACCGGACAGGCTGATCCGGCAGACGCCCAGCCCTCATTGAGTCTCGCTGCGATCGAGAGCCTGGCCGATATCGCGCCCGGCGACTGGGATCGCATCGCCAATCCTGCCGGTGCTGAATACGACCCCTTTCTCAGCTGGAATTTCCTGCAGGCGCTCGAGGAAAGTGGCTGCGTCGGCGGCGAGACCGGCTGGGCGCCGCACCATCTTCTCGCCCGCAATGATGCCGGCGAAATTCGGGGTGCCCTGCCCCTCTATCTGAAATTCCACAGCCAGGGTGAGTATGTCTTTGACCATGGCTGGGCCGAGAGTTTCGAGCGCGCCGGCGGACGCTATTATCCCAAGCTCCTGACCGGCATCCCCTTCACCCCGGTCACCGGCCGGCGCATTCTCGCCGCGGCCCCCGCCCTGCGGCGCGCGCTTGTCGCCGGCATGATCGAAGCGGGCCGCCAATGGGGTATTTCAAGCTGGCATGTCAATTTTCCGACCGAGGAAGAATGGGCCGAGCTTGGCGCGGCTGGATTGTTGCAGCGCATCGACCGGCAGTTTGTCTGGTCCAATCGCGGCTATGCCAGCTATGACGAATTCCTCGGCGACCTGTCTTCACGCAAGCGCAAGGCCTTGCGCAAGGAACGCGCTGCGGCCCAGTCGGGGCTCGAGATCGAGCATCTGACCGGCGCCGATCTGCACCCGGAGCATTGGGACGTCTTCTTTGCCTGTTACCAGGATACCGGCGCGCGCAAATGGGGTCGCCCCTATCTCAATCGTGAATTCTTCGAGCTGATCCACCAGCGCATGGCCGATCAGGTCCTGCTCGTGCTGGCCAAGAAGGACGGACGCTATATCGCCGCCGCGCTGAACTTCATCGGCTCCCACGCCCTCTATGGCCGTTATTGGGGCCTGATTGAGGAGCACCCTCACCTGCATTTCGAGCTCTGCTATCACCAGGCCATCGAGATGGCGATCCGGCTCGGGCTCGACCGCGTCGAAGCCGGCGCCCAGGGCGAGCACAAGCTGGCACGCGGCTATCGCCCGCAACCAGTCTATTCGGCCCACTGGATCGCCCATGAGGGCTTTCGCAACGCTGTCGGTGACTATCTGGAGCGCGAACGACCCGCCGTGCTGGCCGATATCAGCTTGCTGGATGAGGAAAGCCCGTTTAAAGCTCCGGAGTGATGAAACAATCGCCCCGACCTCTGCCCTCACCCTGGCTTGGGCACGCCCTTGTCGCGACCAGCGCTCTGCAAGCCGCTGGAATTCCCGCTCAAATCGCGGACTACCACACGCTTCACGTCTATCCGCATCTGGAATTTGGCTATTGTCGCGCCAGAATTCTCATTCCTCCGGCTTGCAACGAAACCGCGCAGGCCGTGCTCTCAGCCGCGCAAATGACGGACTTCGAGCCACTCTATCCCTGTCCGAACTGCGCGGGAGAAACCCGCCGGCGCAAGCGGATCCTGTCGATGGTCGCGATCACCATCATGGGAAGTTTTTTCCCGTTCTATCGGCGGGCGCGGCGCTGTGGCTCCTGCCATCTCAACATTGACGCCCCACCTCGCGGCGCCTTCACTGCGGAGGAGTTGGGCTATGATCCCGATCCCCGCTGGCCCGATCTGTGGGCGAAGCTCACTGAAGTTGGCGCCTGGCTGCGACGGAGACGATATGAGTAACCCCGCACTGAATAGACGCCGAGCGAAAGATACGCTGGAATGCCCCACAATGGAGACACGCCATGAGCCTGACCGGCACCTATGACCCCGACAATATCTTCGCGAAAATCCTGCGCGGCGAATTGCCCTGCGTGAAGGTCTATGAGGATGACAGCGTCCTCTCCTTCATGGATATCTTCCCGCAGGCTCCGGGCCATGTCCTCGTCGTGCCCAAGGAAGCGGCGCGCAATGCGCTGGAGATGTCGGACGAGGCGCTTGCGGCGGCCATGTTGCGCGTCAAGAAGATCGGCAATGCGGTCAAGACGGCCCTGGCGCCAGACGGGATCATGATCGCACAGCTCAATGGCGCGCCGGCCGGTCAGACCGTCTTCCACGTCCATTTCCACATCATTCCGCGCAGTGATGGCGCCCAGCTGGCCATGCATGCCGGCGGCAAGGCCGACATGGCCGAGCTGGAGGCCCAGGCGAAGAGAATCGCCTCTTTCCTGGACTAATCCCCGGCCTGTTCCCGGATCACGGCCAGGAATGCCTCACCAAGATCGGCGAGCTTTTTCGGGCCGACACCATTGACCGCAGCCATCTGCTCCAGATTGCCGGGCTGCAGGTGGCACATATCGATCAGGGTGGCGTCGGAGAAGATGACATAGGCAGGAACATTGCGCTCCGCGGCGAGCTCCCGGCGCAAATTCTTGAGTGCCGCGAGCAAACCGGCATCGACATCGGCTTCCGCCGCCTGGCTGGCGGCTGTGCGGCGCGGTTTCTTCTCGCTCTTGCTGACGGCGATTTCCCGAAGCTCGAATGTCTCGCGCCCCTTGAGCACGGCTTCGCCGCGTTCGGTCAGTTTGAGGCCGCCATAATGCTCGATATCGACCAGGAGATAGCCGCCGGCGACCGCCTGGCGGATCAGCCCCTGCCAGAACGTCTTTGGCCGCTCCTTGCCGACACCATAGGTGGGCAGCGCATCATGACCGCGGGCGCGAATCCGGTCCGTATCGCCGCCGCGCAATACATCAATGATATGCCCGGCGCCAAAGGCCTGACCGGTGCGGACGATGGCCGAGAACAGCATTTGCGCCTCGCGCGTCCCGTCGAGCAAGACGGGCGGATCGAGACAGATATCGCAATTGCCACAGGGCTTTGATCCTGGCTCGCCGAAATAGGACAAGAGCGTGATCCGGCGGCACTGGGTCGCCTCGCAATAGGCGAGCAGCGCATCAAGGCGCTGGTGCTCGCGCCGCCTGTGGTCATCATCCTCGCCATCACCATCAATGAAACGCCGCCGCAGGCTGGCATCGCCGAGCCCGTAGAGCATCATCGCATCGGCGGGCGCACCATCGCGGCCGGCACGGCCGATCTCCTGGTAATAGGCCTCCATGGAACCGGGCATGTTGAGATGGAAGACATAGCGGATGTCCGGCTTGTCGATCCCCATGCCAAAGGCGATCGTCGCCACCATGATCACGGCCTCCTCGGCCATGAAGACTTCCTGGTTTTCGCGCCGTTGTTCCGGTGACAGCCCGGCATGATAGGCCAGCGCGCGATAGCCCTCGGCCTGCAGTATCCCGGCGACCTCCTCGGTCAGCTTTCGCGACAGACAATAGACAATGCCGGACTGCTCGCGCCGCGGCTTGAGGAACTCGAGCAATTGCGGCTTCCACTGCGCCTTCGGCGCGACACCGAGATAGAGATTGGGACGGTCAAAGCCGCGCACCACGGTGTCGCCCTCGCCACCAAACAGTTTCTCGGCGATATCGATCCGTGTCGCATTGTCGGCGGTTGCGGTGAAGGCGGCCAGGGTCGCGTTCGGGAAGATCGTCTTGAGCTGCGAGAGCTGTTCGTATTCCGGCCGGAAGCTGGCGCCCCACTTGGAAATACAATGCGCCTCGTCGACCACGAACAGGCCGGGATCGACCGGTTTGAGCGCCTCGATCATGCGCCCCGTCATCAGCCGTTCCGGCGAGAGATAGAGCAGTTTGGCCTCGCCCGACTGAAACGCCCGCCAGGCGCCGACATTCTGCTCTCGGTCCCGCCCGGAGTGGATCACTGCCGCCTGGATCCCGTTGGCGGCCAAGCCGGCCACCTGGTCATCCATCAGCGCCACCAGGGGCGAGATGATGATCGAGGGTCGCTCCAGCATCAACGCCGGCACCTGGTAGCACAACGACTTGCCCGCCCCGGTCGGCATCACGCACAGCGTATGCGTCCCCGCCAGCAGGCGCTCGACGATCGGCAGCTGGCCCGGCCGGAAGTCGGGGAAGCCAAAGACGGATTTGAGGATGGACTGGGGAGATTGGGTCATCGGACACGTGAGGCAGAGGGGCCAGATCAGTCTAGCACACCTCCCCGACTAGCACGCGTGACCGCGATCAAACAGGGCCGCCACGCCCTTGTGCACAGACCCGATCTTGCCCGCGCTAGAGGTGCGGACTCCACATGAACATCCAGGCGCCGAAAAGACCGCCGCAATGGCGGAGAAACAGGCCCCTGTCCCTGCTCACCCACA
>NZ_JBLWTD010000001.1:0-214919 GCF_048270265.1 Maricaulis sp. | reverse complement strand
GGCGCCCCGTGGGAGCGCCGCTTTCTGTTCTGTCGAGGGAAAGTCTGAAGCCTAGACCGCTTCCTTCTTGCCCTTTTTCCCGGCCTTCGCGTTGCGTGGCAGCAAGCGGTCACCCGGGGTGATGTGGAAGTCGAGCCGGCTGTCATCGGCCGGATCGATATCGACCTTGACCAAGCCACCCTTGGCGAGTTCGCCGAACAGGATCTCGTCGGCCAGGGGCTTCTTGATATGCTCCTGGATGACGCGGCCGAGTGGGCGGGCACCGAAGCGGCTGTCATAGCCGCGCTCGGCAAGCCAGGCGGTCGCGTCCGGGGTCAGTTCGAAGGTCACGCCGCGATCGGTGAGCTGGGCTTCCAGCTGCAGTACGAATTTCTCGACGACACGGCTGATCGATTCCGGCCCGAGCGGCGCGAAGGGAATGATCGCGTCGAGACGGTTGCGGAATTCCGGCGTGAACAGGCGTTCGACGGCCTTGTCGGCCTCGTCATCCTTCTTGCCACGCCCGAAGCCGATCGCTTCCTTGGCGGCATCCGCGGCACCCGCATTGGTCGTCATCACCAGGATGACATTGCGGAAGTCGACTTTCTTGCCATTGCTGTCGGTCAGCGTGCCGTTATCCATCACCTGCAGCAGGATATTGAACAGATCCGGATGTGCCTTCTCAATTTCATCGAGCAGCAGCACGCAATGCGGATGCTGGTCGACGCTGTCAGTGAGCAGGCCGCCCTGGTCAAAGCCGACATAGCCCGGAGGCGCACCAATCAGACGCGAGACGGCATGGCGTTCCATGTATTCCGACATGTCGAAGCGCAACAGCTCGACGCCGAGAATGTCAGCCAGCTGCTTGGTTACTTCCGTCTTGCCGACGCCCGTCGGGCCGGAGAAGAGATAGCTGCCGATCGGCTTGTTGGGCTCACGCAGACCGGCGCGGGACAGTTTGATCGCCGTCGAGAGACGGTCGATGGCTGCCTGCTGGCCAAACACCACCCGTCCGAGATCGACCGGCAGGGTTTTCAGAGCCTGGGTATCGTCCTTGGAGACGGATTTCGGCGGGATGCGGGCCATGGTCGCAACCACGCCTTCCACTTCCTTGACGCCAATCGTCTTCTTGCGCTTCGACGTCGGCATCAGGCGCATTTGCGCCCCGGCCTCGTCGATGACGTCAATCGCCTTGTCGGGCAATTTGCGGTCACCCATATAGCGCGCCGACAATTCAACGGCCGTCTTCAGCGCATCATTGGTAAAGCGGACATCGTGAAATTCCTCGAAATAGGATTTCAGCCCCTGCAGGATCTTGATGGTGTCCGGCACGGATGGCTCGGCGACGTCAATCTTCTGGAAGCGGCGGGCCAGCGCCCGGTCCTTCTCGAAATGCAGACGATATTCCTTGTAGGTGGTCGAACCCATGCAACGCAGACCGCCCGATTGCAGGGCCGGCTTCAGCAGGTTGGACGCATCCATGGCGCCGCCTGAAGTGGCGCCGGCACCGATCACGGTGTGGATCTCGTCGATGAAGAGCACCGAATCCTCGGTCTCCTCGAGTTCCTTGACCACTTGCTTGATGCGTTCCTCGAAATCGCCGCGATAGCGCGTGCCCGCCAGGAGCGCGCCCATATCGAGCGAATAGATCGTCGCATTGGCCAGGACGTCGGGAACTTCATGCTCGACGATCTTGCGGGCAATACCTTCGGCAATGGCGGTCTTGCCAACGCCGGGATCACCGACCAGGAGCGGGTTATTCTTGCGGCGGCGGGCGAGCACCTGGATACAGCGCTCGACTTCGGCGTCGCGGCCGATCAACGGATCAACCTTGCCGGCTTTCGCCTTCTCGTTGAGATTGACGCAATAGGCCGTCAGCGCGTCGCCATCCTTGCGCGGCTCTTCGGCCTCCTCGGCACCGCGAACCACTTTCTGCTCGGTGGCGCCAGGTTTGCGCCCGATTCCGTGCGAGATGAAATTCACCGCGTCGTAGCGGGTCATGTCGCGTTCGGCGAGGAAATAGGCGGCATGGCTTTCGCGCTCGGCGAACAGCGCCACAAGCACATTGGCGCCCGTGACCTCCTCGCGGCCGGCATTCTGGACGTGGATCACGGCGCGCTGGATGACGCGCTGGAAACCGGCGGTGGGCTTGGCGTCTTCCTCGTCATCGACCACAAGCTCGGAGAGTTCGTTATCGACATATTCGACCAGGGTGGAGCGCAACTCATCGAGATCGACGTCACACGCCTTCATCACCGCATTGGCATCGCCATCGTCGACGAGGGAAAGCAGAAGATGTTCGAGTGTCGCGAATTCATGTCCACGCTCATTGGCATAACCCAGGGCGCGATGAAGGCTGTCTTCCAGATCGGCTGAAAATGAGGGCACCACTCTATTCCTTTTCCATCGTGCACTGGAGCGGATGTTGAGCTCGGCGTGCGGCATCCATGACCTGGGCCACCTTTGTTTCGGCAACCTCATATGTGTACACGCCGCACATTCCGACACCGGTCTGGTGGACATGCAGCATGATCGTCGCTGCATCTTCGGGGGATTTGCGAAAGATCCGGACCAGGACCTCTACGACAAACTCCATTGGCGTATAGTCATCATTGAGTAGCAGAACACGGTAAAGCGAAGGTTTCTTGGTCGCCGGCCGGGTCTTCAGAGCGAGCCCATGCTCCTCCTCATTCCCTGCATCATCTTGTTTTCGTTCGGTCATATTAAAATCAGATTCGAAAGACAGTCAGAGCGATTTACGGCCAAGAATAGGCTTTGTCAGAGCCCGTGGGAAGGGTTTGCCGTCAGCAAACCGGTATTTGATTGTGTCCGCGATTCTCTTTGCGACCCAATCGATCTGGGGATGCGAAGGGCAAAAAGAAAGGGCCCGGTGCAGAACACCGGGCCCAGGCGGGGAGAAAATTGTCAGTCTGCGGCGATTAGCGCTGCGACTGAGCCAGCTCGGCAACGGCGGCGAAGCGGGTGTTCAGCGGCTTCGCGCCTTCAGCGACCAGACCCGAGAAAAGCTCGGTGGTCTTGTTGAGTTCGGCGAGATAGCTGCCCATGGCCGACTTGGCGTAGTTGGACTGGATCTCGAAAAGCTCCTGGAGAGATTTGGCCGAAGACAGCGCCTTCGTGGCGGCAACGCCCTCTTCCATCGCCGTCTTGGCGTAGGCAGCGGCATTGGTGCCAACGGCCTCAAGGCCCTTGCCGGTCACGGTCGCGGAAGCGATCACGGCTTCAACGGTATCCTTGTTGAAGGCGGTGGCTTCATTGACGGCGCTCAGCGTCTTTTCCAGACCCTGCTTGATGGTGTCGTTGGTCGCGGTGGTCATCGATTCAATGGTGGCGTTCATGGTCTTGCTCGTTTTCATCTGGGCCTTCGCAGCGGGCTTGCTGGCGGCCGGTTTCCGTTTCGCGGGCGCAGCGGGTTTGCTGGCGGCGATTTTTGTCTTGGCGGCCTGCTTCTTCGCAGCAGGCTTGGTGCGCGCCGCTGGCTTGACGGCCAGGGGCTTCGCAGGAGCCGCAGTTTTAGCGATGACAGCCCGCTTCGCGGCTTTCGGCGCGGCTGCAACATCCGCCGACGTATTCGCTGCAGCAGCGATTACGGGGGCTTCGGTTGATTTGACGTTGATATCGGTCATGGTTCGCTTCTTGTTTTGCTGCATTGGCTCTTCGCAGTCGCAACATATCTAATCCTCGCACCTGGGCGGGTCAAGCGGTATTTTGTGCAGTGCAGCATTTTATTTCCCGGGCGCCGAGGTCGCTTAACCGAGTGGAAACCTCGCGCGATGGAAACTGGCGCAATGATCTCGCGCTTTCCCCGACTGGCTGCGGCCCTGATGCTCGCATTGTCCGCGCTGGCCCTGCACGCGCCGGCGCACGCCGACACGTCGCGCTATGCCGCCTTCGTCGTTGACCAGAATACCGGTGTCGTTCTGCACTCGCGCCAGTCGGAAGCCACGCGCTACCCGGCCTCCCTGACGAAGATGATGACGCTCTACATGCTGTTCGACGCACTGGAGAGCGGTGAGATCGGCATTCAGGACCAGATCCGGATTTCGGCCCACGCAGCCAATGCTCCGCCCTCGAGGCTCGATCTGGCGATCGGTTCGACCATCTCCGTCGAGGACGCGATCCGCGCCCTGGTAATCCGCAGCGCCAATGATGTCGCGGTAGCTGTCGGCGAACGCCTTGGCGGCACCGAAACCGGCTTTGCCACGGCGATGACGGCCAAGGCCCGCGAGCTCGGCCTGCCCGGCACGACCTTCCGCAATGCCTCCGGCCTTCCCAATAGCCGCCAGGTGACCACGGCCCGCGACATGGCCCGGCTCGCCATCGCGCTGCAACGCGATTTTCCGCAGCATTTTCACTATTTCGACGAGACCACCTTCGTCTGGGATGGCCGCACCTATCGCAACCACAACACGCTTGTCGGCCGTGTCGAGGGTGTTGACGGCCTGAAGACCGGCTATATCCGCGCCTCCGGTTTCAATGTCGTGGTTTCGGCCCAGCGTGGCGAGCACCGGCTGATCGCCGTTGTCATGGGCGGTCCGACCGCCGCGTCGCGTGACGCCCATGCCGAGGAATTGCTCGACGCTGCCTTCTCGACGCTGGAACAGCGCGACGACCGCCGCCTGTTCGCGGCCCTCTCCTCACCGCGCATCAGCCCGATCCGGCAACAGGCCCTGATCGCCATGGATGTCGCGGCGCTTGATCTGGCGCCGCCGACGGAAATGGGCTCGGCCCAGGCCGCACCGCCGCTGCGCATCATCCTCGCCGACGAGAGTTCCGAACTGGCTGACATCGTGCCCGCATCCAGACCGGCAGCCCCGGACGCCCCGCTCCTGCGCGGCGCCTGGTCTGTCCAGGTCGGGGCCTATAACTCTGCTGCCGCGGCCCGTGAACGCCTCGATCGCGTCACGCCAGTCTCACCGATCCTGGCCCTGGCCCAGCCGGCGGCACGCTCGGTCGATATCGGTGGAAACCGTCTGTGGCGCGCCCGTTTCGAATCATTGACGGCGGACGAAGCGGCACATGCCTGCGCCGAGCTCAGTGCCCGCAACGAGCCCTGCTACACGGTCGCGCCCGGTCGCTGATTTCATAATTCCTGCAGGGCAAAAACCGCCTGTCGGTTGACTTAGCCTGCCTGCTCGCACACTTTCCGGCGCCTTGACCGCAGCCTGGTCACCCTCATCCCGCCCCGGAAATGAACCCGATGAATGTTGTCGTCGTAGAATCCCCTGCCAAAGCCAAGACCATCAATAAGTATCTCGGCTCGGACTATATCGTGCTGGCCAGTTTCGGCCATGTGCGCGATTTGCCGGCCAAGGATGGCTCGGTCAAACCGGACGAAGATTTTGCGATGATGTGGGAGGTCGACCCGGCCTCGGCCAAGCGCGTCAAGGCGATCGCCGATGCGCTCAAGGACTCTGACCGTCTGATCCTCGCGACTGACCCGGATCGCGAGGGGGAAGCCATTTCCTGGCATTTGCTCGAGGCGCTGACCAAGCGCCGCGTCCTCAAGGATGTGAAGATCGAGCGCGTGGCCTTCAACGCCATCACCAAACAGGCCGTGCTCGACGCCATGGCGCATCCGCGCGCCGTCGATATGGAACTGGTCAATGCCTATCTGGCACGCCGGGCGCTCGACTATCTTGTGGGCTTCACCCTGTCGCCCGTGCTGTGGCGCAAGCTGCCGGGCTCACGCTCGGCCGGCCGTGTGCAGTCCGTCTGCCTGCGTCTGATCTGTGACCGGGAACTGGAGATCGAGAAGTTCCGCTCCGAGGAATACTGGTCGGTCGATGCCGATATTGCCTCGGGCAGCGACTCCTTCCGCGCCCGCCTCGTCACCTATGACGGCAAGAAGCTGCAGAAGATGTCGCTCAAGGACCGCGCCATGGCCAATGCGGCCGTCGCAGCGATCGACGCGTCCAGCTTCACCATCAGCGCCGTCGAGGCCAAGCCGACCCGTCGCAATCCGCCGCCGCCCTTCACCACCTCGACCCTGCAGCAGGAAGCGGCGCGCAAGCTCGGTTTCTCGGCAACGCGCACCATGCAGACGGCGCAGAAACTCTATGAAGGCGTCAATCTCGGCGGCGAAACCACCGGCCTGATCACCTATATGCGGACCGACGGCGTCTCGATGGATGGCAGCGCCATCAATCAGGCGCGCGACGTGATCGCCAGGGAACACGGCGCGCTCTACGTGCCATCGGCCCCGCGCGTCTATTCGACCAAGGCAAAGAACGCCCAGGAGGCTCACGAAGCCATCCGCCCGACCAGTTTTTCGCGCCTGCCCGAGAGCCTGCATCTCGACAGTGATATGGCCCGCCTCTACCAGCTGATCTGGCGCCGTGCCATGGCCAGCCAGATGGAGAGTGCCCGCTTCGAGCGCACCACGGTCGACATCACCAGCGCCGACCAGAAAACCGCCCTGCGTGCGGTCGGCTCGGTGCTGTTGTTCGACGGTTTCCTCGCGCTCTACCAGGAAGGCACGGATGACGAGGAAGACGAGGCCGAAGCCCGTCTGCCCAAGCTCGTCGCCGGCCGCGATGTCGGCATCGCCAAGACCTATGCGGACCAGCATTTCACCCAGCCGCCGCCGCGCTTCACCGAAGCCTCGCTGGTCAAGCGCATGGAAGAGCTCGGCATTGGCCGTCCCTCGACCTATGCCTCGACGCTGCAGGTCCTGTCGGCCCGTGAATATGTCCGCCTCGAGAAGAACCGCTTCTATCCCGAGGACAAGGGCCGGGTCGTCACCGCCTTCCTCGAGAATTTTTTCGCGCGCTATGTCGAGTATGATTTCACCGCCGCTCTGGAGACCCAGCTCGACAAGGTCTCGGCCGGCGAGCTCGACTGGAAGCAATTGCTGCGCGACTTCTGGACCGATTTCCGGGCAGCCATCGATGATATCGGCGAGCTGCGCATCACCGCTGTACTCGATGCGCTCAATGATGCGCTGGCACCGCATATCTTCCCGGAAAAGGAAGACGGCAGCGATCCGCGCCTGTGCCCGTCCTGCGGCGAAGGCACGCTGAGCCTGCGGCTCGGCAAGTTTGGCGCCTTCCTGGGCTGCTCCAACCATCCGGACTGCAAATTCACGCGCCAGATGAGCCCGACCGATGAAGGGGCCGGCGATAGTGATCGCGAGATCACGGTCGATCCGGTCACCGGCTCGATGATCATGCTCAAGAATGGCCGTTTCGGCTGGTATCTCGAAATCCCCGGCGAGAATGAAGGCGACAAGCCCAAGCGCGCGTCCATCCCCAAGGGCTGGGATCCGCAAACGCTGACCGACGAACAGGCGATCAAGTTGATCGCCCTGCCGCGCACCATTGGCGCGCACCCGGAAGACGGCGAGCTGATCACCTCGAATATCGGCCGCTACGGCCCCTATGTTCACCACGGCAAGACCTATGCGAACATCCCCAATGTCGAGGATGTGTTCGATATCGGACTGAACCGTGCTGTCGCCGTACTGGCCGACAAGAAGGCCGGTGGCGGACGTCAGAACTCCGCCACGACGCTGAAGGATCTCGGGGAGCATGACGGCAAGCCATTGCGGATCATGAGCGGCCGTTTCGGTCCCTATGTGAAGTATGAGAAGATCAACGCCACCCTGCCCAAAGGCACCGATCCGGAAACGGTGACGGTCGAGCAGGCGATGGAATGGGTCGAGGCCCGTGCCGCCAAGGGTGCCAAGCCGAAGAAGAAGCCGGCGGCCAAGAAACCGGCAGCAAAGAAGAAGGCTCCGGCCAAGAAAAAGGCGCCAGCCAAGGCTGCGGCAGCTGATGCTGACGGCGCGGCCAAGAAAGCGCCCGCCAAGAAGCCTGCTGCGAAGAAGGCCCCGGCCAAGAAACCGGCCGCGAAGAAACCCGCGGCGAAGAAACCAGCTGCCGGAAAGGCGGATTAATCGCGGTGAGCGAGAACGAAAAACCTTCCGGCTTCAACCGGGAAACCCTGATCGAGGCCATCAAGCGCGGCGCCGGCAGTCTCGACAAGCGCGGCCTTGCCCGCGCTCTTGGCCTCAAGACCGGCGAACAGAAGAGCCTGCTCAGACAGGCCCTGGGCGGCCTTGAAGCGGAAGGTGTGATCCGCCGCGACGAGCAGCGCAACTACGCCCTCGCCGGCGAATTGCCGCCGGTCTGCGTCGTCGAGATTACCGGCCGCGATATCGATGGCGAATTGCTCGCCCAGCCCCCGCGCGCCAATGGCGATCTTCCGCTGATCCGGCTCGCGCCCGGCGAAGGTGCCGGCGGGCGGGGCGATGCTGCGCTCGGCGTTGGCGACAAGGCGCTGGTGCGTCTCACTCCGGATGATGAGGGCGGCTATGAAGCGCGCCTGATCCGCAAGCTCGGGCATTCCGTCCAGAAGATTCTCTGCGTTCTGCGCAAGCCCGCCAAGGGCCCCTACCGCCTGATCCCGGTCGACCGCCGCTCACGCCATGAACTGGTCCCGGCCAAGGGCGAATCCGACAAGGCCAATGATGGCGATCTGGTGCTGTGCGAACTCGCCAAGGAACGCCGCAACGGGCTGAAGACCGCCACCATTCTCGAAGTGCTCGGCGATGTGGACTCGCCCGGTGCCGGCAGCGTCATCGCCCTGCACTCCCACGGCGTGCCGATGGGCTTTTCCGACAAGGAAATGCGCGAATCCGACTCTGTGGCGGCAGCGAAGCCGCAAGGCCGTGAGGATCTGCGCGACCTGCCCCTGCTGACGATCGACCCGGAAGACGCCAAGGACCATGACGATGCCGTCTGGGCCGCCGCCGACACCGATCCGAAGAATGAGGGTGGCTGGATCGTGATGGTCGCGATCGCCGATGTCGCCGCCTATGTGACGCCCGGCAGCGAACTCGATCGCGGCGCCTTCAAGCGCGGCAATTCGGTTTATCTGCCCGACCGCGTCGTGCCGATGCTGCCCGAACGCCTGTCCAACGATCTGTGCTCGCTGCGCGAAGGCGAGGAACGCCCCTGTCTTGCGGTGCGCATGGTGTTCGACCGCTATGGCAACAAGAAGAGCCATAAATTCCTGCGCGGCTGGATGAAGTCCGCCGCCAAGCTCTCCTACAATGACGCGCAGGCGGCGATTGACGGCAATGGTGATGACAAGGCGAATGCCCTGCTCGACACCGTGCTGCGGCCACTGTGGAGCGCCTATGCGGTGCTGTGCATCGCACGCGCCAAACGCGAACCGCTCGAGATCGATTCGCCTGAAAGGCGTGTCCGTGTCGGCCCTGACGGCAAGGTGACCGGGATCGAGCTGCGTGAGCGTTTCGACGCCCACCGCCTGATCGAGGAATGCATGATCCAGGCAAATGTCTGCGCGGCGGAAACGCTCGAGGAAAGGCGCGTGCCCCTGATCTACCGGGTGCATGAAGAGCCTTCCCGCGAAAAGATCGATGCGCTGGCGGATTATCTGCCCAATGTCGGTTTGAAATGGACCCGCGGCGACAAGATCGCGACCAGCCGTTTCAATCAACTGCTCAAACAGGCCAAGGGCGGCGAGCATTATGAGACCGTCAATGAGGTCGTTCTGCGCAGCCAGTCTCAGGCGGTCTATCACACCGTCAACCAGGGCCATTTCGGCCTGCACCTGCAGCGCTATGCCCACTTCACCTCGCCGATCCGGCGCTATGCCGACCTCACCGTCCACCGCGCCCTGATCCGTGCCCTCAATCTGGGCAATGACGGGCAAAGCGACGAGGAACGCAGCCGGCTGAACTCGATTGCCGAGGAGATCACCCGCTCGGAACGGCGCGCCATGGCCGCCGAACGCGATGCTGTTGACCGTTTCGTCGCGCTCTATCTGGCCGATCATGTCGGCGGGGAATTCCCCGGGCGCATCACCGGCGTGACGCGCTTTGGTGCCTTTGTCCGCCTCGCCGCCACAGGCGCCGACGGGCTGGTGCCGATCAGCCGGCTCGGCGAAGAGCGTTTCGTGCATGATGAGCGCGCCCACGCCCTGATCGGCGAGCAGACCGGCGGCCGCTATCGCCTCGGCATGCTCGTCACGGTGCGCATCGAGGAAGCGACCCCGATCACCGGCGGCCTGCTGCTGGACATGGTCACCGACGCAGAACCTGGCCCGCGTCCCAAACGCGGTACGGGACGTGGCGCCCCGTCCGGCGGCCGCACAGGTGGCCGCCCCTGGAAGAAGGGCAAGCGTCGATGAATGACGAAACGCGCAAGCCTGCCATCAAGGCCTTGCGGCCGCGCCTTGCGGCCTCACTGATCCTGACGCGCGGCGAACGTGGCAATACCGAAGTCCTGATGGGGCGCCGCTCGGCCCGCCACGTCTTCATGCCGAACAAATATGTCTTCCCCGGCGGCCGCGTTGATCGGGCCGATCTGACAGCCCCGGTCGCCGAAGACCTAGCCGAGGATGTGTTCGCGACCATGACCCGCATCCTGCCGGAGCGCCGCGCACGCGCTGCGGCCATGGCAGCGGTGCGCGAAACCGCGGAAGAGACCGGCCTCCTGATCGCCCGCGAGGGTTCGATCCGCTCCCGTCACAATAACTGGGCGCCGTTCCGCGCCTCCGGCGTGGTGCCCGACCTCTCGCCGCTGCGCCTGATTACCCGCGCCGTCACGCCGCCTGGCCGATCACGGCGTTTCGATACCTGGTTCTTCACCGCCGATGCCAGCGCCCTGTGCGATGACCGCCCACCCAAGCCGAGCGATGAGCTTGAGGATGTGCAATGGGTGCCGCTGACACAGACCCGCACGCTGGATCTGCCCATGGTGACGCATTTCGTGCTCGACGAGCTGGAACGCGTCCTGCCGCCCTCGCCCCAGCCCACTCGCTGGATACGCGACGTACGCGGCAGGATGGCCGTCGAACCTTTGTGATCCACCGGTCTGCAGACAGACGCTGACGCCGCTCGCGGCGCTGCGTATAGCTCCGTCATGTTTTCCTTTCTGACCGCTCCGCAATTTGCCAATAACCGCGCCCTGCTCGCTGCCATCAGCTGCGCGGCGGTGTGCGGCATCGTGTTCGGCCTCTCCATGCCGCTGATTTCATTGCGGCTTGAGCATATGACGGGTTCCGGCCTCGTGGTCGGGCTCAATGGCGCCGCCCTCGCCCTGTCGACACTGGCGATAGCGCCGCTTGTCCCCCGTCTGATGGCACTGGCGCCGGCGCGCATCCTGTTGATCGGCGTGTTGATCGCGGCCGCAGCCCTGTTTGCGCTGTTTCCGCTCATGCCGGCGGTGACGCCCTGGTTCATCCTGCGCTTTGCGGTCGGCTGTTTCATCACTGTCGTCTTTGTCATCTCGGAAACCTGGATCAACCAGATCGTGACACCGCAACGCCGCGCCTTCATGCTCGGCGTCTACGGCACTGCCCTGGCCGGTGGTTTCGGGATTGGCGGACTGATGTTCGCAGCCTTCAGCACCGCCGGCGACCTGCCCTTCTACCTCGCCAGTGGCGTCTTCCTGCTCGGCATCGGGCCCGTTGCGCTGCTCAACAGCCCTCAGGCGGTCGCCCCGGCGCGCGAGGATGCTTCGATGGATGCGATCATCGACGCAGCGAAATCGGCGCCTGCGGCCATCCTGGCGGGCCTGGCCTTCGGCGCGATCGAGACCCTGACCTTCTCTATGCTGCCCGTCTATGCCGACCGCATTTCCCTCGATCCGGTCTCCATCGGCATGATGGTGCTCGCCGTCGCGATGGGTGTGCTGGTATTCCAGATCCCGCTCGGCTGGATTGCCGACCGTACCGGGCGGCGCGTCACACTGCTCGCCATCGCCGCCATCGCGACCCTGGGCCCGGTCCTGATCGGCCTCGCCGGTACCAGTCTCGGGCTGCTGATCCCGATTCTCTTCATCCAGTCCGGCGTCGCGAGCGGCCTGTACACGGTCGGCCTGTCCCTGCTTGGTGAACGCTTCACCGGCGGACGGATCGCAGCGGCCAACGCGGCCTTTATCTTCGCCTATGGCCTGGGCTCCCTGCTCTCGCCACCGGCGGCTGGTGTGGCGATGGACGGGTTCGGTCCATCCGGACTGCTGGTCGTGCTCGCGATCACCGCCGGCGCCTATCTGCTCTTCCTCGCCCTAACGCATCGGAAAGCGGCGCGCAGGAGTTGACACCTGCTGCGCCTTGCGTATGTTCGCGCGCTCTCGCGACGGCATGGGGCCGGACACGCGCGTAGCATCAGGACGACCGAGACATGGCGAAACCTACAACCATCAAGATCCGCCTGAACTCCACGGCTGACACTGGTTATTTCTACGTGACCAAGAAGAACGCGCGCACCATGACCGAGAAGCTCGTGCTGAAAAAGTACGACCCGGTTGCCCGCAAGCACGTCGATTTCAAAGAAGGCAAGATCAAGTAAGACGGCTTTTCCGTCTCACTTGCCAAACGTAGATCAGGCCGCAGCGCAAGCTGCGGCCTTCTTCGTGTGTCCGCTACCTGCCTGGCGCGAAACTCCCTGAATTTGTGAATCGGCTGGGCCGGATCAGGCCGCGGCAGCCTCGACGCGGTTACGGCCCTCGCCCTTGGCGGTGTAGAGCGCTTCATCGGCGCGGCGCAGCAGCGATTCCGCACTCTCGCCATCGAGCGCCTGGGCACAGCCGATGCTGACCGTGACCGGCGTCGAACGGCCATCGCCCACCCGGAAGGGTTCCGACGCGATCGACGCCCGCAAGCGCTCAGAAGCCGCCTTGGCCTCTGCGAGACCCGCTCCGGGCATGACAATCACGAATTCCTCGCCGCCATAGCGCGCTGCCAGATCGAGCGCGCGCAGATCGCGCAAGAGGCGCTCGGCAAAACCGCGCAGCACATAATCGCCGCCCTCATGGCCGAAATGGTCATTGATGCTCTTGAAATGGTCGATATCGGCGATCAACAGCGAGACCGGCGCGCCGCCGTGATTGGAGCTCTCGATCGCCTGGTGCAGGCGCGAGGCGATATAGCGGCGATTGTGCAGACCGGTCAGCGGATCGGTAATCGCCATTTCCAGGCTCTCATCGAGCTGGCTGCGCAGACGGTCGGCATAGCGCTTGCGGCGCAGTTGGGTCGTCGCACGCGCCATCATCTCGCCGGCATCGACCGGCCGGTGAATGATATCATTCACGCCAAGATCGAGCGCACGCACTGCCGTGGGGACATCCCCCGGATTGACGACAGCGATGATGGGCAATTGCCGCGTCGCGGCATCCGAACGGATCCGGGCACACAGCCGCAGACCGTCGAAGCCGGGCGAGGTCAGATCAATGACCAGAAGGTCGACCTGTCCGCGCGCCGCCTCGATCCCCTTGGCGGGCTCGGTCTCGACCTGGGTGCGAACCTGGGCCGGCATCGCGGCCGCATAGCGGGTGGCGGCCCGCGAATCGGCGCTGATGACAACGGCCTGGGACACCGACTCACCCTCGCCGATCGGCTCGGCCATGACATGGCTGAGCGCATCGCTGGATTCGCGGTGTCGCAATTCATCGAGCACGGTCTTCAGGCGCAGCAAGCTGCGAACGCGGGCAAACAGTGTGACGTCATCAATCGGTTTGGTCAGGAAATCATCGGCGCCCGATTCCAGACCGCGGATCCGGTCATCGCGCTGATCCAGCGCCGTCACCATCACAACCGGGATATGCCGGGTCCGCGGCTCGTCCTTGAGCAGGCGGCAGGTCTCATACCCGTCCATGCCGGGCATCATGACATCAAGCAGGATGAGATCGGGCTGTTCGGCCTTGGCCACCTCGATGGCGGCAAAGCCGTCGACCGCGGTGCAGACGTCGAAATACTCGGCCTGCAGCTTGGCCTCGAGCAAACGGACGTTGGCGGGTTGATCGTCAACGACCAGGATACGTGCGCTCATCGCGTCAACCCCTAGTCGAGAAACTGGCGGACAGTCTCGATAAAGGTGGTGACCGTGATCGGTTTCGAAAGATAGGCCTCGCAGCCTCCCTGGCGAATCCGCTCCTCATCCCCCTTCATCGCGAACGCAGTGACTGCCACGATCGGGATGGAGCAAAGCGTCTCGTCATCCTTCAGCCATTTGGTGACTTCAAGGCCGGAGACTTCCGGCAATTGAATATCCATCAGGATGAGATCGGGCACGTGTTCACGGGCCATCTCCATGGCCTTGAATCCGTCCTTGGTCTGCAGGGTCTCATAGCCATGAGCCTCGAGCAGATCGTTGAACAGCTTCATGTTCAACTCGTTGTCTTCGACAATCAGCACCTTTTTGGGCATGACTTGCAGCATGTCGATGACGCGCTTCCCGTTGTTTGAGCGCTTGTAACGCGCCTGTTGAACCCCACCCGCACTAAACCCGATCTTCCTTAACCAACAATGAGTCAGAGCCCACTTTCATCGCCAAAAGGAACAAGATAAGAACAAATAACTGACTTGCCACTATATCGGCAGCGGAAAGCGGCGAAAACATGATTCGAATCGGTATCGATCTGGGCGGCACCAAAATCGAGGCCGTCGCGATGGACGCGGACGGTGCGATCACGGAACGCCGGCGCGTGCCGGCGCCGCAGACCTATCCTGACTGTCTGGAAGCGATTGCCGGGCTGGTGACGGCGATCGAACGCGAATTTGGCCGCGGCAATCCGGTCGGGATTGGCCATCCCGGCTCGATCAGCCCGGCCACGGGCTTGATGCGCAACGCCAATTCGACCTGGCTCAATGACCAGCCCTTTGCCCGGGATATCGAGGCCACGCTCGGACGCCCCGTGCGCCTGGCCAATGATGCCGACTGCTTTACCCTCTCCGAAGCCGCTGACGGGGCCGGGGAAGGCGCGAAGATTGTCTTCGGCATCATCCTTGGAACCGGCGTCGGCGGCGGCATCGCAATAGACGGAAAACTGTTGCACGGCGCCCAGGGCATTGCCGGCGAATGGGGGCACAACCCCCTGCCCTGGCCAGACGAATCAGATCGTCCGGCGGCGGCCTGCTGGTGCGGCCAGTCGGGCTGCCTGGAAACCTGGCTGTCCGGCCCCGGACTGGCGCGCGATCACGCCAGCCGCAATGGCGGCGAACTCGACGCCGCCGCGATCTTTGCCGCGGCCGAGGCTGGTGATGCAGCGGCCCGCAGCAGCGTCACCCTCCACAGCGACCGGCTGGCGCGCGGCATTGCCAGCGTGCTCAACATTCTCGATGCCGATGTAGTCGTGCTCGGCGGCGGCGTGTCGAATGCTCCGGGCCTGGCGGAGCGTGTCACGGCGCGCCTGCCTGATTTCCTGTTCTCCGATGTCGTGCGCACCCGCATTGTCACGCACCGGCATGGCGACAGTTCCGGGGTGCGCGGCGCGGCCTGGCTATGGCCGGCGGAGGCGAAATGAGCGGCCCGGGCTATTGCCGCGCCTGCCTCGCACCGCTGCCGAAACCGGTCGATGCCTGCCCGACCTGCGGCTCCCACCGGCATCTGTTCCATCCCGAACTCGGCACGCTCTCCATCGCCCATATCGATTGCGACGCCTTCTATGCCGCCGTCGAGAAACGCGACAATCCGGAGCTGGCCGACAAGCCGGTTATCATAGGCGGGCGTCAACGCGGTGTGGTCTCGACCTGCTGCTATGTGGCGCGCATGTATGGCGTGCATTCGGCGATGCCGATGTTCAAGGCATTGAAAGCCTGTCCCGACGCCGTCGTGATAGGTGGCGACCACGCCAAATATGCCCGCGAGGGCGGCCGCATTCGCGAGATGATGCGCGATGTTACGCCTCTGGTGGAACCGCTCTCGATCGACGAGGCCTTTCTCGACCTGACCGGCACCACCCGCCTGCATGGCGCCCCGCCCGTACTGACACTGCTCCGGCTGCAACGGCGGATCCATGAACAGGTCGGGATCACGGTCTCGGTCGGCCTCTCCTTCAACAAATTCCTCGCCAAGACCGCCTCCGACCTCGACAAGCCGGATGGCTTCGCCGTGATCGGCGAGGGGGAGGCGATGGATTTTCTCGGGCCGCGCCCCGTGCGCTCGATCTATGGCGTCGGGCCGGCCTTTGCCGCAAAGCTGGAACGTGACGGCTTGCGTACGCTCAATGATATCCGCCGCCACAGCGACAAGGAGATGGCCAAACGCTATGGCGATTTCGGCTATCGCCTGGCGCGGCTGGCGCGCGGCGAGGATCACCGCAAGGTCGAGCCGGAAAGCGAGCGCAAGAGCGTGTCCTCGGAAACCACCTTCAATGCCGACCTCAGCGAGCTGAAAACGCTGGAAGATCAGCTCTGGCGCCAATGCGTCAAGGTCGCCGACCAGATGAAGGCCAAGGCGATTTCCGGGTCGGTGATCACGCTGAAACTGAAGAGTGCCGACTTCCGCAGCCGCACCCGGCGCCGCACCCTCAATGAGCCCAGCCAGCTGGCCGATACCCTGTTCAAGGTCGGCCGCGAATTGCTGAAACCTGAAGCCGACGGCACCCACTATCGCCTGATCGGGATCGGCTTTTCCGGGCTGCAACCGCATCTCGGCGATAGCGGCGATCTGCTCGACCCGAATGCCATTCGCCGGGCGACCGCCGAGCGCGCCATGGACAAGGCGCGGGCCAAGTTTGGCGGCGATGCCGTGGTCAAGGGGCGGGCGTTGAAGACGCGCCCGAAGCCGGCCCCTGTAAAACCTGATCGAACCAGTTGAAGGGCAGTGGCCAGAAACCCTGTGCTGCCGGTTTGAACGCCCCGAAATGACCGACCTTGCCGGCCCCGACCTCGCCGGGCTCCAGCCGCAGCAGCCGTTTGTCAGCCGCCGAGTAGATCGCCAGGAAATCCTCTGCGGCACGCCGGCTCGACAGCGTGTCATCGGCAAAGGTCCAGTCGGTGACCGGCGCGGTGATGCGGTCGAAGCAGTGCGGCCCCAGCATATCGAGCTCGTCGCCGAAATAGCCCGGCTTGAAGGCCCAGCGGCGCCATTGTTCGAACACGCCTCGCGGCAAGGCCAGACCACCCCAGGCGCCTCCGGCAGGAAGATAGCCCTTCAGGGCCAGGCAGGCCGGTCCGTAGGCGAGCCAGAAAAACAGCGCGGTCGGCTTGTAGCTGGCCTCGTGCGCGCCCCAATACCCGGTCCCGGCACAGATCATCGCATGCGCCGCCGGGAGAAGCCCGTTGTCGGCAAAGCCCGGCAAATGCGCGCCCACCGAGTGCCCGAGTGTGAAGACGGGCGCGTCCGGCGCCAGTGCCTGCGCCCGATCCAGCGCGGCTGCGAAGTCCTGCCGGCCCCAATCGACAATATCGGCCTGGAAGCCTTTCATCTGCGAGGGCGCGGAAGCGCCAATGCCGCGATAGTCATAGAGCAGACAGGCATAACCCATGGCCGCGCCCTGACGCGCCATGCGGCGGTAGAGCTCCTTGGGAAAACCGGTGCCCGACGAGATCAGCACAGCGGCTTTCGGCGTCTCCGGCGCAATGACGAGGCCCGCCAGCGAATAGCCGTCGCGGGCATCAAAACGGAGATCGGTTTCATTGATCCTGATGGTCATGGATACACCTTGCCCGATGACGCGCACGTCAAGTCAAGTCATGCCGGTTGCACGGCGCTGTTACACCGCTAATCTCGCGACGGAAAACCAAGGGAGTCCCCATGTCCACCTTCGAAACCCGCCTCACCGAACTGGGCATCACCCTGCCCGACCCGGCCGCACCAGTCGCCAATTACGTGCCCTTCGTGCGCACGGGAGACCAAGTCTATGTCTCCGGCCAGGTCTCGATGGGGGCCGACGGGCTGATCAAGGGCACGCTGGGCCTGGACATGGATGTCGAGGCCGGCCAGGCCGCCGCGCGCCTGTGCGCCATCAATCTGATCGCCCAGCTCAAGGCCGCTTGTGGCGGGGATCTGTCGCGGCTGAAACGCGTCGTGAAACTTGGCGGTTTCGTCGCTGCAGCGCCGGGCTTCACCGACATTCCCAAGGTGATCAATGGCTGTTCCGACCTGATGGTCGAGGTGTTCGGCGATGCCGGACGTCATGCGCGTTCGGCCGTCTCATGTCCGGTCCTGCCGCTGGGTGCGGCCGTCGAGATTGATGGCGTGTTCGTGATCGCCTGAGGCTCAGCCGGCGGTCATGTGGCTGACGAAGATCGACACACCGATCGCGATCAGGATGAGACCGCCGGCCAGCTCGGCATGACGTCCCAGCCGGGCGCCGAGATGCGGCCCCGCATAATAGCCAACCGAACTCATCGCGAAGGAGGCCAGCCCGATCGCCAGGGCAGCCCAGACCGAGCCGCCGGCCAGGGCCAGGGCAATACCGACAGCCGCCGAATCGATACTGGTCCCAATAGCGGTCACCACCGTGCCCAGAAGCGTCCGGCGCCGGACCGGGGCGGCCTCATCGGGCGCGGACAGGCCCTCGCGGATCATGCGGCCGCCAATCACCGACAGCAGGACCAGCGCGATCCAGTGATCGATCGCCATGACGATATCGGCGAGCGCGATCGCGACCCCCCACCCCATCAGGCACATCAGGCCCTCGGCCACACCGAACACCAGGCCAATTCGAAGCGCATCGATCATGCGGGCCTGCGGTGTCGCCGCTCCACGCGCCAGGGCGGCGGCAAAGGCATCCGTCGAGAGAGAAAAGCTGGTGAGGATGAGCGCGAAAGGATTCAACATCGGCGCTGCTTAGCGTGACCAGCGCTGGCCCGGCAAGCCGACATGGCGGACGAGCGCTGCCGGCCCGGAGAAATCTGCACCTCGCCCCTCGTCCCGCTCGCCGCTCTCGGCTAGAGAAGACGGGACGAGAAAAAGGATTTGTCCCATGCTGCGCCTGTTTGCGATCATTGCCGCCGCCACCCTCCTGTTCGGATGCCAGCAGGCACCCGCCGATGCGCAGCTCAATGAGCGCTCTCGCGAAGAGGTCGGCGAGATTGTCCGGGCCTATATCCTGGAACACCCTGAAATCATCGAAGAGGCCCTGATCGAACTGCAGCGCCGCGCCCAGGCGCGTGAAATGGAATCTGTCTATGCCGCGATCGAGCGCAATGCCGACGCCATTTATAGCGATGAGCGCGACCCGCGCTTCGGCGGTACCGAGCCGGACGTCACCATCGTCGAATTCATGGACTACAAATGCTCCTATTGCCGCGTCGCCAATGAATGGGTCAGCGATGTCAATGAGCGCTATGGCGATCGCGTCCAGTTCATCTTCAAGGAATACCCCATCCTCGGCCCCGATTCACTCGAGGCCTCGCGCGCCGCACTGGCTGCCCTCAATCAGGGCCCGGAAATCTATGAACTGTTTCACCGCTCGATGATCAATGCCTCCGGCCCGCTGCCGGCGACCCGGATCGACCAGCTCGCCGCCCTCGCCGGCGTGGATGTCGAGCGCATGCGTGCCGACATGGAAGACGAGTCCATCATGAACCACATCCTCGATGTGCGGGCCCTGGGCCAGGCGCTCGACGTGTCCGGCACCCCCTTCTTCATCGTTGATGGTGTCGTCGTGGCCGGCGCCAATGAGATGGCGCTGGAAGCGGCCCTGCAGACCGGGCTCGGCGGCTGATAGCGGACGCGAAAGCGCTGGATGGGCTTCCGGGAATCATCGCCTGATCGCCCGAAACGGGAGGCAAGCCAGTGCTGTCCAGGATCAGAGACCTCTATGACGGCCATTCCGATGCGGCGCACCGGTTTCGCTATGGCCTGCTGGCGTTCGATGTCGCGACCACGCTGTATGTGGTCGCGACCTCATTTTTCACGCATACGCTGACGATCGAGATCATCGACATGGTGCTCGGCGCGGTGATCCTCGCGGATTTCATCGCGCGTCTGGCCATTGAAACAAAGCGCCGCAGACTCTTCCTGCGCCTGACGACTTGGGCCGACATCGTCGCCATCGCATCCTTCCTCGCGCCAATTGCCGGGGAAGGTCTCGGATTCCTGCGCATCCTGCGGACGCTGCGCCTGCTGCACAGCTATCAATTGCTGAAGCGGCTGCGTGCCGACTTCGCCTATTTCCGCAGCCATGAGGAAGTCCTGCTGGCGTCACTGAACCTGATGGTCTTCCTCTTCGTCACGACCGGGCTGATCTACGCCCTGCAGTACGGCAAGAATGACGATATCCGCAATTATGCCGACGCCTTCTACTTCACGGTCACCACGCTGACGACGACCGGTTTTGGCGACATTACGCTGGAAGGCACGGGCGGGCGCCTGCTCTCGGTCGGCGTCATGATTATCGGGGTGACGCTGTTCCTGCGCCTGGCGCAGGTTCTGTTCCGGCCCACCAAGGTGCGTCAGGAATGCCAGACCTGCGGCCTGATGCTGCACGACGCCGACGCCGTGCATTGCAAGCATTGCGGCGCCACCATCCGTATCAGGACCGACGGCAGCAGCTGACGGGTCAGATCAGGCCGGACAGCGGGCTGGACGGGTCAGCATAGCGCTTTTTCGGCATGCGGCCGGCGAGATAGGATTGCCGGCCGGCGATAACGGCATGCTTCATCGCCGAGGCCATCAGGACCGGGTCTTTCGCTTCGGCGATGGCGGTATTCATCAGCACACCATCGCAGCCGAGCTCCATCGCCACCGTCGCGTCGGACGCCGTGCCAACGCCGGCATCGACAATCACCGGCACTGAGGATTGTTCGATGATCAGGCGGATATTGACCGGGTTCTGGATCCCCAGCCCGGAGCCGATCGGCGCGCCGAGCGGCATGATCGCACAGCAACCGATCTCTTCGAGCTTTTTCGCGAAGACCGGATCGTCCGAGCAATAGACCATGACGTCAAACCCGTCCTTGATCAGCAGCTCGGCAGCGCGGAGCGTCTCGACCATGTCGGGATAGAGGTGTTTCGGATCAGAGAGAACTTCCAGCTTCACCAGGTTCCAGCCGCCGGCCTCGCGCGCCAGACGCAGGGTGCGCACGGCATCCTCGCCGGTAAAGCAACCCGCCGTATTGGGCAGGAAGACATATGCCTTCGGATCGATGAAATCGACCAGGCGCGGCTCGTCGGGATTGGACAGGTTCACGCGCCGGATCGCGACGGTGATCATCTCAGCGCCGGAGGCTTCGAGTGCACGGGCGTTCTGCTCATAGCTGGCATATTTGCCGGTGCCGATGATCAGGCGCGATGAGAAAGTGCGGCCGGCGACCACCAGCGGTTTGTCCTGCAGGGCCTGCGTCATGATTGATCCGTCTTCCATTTATCCACCGCCCACAAAGGCCACGATTTCGATTCGGTCGTCCTGTGCCAGCTCGTCGAGCGGATAGCGCGAGCGCGGCACGATTTCCAGATTGCGCTCGACGGCGATCTTGCGCCCGTCCAGCCCGAGCTCACGCACCAGGTCGGCGACACGGCTGCCCGGCGCGATACTCCGGACCTCGCCATTGACTGTCAGCTGCAACACGGCTTCCACTCACCCCGCTTGTATGTTCAATGGCTGACGTCGTAGAACTGATGCGGGCTGTAAGGCAAGGCCATGACGAAACCGATCTACATCCTCAACGGACCGAACCTGAATCTCCTGGGCACCCGCGAGCCGGAAATCTATGGCGCGATGACGCTCGACGACATCGCCGCGGCCTGCAGCGCCCATGCCGGCAAGCTCGGCCAGACGATCGAGTTCCGCCAGTCCAACCATGAGGGCGTGCTGGTCGACTGGCTGCATGACGCAAACGTCAATGCCAGCGCGGTGATCTTCAACCCCGGTGCATACACACATACATCTGTGGCTTTGCATGACGCGGTTCGCGCGATAGAACCCCCGGTCATTGAAGTTCACTTGAGCCAGACAGCCGCCCGGGAAACATTCCGGCATCATTCCTTCGTTGCCTCTGCTGCCAGGGGCAGTATTACCGGACTTGGTCTGGCAAGTTATCTGCTGGGAATCGACGCAGCCCTGCATTGCCTGAATCACTGACGGATCCAAAAGGCCCAAATCATGAGTTCTGAGACCCGAAGCCGTTCGCCCATCGACCCTGAAATCGTGCGCGAGCTCGCCGATATCCTGCGCGAGACCGATCTGTCTGAAATCGAGGTTGAGCGCGGCGATCTTCGCCTGCGCATCGCCCGGCAGCTGCAGGCCGCGCAAGTGGTGCAGGCCGTCGCCGCACCGGCCCCGGTCGAGCCTGCCGCCGCCGGCTTCGCCGTCGAGACGCCAGGCCCCGTCACCGGAGCCGGCGATCTCAGCGCCCATCCGGGCGTCGTCAATTCGCCGATGGTGGGCACCGCCTATCTCAAGCCGAATCCGGACGCTGACAATTTCGTCAAGGTCGGCGACACGGTCAAAAAGGGTGACACCATCCTGTTGATCGAAGCGATGAAAACCTTCAACCCGATCGTGGCGGACAAATCAGGCAAGATCTCGGAAATTCTCGTCGAAGAAGGCCAGCCGGTCGAATACGGCGAGCCGCTCTTCATCCTGATCTAACGCTCACCCCTTTCCGCGAGCGCCAAACATGTTCGATAAAATCCTGATCGCCAATCGCGGCGAAATCGCCCTTCGCATTCACCGGGCGTGCCGTGAAATGGGAATTCGCACCGTCGCGATCCATTCGGAAGCGGACGCCAATGCCATGCATGTGCGCCTCGCCGATGAAAGCGTCTGTGTCGGCCCCGCTTCGGCGGCCAAGAGCTATCTCAACATCCCTGCGATCATCGCGGCGGCCGAGGTGACCGGCGCCCAGGCGATCCATCCCGGCTATGGCTTCCTGTCGGAAAATGCCCGTTTCGCCGAGATCGTCGAGGCCCATGACCTGACCTTTATCGGACCGACGCCGGCACATATCCGCATGATGGGCGACAAGATCACCGCCAAGAAGGCCGTGATGGAGGCCGGAATTCCGGTTGTCCCCGGCTCTGAAGGCGGCGTTTCCGATATCGCGGAAGCCAAGGAAATCGCCTCGGGCATCGGCTATCCCGTGCTGGTCAAGGCCGCTTCCGGCGGCGGCGGACGCGGCATGAAGGTCGCGGAAAACGAACAGAAACTGCAGGAAGCCATGGAGACCGCCTCGGCGGAAGCCGCGGCAGCCTTCGGTGATGGCACCATCTATCTGGAAAAATATCTCGGCCGCCCGCGCCATATCGAAATCCAGATCCTGGCCGACACACACGGCAATGTCGTGCATCTGGGCGAGCGCGATTGCTCGCTGCAGCGCCGCCATCAGAAAATCCTGGAAGAAGCGCCCTCACCGGCCCTGACGGCCGAAGAGCGCGCCACGATCGGCGAGACTGTGCGCAAGGCGATCGAAGTGATCGGCTATCGCGGCGTCGGCACGATCGAATTCCTCTACGAGAATGGCGAATTCTACTTCATCGAGATGAATACCCGCCTGCAGGTCGAGCATCCCGTGACCGAAATGATCACCGGTATCGACCTGGTACGCGAACAGATCCGCGTCGCCGACGGCGCCCATCTCGATATCCGCCAGGAAGACATCAAGTTTGAAGGCCATGCCATCGAGTGCCGGATCAATGCGGAAAACCCCCGCACCTTCGCGCCCTCGCCCGGCAAGATCACTGATTTCCACGCTCCGGGCGGGCTCGGTGTGCGGCTCGATTCGGCGCTCTACACGGGCTATTCCGTGCCGCCCTATTATGACAGCCTGATCGGCAAGCTGATCGTGCACGGGCGCACCCGCGCCGAGGCGCTGCTGCGGCTTCGCCGGTCACTGGAAGAAATGGTCGTCGGCGGGATCGAGACCTCGATCCCGATCTTCCTCAACCTGCTTGAGGAGCCGGAGTTCGTGAATGGCGACTACCATATCCGCTGGCTCGAGGAATGGCTGGCCAGCCGCGAGGTCTAAAAGGGACAGGGCGTCATGCGCGGGTTCGGGTCGACAGAGTTGCTCGATTGCTATGCGCGCGGCGTCTTCCCGATGGCCGAAGGCCGCGACGATCCGCGCATCTACCTGCTCGACCCGGACGAACGCGGCATCCTGCCGCTCGATGAATTCCACGTGCCGCGCCGGCTGCGGCGCACCGTGCGCCAGGACGTCTACCAGGTCACCGTCAATCATTGTTTCGAAGCCGTGGTCTCGGGCTGTTCACAGGCAGCACCGGGCCGCGAGGAAACCTGGATCAATGACGGGATATTCGGCCTCTATACCCAATTGCACCAAAAGGGACACGCCCACAGTGTCGAGTGCTGGGCCGATGGCGAACTGGCCGGCGGACTCTATGGCGTCTCGCTCGGCGGCGCCTTTTTCGGGGAGAGCATGTTCTCGGTGAAGCGCGATGCCAGCAAGGTCGCGCTGGTCCACCTGATCGCACGGCTCAACACGGGCGGCTATCAGCTGCTCGACACCCAGTTCACCACCGATCATCTGGAAAATTTCGGAGCACGCACGATTGCCCGCGACGCCTATCGGACGCGCCTGCGTTCAGCGCTGGATCTCGATGCGGATTTCTTCGCGCTGCCGGAAAGTGTCAGCGGGGCTCAGGCCCTGCAGTCGAGCACCCAGACATCATAGATCGCGTGCTCGAGCGGGTTTTGAGCCGGGCGTGACGCGAACATCCAGCCGGAAAACACCATCTCTCCCGCAATATCAACGCCGAAACCGTCGGTGCGGCGATCAATGATCTGCAGGAAGGCGTAGGTTTCAGGCGTCTCTTCGGGAGGACGCTTGCGGCAATACTGTGCCGTGATGGTCAGGGCACCGAACTCGACGCTCTCGCCAATATTGACTTCGAAATCACGCGTGCGTGCCGTCACCTTGTCGAGGCCGCGCAGGACCACGATCGAGCCTGGACGGCTGGAGAGTTCCTGGTTCGGCCGGCTGTCGGGATCATCGCCGCGCAGGCTGGATCCGATATCAGACGCACTGTCCTGGGCCTGCAGGCCAAGCGGCAGGCAGGCGGCGATGACGAGAGTGGCAAGAAAACGCTTCATGACTCGAAACTGCCCGTGGATTATGGCGCTGTCGAGGCGGTTCGCCCCACAGGCGACTAGTTCGATTCCGGCGACCAAGCTTCGTAGTCACCGGCGGAGGATTGCCGCTTCTCGTGCAGAGCCAGACTGCCGCTCGGGCGGTAGGCATAGACAGTGCCGGTGAGATTGGGATGGTGATCCTTTTCCCAGACTTGGCGCTTGAGCGGCGCTTCGGTTGGCGGCAGATCGAATGTGTGGTGCAGCCAGCCATGCCAGTCAGACGGTACGCGCGAGGCGTCGGCATAGCCCTTGTAGATCACCCAGCGGCGCTTGTTGCCGTCCGGACCGGTGACGCCACTCTCTTCGAAATAGCGGTTGCCGTAATCATCCTCGCCAATCTTCTTGGCACCCCGGCGCGACAGCGTCAGCAAGGTGCCCGGCGTGGCATCATTCCACCAAACGAAAATCTTGGAGATAAAACCCAGCATGGTGCGCGGCTCCGAGTCGGTCAGGGCGAGGAATTCCCCCGTATATGCCTCCGCATCGTGTCCGGGTCCAGTCTTGAACACTGCGGGCTTCTGACAGCGCCATATCAGCGTTAGACTTTCGTTAACTCCGGGCGATTCGGGGATAAAAAGGTGGGATCATGAAACTCAATCATCGCTTCGCCGAGGCCATTGCCGCCGCCGGCGATCGCCACGCCTATGTGCAGCGCGAAGTCGATGCCTGTGGCGATCCCGACGGCGAGCGCACGACCGGCGCCGGGCGCACCATCACAGTACCGCAGGACTGGAGCCCGGCTGCAGCATTGAGCCTCGCCCAGCTGCTGGACGAGGCTCGTCCGGCCGCTACCCGTCCACGGCCCGGCCTGCAGGCCTTCGGTGGCCTGTCACCACAATTGCCCGAAGATGACCAGCTGGCGCCGGAAAGCGGCTATGACACCGTCATCTCGCGCATCGCCGGATCGCTGACCTGGTCGGTGGCGCGACATGGCGGACTCGACAGTGCCGAAGACGCCCCGGTTTTCCACCGGGAAATTGCCGCAAGCCTGCGCGGGCGCTATGTCGTCCCGGACGCGGAATTGTGCCGCCATGGCGGTATTGACTGGGCCTACGGCCTACCCGTCCCGCCGGCGCAATTGGCGCCGCAGCCCGAGATGATCGAAGCTGGCTGCGCTGAAGCCCCGGCCCGATTGCGGGCCGTGACCGAGGCCGCGACACGTGAGGGCATGCTCGATGTCGGCGCGCGGGTCACGCGTGACCGGCTCGATGCGATTACCCAGGCCTGCCTGCGTTGCTCTGGCGAGGGCGAAGAGTGTTTCGATCCGCGCCGCAATGCCGCCCTTGCCCGCGCCATGCGGGCTGCCCTGCGTGACGGCATCGCCGAGGAAACCGTCGAGCGCGCCCTGGCCCTCGCCCGCCAAGGCATCGCCGCAGATGCCCTCAACACCCTGCAACCGCCAGCCGCCCGGCACACGGACAGCGTGGTCCAGATCCCTGCCGCCCTTGCCCGCGCCATCGAGGCCGATGAAGCCTGGCATTTCGGTGGGGACACCGCGCCGGGCCATACGGTCGTGCAGGCGCGCGAGTTTCGCGACAGTCTCGCCCGCTCCATCTGGAGTTTCGGGGCACCGGCCCTCGCCTTCAAGGCCAGCCCCGCCCATAGCGGTCCGGTGCTGCATATCAACCTTCCCGCCTTTCTCGACGCAGAGGCCGGGTTTCGCGCCAACCTGTTCGCCGACGCGGTGCGGCTGTGGTCCTGCGCCCTGACGCTGAGCGCGCCGCGGACCGCGGATACGGCCGGCACACTGAACCTGACAGGCGCAGGCGCCCTGCTGGGCGCCGCCGGCCTGGCCTATGGAAGCGTCGATGCCCGCCAGGTGATGGCGGCGATCGGGCGACTGGCGACGCTGTGCCTGCGCGAAACCGCCGGCGAGCTGGGCGCGCTGGCGCCCGGGCTCGGCCCTGATCCGGAGAGCGGCGCACTGCCTGCCACTTTCACCGCGCTCACAGCCGAGCTTGAGCGAACCTCATCGCGCTTCGCGCCGCGTTCTGCCCTGGCCCGTCCGGGCCTGACGCTGGCCTGCGCCGCACCGGAAGCCGCGATCGCGCCCATGCTGGACAGTGACAGCCAGGGCGCGATGCCGGTCGAGAACGCCATCATCGCCGATGGCGGCATTTCCGGTGGTCACCGCCTGCGCGTCAGCGTGCGCAGCGGGCTGCAACGCCTGGGTGCCAGCGCGACCGAAATCGAGGCCGCCGAAGACCATGCGGCCGGCCACGGCACGCTGCGCAGCGCACCGGCCATCTCGGTAGCGGCGCTGGAGGCGCTGGGCGTGCCGGAAGCCGCGATCGAGCGCATCGAGGATTCCATCGGCGACGGCGCCTCGGTGCGCTACGCCCTGAATCGCTGGACGCTGGGCGAGCAGGTCTGCCGCACCAGTCTCGGCCTGGGCGCCGATGTCCTGGAGCGGGACGGCCAGTCCCTCGCCCGGGCGCTGGGTTTCACCGAAGCCGAGATCGCCGCCGCTGACCGGCATGCCCATGGCAGCGGCACGCTGGACGACGCCACGGAGCTTCCGCTCGAGTGGCGCTCGGTGTTCGCCGCCGCATCCCCGGGCGATCAGCTGCTGATGAGTGCGGCACTGGAGGCCCAGATCAATGGCAGCGTCGAGACGCGCCTCGCGCTGGATGGTGAAAGCACGATCGATGATGTCGCCAGCCTGATCGACCAGGCGGCCGCGCTGGGCCTGCGGCGTCTGACGCTGCGGCGCAATCGCTCGGGCCTGCTCGACCTGCTGCCAGCGATTGATTTCGACAAGGGCGACTACACCACCGAACCAGCTGCCGAACGTGTGATCGAACGAACCGTCGAGCGTACTGTGGAGCGCGTGGTCGAGCAGCCGGCGGCGCGCCGCAAACTGCCCGACCGCCGCAAGGGCTATATCCAGAAAGCCACTGTCGGTGGCCACAAGGTCTATCTCCACACGGGCGAATTCGAGGATGGCGAAGTCGGCGAGATCTTCATCGACATGCACAAGGAAGGCGCCGCCTTCCGCTCCCTGATGAATAATTTCGCCATCGCGATCTCGATCGGGCTGCAATATGGCGTGCCGCTCGAGGAATTCGTCGACGCCTTCGTCTTCACCCGTTTCGAACCGGCCGGTGCCGTGACCGGGAATGACTCGATCCAGCACGCCACCTCGATCCTGGACTATCTGTTCCGCGAGCTCGGCGTCTCCTATCTCGGCCGCGACGATCTGGCCGAACTTTCGCCGGACGCCGCCGACCAGGGCGGGCTGGGCAAGGGTGTGGCGGAGGAAAAACTGTCGCAACAGGATGCCGCCCGCTTCATCTCGAAGGGCTTCAGCCGCGGCCAGGTTCCGGACAATATCGTGATGTTCGCCAATGCCGCGCGCAAGGTCGCCAGCGGGCAGGCAGGGAACGGTACGGGCGAGCTGGACGTGCTCGACACCCTTGCGTCCGCCCAGACAGGGAAGGTCCGTGATGTCAGCCTGTATTCCGGCGATCCCTGCCCGGAATGCGGCCATTTCACCGTCGTCCACAGCGAGAATGCCCACCGATGCGATGCCTGCAACTGGACCTCGGACTGATCGCCGGAACGGCGTGCGGCTTGCATCGGGCCCTGCCTCAGGCTCGGAGCGCCTCATTATGAAACGAATTCTGGTTGCCATCGCGATTATCCTGTCGGCCTCGGCTGCGGCAAACGCCCAGGACGGGGCACAGATCGCCCGTGTCCAGGCGGGTCAGTCCTGTCCCGGCTGCAATCTCTTCCAGGCCGAGCTCAGCTATCTCGACTTGCCCGATCTAGATCTGTCCGGCTCGCGACTGCGCCAGGCCAGTCTGGCCCTCGCGACCATGAACCGGACGAAATTCGACAATGCCAATCTGTCGGTCGCCAATATGTTCGGCGCCCGTTTCAGCCGCGCCTCCTTCCGCAATGCCGATATGAGCCACGCCGTGATGGTCGGCGCCTATTTCGGCGGTGCCAATCTGAGCGGCGCCAATCTGGCCGGTGCCAATATTTCCGGTGCTGAGATGGCGCTCGCTGTCGGCCTGACCCAGTCCCAGCTCAACCAGGCCTGCGGCGATGCCTCGACCGAATTGCCGGCCGGCCTGCATGTGCGGCCCTGCCGCCCCTGATCCCGGGACGCCATCTTGCCCGCCAGGCGAGGATTGCTTACGGGTTACTGTGATTTAAGTCGTCACCAGCCGGATCCTGTTCTATCCATCAAGACATGCGGAACCCCGCCACCATATTCGCCCTCGGTGCCATGAGCCTGCTGATTTCCACTCAGCCGGGCTGGGCACTGGGTGACGACCATCCAAGGCGCGGCCTCGCCATCGGCGGCGAGTGCGATTCCTGCGACTTCTCCGACAAGAATCTGGCCGGCGCGATCTTCATCGGCGCCAATTTCGTGGACTCGGATTTCTCCGACTCGGAACTCGGTGGCACCACCATCGTCGAGAGCCGTTTCACCGACACCGATTTCAGTGACACCAATCTCACCCATTCCCGCCTGAGCGGCGTCACCTTCCTGCGCACCGACATGAGCGGCGCCGACTTCACCGAAAGCCGCATCGAGCGCGTGAATTTTTCCGACGCCGATCTGGACGATACAAATTTCACCGACACGCAGATGGCGTTCGCCACCTTCATCGGCAGCCGGCTGGAAGACGCCGTGTTTGCGAATGCCACACTCAGGCAGGCCAATTTCTTCCGATCACGCATCTCAGACGCCAATTTCCGCGGCGCCTTGCTGCACGGGGCCAATTTCACCGACGTCACCGGCGCGGATGCCAGCTTCCTTGATGCCGACCTGCGCGGTGCCAGTTTCGAGAATGCCGCCCTGGAAGGCGTCAACTTCACCGGCGCCGACCTGGGCGGGGTCAATTTCACCGCTGCCGTCATCACCGATATTACCGGCCTGTCGAAAGAAGCCATGCGCGGCGCCTGTGGCGACGAAGCGACGCGGATCGATGGCGGCTTCGATCTGCCGCTCTGTGGGCAGCGATCAAACACCGTCGCCGACAATGGCGACTCATACCGTTTTGGCTGGCGTGTCAGCCGCAGCGGCGACAGCAGCATGACGGTCCAGTTCGAGACTGATGACGGACAGATTGTGCAACTCTTGCAGGGCGATGGCCTGATATCCGGGATCCGTGGCGAGGGCCTCGATGACGAAACCCTTCGCGGCATTTCCGCGGCTGCGCTGCGCGACATTGCGCGTGCGGAGCGGGAAATCAGCCGGGTGCAGCAGGGACGCAGCTCGGCGACAGCGGAAGCCGAGCGCGCCGCGGCCAGGGCCGAGGTGGAACGGGCGCGGGCCGAGATCGAACGGTCGCGTGCCGAAATCCTGCGTGAGCGGGAGCGCCAGCACCAACGCGACATCACGATCGAGCTGCACGGGCGTGACGACAACCATATCTGGATTGTCCCGCCGCCAAACGAGGCCCACCAGCCGCCTCTGCCACCTGAGCCACAACGGCAGCACTAGCGCCGCAGAACCCACAATAAAACGGCCGGAGATTGCTCTCCGGCCGTTTGTCATTCGGGTCCGGGCAAGCCGGCCTAGCTGGTCTTCTTGGCTTCCGGGATCACATTGCGGATGTGCAGTTCGCGCAATTGCTTCATCTCGACTTCGGCCGGGGCGTTCATCATCAGATCGCGCGCCTGCTGGTCCTTCGGGAACATCACGATCTCGCGCAGATTGTCGACACCGGCGAGGATCATCACGATCCGGTCGACGCCCGGGGCGATACCGGCGTGTGGCGGAGCGCCATAGCGGAAGGCATTGAGCATGCCGCCAAATTCCTCTTCCACGGTGGCGGCGTCATAGCCGGCATGGGCGAAGGCTTTCAGCATCACATCGGGACGGTGGTTGCGCACCGCGCCGGAGGACAGCTCGATACCATTGCAGACGATGTCATACTGGAAGGCCTTGAGGCCGAGCAGGGTTTCATCATCGCCCTCCTCGATCGCGAGGAATTCCTCGGCCGAGATTTGCGGCATCGAGAACGGGTTGTGCGAGAAATCGATCTTCTTGTTGTCTTCGTCCCACTCATACATCGGGAAATCGACGATCCAGCAGAATTTGAAGACATTCTTCTCGCACAGGTCGAGCTCGGTGCCGACGACATCGCGGGCGCGTCCGGCAAAGCTGGCAAAGGCTTTCGGCTCGCCAGCGGCGAAGAAGACGGCATCGCCGGCCTTCAGATCGAGCGAAACCCGCAGGGCCTCGGTGCGTTCCTCGCCGATATTCTTGGCAACCGGGCCAGCGGCCTCGAGCACGCCATCGGTCTCGCGCCAGAAGATATAGCCCATGCCGGGCTGGCCATCTTTCTGGGCCCAGGAATTCATCCGGTCACAGAAAGCGCGGCTGCCGCCGGTCGGGGCGGGAATAGCCCAGACAGCGACCTTGGGGTTCTTCTCGATCATGCCGGCGAAGACCTTGAAACCGGAACCGCGGAAGGTCTCGGTGACATCGCTCATCTTGATCGGATTACGCAGATCCGGCTTGTCGGAGCCATACCAGGCCATGGAGTCGGCATAGGTGACGCGCTCAAAGGCCGTGTTCGGCACGGTGCGGCCATCAGCGAATTCGTCGAACAGGCCTTTGAGGACCGGCTCGATGACATTGAACACGTCTTCCTGGGTCGCGAAGCTCATTTCCATGTCGAGCTGGTAGAATTCACCCGGTGCGCGGTCGGCGCGGGCGTCTTCATCGCGGAAGCATGGCGCGATCTGGAAATAGCGGTCAAAGCCGGAGACCATGATCAGCTGTTTGAACTGCTGCGGCGCCTGCGGCAGGGCATAGAACTTGCCCGGATGCAGGCGTGACGGCACGAGGAAATCGCGCGCGCCTTCCGGCGAGGAGGCGGTGAGGATCGGCGTCTGGTATTCGACGAAGTCCTCATCGACCATGCGGCGGCGGATCGAGTCGATGATCTTGGAGCGCAACACGATGCGCTTGTGCAGGCTTTCGCGGCGCAGATCGATATAGCGGTGCTTGAGGCGAACCTCTTCGGACCAATCCGGCTCACCGAAGACGGGCAGCGGCAGCTCCTCCGCTTCCGACTGCACGGCGAGATCGCGCACGCGCACTTCAATGCCGCCGGTCGGCAGATTGGGGTTCACCGCCTCGTCATCGCGCGCCACGACTTCACCGGTAATGGTGACAACGCTTTCGACGCGCAGACGCTCCAGCCGTTCGAAATGCTCGCTCTCCGGCTCGAGCACACACTGGGTGATGCCGTAATGATCGCGCAGATCGATGAAGAGCAGGCCACCATGGTCGCGCTTGCGGTGGATCCAGCCGGAAATCCGGGCCGTCTGGCCGACTTCACTCGGGCGAAGCTGGCCACAGGTATGGGAGCGATAAGCGTGCATGGTTTTCAAGGTCCGCAATGAGCGTGAATGGAGTTGCCGCGACATGCCGGTGACCAGGGCGTTCTGTCAAGGATTCGGGGGGAAATGGTGCAGTTGCGTGGCTGCCGCCGCAGCCCCCCGGTCCCGCGCCCGTTACCATTGACGGATAGCGAGGATGCCGAGAGCGCGGCGCGCTGATGCCGGATGCGGGGGAATGGTGAGGACAGCGACGGGCGGATGCAGGCCGAAAGGGATATGTATCAAAGACCCCGGCCCCTCATCGAAGATGAACAGGATTATGTGAAACGGGACGCACTGTCTGCCAGTCTGCCATTGCCCCGACGGGAGCCGTGGAGCCGCAAGGGAACAGGCGATTCCTGGATGGCAGGGTCGTGGCAGACTGTCACCGGCGACCATTCACTCTCACGGCCGGAGGCGAGAAGTCTTGACGGGCCAACGATGTCAAAGAGCGAATTTCGCCCGATTATAGCGCAGATGGGATTGGGGCGGATTGGATGGGCCGACGAAGGAGTCCGGCATTGACCGAAGCCGGGCTTCCCCCAGGGAAGGCAGAGGACGCCCCTGTCCGCCGGGTGAGTTTTCATCCGGCCCGAGCGGCCAGACCCCGCCCCGAAAACCATGCCGGGATTCAGCCGGGGCAGGATTGGGAATTCAACCGGTCTTATAGATACCTGGCTTGGGGAAACGGGTGCCTGCCGCCATTATTTTCGGAACATCGCCCGGGAATGAGGGCCTGCTCGCTATGCCTATCCCCCGGCAGCGCCGGTGACCGCAGGCTTGCGCCGGCGCCCGTCGATCTCCATCGCCTTCGACAGCACGGCCCCGCTCTCATCGACAATCAGCCTCAAGGCGCGGGCCTGATAGCGGAAGGTGAGCTGGAAGCGGCCCGCATCCTCGCCGACGCCGGTGGCGCAGGCGCTGGTGATCTCGCCGGCGCGCATCCTGGCCTTCACCGCGTCATGGTCGAGGCCGAAGGCGCCCGCGAGCAGGCCGGCATCGACGGTGAAGTCTCCGGCGGTGATGGTGACCGGGCTCATCGCGGCCTCAGCTGCACTTGGAATAGCCGCAGCTGGTGCAGGTATTACAGCCCTCCAGCTTGCGGATGGTGGGTTGATGGCATTTCGGGCAGAGCGGCTCCGTCGGACGTCCGGCGACGGCCTCGACCTCGGCCCTGCCCGCCGCTGCGCGCTGTGCCTCGGGCACGATCGTCACCGGCGCCCCGGCGCCCTCGAGCGTATTGAGATGGCGTTCGATGACGCCGCCGATCACCGCCAGAAGGCTCGGCTCATAGCGGCCATTGACGAAGGCGCCGCCCTGGGGATCGAACACGGCGCCGAGTTCCTCGGCGACAAAGCGGACATCGCCGCCACGCCGGAACACGGCGGAGATCATCCGCGTCAGCGCCAGGGTCCAGGCGTAGTGATCCATATTCTTGGAATTGATGAAAATCTCGAAGGGCCGCCGTGTGGTGACGGTCTCGCCATCGGCGCTTTCGCGGGTCTCGAGAATATCATTGATGGTGACATAGATCGCATGCTCGCTTTGCGGCCAGCGGATCTTGTAGGTCTGCCCGGGCAATTCCTCGGGCCGGTTCATGAAGCCGGCCGGTGTGGCACCGGCGCTTGAGGCCGCGGCCGCCGGCGCTTCGGGCTTGGACAGGACCGAACCGGTGATGTCATTGGGCCGGTAGGTCGTGCAGCCCTTGCAGCCCAGATCATAGGCCAGCCGGTAGACCGACTTGAAGGCCTCGAAATCGATATCGCGCGGCAGGTTGATGGTCTTGGAGATCGAACTGTCGACCCATTTCTGCGCCGCCGCCTGCATCACGACATGCTCGCGCGGGGTCAGCCCGTCCGCCTCGACGAAATAGTCCGGCAGCGCCGCCTCCTCCCCGAACAGGGCGCGGAAGGTGAGATAGGCGAAGTCCTGGACCGGCTCCTCGATACGCGAGCCGTCGGGCTGCAGGACCTTGCGGTTGAAGACATAACCGAACACCGGCTCGACGCCGCCGCTGGTATTGTTGGCATAGAGCGAGATGGTGCCGGTCGGGGCGATCGAGGTGAGATGGCTGTTGCGGATGCCATGTTCGGCGATCAGGGCGCGGACATCCTCGTCCAGGGCCTGGATCATCGGCGCCTTGAGATAATGCTCCGCCTCATAGAGCGGGAAAGCCCCCTTCTCGGCGGCCAGCAGGGCGCTGGTGCGATAGGCCTCGTTGGCGATCAGGCCGAGCCAGCGATCAACCGCCGCGACCGCATCGTCGGAGCCATAGCGAATGCCGCACATGATGAGGGCATCGCCCAGCCCGGTCACGCCGAGGCCGAGCCGGCGCTTGTTGAAGGCCTCCTCGCGCTGTTTCTCGAGCGGGAAATTGCTGACATCAACCACATTGTCCATCATCCGCACCGCGGTCGCGACGCAGGTTTTCAGGGCTTCCGGGTCGATATCGGCGGCCTCGGTGAAAGGCTCCGACACGAAACGGCTGAGATTGACCGATCCGAGCAGGCAAGCGCCATAGGGCGGCAGCGGCTGTTCACCGCAGGGATTGGTCGCGGCAATCGTTTCCAGCCAGGACAGGTTATTGGTCTGGTTGATGCGGTCGATGAAGATCACGCCCGGCTCGGCGCAGTCATAGGTCGCCTGCATGATCGCGTCCCAGAGATCGCGCGCGCGCAGGGTGGTGTGGACCTTGCCGTTGAAATGCAGCGGCCAGTCGGCGTCCTTGTCGACGGCCTCGATCAGGGCATCGCTGACGAGGACGGAGAGATTGAAATTGCGCAGGCGCGCCTGGTCCCGCTTGGCCTCGATGAAGGCGAGAATATCGGGGTGGTGGTCGCGCATCACCCCCATCATCGCGCCGCGGCGCGAGCCGGCGCTCATGATGGTGCGGCACATCGCATCCCACACATCCATGAAGCTCAGAGGTCCGCTGGCATCGGCATCGACGCCGGCAACATGATCGCCCTTCGGCCGGATGGTGGAGAAATCATAGCCGATGCCGCCGCCCTGCTGCATCGTCAACGCCGCTTCGCGCAACATGTCGAAAATCCCGCCCAGGCTGTCGGGGATGGTGCCCATCACGAAACAGTTGAACAGGGTCACATTGCGGCCGGTACCGGCGCCGGACACGATGCGGCCGGCCGGGAGGAAGCGGAAATCCTCCAGCGCGCGCCGGAATTCGCGCTTCCAATGCGCCGCCTTCTTGCCCTCGCAGCGCGACAGCGCCGTGGCGACCCGGTCCCACGTGTCCTCGATGGTCTTGTCGACCACCCCGCTCTCGCCGCTCTTGAACCGGTATTTCATGTCCCAGATATCGGTCGAGATTTTTTGCAGGGCGATCATGGTGCTCTCGTGTCAGGTGCGGGCCTGAAAATCAGGCGCGGGGGCGAAATATACGAGGTTCCGGGCCCGTTGAATGCCCGGATTGAGGGTCATCTTGACGCAGACCAGTAGTTGTTCGCCGCGGAGATGGTGGCGAAACGGGTGGCGATCACGGCGCTGACCGCGATCAGGGCGGAAAGCCAGTTATCCATGCCTTGGGTCTCCTGTTGCGGGTTGGGGATCGGCGATACCGGCCAGCGATGGCAGCGCGACATCGGCCAGGGTGGACCGGTCAAGCTCGGTCAGAAAGGCCGTCTCGGCCTCGCGCAGGCGGGTCTTGAGGCGGCAATGCGGCGTGATCGAGCAATTGCCACCATCGGCAGCGAAGCAATTGACCAGCGCCTGGTCGCCTTCCAGCACGCGGATGATATCGCCCAGACCGATCTGGCCGGCGGGCCGGGCCAGGCGGGCCCCACCGCCACCGCCGCGCCGTGTCATCACGATTCCGGCCTGGGCCAGGCTCGCCATGATCTTGGTGAGATGATGCCGTGACAGGTCGAATTCATCGGCCAGTTCCGCCGTGGAATAGGCCCGGTCAGGATCGGAGGCCATCCGCATCAGGGCGCGCAGGCCGAAATCGGTGAAGGAGGTCAGGCGCATGACGACTCGACTCGCAATTGGTATTTACAATACCTATTAGCAGGGTCTATGCGTGAGACAAGCCCTGAAATCGCGCCCGCCACGATGCCGGGGCCCGGCCCGACTTTCGCCAGGCAGGAGCCTCACCCGCGGCGGCCTGTCTGGCGCGGATTGAAAGGAGATGTCGAATGAGCGATCCCAAGAACACCCCGCGCGGTTTTGCCTCGCCGCCCTGCCTGGCCCATGAAATAGACCCGGCCTATGCCGATATCCTGCCCGCCGGACCGCAGCCGCTCACCCCTCCGGAGCAGGAGATCATCGATCAAACCGGAATCGCAGAGCCGAACCCGGACGACTGAGCCCGGTGCCAGGGACACCTCACCCCCGCGAGCCCCCTGGTCTTGTCGCACCCGCCGCGCTCAACCCGGCGGTTCCGCGGCATGAAAAAGGCGGCACCGGTGACCGGTACCGCCCTCTTCGGCTTTATGATCCCAGATTATTCCTGGGGCATGGAGGCCTCTGGCGCCTCGTGCATGTCGTGGTCGTGGGCCGGTGCGATGTCTTCATGCGGCATGTCCTGCGCGCTGTCGTCATGATGACCGTCAGCGGAGGCGTCCTCGGGATGGTGGCGGGCATGAATGATGTCGTGGCAGGCATTGAAGCTGGCGCGAGTCGCATCGTCCAGATTGGCCAAGACGGCGTCATGCGCCGCCTGATCGCCTTCGGCGACGTCAGCCATCAGGCCGTCATACAGCGCCATGCAGGCTTCCTCGCTCGGCGCAGCGGTTTCGCCGGCCATATGGTGGTCCATGGCAAATGCCGACGAGCCGATCAGGCTCAGGCTCGACGCTGCCATCATGGCCAAAACGAACTTGTTCATGGGGGTCTCTCTCCTGGATGACCAATGGGGCGCAAGCCCCGGATAACCGCCCTGACGATGCGCGATGCGGCACCCGCACCGGACGTCAAAGCCACCCACCATGCGCCCGATTTTGGCAAGTCAGCAAGGGGAATCGGCAGATGTAGCCCGAACCCCGGATGAGCAGGCCTGGCGCCCGGGCTCCGGCCAGCCAGGCCGTCACTTTGGCCCGCCAAACGACCACAAAATACGACGATCGTCGTATTTACAGAAAACCTCGAAAACGGCCTTCTCCCGCCTCACGTCGGACGCAGGTGCCGACCCCAATATTCGAGGTATGTCATGGAAAATTCAATCGATGCAGGCCCGGCGCAGACACGGGATATCTCAGGATACAAAACCCGGCTGACGGGAAGCGTGAGCCGCTGGGCGCTCGCCGGTGCACTGGGCGCGCTGATGGCCGGCACGGTGCCCGCCACCGCCGCAGCCGATATTGTCCTCACCCCCGGCAGTGACGACCATGTGATCACATCGGACGACCTGCCCAATGACACGATCGATGCCGGCGACGGTTTCGACTTCCTGACCGCCGATGTCGACGGGTACGACAACGAGCTGGACATGTCGCGCCTGCTCAATTTCGAAAGCTACACCATGGCCGGCTCCGGCGAGCTGACACTGCTCGGCGACGGATCGGCGCAGCAGTGGGCGATCCAGAGCGGCCTCATCATCATTGATCAAGATGCCAGCATCGGCGGCGTGTTCGGCTGTTGCGCGGCGCCTGGAACCAGCGTCATCAATTTTGGCACGGTCGCAGCAGGCGGCTCGATTGAACTCTTCGGTGTCGACGATGCTGACGTGTTCAATTACGGCCTGATCGAGGATGGCTATATCGCCGTGAGCGGCGAGCACTCCCACCTCCTCAATGCGGGGATCATCCATGGGGATTCCCCGTTTGGCGCGCTGATGAGCGCCGACGGGCCTGACGCGCACATGGTCAATGACGGAGGGATCTACGGCTCCGGGACCTGGGTGGTCGGTGTCGGCGCTTCCGGCAGCGGCGCCTCTCTGATCAACTTTGGTGACATCGTGGTTGAGGGGGATGAAACGACCGGTGCCTACCTCACCGGCGACGCGTGGGAATTGGTCAATGTGGCCGGGGCAATCGTCGGCGACACCTATGGTGCCCGCCTGGAGGGCGATGATGGATCCCTGGTCAATTCCGGCCTCATCCTCGCCCTGAGCGAGGGCGGCGCGGTGGCGGGCGCGAGCGTCACCGGCGACTACAACTCTATCGAAAACACCGGCGAGATCGTTGCCGGAGTCGGGTTATGGGGCGATTTCGGCACCGGGAGCGATACTGCCCCCCATTCATTTCTCCCCGACGGCCTGGCTGTCGACGGCAATGAAAACTGGATCCTGAACGACGGCCTTATCGCGGCGGCGGGGGATGGCGCCAACGGCGTCTCGATCACCGGCGCCGACAACACCCTCGTCAATACAGGCGACATTGCGGCCCAGGGCGACGATGCCTTCGGCCTCAATATCCTCACCACCGAAACGCACTCATCGGATGGGACGACCTACCCCGAAACCGTGGCCTTCGTCGTCAATACCGGCCGGATCTACGGCACCCGCGCTGGCGTACGCTATGGAAGCTCCGTCAGACAGAACCAAATCTTGGTCAATGAGTTGGGGGGACTTATTGCGGGTGAGCTGTTCGGCGTCAGGGGCGGCGACGGCAACGAGATCGTCCACAATTACGGTACGATCCAGGGGGCCACGGCACTGGACCTTGGCCTCGGTGAAGACGTCGTCTACTTCTACGGCGGTTCCAGCTATGAAGGCCTGCTGGACGGTGGCGCGGGCTATGACGAATTCCACGTCACCGGCGAAGGCGAGCTCACCCTCGACCTGTCAGACCTGACCGGCTTCGAGCTGCACCAGCTGGATGGCCCGACCCTCCTCACCCTGACGGGCGAGGATGCCGGAAGCGACTGGTTCATCAATGGCGGCCAGATCATTGTTGCCGAAGGTGCGCGCCTGCGCAGCATCGCCTCGCCTCTCGCCCTGGACGGCCCGGCCGCGGCCGTTGCGGTGGAGAATAACGGCCTGCTCGAGCGCATCACGATCGAGGCTGGCGGCAGTGTAGTCGAGAATAATGGTGACATCATCAATGACGAGTGGGGCGGATATGGCATTTCCGTCTTCTCCGAGGACGGCGGCATCGCGGTCACCAATAATGGCACGATCCTCGCCTCCGGCCCGCGTGGCGTCGGCGTCGCGCTCGGAGGCGGTGGACATCAACTCATCAATGCCAGCTCGATCACGGTCATGGATCCCGAATACGGCATTGGCGTGCAGGTGCAGGACGACAACAACATCGTCCTCAATACCGGTTCGATCCTCGCCGAGAACTCGGCCGTCACTGTCGACGGCGACGACAACGCCATCGTCAACTTTGCATCGAGCATCATCCGGGGCGCCTATGCCGACCTGAGCTATCAGGCCACGATCGATGTCGACGGCAGCCGGATCTCCGTGACCAATGCCGGACTGATCACCGCCGGCTATGACGCCGATGGCGAGGTGTTTGGCGACAACCGGAGTTCCGTTGCCATCCGTCTCGATGGCGAGGGCAATGAAGTCCGCAATGAAGGCTCGATCCTAGGGGCAGGCTTCGGCATCCAGGGGGTTGGCATCGCGGGCAGCGCGAATGACCTGATCAATGACGGTGTGATCCGAGTCGAGGGCGATGAAGCGATCGGCGTGCGCCTGTCATCGGTCATAGGGGCCGTGCCCGCTGATCCCGACGCGCCGATCGCGCACATCACCAATTTCGGCCTGATCGAAGCCTTCGGCACAGACGCCAACGGCATCGCCGTGTTCAGCACCGCCGGTACGAGCAGCATCACCACCAACTGGCAAAGCGGCACGATCGAGGCCGACGGCCTGGCTTTCCTCGGCGGTGACGGCGCGGATGTCCTGGGCAATTACGGCACGATTATCGGTGGCAATTTCGGTCTGGGCACCGCGATCGACATGGGCGCCGGCGACGACGTTCTGTCCTTCACCACCAGCTCGCGGATCATCGGCCTGTCCGATGGCGGCGAAGGCCTTGACCGGATCTCGCTCCGAGCGGGCGGCGATGAAGTCGGATTCTTCTACGGCGACAACTACGTCAATTTCGAGCAGATCCTGGTGTTCTCCGGGGATTGGCGCTTCGCCGGCAATTCCAGCTTCGACCTGCTTGTCACCGATGCCGACACACGGCTCGGCGGCAATGGCACGCTGACCGGCGACGTGATCATCAACGGCATACTGGCCCCGGGCAATTCCATCGGACGCCTGGACGTCACCGGCGATGTCACCCTCACCGCCAGTAGTGTCTTCGCTGCAGAGGTCAGCAGTGTCGGTCTCCACGACCGGCTCGTCGTGGACGGAGCCATCACCCTGCAGGGCGGCGATCTCATGATCGAGACGGTCCCGTCGGGCGTCTATTCAGTGCGTTCGCAATTCACGTTGATGACGGCGAGCGATGGCATTAGCGGCAGCTTCGGCTCGGTCAGCGTCAACGACGCCTTCAACGCCTATGCCCGCAATAACGGCAATGCCTTCGATCTCGTTCTGGTGCGACAGGTCGATTTCACCGGCGATGCCCTGACGCCCAACGCAGCAGCAGTCGGCGGCCACCTCAATGCCGAGCTCGGCGAGAACACGGGCCAGGGCATGGTGGACCTGATGGACGGCATTCTCGCCCTGTCCGCCTCCGACCAGTCGGTCGCATTGCAGGAATTGTCCGGCGATGTGCATGCCTCGCAGATCGCGCTCAACAACCAGGCCTATGGCCGCTTCATGGACAGCGTCAGCGCGCACGTCCGCAATGATCCGGCGGCCAGCGGTTATTGGCTCGAGGCCAGTGGGCGCAATGGCGAAATCGACTCCAGCCCGGGCGTCCACGGTCTCGACACCCGTGATCGCGGCCTTTCGGCCGGGGTCCAGCTGGCGCGGGGCCAGGGCAGCATCGGTCTGGCCATCGGCTTCAACCACACGGATGCCACCGGCGATCATGTGAAGGCCGAGACCGATAATTTCGGTGCCACCGCCTACGCCGTACGCCAGGCCGGGGCCTACACATTCAGCGGCCAGCTCGGCTGGATGAGCCATGATGTCGACACACGGCGCGCACCCGCACTCGGCTTCGTTCCCGGCACGCTCAGCGCCGGCTATCGCGCAACCACACTCGGTGTCGGCGCCCGGATTGCGCGGCAATCCTCCGGCACGATGCTCGGCGGTGCGATGTTCGAGCCGGAACTGGCATTGAACCTCGCCACCACAGACACGGAGGACTTCAGCGAAGCCGGCGATCCGGTCGCGGCCCTCAATGTCCGTCCGGGCCAGATGGAGAGCCTGACCAGCAAGCTCGGCGCCAGCCTGGTCTGGGGCGAGCGCGCGGCGGAGGGGCAATACTCCGTGCGGATCCACGGTGCCTGGCTCCACGAATATCTCGACGAGACGGCAACGCTTTTCGGCGGGTTCCAGGGTGCATCATCCTCCTTCCTGACCGAGAGCAGCCGCTTCGACCGCGACCGCTTCCAGGCCGGGGTCAGCATGTCCGCCCGGATGGGGGCGAGCATGCACCTGCGGTTCGACTATCTCGGCGAGAGCTCGGGATCCCAGACGGGACACTCGCTCAGCGCCCGTCTGGTCGCCCCCTTCTAGTGTGGGGGCAGTCTGCGAGACTCACGGGGAGGTCCGCAGACGAAAGGGCCGTCTGGAGCAGCTTGCCCGGCTGCTCCAGCGGTCTGAACCGCCTCAGACCCGCGGGCAGCGAAGGCAGGCCATCACGCCGTGCCCGGGGCGCGAGGTGATGCGCAAGGCCAGGTCGCCGCGTTCGGCCAGCCGGAACATGATTTCCATCCCCATTCCCGAACGCAATGGTTGCCCGCCATTGATACGGGCCAAGGCGCTCCGCGATTCGAGGAACAGGTCACGATCCCCCATGCCGGCCCCGTTATCGGCGACGACCAGATCGATGAACTGCCCCGCGCGCCGGGCCCCCACCAGCAGGCGGGAGCCCTTGGAATGGGTGATGGCGTTGGAAATCAGATTGGACAGGATGTGCCCGGCCACCCCGGAATCGACCTGGATCCGCGCGGAACAGGGTTCGCAATGCAGCGCCATGCCCCGGCTGAGCGCGACATCCTTGAGGCCGCTGACGCTGTCCCTGAGCAAGCGTCCCGCATCGCAGGGGGTGGGTGTCACCGGGCGTTTCGCATTGTCGAGATAGGACAGCTCGAGAACCGAGGACAGCATGCTGGCGACATTGCTCGCCACCAGTTTCTGACGCTGGACCAGCGGTTTGACCTTGTCCCATTGTTCCGCATCGACCAGCTCCTCAAGCATGCTGGCATTGAGGTCGAGGGCATAGATCGGCTGGCGGATATCATGACCGGTGGCCGCGAGCAGGAAGGATGAAAATTCCTGCGCCTTTTCGGCGGCGATTTTCGCCTGCTCATACAGACGCGTGATGTAGAAGCGCCGCCGGGCCCGCATGCTGAAGGTGATCGCCATCAGCCAGGCAAAGAAACAGCAGGCAACGACGACCACCGACTGGGCGATCATCGGGTGCTCCGATTGGTCGTTCCAGACCACGGCGAGGATGAGATAGGTGATCATGTAGGCCATGGACATGAAAGCGATCCCCCAGGGGAAGGCCGCCAGCGCGACACCGATCGCCAGCACGTGCAATGACATCCAGGAGCTGGTGAAGACCAGGACATCCGCCACCCCGTCCGGCGTGGCTTCAGCGGTTGGAAAGACCGACGCCACGATCACCGCTGTGAGGGTCGAGATCAGGATCCAGCCATAAACGATCAGCGGCAGGGCGCGGCTGTCATAGCCTGGCCGTGCCATCAGCACCCAGGCGCCGCCCAGGAGGCCGACACTGCCCGACAGCAGCCGGGCCGACAGGGTCGGCAGGAAATACGGACTGTCCTGCATATACATCAGGTCGGTCGCCGTAGAGACGATCCAGGCGAGGGAAAAGCCGATCAGGGTCAGCGCGGCCTGCACCCGGATCCCGGCCCAGCTGTCACGCATGAACGCGGTTTCAATCTCCGGATCGTCGAAGCGACCATCCAGGCGTCGAATTTTCGGTTCCCCCAACACCCCCTCCTCGCCATTGCCTAATACCCTGCCCGGCGATAGTTACTGCAGCATCGCAGTCAGTGATGTGACCAATATAGGGCACAAGAATGAGTGACCAACACCCCGGCCACCTCCCCTTGCGCGTTGTCGTCGTCGACGACCACGCCATCGTTCGGGATGCAGTTTCCGCGGTGATCGAGATGAGCGATGCCTTCGAGCTCGCCGGCAGCGCCAGCAATGGCACCGAAGCACTCGAACTGCTCGGCCGCGTCGAGGCCGATGTCGCCGTGATCGACTTCGCCATGCCGGACATGACCGGCGTCGATGTCATCAACAAGCTGCGCGACAAGGGCACAGAAACGCGTTTCCTGCTGCTCACCGGCTCGCATATGGATGAAGACGAGCGCGAACGCCTGTCGCGATGCGCGGAGGGCTTCCTGCACAAGGAGGCCGGTCGCCAGACCCTGATCGAGGCGATCCGGGCCGTTGCCGATTCGCCCTGCCTGCGGCCTGCCTCCGGAGACCAGATGGACATGAGCGGCGTGCTGGGCACAGGGGATCTGACCGGGCGCGAACGGGATATCCTGCGCGAGATCGCCCGCGGACATTCCGTCGACCAGATCGCCGACAAGCTGGGGATCAGCGCCGCCACCGTGCGCAAGCATCGCGAAAACATCATGGGCAAGCTCGAGCTCAACTCGACCTCCCAACTGGTCCGCGCCGCGATGCAGATCGGCCAATACTGACCCGACCGGCCCGGCAGCAACCTCATGCCACTGCACATGAAGGCCGCGCAGTTGCCGCGCCTCACCCCTTTTTCACCGGCTGCCCAGCCCTGTGTGGGTTGCGAAAGCTGCCCCCTGCCGGGATAAACACGGCGACGTAAGTAACTATTCACTTGCAACCCGCCCGGAGCTGTGAGAAACAGCATGTGAATGAACGCTTACTTCCATGCCACACGGAGACTGACCATGGCCGGAAAACTTCGCGAAGACCTGTTTGAAGGCGCCGACCCGAATATCGGGGTAACGGCACCGCGCGGCACGACCAAGGCGCGGATCGAGCGCGCCGCGCTGCAGCTCTTCGCCCGTCACGGGATGGACGGCGTGTCGATCAAGCAGATCGCCGAGGCCTGCACCATTTCCGACGGCGCGATGTATCGCCATTTCAAGAGCAAGGATGATCTCGCCCGGCTGATGTTCGAGGCCATCCATGCCCGTCTGCAGCAACTGGTCGCGGCCAATATCCGCCCCGATGCCAGCTTGGAAGAAACGGTGCATGCGGTTGTCAGCGCCTATTGCGAACTGGCCGAGAGTGACCCGGCGCAATTCACCTATCACCTCACCCATCGCAACTATTTCCTCGCCGCGTCCGGCGATGGCGGCGCCAACCCCTCCAACGTGATGAGTGCCCGCGTCGCCGCGGCGATGGCCAATGGCGAAATTCCGGACGGCGACCCCGAACTGGCCGCCGCCATGGCGCTCGGCCTGGTGATGCAGCCGGCTGAATACCGGATATTCGGCCGCATCCAACAGCCGATGACCGAACTCATCCCCGTTTTCACGCGCGCCATCATGGCCGTGCTGCGCGCCGTCTGAGCGCCCTTCCCCCAAGCTTCCGGAGAACCGTCATGCGTTCGCTGATCTTCAACCTCGCCTATTACACTATCTCCGCCGTCTACGCGGTAATCTGCGCCATTCTCGCCCTGGTGCCGGGACGCAAACTGCTGATGCACGGCATCCGCTCCTATGCCCGCCTGACCGTGCTGCTGATGCGCTGGATCTGCGGCATCAAGGTCGAAGTGCGCGGCACGCCGCCAAAGAACCAGGCTGTCATCCTCGCCGCCAAGCACCAGTCCTGGGGCGATGGTCTGGTGATGATGGCCAAATGCGGCGACGTGAATTTCATCTGCGGTGACCACATGCTCAACTACCCGCTGATCGGCTGGGTGCTGAAACGTTGCGGCGCCATTGTGGTGTCAAACCAGGGCGGGCCCGAGGCCATGGCCAGCCTGCGCGCCGGCGTCGAGCGCTCCCAGGGCGAAGGCTCGCCGCGCCCGATCCTGATCTATCCTGAAGGCCATCTCACCCCGGTCGGCACCGGCCTGCGCTACCGCTCGGGCGCCTGGCAGCTCTCCTCGCAGCTGGACCGTCCCGTGGTGCCCGTCGCAACCAATCTCGGCCAGTGCTGGCCGCAACAGAAATGGACCAAATTCGCCGGCACCGCGGTGATCGAGTTCCTGGAACCCATGGCCCCGAGCGCCGACCGCGATGAATTCCTGGCCGAGCTGGAGACACGCGTCGAAACCCGCTCCCGTGCCCTGGAGGCTGAATTTGCGACGGCGGGCACAGAATCGGTTTCTGATCCAGCAAAGACAACAAAAACAAGCGCAACCATGCATAAACGCCTGGTTTGACAGAACAACCAAATGCGGGGGTAGAGCAATGCGTTCCCTTATCTTCAATATCGCCTTCTGGACCCTCTCGGCCGTGTTCGCCATCATCTGCTATATTGCAGCCTGGCTGCCCGGCCGCCGCCCGCTGATGACGATGATCATCGCCTATGGCAAGGCGACCCGCCTGTGCATGCACTGGATCGGCGGCATCCCCGTCGAGGTGCGAGGCCAGCCGCCGGTCGGTGAGCCGGTGATCATCGCCGCCAAACACCAGGCCTATGCCGACGGACCGCTGATGGTGGCCCTGGCCGGCGATCTCAACTTCGTCATCGGCAATGGCATCGAGAAATTTCCGCTGGTTGACCGGATCGTCAAATGCGCCGGCGCCACCATGGTCGATGCCCAGGGGCATACACGCGCCCAGGGTGCGCTGCAGCAGGCCGTCAAGCAGATCGCGGACGACCATCGCCCCCTCCTGATCTATCCGGAGGGCGGCATGGCCGCCGTCGGCGTCACCCGGCGCTACCGCAAGGGCGTCTACCTGCTCTATGCCGAGCTCGAACGCAGCGTGGTGCCGGTTGCGACCAATCTCGGCCTGCGCTGGCCGGAAGAGGAATGGGAAAAACATCCCGGCCCGGCCGTCATCGAATTCCTTGATCCCATCCCGCCCGGCCTGCCGCGTGAAATCTTCATGCAGCGCCTTCAGAATGTCGTTGAAACCCGTACCCGAGAACTCGAAGAGGAGGGACAGTCATGAGTGCCAAGATTGCCGCCCAGCTTGTCACCCAGAGACGCTTCCTTCCGCTGCTGCTGGCGCAATGCCTCGGCTCGCTGAACGATAATCTCTTCCGCTATGCCCTGGTGACGATGGTCACCTTCTCCGGCCTGACCCTGTTCGGGCTTGATCGCGACATCCTGGTGCCGATTGCCGCCTCGATGATCACCTTGCCGATTTTCCTGTTTTCGGCCATCGCCGGGCGGCTCGCCGACAAGTACGACCGCACCAAGATCATGCGCGTCACCAAGCACCTGGAAATCTGGATCATGCTGCTGGCCGCCCTGGCCCTGGTGCTGCGCCAGCCGCTCATCCTGCTGCCGACCCTCTTCCTGATGGGCACGCAGTCGGCCTTCTTCACGCCGGCCAAGAATTCCGCCCTGCCCACCCTGCTCGCCGCCCATGAACTCGTGCCGGCCAATGCGCTGCTGAGCGGTTTTCTCAATGTCTCCATCCTGCTGGGCGTGGCGCTGGGAACCTGGCTCGCCGTGCAGCCGATGGGACCGGAAATGATCGCGGGCGGCCTGATCCTCATCGCCCTGCTCGGCTGGTTGTCAGCACGGCAATTGCCGCACGTCGAGGCCGCCAATCCCGATCTGCCGGTGACCTTCAACTTCATCGCCGAGACCGTCCGCGTCCTCGGCTATGCGCTCAAGGCCCCCGAAGTCCTGCGGCCACTGCTCGGCGCGGCCTGGTTCTGGATGCTGGCCGCCTCGATCATTACGCTGATGCCCGTCTTCACCGCTTCGGTCCTGGGCGCAGACGCCACAGTCGTGCTGTTGTTCAGCGCCCTGTTCACGGTCGGCGCGGCGATCGGTGCGCTGCTCTGTGGTGCGCTCAGCGGCAAGGGCGACGCCCTCGCCTTCTCGATCGCCGGTGCGATCGGCCTGGTGATCTTCACCACCGATGTCGCCCTGGCCACCTGGTCGAACCCGCTGGTGCCGGAAGGGGCGCCACTGATGGATGCCGGCGCCTTCTTCGCCGAGCGTGGCAATTGGCGCCTGCTCGCCGATCTCGGACTCGCCGCTGTCTCGGCCGGCCTGTTTGTCGTGCCGCTGCAAGCGATGGCCCAGCGGCGCGCCGCACCGGAACTGCGCGGACGTCTGCTCGCGGCCGGCGGAATCATGAATGCGGCGACGGCGACACTGGGCCAGTTCACTCTTGCCTTCATCGCCATGGGGCATTTGCCGATCCAGACCGCATTCCTGCTGATTGCCGGTGGCAGCGCCCTGGTGGCCATGGTGACGATCTGGCGGCTCGCCCTGCGCCGCAAGGCACCGTCTGCGGCTCGGTGATAGCCAAAAGCCGGCTCAGGGGCTAAAGGCCAAGGCATGAACATTATCACGACAACAGACCAGCTCGCCCGGGCCTGCGATGCCCTCCTCCAGGCCGAACATGTGGCCGTCGACACCGAATTCATGCGCGAGACGGTCTATTGGCCCGCCCTGTGCCTGATCCAGGCCGCAGGCGGCGATACCGAAGTCATCATCGACCCGCTCGCCGAAGGCATCGATCTCGAGCCCTTCTGGGAGCTGATGGTTGATGAGCGGGTGATGAAAGTCTTCCACGCCGCGCGCCAGGATCTGGAGATTTTCTACAATCTCGGTGACGGGCTCATCCCGACGCCGATGTTTGACAGCCAGGTCGCCGCCATGGCGATCGGGCTGGGCGACTCGATTGCCTATGACAATCTGGTCCAGACGCTGCTCAAACGCCCCGTCGACAAGGGCTCGCGCTTCACCGACTGGTCGCGCCGCCCGTTGTCGGACAATCAGCTTGTTTACGCGATGGGCGATGTAACGCATCTGCGCGACCTCTATCCGATCATGCGCGAACGGCTCGAGAAGAAGAACCGTACCGGCTGGCTGCAGGACGAAATGGCAATCCTGACCAGTCCCGACACCTATCGCATGGATCCGGAAGACGCCTGGAAGCGCCTCAAACTGCGCAAGACCCACCCCAAATGGCTCGCCGCACTGCGCGCCGCAGCCGCCTGGCGTGAACGCGAGGCCCAGACCCGCGACATGCCGCGCCAGCGCGTGATGAAGGATGATGCGCTCTACGAGATCGCCACCCTGGCTCCGACCGAAGAGGGCCAGATGCAGGGCCTGCGCGCCGTGCCGCGCGGCTTCGAGCGCTCCAAGCCGGCCGAACGCCTGTATGCCGACATGAAAGTCGCAATGGCCGACCCTGAAGCCTATGCGCCCAAGGTCGAGAAGCCGGCACCGACACCACAGGGCATCGGACCGACAATCGAATTGCTCAAGGTCTATCTCAAACTGGTCGCTGACGAGGCCGGTGTCGCGCCGCGCCTGATTGCGACCATGCCTGACCTGGAAAAGATCGCGGCCAGTGACGACCCCGATGTACCGGCCATGCGCGGCTGGCGCCGGGGCGTGTTTGGCGAGCCGGCGATGGGTCTCAAGCGCGGCGAGATCGCCCTGGTGCTCGAAGACGGCAAGGTCGCTGCCCGGCCTGTGCCCGGCAAGGCCGGCTAGACCAGACTAGCTGGCGCGCTGCTGCGCTATGTCCACGACAGGGCCGTCTGCGAGCGGCACCAATGGCTCCGCAGGCAAGGCGGGCGCCGCGCCGACCATGTCGATCAGGGCGTCCAGACGCACCGGCCTCGAAAACAGATAGCCCTGGGCCTCGTCACAGCCGAGCGCCGACAGCGCCGCGAGCTGGCTGCCGGTCTCGACGCCTTCAGCAACCGTGCGCATACCCAGCACCCGTGCCAGCGCGATGATCGCACCGACAATCGCATCGGAACTGTCTTCCTTGCCAAGGCAGTCGATGAAGGACTTGTCGATCTTGAGCTTGTCGAAGTCGAACTTGCGCAGATAGCTGAACGAGGAATAACCGGTTCCGAAATCATCCATGCTGATGCGCAGGCCCAGGGCGCGCAATTGCTGCAGCACGGCCAGATTGGCTTCGGTATCGGCCAGCAGCACCGACTCGGTAATCTCCACCTCGATCCGCTCCGCCGCGACGCCATTGGCCGCGAGCGCGTTGACGAAGACGGAGCACAGATTGTTGCTGCGCAATTGCATCGGCGAGACATTGATCGCGACACGGATACCCGGATGGATCTGCGCCGCCGCCGCAATCGCACTGCGGATCACCCATTCGCCAACGGGCACGATCAGACCGGAGCGTTCGGCCAGGTCGATAAAGCGGTCCGGCGCGATATTGCCGAGCCGGGGATGTTCCCAGCGCAAAAGCGCCTCGCAACCGGCGATGATGCCCGTCGATGCTCCCGCCAGCGGCTGATAGACGAGATGCAATTGCTCCCCGGCGATGGCTGAACGCAGATCGTGTTCCAGCAGCATCAGTTCCTGCGCTTCCAGATCCATAGTCCAGTCGAATTCAACGACATGGCCGCGGCCCTGCGCCTTGGCGCGGTAGAGCGCCAGATCGGCTTGTCGCACCAGGATCTCCAGATCATCATCTTCGCGCGCTACGCGGCGCAGGCCGATACTGGCGGAACATTTCGCCACAGCGCCATCGAACGGATATGGCCGCTCGATGGCATCAATGATCTGCCGGGCGAGCAAAACCGGATCGCCGCCAGGCTGGTTGATCGCGACGGCGAATTCATCGCCGCCCATGCGGCACACCACGCCGGCGGTGCGGATGATCCCGCGAACGCGCTTGGCGACCTCGATCAACACGCTGTCGCCCGCGGCGTGACCCAGCGTGTCATTGATGATCTTGAAGCGATCAAGATCGATCAGAAGCAGGCAACCGGCCTCACGGCGGCTGTCGGTATAATTGAGCATTTCCTGGAGTGTCGCCCGGAATGTCTCGCGATTGGCCAGGCCGGTCAGGCTGTCATGGGCCGCGAGATGGGCAATGCGATCAGCGCTTTCACGTTCTGCAGTGATATCGGCGGCCACACCCTGATAGCCACAGAACTCGCCATTCCGGTAGATCGGTTTCCCCGTCAGGGAGAGCCAGCTATGGCCACAATGGGAGGTGCTGCGTACGACAAGATGCGAAAAACTGTCCTGCTCGCGCATCATGGCCGCGAGCTCATAGGTGTCGGCGTTTGCCTCGAAACCGTCGAGCAGGGTAGCCGGAGGCTGCCCTGAAGGACAGAACCGCGCGGCGCCACTTTCCAGCCGGCCTGAGGCGTCGGTGGTCCACAGCCAATCCGATGCCGCCTGCTCGAAGTCGCGCAGCAGCATGCCGATCAAATCGGTCTGCTCGCGGGCCAGGCGTTCACCCAGCAGGCGGCCGACGAATTCGCCAAAGGTCCGGTGCACGCTGAAGATCATTGTCGCGATATAGACAACGAACAGGGCGCAGAGAAAAAGGTGCAGCGGGGTCGGATCAGACAGCAGGCCAATAAAACCGCCGAGCGCCAGCAGTCCGATGAAGCTGAAGCCGGCGCGCGGGATGCTGAGCATGATGAAGGCTGCGCCGCACATCATCCCGACCACCACCGTGGCGATGATCGTCTGGATCTCCGGCGGCGAGCTGGCAAAACAAAGCGCAGGCAGGGCTCCCCAGACAGCGCCGAGAACCGCCGTGTCGCGCACAGCCCGATTGATCGACCCGGCCGAGCGTGTTTCCCGCGCCGGTTGCTTGAGGCGTTTGGCCCACTGGTAGAGAAAGACCAGCATCAGGCCGGTAATCGCCAGCGCCCAGGTCACAACGATCCAGCGCAGCGGACTGGAATACATCACTGCCGCCATCAGGCCGGCATTCATGAGATTGGCGGTCACGATTACCAGGCTATAGCGCTGATAGGTCGCCACCTGCCGCGCACGGACCCAGCCCGCGCTGTCGGGCGGAATCACCAGGGGGGCTTCGGCTTCGCCAAACAACCCCAAGAGCGCGGTGCGGATACGGGGCAAGCCCCCCCGCCGAAAGAAATCCAGTCGTCCCATGCAAGCGGGTGTAGCCAAACGAGGTTGATGCACCGTCAACGCGCTCCGCCGGGACGCGCATAATTTATGAGCTAAACCAAGAGGATCGGCCTAGGCGTCGATATACCGGACCTCGCCCTTGCGACCGATCGCAGCGGCCAGATTGCCCAGCAGGGAGACGGAGCGTTCGACATAAAGGTCGCGCACGCTTTCATCGACGTCCAGGCACACCAGGCCAGGCTCCACGCGCAGGGTGAAGCAGTCGAGCAGGCTCGCCGAACGGCCCGACAATTTGGCGGCCAGGCGCAGGGTGCAACCAAGCATCTGGGCGACATCATGCTGCGCCTCATCGATCAGATGAAAGACCGCAAGCTCGTCCAGTGCACTGCGGCGGCCGCCATACCGATGGTGCATCACGGCGGCGAGAAAGGCCCGCTCGGCATGATCGATGCCGGCAAAGGGCGCGTAGAGCACGCTGTCACGGGTCAGTTCAAGACGGTGATCGGGGTGGCGGCGCGCGCCCAGATCGGCCAGCCGGGCGGCGGCTTCCTGCAGGACCCGGTCGCGGCGCGGCGTGAAGACCGTGTCGACATTGGCCATGGCCGGGGCGATCCATTGCGCCAGGGAGCGCCCGAAATCCGGGGTCGGCGAGACCGGCCGCGCCAGCGCCTCCGCACCGGCGATCAAGGGGTCGATCGCCTGCACGGCGGCGGGCAGTTGCTGCATCAGCACGCCCTCGCGAAGGCCATAGGCGGAGAAGACGACGTTGGAAAACTTCCCCATCTCGACAATGCGGCTGAGCAACAGGGCCGCATAGGGAATGGTCGGGGCGCGGCGCGAGGAAATGCCGGGAATACCCGCCAGGGACGCAGTGCTGAGCCGGCTGGCCAGCCGCGTCAGTTCCCGTACCCGCTTGGCATCAATGCGAAACTGGTGCGCGACGCGCAGGGGATAGTCTGAGCGTGCAAAGGCCAGCTGGGCCAGCGAGCGCCAGGCACCGCCAATCGCGTAGAATTCACCACCCTGCCCGGCCAGGACACCGGCCTCGCGCAAGCGTTCATCGATCAGCGCGGAGACAGCCTCTGTATCCCACGGGCCCGGCGGTATGCCTTCCTGGGGCCCGAGGGCAAAAGTCTGCCCCGCACCGAGCGCACCATGATCGATCGGCGTCAGCTCAAGGCTGGAGCCGCCGAGATCGCCCATCATGCCATGGGCGCCGGGAATACCGGTCACCAGACCAAGGGCGGAGAGTTCGCCCTCCTCCGGCCCCGACAGGACACGCAGTTTGAAGCCGGTCTCCGCCGCCACACGCTGTACGAATTCAGGCCCGTCGCTCGCATTGCGCACGGCCGCGGTAGCAACAGCATAGCGCTCACTCACGCCCTTGGCGTCGAGCAGGCGCTCAAAGCGTTTCAGGGCCCGCATGGCGATATCGACATTGTCCGGATGCAGCGTGCCGCGCTGGCGCAGACCGCGGCCAAGCCCCGCCATAACCTTCTCGTTGAAGACCGGCCAGATCGCGCGCCCCTCAAGCCGGAAATGTACCAGGCGCACGGTATTGGATCCGACATCGAGCACGGCGATGTCGCGTTCCACCGCGTTCTCATGGAAAACCGGCTCGGTGAGGCTGACGGGATCCAAGGGGCCTAACCATCCCCCGTGAGTACAGGTGGCTGGTCATTCTTCAGCGCATGGCCGCGTCCGGACAGGCTTGGATTGGTCATGAAATAGGCGTGGGCACTGAAGGCCTTCTGCATGCCCGAGGTGTCGACGCGGCGGTACTCGCCATTTCCGTCCATATACCAGCTCTGGGCGGTGTCATTGAGATTGGCGACCATGATCTGGTCGAGCACCTGCCGGTGCACGGTCGGGTTCTGGATCGGGCAGAGCAGTTCGACCCGGCGGTCGAGATTGCGCGGCATCCAGTCAGCCGAGGAGATGAACACCTTGGCCGCCGGAGACGGCATCTCGCCGCCATTGGCGAAACAGACAATGCGTGAATGCTCAAGGAAGCGCCCGACCAGGCTCTTGACGCGGATATTGTCCGACAGGCCGGGAATGCCCGGGCGCAGGCAGCAGATGCCGCGCACAATCAGTTCGATGCGTACACCGGCCTGGCTGGCGCGGTAGAGGCCATCAATGATTTCCGGGTGCACCAGCGCGTTGAGCTTGGCCCAGATCGCCGCCGGCTTGCCGGCTTTCGCGTTGGCGATCTCGACATCCATATGTGCCAGCAAATCCTGTTTCAGCCGCAGGGGCGAAACCGAGAGCCGCTCGAGATTTTCCGGGCGGGCATAGCCGGTGACGAAGTTGAAGATGCGCCCGGCGTCGCGCCCGAAGGCGGGATCGGCGGTAAACAGCGACAGGTCGGTATACACCCGCGCCGTGATCGGATGGTAATTGCCGGTGCCGAAGTGGGCATAGGTGCGCAGCGCCGTGCCTTCGCGCCGCACGACCAGCGAGATCTTGGCGTGGGTCTTGTACTCGACGAAACCATAGACGACCTGCACACCGGCGCGTTCAAGGTCGCGGGCCCATTTCAGATTGGCTTCCTCGTCGAAACGCGCCTTGAGCTCGACCAGGGCAGTGACATTCTTGCCCGCCTCGGCCGCCTCGATCAGGGCGGCGACAATCGGCGAGTTCTTCGAGGTGCGATAGAGCGTCTGCTTGATGGTAACGACATCGGGATCGGCCGCCGCCTGACGCAGGAATTTCACCACCACGTCAAAACTTTCATAGGGGTGGTGGACGATGATGTCCTTCTCCCTGATCGCCTCGAAACAATCGCCGCCATGGTCACGGATACGTTCGGGATAACGTGGCTCATAGGCCGGGAAGACCAGGTCCGGGCGGTCATCGGGGATCAGCTGGTCGACCTGGGCGAGGCCGAGCAGGCCCGGCACCAGCACCACGTCCTGTTCCTCGGCATGCATGTGGGCGACGATGAAATTGCGCAGCGCCGTCGGCATCTCCGCATCGACCGTCAGGCGCACGATCACGCCGCGGCGGCGTTCCTTGACCAGGCGTTCGAATTCCAGGACCAGGTCCTCGGACTCTTCCTCGACCTCGATATCGCTGTCCCGGATGACACGGAAGGCACCGCGGCCAACCATTTCATAGCCCGGGAAAAGCTCGTCGACATACATCGACAGCACGGTTTCCAGGGTGACGAACCGGCGATCGGGCCGGCCGCGCCCGCCATGGGAGCGCGTTGGCAGCTCGACGAAGCGCTTGACGCCCGACGGCATCGGGATCAGCGCATTCATCATCTTGCCGGTGCCGTTATTGCGCAATTGCAGCGCCAGGGCGAAACCGAGATTGGGAATGAAGGGAAAGGGGTGCGCAGGATCGATCGCCAGCGGTGTGATCACCGGCAGGGTGTGGGAGAGAAATTCACCGCGCAGCCAGGCAATATCGGCTTTCGAGAGATCGGACTCGCCCAGTACGCAAACCCCGAGTGCCGCCATTTCCTCGCGGAGCGAACACCATAGGGCCTGCTGCCGGCTCATCAACTCGCCGGCGAGAACATGGATGTGCTCGACCTGCTCGGCCGGCGTCAGCCCGTCGAGGCTGGATGCGGTCACGCCATTGCGGATCTGTGCCCGCAATCCGGCAACACGCACCATGTAGAATTCGTCCAGATTGCTGGCCGAGATCGACAGGAAGCGCAGGCGCTCGAGCGCCGGGTGATTGAGGTTCTCCGCTTCACCAATGACGCGGCGGTTGAAGCGCAGCCAGGACAGTTCCCGGTTCAGGAAGCGCTCCGGCGAAACCATGAGGGCGCCAATATCCGTGGCCTCGTCGGTGGCGAGCATCGTCATTCCGGATCTCCATCCTCGGGCAGTTCGTCAAGTGCGGCGCGCGCGACCGCCCGGGTCACAGCGGTTTGCCCGGCCAGCGCGAGCTTATCCATCCGGTCGACCAGAATACGGATCGCGGAAACCGAACGTTCCATGCGCGGCAGCAAATATTCTATCACGCCGGGCCGCAGCGGCGCGCCGCGATCACGGAACTGTTTCAGCAGAAGCCGGGTGAGCAATTCGTCGTCGGGCTCGTCCAGATCGGCGTGCGGCAGGGCGCGCAGGCGCGACACCAGATCCGGCAGGCTCGCCTTCCACAGCACCGGCAGCGTACGCCCGGTCAGGAGCAGCGCCGGGATATCCCCTTCCGCCGCGCGATTGATCGCGTGAAACAGGGCATCGTCGGCGACGCCGCCATCGACATCCTCGACGAGAAGGCAGCGCCCGAACGGCAGGCCCGCCAGGCAGGCCTCAAGCCCCGCCGCATCGGTGATGCGGGCCCCGGTCTGCTGGGCCCAGATGGCGCCGAGATGCGATTTGCCGGACCCGCCGGGGCCGATCAGCGCCATGACGGCGCGGGGCCAGTCCCGCCATTTCGACAGGGCAGCAACGGCGGCCGCATTGGCACGCCCCTCGACAAAACTGTCCGCGCTGAAATCCACCCTGACGGGCAGGTTGAGCACCAATTGGCCGGTCATGCCTTCGGTCCGATCCTGGCTCAGAATGCGCTGCGTACCACCCAGCCCAGTCCGGGATGCTCTTCCAGCGTCGCACCGCGTTCGGCAAGCTCGGAGGTCAGCTGTTCCAGCGCGCCGCGATAGCTCACCGTCATCAGCGCACCGTCACGCGACATCGCATCGAGGCGCGCATTGGTCACCAGCGAGGCACCGGTCAGCGCGCCCTGCAGCGACTGCCATTCAGCCAGCCCGCCATAGATCACGGTGACGCGCATGTCCTCGGTGGCGGTATTGCGCACGATCGCCTCGCGCTTCCAGGCATTTTCGCGGCCGACGACAAAGCCCAGCGCGCCATCACGCCAGTTGCCGTAGACGGTCTCAGGCCCCCAGGTATCGACCGCCATCTCGGCACCCGCGTCAAAGCTGACGAGGAAACCACCGATCCGGCGCACACCTTCTCGCTCCTGGGCGCGCAGGACGGCGATCCGGCTGACGCCGTAGACCGAAGCCAGTTCACGCAGGCGCGGCTCGTCCAGCGCCAGGGCATCGCGGGCCGAAATGATGCTGCGGCCGCGGCCATCGACCGGCACGGCCATTGGCGCAAGGGCATGGGCATAGGAGCGGCTGGTCCAGGCGGACAGCCAGGGGTTTTCGTCCCAGAGATAGAATTGGCCGCCGGCATCATAGACCGGCAGGACCAGGGTCGGGCGAGCCTGGGATTCAACGAAGGGCACACCATAGCTGCTGAGCAGGCGCACGACGGCGCGGCGGTCGAAATTGACGTCCAGCTCGCCGAGATAGCGTGTGGCACTGCGCTGCTCATTGTCGATCTGCAGGCCGGAAATCAGTTCGGCGATCGCACTGTCATCGAAGATCGAATCAATCGCGCCGACCGAACCGAAATCGAGTGGCGTCCCGGCCCGGTCTTCCGGCAGGGTCAGACGTTCGATCAGGCGCTGGGCCGCCATGGCCTGCCCGCGCCGCATGGCGATGGTCTGCGCCTCGAGCGCATTGCTCCCGGTCGCATCGATCGAAACACCGAGAATCGTATACGGGTCGTCGGCGCTCGCGAGGGCGGGAATGGCGAAAAACAGGCAGATGGCTGCAAATATCGGTCGCACGGGCACGACTCCTTGGTATCGATTGACCTTTAGTATAGCCAGACACAGTCGCGCGTGAAGCCCGTGACTTGCTTCTCAGGCAGGTTTCGACTGTACTCCGCCGCGCTTTGAACAGAGCCTGGAAACCCGCATGACCGCCAAAGATGACAAAAAACGCCCCAACGGGCTGACCTATGCGCAATCGGGCGTCGATATCGATGCCGGCGACGCGCTGGTCGATCGCATCAAACCGCTGGCCAAATCGACCCGCCGCCCCGGCGCTGCGGCCGATCTGGGCGGGTTTGGCGGCGCCTTCGATCTCAAGGCTGCGGGCTATAGCGACCCGATCCTGATTTCCGGCACTGACGGGGTCGGCACCAAGCTGCGCCTCGCCATCGATACCGGCAAGCTGGATACGGTCGGCATCGACCTGGTCGCCATGTGCGTCAATGACGTGCTCGCCCAGGGTGCCGAGCCCCTCTACTTCCTCGATTATCTCGCCACGTCCAGGCTCGATCCGGTGCGCGGCGAAGCCATCATTGCCGGTATTGCCGCCGGTTGCCGCGAAAGCGGCTGCGCCCTGATCGGCGGCGAAACCGCTGAAATGCCGGGCATGTATGAGGGCGATGATTTCGATCTGGCCGGTTTTGTCGTCGGCGCGGCCGAGCGCGGTGCCCTGCTGCCCGATCATGAGCGCATGGCAGCCGGCGATGTGCTGATCGGCCTCGCCTCCTCGGGCGTGCACTCCAACGGCTTCTCGCTGGTGCGCAAGGTGGTCGAGCTGTCCGGCCTGGCCTGGTCAGACCCGGCGCCCTTCACGCCCGGCCTCACCCTGGGCGAAGCCCTGCTGGCGCCAACACGGCTGTATGTGAAAGCCTGCCTGCCGCTGATCAAGGCCGGCCTGGTCAATGGCCTCGCCCATATCACCGGTGGTGGCCTGGTCGAGAATCCGCCGCGCATGACGCCGGACCATCTCGTGCCGGTCATCGACTACAATGCCTTTGAACTCCCGCCCGTCTTTGCCTGGCTGGCCGAGACCGGCGGCATCGAGGCGCATGAAATGCACCGCACCTTCAATTGCGGGATCGGCATGCTGCTCTGCGTCGCACCGGGCGATGTCGATGCGACGATCAGCGCGCTTGCGCAAGCGGGCGAGACCGCCATGATTATCGGTACGCTCAAGCCCGCCTGACCCCAGACCACAGCCAAGGACGCACACAATGGCGAAAACCAAGATCGCCGTGCTCATTTCCGGGCGCGGTTCCAATATGCAGGCCATCATCGACGCCGCGAAGGCCGAGAGCTATCCGGCTGAAATCGTGGTGGTTGTGTCCAACAACCCCGACGCCGCCGGGCTCGACTATGCCCGCGAGGCCGGGATCGAGACCGAAGTGGTCGACCATCGGGATTACGAGACCCGTGAGGAGTTCGAACAGGCGCTTGACGCCGTCCTCAAACTCTACGACACGCGCATCGTCTGCCTCGCCGGTTTCATGCGCATCCTCACACCCTGGTTTACCGAGCGCTGGCGCGACCTGCTGCTCAATATCCACCCCTCATTGCTGCCCGCCTTCAAGGGCCTGCACACGCATGAGCGGGCGCTGGAGAATGGCGTGCGTATCCATGGCTGCACGGTGCATTATGTGCGTCCGGAAATGGATGACGGCCCGATCATCGGCCAGGCCGCCGTGCCGGTCCTGCCTGACGACACTCCCTCAACCCTGGCCGCACGCGTCGTCGCGGCCGAGCACAAGCTCTATCGCCAATGCATCGCCCTGGCCTGTTCCGGCAAGGCGCGCGTTGCCGGCGAGCGGGTGCGGCTGCAGGTGCGGGAATTCGGCGCCGAGCTCCTGATGAACCCGCACGACTGATCGGCCCCGGGGATCGCGCGATGCAAATCACACCCTCCCTGGAGATCGACGAGGCCGAGCTGGAAGAGCGCTATACCCGCGCCTCCGGTCCGGGTGGCCAGCATGTCAACAAGACCGAGAGCGCCGTTCAGCTGCGCTTTAACCTCGCCGCCTCCACGGCCCTGCCCCCCGCCGTCAAGGCGCGCCTGGTGCGCATCGCCGCCAGCCGCCTGACCAAGGATGGCGTGCTGGTGATCCGCGCCGAGGAAACCCGCTCGCAGGAGCGCAATCGCGCTGCCGCTCGCGAACGGCTCCGGGCGCTGATCCTCGAAGCCCTCACCCCGCCCAAGCCACGCATCAAGTCACGGCCCTCGCTGTCCTCGATCAAGAAGGTCAAGGCGGCGAAAGCGATCCGTGGAACGCGGAAATCCTTGCGGCAGAAACCGACGGCTGAGGATTAGGCTGACGCGTCAGCCACCACCGCATCGATCTCGGCGAGATGCGCCTCGATCGCGGCCGGCTCCAGGAAACTGCCCCGGAAGGAATTCTTCGCCAGCTCGATGATCTCCTCCGCCGTCAGGCCGATGGCATCGGCGGTGCGGCGGAAATTCTCGTTGATATAGCCACCGAAATAGGCCGGATCATCCGAATTGATCGTGGCGCGCAGGCCGAGCGAGAGCATGGTCTTGACCGGGTGATCCTCCAGCCGGGCGATGCCGCAAAGGCGCAGGTTCGACAGGGGACACACCGTCAGCGTCATCTTCTCGCGGCCGAGCCGGGCGACCAGGGTGCCGTCTTCCAGGGCGCGATTGCCATGGTCGAGACGGTCGATGGCGAGCATGTCGAGGGCCTCATGGATATATTCCGGCGGCCCCTCCTCGCCGGCATGGGCGACGCGCTTGAGACCGAGCGTGCCGGCGGCAGCAAAGACCTGGCGGAATTTCGATGGCGGATGGCCCAGCTCGGAACTGTCGAGGCCGACACCATCGATACGGTCGAGATGTTCCGCCGCCATTTCCAGCGTCTCAAAGGCGGCCTCTTCGGAGAGATGGCGCAGGAAACAGAGAATGAGCCTGGAGGTGATGCCCCATTTTTCCCGGCCCTCATCGAGGGCAGAGCTGATGCCGTTGATCACGGTCGCAAAGGCGATGCCGCGATCAGTATGGCCCTGGGGATCGAAGAAGACCTCGACATGGCGGACATTGTCTTCATGGATGCGGGCCAGATAGGCCATCGTCAGATCATGGAAATCCTGTTCGGTGATCAGCACATTCATGCCGACATAATAGATATCAAGAAAGTCCTGCAGACTGCTGAAATCATAGGCTTTACGGATATCCTCGACCGAGGCGAAGGGGATCTCGATCCCGTTGCGCCTGGCCAGTTCGAACATCAGTTCCGGCTCGAGCGAGCCTTCAAGATGAAGGTGAAGTTCGGCCTTGGGCAGGCGTTCGATCAGGGCGTGAAGGGAAGACATGCCGGGCCTCGCAATTGCGGTGGAATGAGTCGGGCGCAAACTGACGCGCGCCGGGCGGATCGGCAAGGTCTATTGCCGAGAGGCCATCGACCACGCCGCCCCCTCACCCCGCCGTCAGGATCATGCCGACCGTGATGATGAAGACGGCGCCGATGGCGAAGTTCAAAATGCGGGCATGGTGGTGATTGCCCATCACCCGCCGCAACATCCCGCCCGCCAGTACATAGATCAGGCCGCACGGCGTACCGAACAGGGCAAACACGCCGACCATCACCAGCGCCCGTTCGGCCGATGTCTCGCCCAGTGCCGAATAGCCGCCGACGATCGACATCGCCAGCAAGAGGCCCTTCGGATTGACCCACTGGAACAGCATGGCCTCGGGCACATTCATCGGACGCGCACCGGTCTTCGCCGCCTCGGCCGGGTCGATGACACCGCCGCGAATGCCGGCCCGGATATAGGTCCAGCCCATCCAGCCCAGCCAGGCTGCACCGCCGACGCGAACCAGCATGGCCGTCCAGGGGAAGCGCTCAAACAATTCACCCAGGCCGAACACCATTGCCGTCAGCAGGATCGCAAAACCGAGATTGGCGCCAATCCAGTGCGGCACGGCAGCGCGTGCGCCAAACAGCGCACTTGAGGTCAGCAGGATAAGGTTATTCGGCCCCGGCGTGCCCCACATGGCGAGGATCAACCCGCCCAGGCTGGCCATCAATGCAATATCCAGAACGTCTCTCCCGTGGCCCAAAGCCCGTATTCAACAAAAAGGCCCGGCGTTTCCGCCGGGCCCCTTGTCTGCGTATCGGCGATCAGCCTTAGCCGACCATTTCGATACCGGCGAAGAAATAGGCGATCTCTTCAGCAGCGGTTTCAGGCGCATCGGAGCCGTGAACCGAATTGGCTTCGATCGACTCGGCGAATTCCTTGCGGATCGTGCCGGCTTCAGCCTGCTCGGGATTGGTGGCACCCATGACGTCGCGGTATTTCGCGATCGCGTTTTCGCCTTCGAGGACCTGGACCACGACCGGGCCGGAGATCATGAAGGAGACGAGGTCGTTGAAGAAGGGGCGAGCCTTGTGGACGCCGTAAAACGTCTCGGCCTGGGCGCGGCTCAGCTGCATGCGCTTTTGCGCGATGATGCGCAGGCCGGCGGCTTCAATCTTGGCATTGATGGCGCCGGTGAGATTGCGGGCAGTGGCGTCGGGTTTGATGATCGAGAAGGTGCGTTGCAGCGCCATGATGTGAATTCCTCAGGAGAGTTGGACGAGCGCGGGCCAACCCCGGGGCTCTATGAATCGGGCGGGCTTATAGCGGGATCAGCCCGGCTTGGAAAGATGCCGCTGTGCCGCCGGCTGTCAGCGACGGGTCATGACGGTAAAGTCTTCGGGCTCAGCGCAAACCCGGTTCATGGATTGCCAGAATCCGCCACGGGTCTCCGTCCACCGGATATTGGCCACGGGATAGGTGATCCCGGCCTCGCCGGTCAGGCCGGGATAATTCGCCCGGGCCCGCGCCACTTCGCCTTCGATCTCCGCTTCGGACACCGCGTTGTCACGCAGCTGAAGTTCCCCCGGCACACCGAGGAGAGCGGGCTCTGCCAGCATGGGCATGACCGAAATCATGCCGGAGCGGATCTCCCACACCGGCGCACCGTTAAAGTAACAGAAATAGGTCGTAACCTCGCTCATGCCCGTCGAACTCACGGTGCCATAGTCGACGAGGGCATAGGTGCCCGGCGGGATTGGCTGCACGCGCAGATCAAGCCGGGGGTCGTCATTGATCCGGTTCACGCCGCCCCAGACCGAGGCATTGACCGAGTAAATGGCGTCGCCGAACTGACCGGTTTCCAGATCGACCGACTTGAAGGCGTAGCGACGGCCCAGCCCGGTCGTCGGCAGGACCATCAGCATGAGGGCATCCTGCGATGCCGGGTCGAAGCGAATGCTCGATGGCGGCGCTGACGCACAGGCGGTCAGGGCTGCACTGCACACGAGCAGGGCTGTGCCCGCCAGGCGCGACACGATCTTGAACATGAAATTTCCCCGAAGGCGGCGGGCGAACCCGTATCGACCGCACCGCAGCGATATATCCATGTCTCCACCATGCTATCAATCGGGATTGTGCCAGCGCCGGACCGCTGCCGCTTCAACGCCAAGCACGCTTGCGCCAACCGCCAAGCCGGGCTACGCGCCTGCCCATGCTACACATCAATGATCTGACATATCGTATCGAAGGCCGGATGCTGTTCGACCAGGCGACCTTTCACCTGCCCCCAAAATGCAAGATGGGGCTGGTCGGGCGCAATGGCACCGGCAAGTCGACCCTGTTCCGGCTGATCCGCGGCGATATCCATCCGGAGGGCGGGGACACCACGCTGCGCAAGGGTGCGCGCGTCGGCTGGGTGGCCCAGGAGGCGCCGGGTGGTGACGAGAGTCTGATCTCCGTTGTGCTCGATGCCGACCTGGAACGCGCGGCCCTGCTCAAGGAAGCCGAGACCGCGACCGACCCCAATCGCATCGCCGAGATCCAGATTCGCCTGGCCGATATCGATGCCCATACTGCCGAGGCACGGGCCGGCTCCATCCTCTCCGGTCTGGGCTTCACGGCTGAAGAGCAGTTGCGCGCCTGCCGTGAATTCTCCGGTGGCTGGCGCATGCGCGTCGCCCTCGCCGCGACCCTGTTTGCCGAACCCGACGTCCTGCTGCTCGATGAGCCGACCAATTATCTCGACCTTGAAGGCGTGATGTGGCTGCAGACCTACCTCAAGAGCTTCCCCGGCGCCGTGCTCGTCATCTCCCACGACCGCGATCTGCTGAACGGTTCGATGCAGCGCATTGCCCACCTCAAGGATGGCAAGATCAGTGTCTTCGAAGGCGGCTATGACGACTTCGAAAAGGCGCTGGCCGAGCGTCAGCGCCTGCAGGTGAAGATGGCCGACAAGCAGGATGCCGAGCGCCGGCATTTGCAGGCCTTCGTCGACCGCTTCAAGGCCAAGGCCTCGAAAGCCAAACAGGCCCAGTCCCGCGTCAAGCGGCTGGAAAAGATGCAGCCGGTGGCCACCACGGTCGCCGACCCGGTCGCGCCCTTCCTCTTCCCTGCTCCCAAAAAGGCGATGGCGCCGCCCATCGTGCGGATCGAAGAGGTCGATGCCGGCTATGCGCCGGGCAAGCCCGTGCTGCGCAATGTCAATCTGCGCATCGATCCCGATGACCGTATCGGCATTCTCGGCCGCAATGGCGCCGGCAAGTCGACCCTGGCCAAACTGCTCTGCGACAAGCTGATCCCGCTCTCGGGCCATATGCGCCATCACAAGAAGCTGGAGATCGCCTATTTCGCCCAGCACCAGATTGACGGTCTGCATGCCGACACCTCGGCCTATCAACACGTGATCGATCTGATGCCGGACGCGACCGAGGCCCAGCGCCGCGCCCGCCTGGCCCGTTTTGGCCTGCCGCGCGACCGCCAGGAAACCCCGGCCGGTTCCTTGTCCGGCGGCGAGAAGGCGCGGTTGATGTTCAACCTGATCACCTTCCATGGCCCCCACCTCTTGATCCTCGATGAGCCGACCAATCACCTCGACATGGACAGCCGCTCGGCCCTGATCATGGCGCTGAACGAGTATGAAGGTGCCGTCATCCTGATCAGCCACGACCGGCATCTGATCGAAAGCTCGGTCGATCGTCTCTGGCTCGTGGCCAATGGCTCGGTGACACCCTATGACGAGGATATCGAGACTTATCGCCAGAGCTTCTCCGGTCGCCCCGCCCGCGCTGCCAAGCGCGAGAAAAAGGATCTGCCGCAAGACGACAAGAGCGTGAAACGCCGCAATCTCGCCGCCCGCCGCGACGAGCTCAAGCCCCTGCGCACCGAATCCACCCGCTGGGCCAAGGAAGCCGACCGCCTGCGCGGCATTCTCGAAGTGATTGATCGCGGGCTGGCCACGCCGGGCCTTTACAAGAAAGACCCGAAGGCCGCCAAGGACCTGCAGATGAAGCGTGCCAAGGCCGTCGAACTGATCGATGCGGCGGAAGCCAAATGGATGGCGGCGGAAGAAAAGCTGGAAGCGGCGCGAGCGGGCTAGACGAGGCACCGGATCGCCCGCTTGAACTCCACCCCCACTCATCCCCATATTCGCAGCCAGGACGCTGAAGCGAGAGGCGAGACGTGCAGATCAAGGACTGGTACGCGCAACTGAGGAAACCGGCCTGGGCCCCACCCTCATGGCTCTTCGCCCCGGTCTGGTCGGTGCTCTATTTCATCATCGCCGTCAGCTTTGGCTATGTGTTCTGGCTCGCCTTCAGCGGCCTGGTTTCGCCCTGGCTGGCGCTGCCCTTCGCGTTGAACCTGGTCTTCAACGCGGCTTTCGCCCCGCTGCAATTCGGCCTGCGCAGCAATGCGCTGGCCGCCGCGGATATCACGCTGGTGCTGGGCACGCTGATCTGGGCGCTGGTCGCGGTCCACCAGATCGCGCCCTGGGTCGTCTACGCCAATCTCGCCTATCTGGCCTGGGTCTGCTTCGCGACAGTGCTGCAATACGCGATCTCCTGGGAAAACCGCTAGTCCCCTAGCCGCAGGTCAGGCTCTCCACCGTGTCGTCATCGGCGATGCGGATCGTCAGCCGTTCAGGAATGTATTCCATCGTGACGCGCGAATAGCGGCCGACGACGCGGTAATTCTCCGGCAGCGTCCGGCTGTCGACCGCGACGCGCGGCTGGCCGACATAATGCTGCAGGCTTTCCATGCCGCATGACCCGGTGATCGGGCGCTGGAAACGGGCCGTGCCAATATCCTGGACCTCGCCCATGGCCGGCATGTCGGAAGCCGGTCCGGCAACGGCCGGTTGAGCGGGCGCCGTGACAGGCGCGAGCGTCGGCAGCGCCTGGCGCGGCGCCGGCGACATGTCGAAGGCGCAGCCCGTCAGCAACAGGCCGCCCAGAAGAATTGAAACACGTTTCATGAAATCGGGCCCGCCGGGTCAACCACACCAGAGACGCACGATAACGCCGTCGCCGTCGAGATCAAGATTGAGGCGTTCGCCGCGAAAATCCATGGTCACAGGCTGGCCGGGATGGATCGGGCGGACCAGGCGCGCCAGGCTGTCGAGATCGACCTCGCTGACCGGCTGGCCAATCAGGTATTCGCGCGCGACGGCACCGCAGGGATCGTCGGTGTTTTCAAAACCCGGCATTGCCGCCTCGCCGCTCTCCGGCGTGGTCGTAGCACAGGCCGACACGGCCAGCGCGGACAATACGGGTAACAGGATGCGTTTGGTCATGCCTTCTTCTCCCAGCGGCCTTCCGGCGATTGGCGCCAGTATGAGACGGTTCGCTCCGGTGTCGAGAGCTGTTTCCAGAGCCGCCGCGCCGCATTGACGGCGCTTTCGTCCTGGCCGTCAAACATCACGATGACGCGCTCGAAGGCGTCCGGGTTTTCCGGCTGCGCACCGTCGAGCAGGAAGAGGCATTGCGCCTGGCCCGGATTGGCCTCGTCGCTGGCGAGCAGGACCGGCTGACGCTCCGGCTCGGGCTCGTCGGCCAGGCCATGCGGCAGGAAGCTGTCCTCGCGCCAGGTCCACAGGGATTTGTCGAGCGAGGCGAGACGATCAGTGTCGGCAGAGCGCACCAGTGCGCGCCAGCCCTTGGCCAGCGTCTTTTCGAGCAATTCAGGGAGCACCTCTTCAGGCCCGGAACGCTCGAGATGATAGAACCAGATATCAGCCGGCATACATAAAAAGGGCGGCCCGAAAGCCGCCCTCTCCTTGTTCGAAGGCTAGCCCTCGTAATTGTCGCGCACGAAGCGGTCGAGCATGCGCACGCCCCAGCCTGTGCCCCAGCTGGGCTGCCGTGGGTCGTCCTTCATGCCGCCCATCGCCGTGCCGGCAATGTCGATATGGCACCAGGGCTTGTCATTGACGAAGCGCTTGAGGAATTCCGCCGCCGAGATCGAACCGGCCAGACGGCCTTCGCCGACATTGCGCATATCGGCATTCTTGGTCTCGATATGCTTTTCATAATCGGAACCGAGCGGCAGACGCCAGACAGGCTCGTCCGCTGCATTGCCGGCAGCGAAGAGGCGTTCGGCAAGCTCGTCATTATTGGAGAAGATGCCGGCGCGGGAATTGCCGAGCGCGATCAGGATGGCACCGGTCAGCGTGGCCAGGTCGATCATCAGCTTCGGATCGAAGGTCTGCTGCGCATACCAGAGCACGTCAGCCAGCACGAGGCGGCCTTCCGCATCGGTATTGAGGATCTCGATCGTCTGGCCCGACATCGAGGTCACGATATCGCCCGGGCGCTGGGCATTGCCGTCAGGCATGTTCTCGACCAGGCCGACAATGCCGATCGCATTCACATTGGCCTTGCGGCCTGCCAGGGCGGTCATCAGGCCGACAACGGCAGCGGAGCCGCCCATATCACCCTTCATTTCGTCCATGCCGGCACCTGGCTTGAGCGAGATGCCACCCGAATCGAAAGTCAGGCCCTTGCCGACGAAGACGAGCGGCTTGTCGCCCTTCTTGCCGCCATTCCATTTCATGATCGCGATATGGCTCTCGAATTCCGAAGCCTGACCGACGCCGAGCAGGGAGTGCATGCCCAGGTCGAGCATCTGTGCCTCGTCGAGGATCTCGATATCGAGCCCGAGCTTGGCCATGCCTTCGATCTGCTTGGCATAGGTTTCCGGGTTGAGGATGTTGGGCGGCTGGTTGAGCAGTTCGCGTGCGGTATCGACGCCATCGGCGACCGGGCCCCAATCCTTCCAGGCCGATTGCGCGGCGGCGACGTCGTCGACAGCGATCACAACCTGTTTCAGCGAGGGTTTCTTGTCGTCGGAAAGCTTGGTGCGGTACTGGTCGAAACGGTAGGCGGCGAGGCGTGCACCGAGGCCGGCGCGGGCTGCGCCTTGGCCATCAGCTTCGCCATCCAGGCGCAGGGTGACGATTGTCTCGCCGCCGGTCAGGAGCTTGCCGACGACCGCAGCGGCGGCCTTCTCGAGCACATTTTCGTTCAGTTTTGCCTTCTCGCCGAGACCGAAGATCACGACGCGCGGCGCATCAATGCCGGCCGGCGCGATAATTTCCAGCGTCTCGCCGGCACCGCCCTTGAAGCGCGAGGCCGCGATGGCGCGGGTGAGCGAACCGAATGTGGCGTCATCCACGGACTTGGCCGCTGGCGACAGCGTGGCCTTGTCATAGGCCGGGACGGCGATGGCTCCGACAGCGGAACCGGCAGTGACGAATTCGATCTTCATGGCTTGACCTTCTCGAAAAGCGGGAGCTCCAAAAATGCGCGTGGAGCCGAAAAGATGGATTGCGGAAGTGGTATCCGATCCAGACGTGAGATAGAAGGCGGATCACGCAGCGAAAATTCGGTCATGATTCTGGTTCAACGCTATTTCTTTACCCAATTGCTCTGGCCCTTCATCACGTCGGTGTCCGCGCTGGCGGGACTGGCACTGCTCACGCAGAGTCTGTCGAACGTCGACCTGGTCTCGGGCTATTCGCAGACAGCGCTGACCTTCCTCAAGGTGACGCTGCTGGCGCTGCCGCAACTGACAGCCCTGCTGGTGCCGATCGCCCTGTTCATCGCCGTCCTGTCGGGAATGAACCGGCTCTCCGCCGACAGTGAACTGGTGATCGCCTCGGCCTCGGGCATGAGTCGGCTGGCGGTCCTGTCGCCGCTGCTGCGGCTTGCCGTCTATGTGATGATCTTCAATCTGGCGATCAATCTCTTCGTCCAGCCCCTCGCCTATCGCGAGATGCGGCGCAGCCTGCACGATCTGCGCTCCGACGCTGCTGCCAGCCTGATCACGCCGGGCGCCTTCACCCAGATCGGCGCCGGCGTCACGCTCTATGCCCGCGAACGCGGCCGCGACGGGCGCATGCAGGACGTGCTGATCCACGACACCCGCGTCACCAATGAACCGATCACCATCACGGCGCGCGAAGGCTTTATCGTCCGCTCCTCGACCCAGTCCTCCATGGTGCTGGCCGATGGCAACCGCCAGCAGATCGATGCCGCCGGCGAGCTCGGCTATGTCACCTTTGACCGCACCGAGTTCGACCTTGGCGAGTTCATCGGCCCGATCGACGCCATGTTCTTCAAGGAGAGCGACCGTTTCCTGCATGAGCTGATCTGGCCCGACGCCAGCACGATCGCTCGCAGTGGCGGCCCAGAACGCGCCTGGGCGGAAGCCCACTACCGGCTCTCGGCGCCGCTCTACAATCTCGTCTTCGTCCTGATCGCCGCCGCCGTCTTTCTGGCCGGCGATTATTCGCGCATGGGCTATGGCCGCCGCGTGATGGTCGCGGTCGCGCTCGGGCTGGCACTGAGACTGGCCGGTTTTGCGGTGCAGTCAGCCAGCGCCGTCGATGGCGCGGCCAATATCGGCCAGTATCTCGTGCCGCTGCTGGGCTGTCTTGGCGCGATGGCTGTCATCTACTGGCCGACGCGCGTGCGTCCGGCGCGCCATTTGACGGCGGGGGTCTGAGTCATGCCGTTCAGCCGCCTGAACCGTTACATGATGGCCCAGACACTGGTCGGGCTCGGCCTGGCCCTGCTGGTGATCAGCACCGTCATCATCCTGGTCGATTTCGTCGAGCAATCGCGCTCCATCGGCACCCGCGTCGATATCGGCTCGCTCGACCTGCTCGGCCTGACCTTGCTGAAAACGCCATCGCTGATCGAGACCACTCTTCCCTTCGTCTTCCTGTTCGGCGTCCTGACCTCGCTCTTCCGTCTCAACCGCTCCAGCGAACTGATCGTGATGCGCGCCTCGGGCATGTCGGCCTGGCGTATCCTGTCGGCCCCGATCGCCCTGGCGGTCGCGGGCGGCTTGATCGGCACGCTGGCCCTCAACCCGCTCGGCTCGGCCGGCAATGCGGAATTCGAACGCCGCCGCGATGCGCTGATGGATGTCCGCCGCAGCCCCGATGTCGAACAACCCGTCTGGCTTCGCGAGTCCAATCTCGACGGATTCACCGTGATTGCCGCCCTGTCGCTCGACGAGGACAGCCAGCGCCTGATGACCCCGGCCTTCATGTATTTCTCGGTCGATGCCGAGGGCGTACCCCGGCTCGAGCGGCGGATTGATGCCGGCAGCGCCAGACTGCGCGACGGTTTCTGGGAAGTCACCGATGCGGTCGAGCGCACGCCCAACAGCGCCGCGCTGCAACTGGGCCTGGTGACGATCCCGACCCTGATCAATCGCCAGGCCCTGTTCGAACGGTCGCGTTCGCCGGACGGGGTTTCGGTCTGGGACCTGCCGGGGCTGATCGATTCGGCCCATGAGGCGGGGCTGGCGACCGAGCGCTATCAATTGCGCCTGCACCAGCTCCTGGCGCTGCCACTGACCTTGCTGGCCGCCACTCTGATCGCTGCAGCGGCGACCCTGCGGCTGCACCGGCTCGGCGGCGCTGCGGCCTTCGCCCTGGCTGGCGGCCTGGCTGGATTTCTGATGTTTTTCCTGCAGGAAGTGCTCGGCTCCATGGGGGCCACCGGCGCGCTTCCGGCCGCGACTGCGGCCTGGGCAGCTCCGGCGCTTACCGCCCTGCTGGCCATGAGCTATATCGCCTCGACCGAAGACGGATGACGCGATGGACGACCGCGGCCGGTTCCGTTAGTCATAAAGGCCGGTATTCGAACCTGGCCGGGTCAGACAAGGAGTGACGCATGGCGTCGCAGTTTAGCCGTCTCGCGGCTGCATTGATGAGCTCGAGCGTGCTCGCCCTGTCGCCTGCGGCTCTGGCCCAAGCAGCGGAAGCCGACGAAGCACCGGTTTATCTGGAAGCCGACAATCTCGAGGATCTCGGTAACGGGGCGGGTTTTCTTGCCACCGGGCATGTGCGTGCGCGCCAGAGCGGCCGGACCCTCTATGCCGACGAGCTGGAATATCATCCCGATCTGAATCGCATCATCGCGCGCGGCAATGTCGTTATTCACGGCCAGGGCCCCTACCCGCAATATGCGGACGAGGTCGAGCTCGATTCGGAAATGTCGGCCGGCCTCGCGCTCGGCTTCGCGACGATGCTCGAGAATAACGGCCAGATGGCTGCCGCCGCCGCGATTCGCCAGAGCAATGGCGGCCTGCAACTCGAAGACGCCTATTACACCGCCTGCGAACTGTGCGAGAATGGCGAATACGAGCCGACATGGCGGCTGCGCGCCCGTCAGGTGATCCAGGATCCCGACGAGCAGATGATCTATTATCGCGACGCCCAGTTCGAAGTGATGGGCGTGCCTGTGCTCTACTCACCCGTCTTCGCCCATCCGGACCCGTCCGCGGACCGGCACAGCGGATTTCTCTTCCCGGGCTTCAGCGTTTCCTCGCGGCTCGGCTTCTCCTATCAGCAGCCCTACTACTGGGCGATCTCGCCATCCCAGGACATCACCCTGGCACCGCGCGTGATGACCAATGTCAATCCGCTGCTCTTCACCGAATACCGCAAGCGCTTCTGGTCCGGCGAGATGGCCTTCGAGGGCAGCATCACCCATGAAGCCGAGATCGACAGTGATGGCGATCGTTTCGGCGATGAGAGCTGGCGCTGGCATTTGTTCGGTGGCGGTCAGTGGGAGATCAATCCGGACTGGCGTTGGGGCTTCGGCATCCAGCGTGCCTCCGATGACCTGCATTTACGGCGTTATGATTTCTCCGAAATCGACCGTGACCGCGGCGCCCCGATCGAAGGCGGCAACCGGCGCCTGGTTAGCCAGATCTATGTTGAGGGGCGCACGCGCAACAGCTATGGCTCGCTGATCGCAGCGGACTATCAGAGCCTGCGCGAAAACGAGGATGACGACACGATCCCGACGATCGCGCCGATGTTCAGTTATGAGCGTGTTTTCAACGCCCCCGGACCCTGGGGCCGGGTCAATCTGAGCGGCAATGCCGTGATGCTCGAGCGTCAGCTCGGAACGGATTATGCCCGCGCCAGCGTGACCGCCGACTGGCGCGCCCGTTGGGTCAGCGGCAATGGTATCGTCATCGAGCCCTTCGCCTATGCGCGCAGCGACACCTATTCCTACAATGACCTGCCTGCCACCTATGCCGAGAGCGAGGACAGTTTTTCCCGCCAGCTTGCGCTGGTTGGCACCGAGTTCAGCTGGCCCTTCTATCGAGCAGGCGAGACGGTCGACTGGATTGTCGAACCCGTGATCTCGGCGGTTGCCGCCTCCGATGATCCCGACGCGGACCGGGTCTATAACGAAGACAGCATTTCGCTCGACCTCGACGAAAGCCTGCTCTTCGAGGCCGACCGGGCCGCGGGCTTCGACCTGTGGGAGCCGGGACAACGTGTCACCTATGGCCTGCGCACAACCGCGCAATGGGGCGAGAGCGGGCTAGCCCGTCTCTTCCTCGGCCAGAGCTACCGGCTCGATGGCGATCCGGTCTTCAGTGCCGGCAGCGGCCTGTATGAGGACGAGTCGGATTACATCGTCGCCGGCACGATCGAAATCGCAGGTTTCGAGGCTGACCTGCAGACCCGCCTCGATGCGATGGATGGCGACATCAACCGCGTCGATATCGGCTTCGGCTATACGAGCGACCGCTTCACCGGCCGGATCAGCTATATGGAAGTGAGCGATGATGACGGCACCCGTTCGGACCAGCGCGAGGCACGGGCCAATTTCGAAGTGCGTCTCACCGACCGCTGGAGCGCCATCGGCAGCACCGTCCGCGATCTTGACCGGGACTATTCGCGTTTGACCACGGCCGGCTTCCGCTATGCCGATGAATGTACTGAACTCGACATTGTCTACCAGCGCGAAGACGAACTCATCGCGCTCCTCGGACCATCAGAATCGATCCAGATTCGGATCACCCTGTTCACCCTCGGTGGGATGAGTCCTGACTAAACTACAGTGCCGGGCGATTGCACCGGCTTCGTCTTTGGGTAATGTTCCGCGCGGAACCGGATAGCGAATGTTGATGACACCCGTTAAAAACCTAGTACTGGCGTTTATGGCGTCCCTGCTCGTGATCGCGGCGCCTGGCGCCATGGCACAATCGACCGAGGGCGTAGCCGCGCTTGTGAACGATCAACCGATTACCACGGTAGATGTTCGCAATCGCATGCGGCTGATCATTGCCTCGACGGGGTTGACCCAGATTGACCCGGCGACCCTGGCCCAGATCCAGGGTCAGGCGATCCGCGGCCTGGTCGACGAAAACCTGCAATTGCAGGCCGCCCGTGAATACGACATCGAGGTCACGGACGAAGAAATCAATCAATCGATCCAGGATCTCGCAGACCGCAACAACACCACGATCGACGCCATTGTCGGCGATCTGGAACGTTCCGGCGTCGATGTCGCGACCCTGCGGCACCAGCTCGAGGCGGAAATCGCTTGGCAGGTTCTCGTCAATGGCCGCTATGGCTCGCGTATCCGGATCAGTGACCAGCAAATCGAAATGGCGCTTGAGCGCCTCGCCGCCAGTGCCTCCCAGCCGCAATTCCGGATTTTCGAGATGTTCTTCGAAATTCCGAACGTCAACGCCGAAGAAGAAACCGTGCAGCGCGTCATCGCCGTGATGGATCAGCTGCAGCGCGGGGCTCCCTTCCCGGAACTGGCGCGCCAGTATTCAGACGCTCCGTCAGCCGCCAATGGCGGCGATATCGGCTGGATCGTGGCCTCGCAATTGCCGCCTGAAGTCGCGGCGATCGTCCCGCAGCTGATGCAGCAATATACCCAGAGCCGCGGCGGCGCAGCCCTGTCCAACCCGGTGCGGGTGCCCGGTGGCTACACCATCGTTGCCCTGGTTGCCGCACGTGATGGCACAACGACGCTGCAATTCGACCTGGTGCAGATCACCGTACCAGCCAGCGCTGTCCAGGCGGACACAAATGCAGCCCTGACCACCGCGCTGGCGGCCAACCCGACCTGTTCCGAGGCCGAGGCGGCGGCAAGACGCGTCCCGGGTGCTGTCGTCACACCGCTTGGTGCCATCGGTGCCGACTCGCTGCTGCCGCAGATCCGTGATGCCCTGACGCCCCTGCGCGAAGGGGGCAATACCGGCGTCCTTCAGACCGCAGCCGGACTGCAAGGCCTGATCGTCTGCGAACGCACCATTGCCGGCCCGGGCGTTCCCAGCCGGGATGATCTGGAATCGCAGTTGCGCGGTCAGCAGCTCTCCCTGCATTCACGCCGCTGGCTCAGGGATTTGCGCCGCGACGGCACGGTCGAGATCCGCGAGTAATGTCGCGCCCCTCACCTGTCGTCATTTCGATGGGTGATCCGGCTGGTATCGGTCCGGAAATCATCCTCAAGGCCTGGTCACAGCGCCGCAGCGATGCGCCTGTCTTTGCCTGTATCGGTGACCCCGAGTCCCTGCGTGCCACTGCCCGGCAACTCGCCCTGCCCGCCCCGGTCGAGATCACATCATCCGCCGAGGCCGCATCGGTATTTGCCGCTGCCCTGCCCGTTCTGGCAGCTCCCGCCCGTCTCACCACACCCGTCATTGCCGGCCGGCCTGACCCGCGCCATGCCGCCTGTGTGAAGGCCTGTATCGAGGCCGGAGTGGAACTGTGCCTGATGGGTGAGGCCAGCGTCCTGGTCACAGCCCCGATCGCCAAATCCGTGATGTATGCAGCCGGCTTCAATTTTCCTGGTCATACGGAGTTTCTCGCGGAATTGACCCGGGACCATCCGGTCGCCGGCGAGCGCGGCCCGGCCATGATGCTGGCCGGCGGCGGACTGCGCGTCGTGCTGACCTCGATCCACGAATCCCTCGCCCAGGCCATCGCCGGCCTCTCCGCGGCACGTATCGAGCACATCGCCCGCCTGACGCATCAGGCACTGGTGCGCGATTTCGGCATTGCCGAGCCTCGCCTCGCCCTGGCTGGCCTCAACCCGCATGCCGGCGAAGGCGGCTCACTCGGGCGCGAGGAGATCGAGATCATCAATCCCGCCGCTGCCCGCCTGCGCGCTGAAGGCATCAGCATAAGCGACGCCCTGCCGCCCGACACGATGTTCCATGCCGAGGCGCGCGCCGGCTATGACGCCGCAATCTGCCTCTATCACGACCAGGGCCTGATCCCGGTCAAGACGCTGGATTTCCATAGCGGCGTCAATATCACCCTCGGCCTGCCCATCGTGCGCACCTCGCCCGATCACGGCACCGCCTTCGACATTGCCGGCCAGGGTGTGGCCCGGGCTGACAGCCTGCTCGCGGCCCTTGATGCCGCCCGTGAAATCGCCGGACACCGCGCATGAATGATCCGCTCCCCCCGCTGCGGGATGTCATCGCCCGCCATGACCTGGCGGCGAAGAAATCCTTCGGCCAGCATTTCCTGCTCGACCTCAACCTGACGGCCAAGATCGCCAGCTTCGCCGGAGACATGTCGAACAGCCATGCGATCGAGATCGGCCCCGGCCCTGGCGGGCTGACGCGGGCGATCCTGGGCGCCGGCGCGCGCCACCTCACCCTGGTTGAAAAGGATGCACGCTTCCTACCAGCACTGGAGGAAATCTCGGCGGCCTGGCCCGGACGCGTCACGGTGCTGGAGGCCGACGGGCTGACGATTGACGAGACCGCTATCCTGACCGGCGATGATCGCGTGATCCTGTCCAACCTGCCCTATAATGTCGGCACGATATTGCTGATCAAATGGCTGCAGGCGCAGCCGATCTGGTGGCGGCGCGCGGTCCTGATGTTCCAGCGCGAGGTCGCTGACCGTATCGTCGCCGCCGTTGGCGACAAGGCTTATGGCCGCCTCGCCATCCTGACGCAGTCGGTGTGTTCAGCCCAGATGGTGATGAAAGTTCCAGCCCAGGCCTTCACCCCGCCGCCCAAGGTCGAATCCGCTGTCGTGATGCTCGATCCCCTGCCGGACGGCCAGCGCTTTGCCGACCTGCAGGCGCTCGGCACCGTCACCGCCTCCGCTTTCGGACAGCGGCGCAAGACCTTGCGGCGCAGCCTGGGACAGGCTGCGAGCCAGACGACGGCCTCAACCGAAGAACTGATTGCCGAAGCCGGGCTTGAACCCGGCGCCCGTGCGGAAACAATTGATATTGCAGGATTCCAGGCGCTTGCCAGAGCCTGGCGGGCGGCGCGCGCTATTCAGCCATAAGCGCGGCGACAAAATCATCCAGCCAGGGATGACGCGAACGCTTGAGGCGTTCGGCGTGCAGGATCTGGTTGAGCTTGTCGAGAGCGCGGGCGAAATCATCATTGACGATGACATAGTCGTATTCGTGCCAGTGACTGATCTCGTCCTTGGCGCGGGCCATGCGGTCACGAATGATTTCCGGCGTGTCCTGGCCACGCTTGCTGAGACGGTCCTCGAGCAGGTCCAGAGACGGCGGCAGGATGAAGATCCGCACCGTATCGTCCGGCGCCTGCGCCGCGAGTGCCTGGGCACCCTGCCAGTCGATATCGAAAATCACGTCACGGCCATCATCGATGGCATCGAGCACCTGGGTTTTCGGCGTGCCGTAATAGCGGCCGAACACTTCGGCCCATTCGAAGAAGTCACCGGCCTCGATCTGGGCCTTGAATTCCTCGACGCTGACAAAATTATAGTCCTGTCCATCGACCTCGCCGGGACGCGGCTGACGCGTCGTGGTCGAGACCGACAGGACAACATCCGGGTTCTGGCTCAGCAGGCGCTTGGACAGCGTCGTCTTGCCGGCACCCGACGGGCTCGACAGCGCCAGAAGCACGCCGCGGCGGCCGCCGCGAAAGATCGGTGGATGTCCGTCACTCGACATTCTGTACCTGCTCCCTGAATTGGTCGACCGCGTTTTTCATGGCGAGGCCAATCTGGGTCAGTGAAGAATCGGAGGACTTGGAGCATAGAGTGTTTGCCTCGCGATTAAACTCCTGTGACAGGAAGTCGAGCTTGCGGCCGGTCGGCGATCCGGCCTCCAGCAGCTCGCGCGCGGCGCGGACATGGGCATGCAAACGGTCGAGTTCCTCGCGCACATCCATCTTCACTGCCATGGCCGCGGCCTCGACAGCAAGCCGCTCCGGATCGAGGCCCTGCGGCAGGAGCTCGGCGTATTTGGCGGCAATGCGATCCCGAATCGCGTCCAGGCGCACAGCGGCGCTGGTTTCGGCCTGCTGCGTCAGGCTCTCGATGGTATCGACATGGGCGCTCAGCAGGGCCTTCAATTCGCCGCCCTCGACCAGGCGCACATCGCGGAGATTGTCGAGCGCCAGCGCCAGGCTTTCGAGCAGCGCGGCATCAAGCTCGCCAGCATCCTCAGGCTCGCTACGGTCCTCCAGATCGAGCACACCGCGCACGCCCAGCAGACCGTCGAAACTGACCGGCAGGACCCGGCCGCTGACGACATAGGGTTCGGCGGCGGCAAGAATGGCATCAATGCGCTGGGTATCGATGCGCAGGGCCGCCTGGGCAGCATCCCGATTGAGGGTCAGGCTGGCCTGCACATTGCCGCGGGCGAAACGTACCTTGGCCAGATCACGCGCCGCAGCCTCGAGGCGTTCATAGCCGCCTGGAAAGCGAAAGCGGGCCTCCAGCCCCTTGCCGTTGACGCTGCGCGCCTCCCAGACCCAGCTGAATTGGTCAAAGCTGGCCTCGGTGCGGGCAAAGCCCGTCATGCCGGATAATGGCGCCATACTAATCGCCCGCACGCTGGCGGGCCCTCTCGATCTGGCGCCAGCGCGCGACATTTCTCTGATGCTCGGCATAAGTGGCGGCGAAGGCGTGTCCGCCCGTCCCGTCGGCGACGAAGAACAAGGCCCGGCTTTCGGCCGGGTTGAGCACAGCTGCAATCGATTCGGCGCCCGGATTGGCGATTGGCGTCGGTGGCAGACCGTCATTCTGGTAGGTGTTCCAGGCGTTGTTCGCATTGTCGAGTTCGGAGCGGCGCAGACCGCGTCCGAGGGGCTCACCGCCGGTGATGCCGTAGATGATGGTCGGATCGCTCTCCAGCCGCATGCCGCGGCGCAGGCGATTGACGAAAACGGCGGCAACTTCCGGCCGTTCCGAGGCGACACCGGTTTCCTTCTCCACTACGGAGGCGAGAATGATCGCCTCCTCGCGGGTTTCAAACGGCAGGTTCTCGGCACGGTGAGGCCACAGCTCGTCCAGGAGCTCGCTCTGGGCCGCGAGCATGCGATCAATCACGGCTTGGCGCGAGGTGCCGCGATCAACCAGATAGGTCTCGGGCAAAATCGTGCCCTCGGCCGGAATTTCGGTGATTTCACCGGTGAGGACATCGGCCTCCTGCAGGACAGCGACGATCATCGCGCTGGTCAGACCTTCGGCGAAGGTGACCGAGTGCTGCACCGTGCGTCCCGAACGAAGCAATTCATAGATCTGCGCCATGCTCGCCTCGGCGGGCACGGCATATTCGCCGGCGCGCAGGGCACGGTCGCCGCCATCGAGCGTTACGGCCGCGCGGAACACTCGCCCGTCACGCACCAGGCCCGCGGCTTCGAGTTCATTGGAAATCCGCACCAGCCCCGTGCCACGCGGCAGCGTGATCACCGTTTCCTCGAGCGCCGGCCCCGGACTCACAAATTCCGCCTGCAGCCAGCGATAGCCGCCATAGACGGCGCCGGCGGCCAACAGGGCGAGCACCAGCAAGCTGACAAAGAGCCACAGGACGATGCGTCCAAGGCCGCCCTTGGGCTTTGCATTGGCATTGACCTTCGCCTGGGGCGTTTTCACGTCACTCATGGAGCCATCCCGAAAAGCGGCGCACTCAGTCGGCCGCGACGAATACCACGGAGGCATTGGTGCCACCGAATCCGAAAGAATTCGATAGCGCCGCGCGAACCGGACGTTTGACGGGCTTGTGGGCCGCCAGATTGAGGGAAGTCGACACCGACGGATTATCGAGATTGAGGGTCGGCGGACAGATGCCGTCGCGGATCGCGAGGATGGAGAAAATGCCTTCCACCGCACCGGCGGCACCGAGCAGATGCCCGATCGCCGACTTGGTCGAGGACATCACGACATCATTGCTGTCGCCGAACAGGCGTTCAACGGCGCGCAATTCGATCTCGTCGCCCTTGGGTGTCGAGGTGCCGTGGGCGTTGACGTAATCGATCTCGGACGGGTCCAGACCGGCATCCTTCAGCGCGGCCGACATGGCGCGGAAACCGCCATCGCCGTCATCAGCGGGCGCGGTGATGTGGTGGGCATCGCCCGACAGGCCGTAGCCCTTGACCTCGGCATAGATGGTCGCGCCGCGCGCCTTGGCGTGCTCGTATTCCTCGAGCACGACAACGCCGGCCCCCTCGCCCATCACGAAACCGTCGCGGTCGCGGTCCCAGGGGCGCGAACCGGCGGTCGGATTGTCGTTGAAACCGGTCGAGAGCGCCTTGCAGGCGATGAAGGAGGCAATGCCCAGACGGCAGACGGCCGCTTCGGCGCCGCCGGCGACCATCAGGTCGGCATCACCGCGAGCCACCAGCCGCGCGGCATCGCCGATCGCGTGGGCGCCGGTTGAACAGGCGGTGACGACAGAATGATTGGGGCCCTTGAGCCCGTGACGGATCGAAACCTGGCCAGAGGCGAGATTGATCAACAGGCCGGGGATGACAAAGGGAGAGAGCCGCCTTGGACCTTTTTCATGCAGGTCGATGGAGGCGTTATAAGTGGATTCCAGGCCGCCAATGCCCGAGCCGATCATCACGCCGGCGCGGCAGCGTTCTTCTTCGCTCGTGGCAACCCAGCCGCTGTCGGCGATGGCATAATCGGCCGCGGCAATTCCGTAGAGAATGAAATCATCAACGCGCTTCTGGTCGCGCGGGCTCATGACGGTGTCCGGGGCAAAGGCACCCGGATCATCGGCTGAACCACCACCGCGGCCATCGACGCGCGGCACGAGACCGGCGATCTGGCAGGCCAGATCGCCGGTTTCAAAATGCTCAATCAGGCCCAGACCGGATTGGCCGGCAAGAAGTCGTCCCCAGACGAGATCCTTGCCGCAACCAAGCGGAGTGACCAGACCGATACCCGTGACGACGACGCGCCGCATGGTCCAGTCTTTAGCCGACTTTCTCGGAGATGAACTTCACAGCGTCACCGACCTTTTGAATGTGTTCGGCAGCGTCGTCAGGAATTTCGATATCGAACTCCTCTTCAAACGCCATCACGAGCTCAACATTGTCCAGGCTGTCAGCACCCAGATCGTCGATGAAGCTCGCATTATCCGTGACTTTTTCGATGTCGACATCGAGATGCTCAACAACGATTTTTTTAACGCGCTCGAGAACGTCAGACATTTCAGACCCTCATGGTAATTCGCCGCAGGAAATCGACGGCGCAGGAAAGGAGGCAGAGCGCCCCAAAACCGGGCCGCCTTCACCAAGATGCGCGGGCAAGTAACATACTTCCCGAGCGGTGACCAGAATGGGCAACCGTGCTCATTCTGACAAGATAGTATGCTAAATCATAGCCATGCCGCCATTCACATGCAGCGTCTGGCCGGTGACATAATTGGCTTCCTGGCTGGCCAGATAAACAATCGCAGCAGCAATATCATCGCCGGTGCCCAGATCGCCAGCAGGAATTTTGGTCAGGATCGCCTTGCGCTGCTCTTCATTGAGCACATCCGTCATCGGCGAGGCAATGAATCCGGGAGCTACGCAATTCACGGTGACGCCGCGCGAGGCGACTTCCTGGGCCAGGGATTTGGAAAAACCGATCATGCCGGCCTTGGACGCACAGTAATTGGTCTGACCGGGATTGCCCGTCACACCGACCACCGAAGTGATGCCGACGATACGGCCCCAACGCGCCTTCATCATGCCGCGCAGGGCGGCACGGCAAAGCCGGAAGTAACTCTCCAGATTGACGCGCATCACCATGTCCCAGTCATCATCCTTCATGCGCATCAACAGCTGATCGCGGGTGATGCCGGCATTGGCGATGAGGATATCCATCGAGCCCATCGCCTCGGCGGCCTGTTTCGGCAGCGCGTCGACAGCATCGGCATCGGAAAGATTGCAGGGCAGGACATGGGTGCGGTCGCCCAGTTCGGCGGCCAGTTCCTGCAGCACGTTTTCACGTGTACCTGAAAGAGCGACGGTGGCGCCTTGCGCATGCAACGCCTTGGCAATCGCCTGGCCGAGGCCGCCTGTGGCGCCGGTGACGAGCGCATTCTTGCCGGTCAGATCGAACATGGTCAGTTATCCTCTTTCAGCGAAGCCGCGAAGGCTTCCAGATCGGCGGCCACATTGAGCGGCACGCCATTCGCGTCCTTGGTGGTGCGTTTGAGCATGGTGGTGAGCACCTTGCCGGCGCCGGCCTCGGCGAGCGTCTTGATACCGCCCTCCTCGACCATCCACATGACGCTTTCGCGCCAGCGCACCCGGCCGGTCACCTGTTCAACCAGCTGACGGCGAATGATTTCGACGTCGGAGGTTGGACGGGCCGTGACATTGGCGACCACCGGCACGGCGGGCAAGGAGATGACCGTCGAGGCCAGGGCCTCGGCCATCGCATCGGCGGCGGGCTGCATCATGGCGCAATGGAATGGCGCCGAGACGGGCAGCATCATGGCTTTCTTGACGCCCAGCGTGCTCGCCCGGTCGATGGCGGCCTCGATGGCAGCCGTTGCGCCGGAGATCACGATCTGGCCGGGCGCATTGTCATTGGCAATGGCACAGACGCCGACCAGCGAACCGGCATCAACGGCCTGCTGCGCCATGTCCTCATCGGCTCCGAGCAGGGCCGCCATGGTGCCCAGCCCGACCGGAACGGCCTGCTGCATGGCACGGCCGCGCAGCTTGAGCAGTTTCGCAGCATCGCTGATCGTCAGGGCGCGCGCCGCAGCCAGGGCCGAGTATTCGCCCAGGCTGTGGCCGGCGACGAATTTCGCCGCGCTGACATCAACCCCGAATTCGGCCTCAAGCACCCGCATCACGGCCAGGCTGGCCGCCATCAATGCCGGCTGCGCGTTTTCCGTCAGGGTGAGATCCTCGATCGGACCATTGGCCATCAGGCCGGAAAGATTCTGTCCGAGCGCCTCATCAACCTCGGCCAGCACGGCGCGGGCGACGGCGAATTCGGCGGCGAGCTCCTGGCCCATGCCGACGGCCTGGCTGCCCTGGCCGGGAAATACGAATGCGAGCGTCATCAGAACGCCTCCCGTCAATTGAATTGTCCGCTCGATACCCCTTGTCATGTTGCACGCGCAAGAGGGGATGCGGCTTGCACGCCCCACGGCTTTAGGCTATGGCCGCGCTTCGCTTGGTTGCGGTCCTGTCCCTTTATCTCCGTCACATGGTGTGGCGGATCGGTCCAGGAGCCACCGCGAGCCTGCCCGCCCCTTCGGCGAGGCTTGCGCCGCAACCGCTTATGAAGGGAGCCAAGATGGCACTTTACGAGCACGTATTCATCGTACGCCCGGACGTTTCTCCGGCCCAGATGGAAACTCTTCTGGAAGAAACGAAGACCCTGATCGAGACCAATGGCGGCAAGACCGGCAAGATCGAATATTGGGGCCTGCGCAACCTGTCCTACCGCATCAACAAGTCGCGCAAGGGTCATTACGGCCTGATCGATATCGACGCCAATGGCGCCGTCATCGACGAACTTGAGCGCCTGCAGCGCCTGTCCGAAGACGTCATGCGTTTCATGACCCTTCGTGTCGACGAGCACACCGATCAACCTTCGGCGATCCTGTCGAAGAAGGATGATCGTCGTCCGCGCCGCGATTTCCGGTCGTAAGGAGAGAAACAGATGTCATCCGATAATATTGCAAACCTGCCAGCCCGCCGGCCGTTCATGCGCCGTCGCAAGGTGTGTCCGTTCTCCGGCGAAAATGCGCCTGCGATCGACTACAAGGATCCCAAGCTCCTGCTTCGCTACATGTCCGAGCGTGGCAAGATCGTCCCGTCCCGTATCACGGCGGTATCCGCCAAGAAGCAACGTGAACTGGCCCGCGCCATCAAACGCGCCCGCCAGATGGCTCTGCTTCCCTATGTGATGGATTAAGGAGAGCGCACGATGAAACTGGTTCTCCTGGAACGCGTCGAAAAGCTCGGCGTCATGGGTGATATTGTCTCGGTCCGCCCGGGATTCGCCCGTAACTTCCTTCTGCCGCAAGGCAAGGCGCTCCGCGCCAATGAAGGCAATATGGCCCGCTTCGAAGCGGAAAAAGAAGCCCTGATCGCGCGCAATGCCGAACGGGCTGCTGAAGCGGCAACCGCCGGTGAAGTGATCGATGGCGAAACCTTCGTCATGGTTCGCTCGGCTGGTGAAAGCGGTCAGCTCTACGGTTCTGTCTCCTCGCGTGACATTGCCGAGATCGTTTCCGAATCCGGCACTTCGGTCGCCCGCTCGCAGATTGATCTGCATGCGCCGATCAAGAAGCTGGGCCTGCACGACATCCGGATCCGCCTGCACGCCGATGTGGCCGTGACGGTGACGATCAATGTCGCCCGCTCGCTCGACGAAGCCGAACGCCAGGCCTCCGGTGAAGATGTGATCGCAGCCCAGGCTGACGAAGATCGCGCCATCGCCGAAGCCCAGGCTGCCGAACTCTTCGAAGCCAGCGAAGAAGGCGAAGAACTGGCCGAACGCCGCGCCGAAGGTGCGGACGATTCGGAAGCGCCTGAAGCCGACGAAGACTAGGCCTTCAGCCAACGCTGAATGCCGGAAACGGGCGGGTCATTTGATCCGCCCGTTTTTGTTTGCAACCGGACTTTTCCACACCCGTCCACAGGCCGGGGAAATACTGTGGCAAAGATTCACCCTGCGCGGATTGAGGGGTCGCATCCCGACCGCCGAGCCTGTATCCCATTCGCATGACCACTGAGCTGATGACCTTCGAGACCGGCGAACCGACGACGCTGGAGACCGCGCCGCACAATCTGGAGGCCGAGCAGGCCTTCCTCGGTGCCCTGCTCTACGACAACGAGATCTATCACCGTGTCGCCGACTGGCTGAAGCCCGAGCACTTCTATGATCCCGTCCATGGCCGGATTTTCGAAACCGCTTCGGACCTGATCGGTCGCGGCTCACTGGCCGATGCCGTGGTTCTGAAAACCCATTTCGACCGCGATGATGGCCTGCGCGAGATCGGCGGCACCACCTATCTGGCCGTGCTGATCGAGAGCGCGGCGAACAATTCCGCGGCCACCGAATACGCGCGAATGATCTATGAGCTCGCCCTGCGGCGCGACTTGATCCGCATCGGTGATGAACTGTCGGCGACCGCGACTACCGATTCGGAAACCCAGCCACGCAAGCTGATCGAGGCTGTCGAACAGCAATTGTTCAATCTCGCCGAGGCCGGTTCGACCTCGCGCGGTTTTGTCAGCTTCAAACAGGCCCTGACCGAATCCGTCGAGACCGCTGCCGCCGCCTATGAGCGTGATGGCGGACTGTCGGGCATTTCCTCGGGCCTGAAAGCGCTGGACGACAAGCTCGGCGGCATGCACCCGTCCGACCTGATCATCCTCGCGGGGCGTCCCTCGATGGGGAAAACCGCGCTGGCCACGAATATCGCCTTCGATGTGGCGCGCAATTACGCCAGCGAAGAACAACCCGACGGCACGATGAAGACGACCAAGGGCGGCGTGGTCGGTTTCTTCTCGCTGGAAATGTCGGCCGAACAGCTCGCCATGCGTCTGATCGCCGATTACACCGGCATCCCCGGCTATATGATCCGCCAGGGCACAATCGACGCGACCCAGTACGAGGAAATCCGCGACGCAGTGCTCGAGATCCAGTCGTTGCCGCTCTACATTGATGACACGGGTGGTCTGCCAATCGGCGCCCTCGCCGCGCGCGCCCGCCGTCTCAAGCGCACCCACGGGCTCGACCTGATCATCGTTGACTACCTGCAGCTGGTCACCTCCTCGCGCAACCGACCGGGCGATAGCCGGGTGCAGGAAGTCTCGGAAGTAACCCAGAACCTCAAGGCCCTGGCCAAGGAACTGGAAGTTCCCGTCATCGCTCTGTCCCAGCTCTCGCGGAATGTCGAAAGCCGCGAGGACAAGAAGCCCCAGCTCTCCGACCTGCGTGAATCGGGCTCGATCGAGCAGGACGCCGACGTGGTGCTCTTCGTCTATCGTGAGGCCTATTACAAGGAACGCGAGAAGCCGCGTGAGGACACGCCGGAATACTTGGCCTGGCAGGAAGAGTTCCGCGTGATCGAAAAGCTCGCCGAAGTCGTGATCGGCAAGCAGCGCCACGGTGCGATCGGCACGGCCAAGCTGGCCTTCGACGGCGCGCGCACGAAGTTCAGCGATCTCGATGTCCGCTTCGAAGACGGCCAGGACTGACCCGATGGTTCAGCCGGCGCCGCGTCTGATCATCGATCTCGCCGCGATCCAGCGCAATTACGCCCGCCTGCAGGCGATGGCGCCGGGAGCGCGGGTCGGCGCGGTGGTCAAGGCCAATGCCTATGGACTCGGCGCGATGCAGGTCCTGCCCGCGCTGGCCGATGCCGGTTGCCGCACATTCTATGTCGCCCACACGGCCGAGGGCCGCGAGGCACGCGACGCGCTGGCCGGACGACCGGCGGAGATTTTCGTCTTCAACGGGTTCTGGCCCACCGACCTGGCGGCGCTGCGCGAGGCGCAGCTGTTTCCCGTCATCAACGATCTGCATCAATTGCATCAGCTGCGCGAGCTGGCGCCGGACCTGCCCTGCGCGATCCATTTCGACACCGGCATGAACCGGCTCGGTCTCGGCCCGAACGCGACCCGGACGCTGATGGAGAATCCCGACTGGCTCGCCGGCCTCGAGGTGCGCCAGCTGATGAGCCATCTGGCCTGCTCCCACGAAGCGTCCCATCCGCTCAACGCCCGGCAATTGGAGCGGTTCGCCCGCATTCGCGACCTCTTCTCCGGCATCCCGGCCAGCTTCGCCAATTCCGGCGGCGCCATGCTCGGCTCAAGCTATCATTTCGACATTCTGCGCCCGGGGCTGGCCCTGTATGGCGGCCATCCAGCCGAGGGCGGCCCCAATCCGTTCGAGGCGGCGGTGCGGGTCGAGGCACCGGTGCTACAGGTGCGCACTATCGCTGCCGGTGACTGCGCCGGCTATGGCGCCATTTTCACCGCCGAACACGACATGCGTATTGCCACCGTCGCTACCGGCTATGCTGACGGATTGCTGCGCGCCTGCGGCGATGGCGGGTTTGGCCGCATCGGCGGCACCCGGGTCCCGATCATCGGCCGCATCTCGATGGATCTGACCACTGTCGACCTGAGCGATGTTACCGCCCCCGTTGAGCCGGGCGACTGGGTGAGTTTCCTGGGTGAGGATGTCGGGGCGCTGGCCGAGACGGCGCACACCATCACTTATGAATTCCTCGTCCGCCTCGGCCAGCGGTTCCAGCGCGTCTACCAGCCTGCCCCTGTCACAGCAGACTGAGCTTGCCGCACGGCGGAACAGAGTGTGAACTAAGCGCCAAGTTGAAGAAGACGATTCGCCATGGCCCGTGCTGAAAACATCTATGTCTGCCAGAGCTGCGGTGCCTCCCAGAGCAAATGGGCCGGGCGCTGCGATGCCTGCGGCAGCTGGAACACGCTGGTCGAGGAAACCCCCGCCGCTCCGCTGGGCACCCAGGCGACCAGCGCCAAGCGCCGCGGCAAGGGCAGTACACTCGACCTGGTCGATCTCGGCGCCGACACGCCCGAAGCTCCACGCCTGAAATCAGGCATTCCCGAACTCGACCGGGTCTGCGGCGGCGGTCTGGTTCGCGGATCGGCCATACTGGTTGGCGGTGATCCGGGGATCGGCAAATCGACCTTGCTGCTGCAACTCGTCGCCCTGATGGCCCGCGCTGATGCACGCGCGATCTATGTCTCCGGCGAGGAAGCGGTCGCCCAGGTGCGCCTGCGCGCGCGGCGGCTTGGCCTGGCCGATGCGCCGGTTTCACTGGCGGCGGAGACCTCACTCAACAATGTGCTCGATGGCCTGAAATCGGAAAAACCCGACATCGTCGTGATCGATTCGATCCAGACCATGTGGAGCGACCAGCTCGCCGCCGCACCGGGCACCGTCGCCCAGGTCCGCGCCTGTTCGCAGGAATTGGTGCGCTTCGCCAAACAGCGCAATTGCATCGTGATCCTGGTCGGCCATGTCACCAAGGACGGCCAGATCGCCGGACCGCGCGTGATCGAGCACATGGTCGATGCCGTGCTCTATTTCGAAGGCGAGCGCTCGCATCAATTCCGCATCCTGCGCGCGGTGAAGAACCGTTTCGGCCCGACCGACGAGATCGGCGTGTTCGAGATGGGCGATTCCGGACTGGGCGAAGTCGCCAACCCCTCTGCCCTCTTCCTCGATGGCCGCGGCGATTCGACGTCGGGTGCCGCGGTATTTGCCGGTATGGAGGGCACACGGCCCGTCCTGAGTGAAATCCAGGCCCTGGTTGCCCCGGCGGCCTTTGGCACGCCGCGCCGGGCTGTCGTCGGCTGGGATAGCGGCCGGCTGGCCATGGTGCTCGCCGTGCTGGAAGCGCGCTGCGGCGTCGACTTCTCCAATCGCGACATTTTCCTCAATGTCGCCGGCGGCCTGAAAATCGCCGAACCGGCCGCCGATCTGGCGGTTGCGGCCGCCATCGTCTCCTCGGCGCTGGATGTTGCCCTGCCCTCGGACGGCGTTGTTTACGGAGAAATCAGCCTTTCCGGTGATGTTCGCCCGGTCGGCCGGAGCGATTCGCGCCTCAAGGAAGCGGCCAAGCTGGGCTTCACGCGGGCCATCGCCCCGAAGGCCTCGGCCGACGATGCAGCGCCGGTGCGGGTTCTGGGCGTGGCCACAGCGCTCGAACTGGTGCAAACTCTGCAGGCGATGGCGGGCGAATAGGGAACAGGCCGATGGACGGCTCCTTGAGTGCATTTGACGGGATCGGTCTGACCGTCCTGCTGATATCCGGGCTTCTGGCGCTGGTGCGCGGTTTCGTGCGCGAAGCGCTGTCGATGACAGCCTTTGTCGTCGCCTCGCTGGCGACCCTGTGGGCACTTCCGGCCTTTCTGCAGCCGGCTCGCGATCTGATCGACCCCGACTGGCTCGCGCCGCTGGCGATCGGGGCCGTGATCTTCCTGCTGGTCTATCTGGCCATAACCTTCGTCACCTCTTCGCTCTCGAGAGGGCTGGCCAAGGGCGATGACGTCAATGTCGTCGACCGCACGCTCGGTTTTGCCTTCGGCGTGGTCCGCGGCCTGATCCTGCTGGCACTCGGCGTGATCGTCATGACCGCGACCCTCGGGACAAACGGTCAGCCACCGGCCGCCGTGACAGCCTCGCGCATCTATCCGCTGGTCAATGCGACCGCCCGCGCCCTTCAGACACTGGCGCCAGCGACCTCGCGCCTGGCCGCGACCGGACGCCTGCCCGAGGCTGCCTCCGACCCCGTCTATGATCCGATTGCAGAAACCATAAGAAATGATGCGGCCACCTATGGCAGCCGGGACAGAAACCGACTAGATGAGCTGATCGGTTCGACCACGGATGACCAGGATGACGATGGATGAGCGATAAACACGCACTTCCCTCCACGCTGACTTACGATCCCATTACGGATCGACCCCAGGAAGAATGCGGCGTTTTCGCCGTTTACGGCAGCGAGGACGCCGGTGTTCTCACCGCCCTCGGCCTGCATGCGCTGCAGCATCGCGGCCAGGAAGCCTGCGGTATCGCGACCCATGACGGGTCGCGTTTTCATGTCGAGCGTTATCTCGGCCTGGTCGGCGAGAACTTCGCCTCCCCTGACATGCCCTCCCGCCTTCCGGGCAAGGTTGCCATCGGCCATGTGCGCTACTCGACCCAGGGCGCCTCGGTGCTGCGCAATGTGCAGCCGCTCTATTCGGACGTGCGCGGCGGCGGCATTGCCCTGGCGCACAATGGCCACATCACCAATGCACGCGTCCTGCGCGAAGAACTGGTGTCCAGCGGATCCATCTTCCAGTCGACCAGCGATTCGGAAGTCGTGCTTCACCTCGCAGCCCTGTCGCGCAAGTCCAAGCTGACCAATCGCCTCTCCCATGCCCTCAAGCAGATCGAGGGCGCTTTCGCCTTCGTGGTGCTGGTGAATGACCGCCTCATCGCGGCCCGTGACCCCTATGGCATCCGGCCGCTGGTGATGGGCAAGCTGGACGATGCCATTGTCTTCGCCTCCGAGACCACGGCGCTCGACATGGTCGGTGCGACCTATGTCCGCGACGTCGAACCGGGCGAAGCGGTGATCCTCTCCGATGGCGAGATGCGCAGCGAACGCTTCTCGCCGGCGCGCCCGGCCCGCACCTGTGCCTTCGAGTACATCTATTTCGCCCGCCCCGATTCAATTATCGGCGGCCGCAGCGTCTATGAGGCCCGCAAGGAAATGGGACGTCAGCTGGCCGGCGAATCGCCGGTCGATGTCGACGTCATCATCCCGGTGCCAGATAGCGGTGTGCCAGCGGCGATCGGTTATTCGGAAGCGAGCGGCATCCCGTTCGAACTCGGGATCATCCGCAGCCACTTCGTCGGCCGCACCTTCATCCAGCCCAACCAGGACCGGCGCGACCTCTCGGTCCGGCTCAAGCACTCCGCCAATGCCGCCGCCGTGCGTGGCAAGCGCGTGCTGCTGATCGATGATTCCATCGTCCGCGGCACCACCTCGCTGAAGATCGTGCGGTTGATGCGCGAAGCCGGGGCGACCGAAGTGCATTTCCGCTCCGCCTGCCCACCGATCAAATTCCCTGATTTCTACGGGATCGACATGGCCGGTCAGAAGGAATTGATCGCCGCGAATATGAATGTCGAGCAGATGGCCACCAAGCTCGAGGCCGACAGCCTCGCCTTCCTGACCGTCGACGGCATGTACAAGGCCATCACCGGTCGCCCGCGCGACAACCGCGCGCCGCAACTCTCCGACCACTACTTCACCGGCGATTATCCGACGCGGCTCATGGATCATGACCGCTCGCTGTCGGCGAAGGAGTTCCAACTCTCCCTTCTGGTGGACGCATGACCTCTGCAGACCTGACTGGCCGCGTCGCCTTGGTGACCGGGGCTTCGCGTGGCATTGGCCGCGCCATGGCGCTCGAACTCGGCAAGGCCGGCGCTCACGTGATCGCCACCGCGCGCACCACTGGCGCGCTGGAAGAGGTCGATGACCTGATCCGCGCCGCCGGCGGTTCCTCGACCCTGGTGCCACTGGACCTGATGTCGAGCGACGGCATCGAAGAGCTCGGAGCCATCATCGAAGAGCGTTGGGGCAAGCTCGACATTCTGCTGTGCAATGCCGGCCAGCTCGGCGTGCTGACGCCCGCTGCCCAGGTCAAGGCGAAGACATGGAATGAGGTCATCGGCGTCAACCTGCTGGCCCCTGCCCGCCTGATCCGTGCCTTCGAGGCCTTGCTGATGAAATCCGAGGCCGGCGGTCGTGCGGTCTTCATCTCGTCAGGCGCAGCCACCTCGCGACGCGCTTTCTGGGCGCCCTATGCGGCCAGCAAGTCCGGGCTCGACGCTCTGGTCCAGTCCTGGGCCGAGGAGCACAAGAACAATGCGTTGCGCATCAATGCCGTCTATCCCGGCGCCGTTCGAACCGTAATGCGGGCCAAGGCCTTCCCCGGCGAAGACGCGAATACGCTGCCGGAACCGGCCAGCCTCTGGCCTTTGATTCACGAACTGGTTGCCGACGATTGCCGGCGCCACGGTGAAATCGTCCGCGCCTGAGGCCTCCCCAATACCGCATGAAAAAGGCCCGGGTCATTGCCCGGGCCTTGATCAACGTTTCTTGGGTCCCTGCGGGGTGCCGCCGCGCTCATTGCCGGCTTCCTTGTCGACATAGGGGTTCTTGCCGGCCTTGACGATCAGTCGGATCGGCACGCCCGGCAGATCAAATGCCGTGCGCAAGCCATTGATCAGATAGCGCTTATAGCTATCCGGCAGATCGGCCGCGCGCGAACACATCAACACGAAGGTCGGCGGCCGTGACTTGGTCTGGGTCAGATAGCGCGGCTTGATCCGGCGGCCGTTGACGGCCGGCGGCGGGTGACGCTCGATCATCTCGTGCAGCCAGTCATTGAGATCGCGGGTCTTCACCTTGGCGTCCCAATTGTGATGCAGCACCGACAGGGTCGGCATGATCTTGTCGAGCCCCTTGTTCTTCAGGGCCGAGATCGGCAGTAGCGGCGCGCCGGACATCTGCGGCAGCAGCCGGTCGAATTCCTCGCGCACTTCCTTGAGATAGGCTTCCCGGTCGGGCACGAGATCGAATTTCGAAATCGCCACAGCGACGGCACGGCCTTCGGAAAAGGCCATGTCGGCCAGCTGAAGATCCTGTTTTTCGAGTGGATGACTGGCATCCATGAGCAAGAGAACCACTTCAGAGAACTTGATCGCGCGCAGGGTGTCGGCAACGCTCATCCGCTCGAGCCGATCGGAGACCTTGCCCTTCTTGCGCAGTCCGGCGGTGTCGTGCAGGCGAACGCGCCGCCCGTCCCACAGCCATTCGACGGCGATGGCGTCGCGGGTGATGCCGGCTTCGGGGCCGGTGATCAGGCGTTCCTCGCCGATCAGGCAATTGATCAGGGTCGACTTGCCGGCATTGGGCCGGCCGATCACGGCGATGCGCAGCGGCGGGGCATCCGGACGGGCCTTCGAACTCTTGCGCGGCTGCTCGCCAATGGCATCGATGATCGCCTGGTAAAGCTCGCTCATCCCCTCGCCATGGGCGGCGGAGATGGCGACCGGTTCGCCCAGGCCCAGGCTGTAGGCATCAAGCAGACCCGCCTGCCCGGCGCGCCCCTCGGCCTTGTTGGCCAGCAATACGACGGGCTTGCCCGCCTTGCGCATGACTTCAGCGAAGGTCTGGTCGAGCGGCATGATGCCGGCGCGGGCATCGATCAGGAGCAGACAGATGTCGGCGTCCTTGATCGCGATCTCGGTCTGGGCGCGCATTTCCGCCTCCAGACCTTCCTTCTTCTCGTCATCATAGCCGGCAGTGTCGATCAGACGCAGATCCATATCGCCGAGACGGCCCACGGCTTCACGGCGGTCGCGGGTCACCCCCGGCCGGTCATCGACAATCGCCAGCGGCTTTCCGGCCAGACGATTGAACAGCGTCGATTTTCCCACATTGGGCCGTCCAACGACGGCGATGCGGGGTATAAAATCAGTCATTTGTTTTTTGGCCTATCGAAGCGCTATCAGGCGCGCTTCATCGGTAACCACATAAACGGTCTCATTGGCAATCACGGGTGCCACAAAGACCGATTGTCCGAGCGAGAACTGGCGGATGATCTCGCCGTCATAGGCATTGACCAGGACGCCGTCGCCATCGCTGGAGGCGAGGAAGACCCGTCCCCCGGCCAGAACGGGGCCAGCCCAGGCAATGCGGTTCTTGCGCCGGTTCGGATTCTCGAACAGGTCGAGCTGGGTAATCCAGTGAACCACACCCGTATTGCGGTTGAGGCAGACCAGTTCGGCCTCACTGGTGATGATGTAGAGGAACTCGCCCGCAACCCAAGGCGTGTGCAGACCACCGGCCGGCTGGGTCCAGACCCGCTCACCGGTGCGCAGTTCGATCGCCACCAGCGTACCGGAATGGCTCATCGCATAGACGATACCGTCGATGATGACCGGGCTGCCGGCCACATCATTGATTTCCGACAGGGCCGTCAGGCCGGCACCGCGGGTCAGGCTGTCAGACCAGACCGGGTTGCCGTTCTGGACCCGCAGGGCCACGAGCTCTCCGGACGCGAAAGGCGCCACGACGATATCGCCCAGCACGGCCGGGCTTGGCCCGGTGAGCAGGCGTGCCGTCTCGACAATGCCCTGATAGGTCCACAGGACCGAACCGGTCGCAGCATCGAGCGCCAGCAGTTCATTGTCGTCACTGGTCACGAAGACGCGGCCATCGGCGACGGTCGGCGCGCCATGGAAGGGCACCAGCGTCTCGGTGCGCCAGACTTCCTCGCCGGTTTCCGCATCGAGGGCGACGAAGAAATTGAAGCCGGAATGGGCAAAGATCCGGCCGGAATCATAGGCCAGGCCCGAACCAAACGACATGCGGTCATAACGATTGGGAACGCGCAGGCGCACCGACCAGACCTGGCTTCCGGTTTCGGCATTGAGGGCCGTGATCTGTCCGGTCGCGTCACCCGCGAAAATGCGGCCTTCGGCGATTACCGGCCGGGCATTGAGCCGCCGGTTGTTATTGGAGCCCTGGCCAATGGACTGGCGCCAGGCCGTGTCGAGATTTCCGCTGGCCTGGGTGTGTTGCAGGGCATGGGTCGGGTACCCGCCCGGCTGCGGCCAGACCGTATTGATGTAGGCCTGCGGCAGCGAGACGGTCTCCAGCTCGGTGTCCGTGCTGATCTGCAGCGTCTGCTCGAACGAGAGGATCGACACGCGGCCATCGGTCGGCGCGGTATCGGTGTTCTCATCGCCGTTCGAAAGAAAGTCGAAGGCATTCATCGGATTGGGAACCGAGGAGCAGGCCGCGAGCGGCGCCATCACCAGGGCCAGAGCGGCCACACGCAAACGCTTAACATCAATCATCGCCCGAATCCCCGGCGCTAGCTTGTTCAGTATCTGAATCGGTTGCCGTCGTGGCAGCTGCCGGTTCGGGCGCCACCATTTCCGCTTCGCCGGGCTCGTTCTGGCCGGCAATCAAGGCCAGGCCTTCCAGCGCCCGCCGCGCCACGCCCTGCGGCGCATCGAAACTGGTCGACAGGAATTGATACTCGCGGCGCGCCCGTTCCATATCGCCGGCCCGGAGCGCGGCCACAGCGATCGCCTCGCGTGCCAGATGCCGGTAGGGCGAGGTCGCGGTCGTCAGCGGTGTCAGGCGAATCTCGACGTCATTGAAGCTCAGCGTGTCCCACAGGGCCCACACCGCCTTCAGCGTGGCGAGATCGCGGACAAGGGGCTCGGCAGTGCGTGCAGCGACCTGTTCGTAAAAACCGGCGGCAGCGGCATTGTCGCCCGCGTCCAGTGCGATTCCGGCGCGTTGCATCAAGGCCAGCGTCGCATAGGAGGCGGTGCCGGTTTCCACCAGCGTCTCGAGACCGGAGACAGCCTGTGCCGGACGCCCCGCGTCCAGCGCGTTCATCGCGACCTCGAAGGCATCCGAGGATTGCTCACGTGTTGAGGTCTGCCACGCGTGCCAGCCCTGATAGCCGGCGGTACCGACGATGATCGCAGCGGCGACGCCCAGCACCAGCGGGCCGTATTGGCGCGCCAGGTCCTGGTATTTGTCTCTGCGAAGTTCCTCGTCAACTTCTTCGAAAATATCGACCACGTCGAAGCGGCTCCGTGCTTATGGGATAATATGCGCGCGACCCTAACGTCAGCGCGCCTCAGCGGCAACAGACCTCAACCGTCAATACGCTTCAGGGTGTAGACCTCGTCGCCGGAGGGAAAGCTGCGCTCGCGCACTTCGCGGGCATAGCGCGCGACGGCCGCGTCGGTACGCTCGGCCATATTGTCATAGCGCTTGACGAATTTCGGTGTCCAGTTGAACACGCCGAGCATGTCCTGGGTCACCAGGATCTGCCCGTCGCAATGGCCCGACGCCCCGATTCCGATGGTCGGGACCTTGACGGTCTGCGTGATTTCGCGCGCCAGATCCTCATCCACCCCCTCGATCACGATCGCAAAGGCACCGGCCTGCTCGGCGATCGCCGCTTCCTCGATCACGCGATCACGTTCGGCGCCGGTCTTGCCCTTGGCCTTGAAGCCGCCCTCGGCGAGCGCCGCCTGCGGCCGCAGCCCGACATGGCCGATCACCGGGATGGAACGCTGGGCCATGAATTCGATCGTCTCGCCGGCATAGGTGCCGCTCTCGATCTTGATCGCCTGGCAGCCGGTCTCGCTCATGATGCGGGCGGCATTCTCGAAGGCCTGTTGCGGGGATTGCTCATAGCTGCCAAACGGCATGTCGACGGCGACCAGCGCCCGACTGGCACCACGCATCACGGCCTGGCCGTGCAGGATCATCATTTCGAGGGTGACGCCGATGGTGCTGGCGAGGCCGTGCACGACCATGCCGACACTGTCGCCGACCAGCAGAAGATCGCAATGCGGATCAAGCAGGCGCGCCATAGGAGCATCATAGGCGGTGAGGCAAACCAGGGGCTCGAGCCCCTTGCGCGCGCGGATATCGGCGGCGGTGATACGGCGGGTCTGGGTCTGGGCGGACATGGGGGGCGGCCTCTCGGGGCTGGGACTGCCGCGAGACTAGCGCACCATGCTGCAGTGCAAAAGTCTTGAGCACTCCGGCCCGTCAAACCGGTGCCCACCTTTACTGGTCAGACTCTAGGCGAGCCGGCGCGGCAGGATCAGCGCCACCATCCCCAGCGCCACGGCCATGGCGAGTGCCGCCATCGTCTCCGGAGACATCAGGAAAGCGAAATTCGCGATCAGGCCATCGGCCGGGATCTGCACCTGGGTGAACACGCCTTCCAGCTGGGTGCCCGCAATCGCCGAGCCGATCGAGCCGGCCCCACCGAGCACCAGGGCACGCTTGCGGTCCGGATGCGACAGCTGCGCCACCACCTTGGCCGCAAAGGCGTCCGCCTCGGCCTGCTCATTCAAAGGCTCTGCCGCCTCCGCGAAGGCCGCCATGAGCCGTTGGTCAAAGGCATCGTTCATAGTCATGACGCCATTACCTCCGATTCCGCAAAATAGGCCTGCAATTTGGCACGCCCGCGATTGACGTGCGACTTGATGGTCCCCAGCGGCATGCCGGTCGCCTCTGCAGCTTCCGAATGCGACATGCCGCAGGAATAACACATCACTACCGCCACACGCTCTTCCTCTTTCAATGTGGCGAGTGCGCGATCGAGATCAACCACATTGCCCATATCCCGGGGCGCCTCGCTGTCTTCCGTCCCGCTGCCGAAGCGCTCCATGGCCCTGTCCGTCGACTTGCGCTTGCGCGCCGATTTGAGGAATTCCATGTACGCGATTGAGCACAGCCAGGATTTGAATGTTCCCGTGCCGAGAAAACTGCCGATCTTCTCGAAGGCCCGGACAAAGGCGTCCTGGGCGAGATCATCGGCAAGGGCGTGATTGCGGCACATGCGGTGCAGCATGCCACGCACCACGCCCTGGTGGCGCCGGACCAGCTCTCCGAAGGCGGCGGCGTTCTTCGTCGCCATTACCAGAGCTGTCAATTCTTCGTCCGACGCCTTCATCGCACTGGTTCCTACAGGTCGTCTTTTTTGGAACCGAACAGACCGAAGCCCATCAGGACAAGGCCGATAAAGCCCGGGAATGCCGCGATACCGGTCATCACCGTGAAGGCTTCCTGGGCATCATCATCAACGCCCGAAATCGTGTAGCCAAGGACGATGAAGGCCACGGCGACCGCCAGAAGAATGGCGCCGGATTTGAGATCGCCATTGCTGTCCTTGCGCGGCATGCCCAGGGCCCGGACCAGTTCCGGCGTGACTTGCTGGCCCGCCCGAATGGCCTCTTCAACCGTGCTGAGCGCGGCCTTGCGTTTCTGGGTTCCGCCATTGATGGCGATGAAGACAATGGCAACCACCATTGCAAACATGCCGAGCGGGACCATGATTTCTACACCCATTTCAACCTCCATAACCGGGCAGCACCACGCCGCCTTTCATTGATAGGATGCCTGCCGACCCGCAAACGGATGCAGCGGCATCAGCCAATGATGGCAACGCCAAACAAGTACATGTGAACATTCATGATTATCAGGGCGAGCAAGGCGCCCAGAATGATCGCGGTGAGCTCCCCGCCCCAGCCCTTGACCACCGGCGGCGGCGTTTCGCGCAGGCAGGCGGAGATGAAGGTGATCGTCGACCAGATGAAAAAGCCGCCAAACAACAGCATCGCCGACAATTCGCCATTGGCCAGCAAATGCGCGCCTGACCACAGGATGACACTCGCCAGCATCGGGTGGCGGACGACACGCCGGATATGGCCGGGCGCATAGGCTGACACGAGAAGGATCAGCGCCAGCGGGACAATCAGGAAAGCGACATGCCGGGTCCACTCCGGCGGAGCCCAGATCGCCACTGGCGGATGGGCAATGATCTTGCCATAGATGAGCAGGCCGAAACCGATCAGCGACAGGGCGGTATAGATCAGCTTGTAGGGTGCCTCGCCGAGCGCGCTTCTCAGCCCGGTCCGCAGGCCCGGCACCACCTGCAGCGAATGCACGCCCAGAAACAAGACCAGTCCGGCTATCAGAATAAGCATGTCGTCCCCCACCCGCTATCTGTTGCTTATAGGCGATTCATCCCGGCCTCGCCGAAAAATCTCCGGCCGTCGGTGGCGATCAGAGCAGGCGCTGTGCCCAGCCGGGCAGCCCCACTCGGTCCGTCGCGAGGCAGTAGGCAGCGAACGCCGCCAGCGCGGTGGCACCGAGCATCAGCATGGCTTCCAGGAACGCCCCCGACAGGAGAACCAGCAGGCCCACCATCACCGGGCGCAGCAATAACAGCGCTGCAAACACGACCAGCCCGGCCACAGCCGCACGCGCCAGACCGAGCTGCAGCCGGCGCCGCGCCACGCGTTCCATGACGGCCATGCGGAAACCGGGATCGACAGCGGGCGCCTCATCGGCGTCGAAAAAAGCCTTGAGTGGATCAGGTTTCGTCATCACGCACTCCCAAAATCTCGACCAGCCGGGCCCGGCCGCGCAAGACATGTGATTTTACCGTACCCAGGGGCATTTCCAAAATGCGCGCCGCATCGGCATGCGACCAGTCGCCCGCCAGGCACAGCGCGACGGCGGCGCGCTGGTCCGGCGGCAATTGGGCCAGGGCCTGCTGCATGGCGATATTCAATTCGGTGCCGGGCTGGTCGCTGTCCGCCCGTTCGGCCTGCCAGTCGGTCTCGCGCCGCCGGGTCCGCGACATGGACCGCGCCATCCCCTGCGTCCGCCGCCAGGCGATGCCGAACAGCCAGGACCGGACCCGTGCCGGCTCGTCCAGCGTGCGCAGCGCGGTCCAGGCGGCCAGGAAGGTTTCCTGCGCGAGGTCATCGGCATCGGCCTCATGACCACAGACACGGCGCAGAAAACTGCGCACCGCCTGTTGATGGCGGTCCACCAGAATCGCAAACGCATTGTCCGAGCCTGACCGTGCCGCCGCGACCAGCGCGGCGTCGGTCCATTGCGTCGACATCAATCGTCTCTGTTACCGCCCCGGAACATGGATGAGGCCAGGAAGGCGAGCGACATGACGCCCATGATCAGGGCGATGAAGTAGAACTCACTCTGCGATTCCCCCATCCAGCCGGCATAGCCGGTATAGGCAAACACCCCGGCCAGGCCTGCGAACAGAACAATGAGGAATGCGTGCCCGCGACCACGGCGGGGTCTGCCCCCCTCGTCGTCATCCGACCATTCGGGGCGGGCGTAATCGGGCTTGTCGAGATTGGCCAGCAATTCAGCCGGCGGCTCCTTGCCCGAGGCAGCATAGGTCTTGAGCAGGTCAATCTTGGCCTGGGTACGCTTGTAGCGCATCAGGCTGCCCCAGCCAGCCGAGATGAACCAGAAGAGCGGGAACAGAAGCCACCAGTAATTGCGAAACAGGTCAGCCATGTTGTGTCCTTTCGTGCCGTAGCGATCTTGCTTTCATAAACAGGTCGCCGCTGCGGCGCGAATTGGATGCAGACCGCGTGCAGATTATGCAGCGTCTCGCATCAGGCCGCATCGTTGAACACCGCCAGCAATTCCGCCGGCGTGGGGCGCACGCGGTAATTATCGGTCTCATGCGTCCACAGGATCCCGCCCCCCGCCGCGACAGCGATCACGGTCGGCAGCACGGACTCGGAGCGATAGCCGAGCAATTCCATCCCCAGCGGCAGGGCGGCCGGATTATCGATCCCGAGCACACGCCCGGCGGCATTGCCCGTATCGGAATAAAATTCCAGCCCGTCCGGCTTGCCCTCGGCCAGCGCCGCGGTCTTGCCCACCGATTGCGGGGCGATGAAGGCGACGCGAATGCCACGCTCCACAAAGGGCGCAATCCCCGCCGCCATCTCATTGACCTGCCCCATACAGAAGGGACACCAATTACCCCGGATGAAGATCAGCACCGCGGGCGTTTCGGTCAGTGCCTGTGAGCTCACGGCATCTCCCGCACGGTCGAGCACCTCAAAGGCCGGCAGGCTGGTGCCCACCGCGATCGCGGGGCTCGGTTTGCGGTTAAAGCGCGAATACCAGAACACGTAGAGCAGAAAGCCGCCAAAGCCCGCGAGCGCGAGATAGACCAGATCGCGTTCGCCACCCGCGAAATGCGCTTCCCATGCTGCCAGCAACAAGCCAGCGAGGCCCCCAGCGATGAAGAGCGGGAAATTGGCGCTGGTCCGGGCCATGCGGCGCGTCAGCATCGCGATCGACAGGATCACCACGATCGGCGCGCCCGTGAGCAGCACACCCAGCCAGCCGATCCAGTGATGGCTGGAGAACAGGCCCTGACTGGCCTTGATCACCAGGATGACGGCGCCGGTCAGATAGGCCATCACATAGATGCGTTTGAGTGTATTCATTCCCGCCTCCCCGTTTGCGTGACCACAGCTCTATCAGCTGCGGTCACGCAGGGGCAGTCACGAGCGGGTCATCAACCTTGCTGGTCGAGCGGATTGGCCGTCATGTCCGGCAGATCGATGATGATTTCACTGCTGGCGGCCGACTCACCACGCATGAAGCGATGCATGGCCTCGGCGACCTCCGGCGTGGTCATGAAGAGGTTATGCCCGGCATTGCGCACAATGATTTGATGGACGTGGCTCAGGCCAGAGACGGAAGCGGCCTGGGCGTCGGGATAGGTGCGCCCGTCGAGCGTGCCCGTGAGCAGCAGGACCGGTGTGTCGCCATGTGGTGGCTGGCGGAATTCATCGCCGAGATCAAACCCGTCCCAGGCACCGCGGATCTGCGGCATCGGGAAATTGAGATAGCCTCCGATCAGACCGGTCTCAGCCTGGCGCTCGAATTCGGCAAGGCGCTCATCATCAATCCCCGAGGCGAGATCCATCGCTGTCGGCATCGCGCTCAGCGTGATCGGCTCACGCATCGTCCAGAAGCGCTGCAGCAACATGACCGCCAGATCGCTCTCGCCAGCATCGAGCTGGGTGTAGAGCATCAGCAGCAAGGCCGCATATTGCGGGTCACTGATCAGGCCGGAGGAGAATTCCTGCAGATTGCGGCGCTGCAGCAGGAAGGGCAGTGTTTCGCCATTCTCCTGTGGCACCTGCACCAGCATGGGCTCGGCCTCGAACCGGGCATGCACGCGCCGCATCAGTCCGGCGACGTCGGGGTAAAGCGCCCGGGCCGCCGGCTGGGTGTCGATGGCCGCCTGCAGGCGCGCGAAATAGCGATCGGTTTCGGCCGGCATCTTGACCGTCTGGTCGAGCCCTTCGGCGCTGGCGATGATGACGCGGTCTATCTGGCCGGGAATATCCTTCAGCGCCGCCAGGGCGAGATGGCTGCCATAGGAGATCCCCCACAGCGAGATCTGCTCGGCACCGAAATGCGCCCGCAGCGCCGCCAGATCCTGAACGCTTTCGCGCGTCGTATAGCCGGTGACGTCGACACCCTGCTCGCGCCAGAACACACCGCACTCCTCGACCGCGCGCCGATAGGCGGCTGCGTATCCGGCATCGCTGATCGCTTGCGTCTCGGAGATCGGCTGCGAGGAGACACAGCGCGGCAATTCGGTCGATCCGCCCGTGCCGCGCTGATCGAAGGCAATGACATCGCCATGCTGGCGCATCTCCTGGAACAGGGAAAAACGGGCCCCCCGGGCCGTACCGCTACCCGAACCGCCTGGCCCGCCGGAGAGATAGACGATCGGCGAGCCCGGATTTTCACCGGTCGCGGGAAAGCGGATATAGCTCACCTCGATCATGCGGCTGGCCGGGTCGGCGCGGTTTTCCGGGACTGTGACTGTCCCGTGAAAAGCCGGAACACTGTCGCCGCTGCGGGCGGTGAACTCGATGGCTTCCTCGCCATAGGCATTGGCGGCAGGCGGTGATTGCGCGAAGGCGGCGGGCGAAAGGATCAGCACACTCAGCGCCGTTGCCAGTATGGATTGCTTCCAGGACGTCATGTTTCACTCCGTGATCTTGAGCCCCCCGGCTCGCATGCATCCTGCCTCCCGGGTGCGCCCATGCACGCGCCAATCGTGCAATGGTGGCTTCTGGCCGTTGAACGGCGGGACGTTCACGCGCCTGCGCGCTAGAGTGACGCCATGACACGCACGCCCCTCACCCTGCTCCTCACCCTCCTCCTGCTGGCACTGCCGCTCGGCTCTGCCGCGGCGCAGCGCCTTGTTGCGCTGGACGCGTCATCGCTTCGCGTCTGCCCGGCGGATGACACACCAGGCCCGATTCCCGATTTCAGCGGTGAAGATTGCACCGATATCACCCTGAGCGGGCTTGATCCCCAGGGCCGGCAGATCTGGGTCCGCGCCGAGATCGACTGGGACGGCGCGCAATGGCCGCAGGACCGTCCGATCGGCCTCTTCATCTCCGGCAAGGCCGCAAGCACGGCGTGGCTCAATGGCCATGAGCTTGGCTCCAATGGCCGTCCGGGCCCGGACCGGGCGACAGAAATTCCCGGCCGCATGGATGCGGTACTCTATGTCCCGCGCGAGCGCCTGCTGCCCGGGCGCAATGAACTGGTCCTGCTGATGTCGTCACAGCATGGCTTCCTGCAGCTGGGCTGGCCGGTACACTGGATCGGGCTCGAGCGCTACCAGCCCCCGACCAGCATGCTCGCAGCCGTCTATGCGCCCAGCCTGGTGACACTCGGCGTTCTGGTGCTGGGCTTCGTCTTCTTTGCCGCGATGGCGGTCCGCGGCGGCGACCGGGAGGGCTCTGCCCTGATCAGTGCGATGTCCCTGATCGCCGTGGCGCAATTGCTGATCGAGACCAGTCGCGGCCTCTATGCCTATCCCTATCCGATGCATGATCTGCGTCTGGTGCTGATCACCGCCTGCACCGCCGCCTTCGGGCTGACCCTGATCGCCTATCTCCTGCACCGCTTCTCCGGCCTCTCCCTGCGCGCACGTCTTCTGCGCCTGCTCGGCGTCGGCGCCCTGCTGATGGCGGTCCTGCAGATGCATTCCGGCTATGACGCCAAGACGCTCTATGCCTTCGAGACCGTGATACTGGCCGGGCTGGCCTGGTGCGGTACCTGGGTCTGGCAGCGCAAGCCCGGCGCCCGCGCCCACCTCGCCGTCCTGGCCGGACTGGCCGCTCTGGCCGTGCTCTTCCCGGAACTCTTCATCGACCGCTATTTCTACCAGGCGATCGCCGGCCTTTTGCTCTTCCTGTTCGCCCAGCACGCCATCGCCCTGGTCAATGAGCGCCGCATCCGCGCGCTGGAAGCCACCCGCGCCGACCGGCTCGAGATCGCGCTGAGCCAGGCACGCCAGAAGGATCATCCGGTCCAGATCGAACTCGTCAGTGCCGGCCGCACCGATTACATCCCCAGCGACCGCATCGCCCAGCTCAAGGCGGCGGGTGATTATGTCGAAGTGCATTTCGAGAACGGCCAGACCGCGCTCTATACCGGCTCACTGACCGGCCTCGAGGCGAGCCTGCCGCCGACCTTCCTGCGCGTCCACCGCTCCCACATCGTCAATACCGACTATGTCAGCGCCCTGGAGCGCGATGCCTCCGGCGTCGGACGTCTGATCCTGACCAACGGAATGGATGTGCCGATCAGCCGGCGGATCCTGCCGAAGGTGAGATCGGCGCTGGCTGAGGCGGCGGAGTAGCGAAAACGTCTTCGCCTACCAGTGCGGCGGCGGACGGTTTTCCGGGGCTGGACCTTGGGCCTCGACGGCATGGATACGGTCGAGGAACTGGTTGAGCCGCGCCTTGATCAGGTCGAACTCGGTGCGCTGGTCATTCATGACCTCGGAAAGCTCCTGCAGCATCTGGTCCTGGTGCGCGATATGGGCTTCGAGCTCATCGATACGCTCGATCAACGGGTCTGGCAGCTCGTCGCTCATGGCCTGTTCCTCTACATCACGGATTGCACACAACCGGTGGTGCAACCGTCTTGCCTGCGGTCTTGCCTGCTCTATGCTGCATGCTGGTTCGGGGGGCGAGAAACTCATGCAGTTGAAAACGATCAATGGCAAGCTGACGCTGGGCAGCGCCTACAAATTATTCGTGGTCAGCTGGTTTATCGGCTGGACCAGCATCTTCGTCATTATCGGGGGGATAGCGCTTCTTCCCACGCTCGTCAGCGGCCAGGCCACGATAAACGGCGTAGTCGTCGAAGGTGCAGGACCGGTCGCCGCGCAATTATTGCCCTTCCTGGCGCTCATCCCGATCATCGTCACCTTCCACGCCTTCGTGTTCAGCGGCCTGCTCCTGCTGGGATTCGTCATCTACCGCATCTGGCGCCCGGTGCAGATCACCGACTACCAGCCGGCGGTCAAGAATGAAGTCCCGACCAATACGGCCACCGGGGACTAGAGCGTCTCCAGCCGGTCCTTGCCGAAATAGAGCTCGCCATCGACGATGAAGCTGGGGATGCCGAACACACCCTGGTCGACGGCCAATTGCGTATTCGCCATCAGCTGCGACTTGATCTGTGGCGTCCCGATCAATTCCAGCAGGCGCTGCGCCGGCAGGCCGGCTTCGGTCAGCGTGGCGTGAAGGACATCGGCGTCGTCGAGCTTGCGCGGCTTTTCCCACATGAAGTGGAACATTGCCTCGACATAAGCCTCCAGCACGCCCTCTCCTTCAGCCGCGACCGCACCGCGCATCAGGGCCAGCGTGTTGACCGGGAAGTGCGGATTGAAGTTGAAGTGTTTGAGATCATGGCGGGCGATGAAGCGCTCGATTTCCTTGTATTCATAGGCCAGCTTGGCCGGCACCCCGGCGAAGGCGATCATCGGCGCCTGATTGCCCGTCGACTTGAAAATCCCGCCGAGCAGCACCGGCACATAGCGAAATTTCAATCCCGTGCGCGCCTCGACCTGCGGCAGGATGCGATGGGCGAAATAGGCATTGGGGCTGGCAAAGTCGAAATAGAAGACGGGGTCAGTTGAAGGATCGCTCACCAGTTTTCTCCATAGGGCCGAAGGTCAAGTTCATGCGTCCAGGCATCGCGCGGCTGGCGATGCAGCATGAGATAGGTTTCCGCGATCGAGGCCGGGTCCATCAGCGTGTCCGGCGGCATGGCGGCCAGAGCCTCAGCCCCCTTCGCCTGGGCGATGCGCTCACGCACCCAGGCCGTATCCACCCCGGCATCAATCACGAGATGGGAGACGTGCAGCCCTTGCGGCCCCAGCTCACGCGCCATGGATTGCGCCAGCGAGCGCAGCCCGGCCTTGGCCGCGCCAAAGGCCGCATAGCCCGCGCCGCCGCGCATCGAGGCCGTGGCCCCGGTAAAGAAGATCGACCCCCGCGCGCGCGGCAGCATGATCCGCGCCGCCTCACGCCCGGTCAGAAAGCCCGCCTTGCAGGCCATGTCCCACACCTTGGAGAAGACCCGCTCCGAGGTCTCCAGCAGCGGGAATTGTACATTGGCGCCGACATTGAAGATCACCACCTCAAGCGGCGCTGAGGCTTCGGCCGCGTCGAGGAAAGCGGTCACGGAACTCTCGTCTCGCGCATCCAGCGAATGCCCGGTGAAACGCCCGCCCGCCGCCGCGATCTCCTGCGCCAACGGCGCCAGCTTCTCGCCGCCCCGCCGCCCGCCATGGACATGATAGCCCTCGGCGGCAAAACGCCGGGCGATGGCGGAGCCGATGAAATCACCGGCGCCGATAATGGCGATGCTGGCATTGCGCTGGGTCATGCCGGGCTCCCGGTCTGTTCGCATTCGAGAGCGCGCCTGGGCGCGCGAATGGAGCGCTAGCCCCTACTCCCACTCAATCGTCCCCGGCGGCTTGCTGGTCACATCATAGACGACGCGGTTGATCCCGCGGCATTCATTGATGATACGGGTCGCCACTCGCCCGAGGAAATCATGCTCGAACGGGTAGTAATCCGCCGTCATGCCGTCGACCGAGGTCACGGCGCGCAGGGCCAGCACCGCGTCATAGGTGCGCTCATCGCCCATCACGCCGACCGTGTTGACCGGCAGCAGGACGGAGAAGGCCTGCCAGATGACGTCATAGAGGCCGGCCTTCTTGATCTCCTCGATATAGATCGCATCGGCCTTGCGCAGGATGTCGGCCTTCTCCTTGGAGACGGCGCCGGGAATGCGGATGCCCAGGCCCGGTCCCGGGAAGGGATGGCGCTTGACGAAAGCTTCCGGCAGGCCGAGTTCACGGCCCAGCGCGCGGACTTCATCCTTGAAGAGCTCACGCAGCGGCTCGACCAGTTGCATCTTCATGCGCGCCGGCAGACCGCCGACATTATGGTGGGATTTGATGGTAACCGAAGGTCCGCCATCGAAGCTGACGCTTTCGATCACATCGGGATAGAGCGTGCCCTGGGCGAGGAAATCGGCGCCGCCGGCTTCCTTCGCCTTTTCGTCGAACACATCGATGAAGAGGCCGCCAATGATCTTGCGCTTCTTTTCCGGGTCCTCGACGCCCTTGAGCGCGGTGAGGAAGAGGTCCTCCGCCTGGGCGTGGACCAGCGGGATATTGTAATGCTCGCGAAAGAGATCAACGACCTCGTCGGCCTCGCCCAGACGCATCAGGCCGGTATCGACGAATACGCAGACCAGCTGGTCGCCAATTGCCTCGTGCAGCAGCACGGCGGCCACGGAACTGTCGACACCGCCTGAGAGGCCGCACAATACCCGCTTGTCGCCGACCTGGGCGCGGATCTTGGCGATCGCCTCGTCCTTGAAGCTCGCCATCGACCAGTCACCGCGGAAGCCGGCGATCTGATGGGTGAAATTGCGCAGCAGCTCCGCCCCGCGCGGCGTGTGCACGACTTCGGGGTGGAATTGCACCGCATAGAATTTGCGCGCCTCGTCGGCAATCGCCGCATAGGGGGCATTGCCCGAGGTGGCGATGACATGGAAACCGTCCGGCAGGGCCGCGACGCGGTCGCCATGGCTCATCCAGACGCGCTCTTCATGACCGACCGGGCCAAAGCCTGCAAACAGCGGGCTGTCGGCGACGATCCTGATATCGGCGCGGCCGAATTCGCGCTCTTCCGATGCCTCGACCTTGCCGCCGAGCTGGGCGCACATGGTCTGCTCGCCATAGCAGATGCCCAGAACCGGGATGCCGCGCGTGAAGACCGACGGATCGGCCTTGGGCGAATTGTCCCAATGGGTCGAATGCGGCGAACCCGACAGGATGATCGCCTTGGGGTCGTAGGCGTCAATGAAGGCCTTGTCGGCGCGGTTATAGGGATGGACTTCGCAGAAGACGCCGCTCTCGCGCAAACGCCGCGCGATCAGCTGGGTGACCTGGCTGCCAAAGTCGATGATGAGGGCTTTTTCGTGTTGATCTGTCATGCGCTCTCACTCCCGCAGGCGCGGGCTTTCCGGGGACGAAATGTGGGGGTTATGGCCGAGCTCGATTTCAGCATGGCGCCGGATAGCGCGAGTCAGCCGCGATGGCCAGCAGGGAATCCGGTTTCAAAACCGCCAATCGCGAGATGGCCGGCGGAATCCCCGCGGCAAAGCGGCCAAATCGAGTCCGGATCGTGGCTGAAACAAGGCACGCTGCGGGACGGGCCGGCCGCAAATCCCCCGCTGTCACAAAGCATACATCTTCCTGTAATTAATTGCATTTCCGTAACGGAACCGTCACCGCCCGCTCATCTTTCCCGGCGCTTGTATGGACGCAGGCGGGAGACATCGGACATGCAGGAAATCATTGGCCAGGCTCCGATTTTTATCGGCGGCGCACCCCGATCGGGCACGACGCTTTTGCGTGCCATCGTCAATACGTCGAAAGGCATCGTGTGCGGGCCTGAATCCCGGATCGTGCCGGCGCTTGCGGCCCTGTCCTCGCAGGTCGAGCAGATGCACATGCCGGTTCTCGAGCGGCAATACGGCCTTGATGCCGACATGCTGCACCAGCGTTTTGCCGCCACGATCAACGGCTTCCTGGCACCGCTCCAGGCGGAATCGGGATGCCGCATCGCCGAGAAGACACCGGCCAATATTCTCCACTTCGCGCAATTGCGCCGTCTGTTTCCCGACAGCCCGCTGGTCGGCATTGTTCGCGACGGCCGTGATGTTGTCGCCTCACTCCTGTCGATGGACTGGACCGACAGCCGGACCGGTCAGCCCCTGCCCATCACCCGCGACGCGGCCGCGGCCGCCCGGCTCTGGGTCGCCAGCGTCGAGGCCGGGGCAGCCATGCGCGACGACGGCAATTACCTCGAACTGCGCTATGAATCCCTGGCACGCCACCCACGCGACATCATCGCCGGCCTGTTCGCCTTCCTCGGCGAGGATTCGCAAGCCGTCGAGGCCGCACTCGACCATGCCCGCACGTTTGACCCGGCCTCGGGGATCAATGAGACGAGCAATGAACGCGTTTCCCAACCCATCGACACCCGCGCAATCGGGCGGTGGCGCGAGGCGTTGAGCGATTCCCAGCACGCCACCGTCATGCAGATCGCTGGCCCGGCCCTGTCGCGGCTGGGATATGTCTGAGACCGCAAACGGGACTGGCTTCGTCTTTCTCGGCGGTTGCCCGCGCTCCGGCCTGACCGTGATGCGGCGGCTTCTGGCCGGGCATTCGCGGATCCATTGCGGTCCCGATACCGGCCTGCCTGTGGCGATCGCCATGCAATGGGAGAATTTCACCACCCAGCTTGGCGATCTCCACCGCCAGGATTTCGGCCTCGAGGCTGAGCAGGTCCGCGCCAACATGGCCGAGCTGCTGACCGGGCTGATTGGCGAACCCATCCAGGGCCAGCCTGGTCACTTGCTGGTAGAAAAGACCAGTCTCAACATTCTCGCCTTCGAACGCCTGGGCCGTCTCCTGCCGCAGGCGCGCTTCGTCCACATCGTCCGCGATGGCCGCGATGTCGCCGCTTCCCTGCTGCAGCGCGACTGGCGCGGCCCCGATGGTCGTCCCTTTGCCCATGTCAGCGATCCGGCGGCCGCACTGAAATACTGGTGCGATCTGACCGGGATCGGCTTGCAGGCAGAAACCGCCATTGGCTCCGGCCGCGTCCTGCGTCTGCGTTATGAGGATGTGGTCAAGAAGCCCAAGCGCAGCGTGACCGCCCTGCTGCGCTTTCTGGAGCTCGAATACGAGCCCACGACGCTCAATTACGCCGGCCGCGCCATCGAGCTGATCGGACTGGAGCGCGACAGCCTGCCGCTGCTCGACGCGCCGCTCACCACCGCCCGTATCGGCGGCGGTCGCTCGGTGGACGGGGCGGTGAGTGCCGTTGTGCGGGAGCGGCTACGCGGGTTGGGCTATCGGGTGGATTGAGCGACCGGCGGGGGGCTGGCCCGCGCCGTTCAACCCTACCCCACGCGTTCCATCACGCAGATGTAAAACCCGTCCGTATCGGTGCGCGCTGGCGAGAGTTGCAGCGCGCCGTGACTGCCGACGCATGTCTCCAGGATCTCCTCGGCGCCCTTGGCCAGACCGCCGGAGGCCTGCATCGCCTTGATGGCGGGGACGGGCTTGAAATTCTCGTGCCTGGCGAGGAAAGCGGTGACGCGGTCCTCGTTTTCTTCCGGCAGGACGGAACAGGTGACATAGACCAGGCGGCCGCCCTGTTTGACATAGCGCGAGCCGCGCTCGAGCACGGTGTCCTGTTCGCCCATGCGGGTTTCCAGGGCGCGTTCGCGCAGACGCCATTTGGCGTCGGGACGGCGGCGCCAAGTGCCGGTGCCGGTGCAAGGCGCGTCGCAGAAGACGACGTCCATCTTGGCCACGAGGTCGGCGAGGCACTTGTCTTCCTCGGCATCCTGGACCTGGACATTATGCGCCCCGGCGCGCTTGAGGCGCGGCCAGATGGCGCGCAGGCGGCGCCAGTCGATATCCCAGGCGTGGATCTGGCCGGTATTGTTGAGCAGCGCGGACAACGCCAGCGTCTTGCCGCCGGCGCCGGCGCAATAATCGAGGATCTGCATGCCTTCGCGGCCGCCCGAAGCGAGCGCGGCGAGCTGGGAGCCGATATCCTGGACCTCGACCCAGCCCTTGCCATAGGCGGGAATGCTTTCCGCCGCCGCCGACTTGCCGCGCGGATCGCGCTGCGGGATGCGGATCGCCATGGCGGCGAGCTCGGAAGGCTCGGCGGTTTTCAGCTTGGAGCTGACTTCCTTGAAAGCCTTGTCGAACCCGACCTGGACTTCATTGACGCGCAGATCGACCGGCGCGCGCGAGCACAGCTCATGCGCTTCCTGCTCGGCCTTGTCGCCAAAGGCGCGCTGGAAGCTCGCCTCGAGCCATTCGGGGAAATCGCCGCGGATATAGAGCGGGGCATCGGAGATATCCCGTTCCAGACCGCTGCGTTCGGCATTGGTGAGCGGTTCCGGCGCATGCGGATCGCTCTCCATCATCGCGTCGATCTCTTCGACGGAGAGGCCCCAGACGCGGGCGACGGTGCCGAAGGCGAGCGCGCGGGCGCTTTCATCCTGCATCGCATGACCGACCGAGGACTGGTGGCGCAGGGCGTCGAGCACGAGGCCGGTGATCCAGGCGCGGTCACCGGAACCGGCATAGCGATTGGCCTTGCCCCAGTCGCGCACGGCGTCCTTGACCGGCGTGTGCTGGCGCAACTGGATTTCGAGGATTTCGATCGCTGCGGCGATCTTGGCTGCGTCTCTCATTTTGGCTGTGCTCCGCCGTATGTGGTGGCGAGCTGATGGCAGATCGCGATCGGGTCGGTCAGGAAACGGCGATCATTCGCGGTCTCCACCTTGGTGTGGGCTTCAGTCTCGCCAGCCAGGATCAGGGTCGGCGCATTCTGGTGCGCCTCGCCGAGCAGGGCCACGATTTCCGGCCGTGGCCGGGGATGTTCTATGCGGACAATGGTGATGGCGTCCTGCCAGTGCGGATTGCCCAGCAAGACGCCCTCGATCAAGCAGCAATCGGCACACAGGCGCGGCCCGTCGGCGCCGTCCCAGGCGCCGGTGAGCAGGAAGAGGATATCCTTGCCGGTCTCGATGGCGGGCTGGTCCTGCATCATCGCGTCATCAGCTCCACTGCGAACACGACCCAATAGCCCAGCAATACCAGAAGTCCGGACGCGAAGGCCATGAAGCGCGAACGCAGATGATTGCTGGTGACATGGATCAGCGCGTGCAGCAGGCGCAGACCGACATAGGCCCAGGCGAGCACGACCAGCAGCACGCTGGTGGCTCCGGTAATCAGGGCGAAGGCGGTTGCGGCATAGAACAGCGCCGGCGAGGCGAGCTGGTTCTCATAGGCGTTGGAGATCTGCTGCACCCGCACCGGCCAGGCGGACTGGCCGAGGGCGATATCGGCCGGCTTGACCTTGCCGGAGGCCACGGCGCGATAGCGCATCGAGCCCATGGTGAAGACGAGCGCGAAGGTCAGGGCGACCTGCACGAAAACCGGATAGAGAAGCGCATAATTCATGGCAGTCATCCTTGTTCAAACGGGTGCACGAGCCAAGGCCCTGCCCCCGTTCCGGTCAATCGACAAAGGTGCAGACAAGCCATACGCGCCCGCCCCTTGCCGTGCCCGGCCTGATCAGCTTTGCGTCGGATAGTTCGGCGCCTCACGGGTGATCTTGACGTCATGGACATGGCTTTCGCGCAAGCCGGCATTGGTGATGCGGACGAATTGCGCCCGCTCGTGCAGGTCGGCGATGGTTTTCGAACCGGTATAGCCCATCGCGGCGCGCAGGCCGCCGACCATCTGGTGCAGGATCGGCGAGACCGGTCCCTTGTAGGGCACCTGGCCTTCAATGCCTTCGGGCACCAGCTTCATGCGCTCGGTATCCTTCTGGAAATAGCGGTCGGCAGAACCCGCCGCCATCGCACCCAGCGAGCCCATGCCGCGATAGGATTTGTAGGAGCGACCCTGGTAGAGGAAGACCTCGCCGGGTGCTTCTTCCGTACCGGCCAGCAGGGAGCCAACCATGATGGCATCGGCACCGGCGGCAATCGCCTTGGCCATGTCGCCGGAAAACTTGATACCGCCATCGGCGATGATGCAGGCATCCGAGCCTTGTGCGGCGCGGCGGGCATCCATGATCGCGGTCAATTGCGGCACACCGACACCGGCGACAATGCGCGTGGTGCAGATCGAGCCCGGCCCGATACCGACCTTGATGCAATCAGCGCCCGCCTCGATCAGCGCCTTGGCGCCGTCATAGGTGGCGACATTGCCGGCAACGATGCGCGAAAGGCTGGAGGCCTGGCGGATCCGCTTGACCTGGTCGAGCACGGAGGAGCTCTGACCGTGGGCGGTGTCGATGACGACGACATCAACGCCGGCATCGATCAGCGCCATGGCGCGTTCAAAACCGCTATCGCCGACCGTGGTCGCGGCGGCGCAGCGAAGCGAGCCCTCGCGGTCCTTGGCGGCGGTGGGATGGGCCTGGGCCTTTTCCATGTCCTTGACGGTGATCAGGCCGATACAGCGATGATCGCCATCGACGACCAGCACACGTTCGATCCGGTGGCGGTGCAGCTTGGCGCGCGCCTCGTCCTGGGTCGCGCCTTCATTGACGGTGACAACGTCCCGCGTCATCAGATTGCCGACCTTCTCATTGGGATCATCGGCAAAGCGCACATCGCGATTGGTGATAATGCCGACCAGCTTGCCCGGCTTGCCCGGCGCTGCGCCTTCGACAACGGGAATGCCGGAGATGCGGCGCTCGGCCATCAGGGCGCGAAGCTCGGCCAGGGTCGCGTCCGGCGAGATCGTCACCGGATTGACCACCATGCCGCTCTCGAAACGCTTGACGCGGCGTACTTCCTCGGCCTGTTCGGCAATGGTCAGATTGCGGTGGATCACCGCCAGCCCGCCGGCCTGCGCCATGGCAATCGCCATATGCGCTTCGGACACCGTATCCATGGCCGCAGCCATGATCGGAATATTGAGACCGCAATCGCGCGCCACTCGCGTGGAAACGACGGCGTCGGCGGGAAGAACATCGGACGGGCCAGGTTGCAAGAGCACGTCATCGAAGGTCAGACCTTCACGAATCTCCATCAGAGACTCCTTTTCGCTGCTTGCGGCGCGGCTATAACAGGTGTGGCGCGAAGGTCAATTGTGGAGTGCGGGGGATAGCGGTGTTGCGCAGCGAGGCCGGGCCGGGATCGCCTTCATCACCGGGTCTGCCCTTCGTCTGCCTTTCATCAGGCGTTGAGTATGCATTGTGATGCCGTCAGGTGCGCGTTCAGCGACGGGGCGCGTGTGGGCTTATTGCTGCCATTTCAAGACCTTGCTGAGATTTCCTGCACCATTTCCACCAGTTTTCGCATTTCCAGGCCCCGACCGGGACAGGTCCGGCTTCCAGAATGACGGCGGGGGTTCCGGTCGGAACCGGGCCGTTCTGCCAGTCTGCCACCCGACCCCGCAAACCCCTGTGTGAACAGTGAAATCGGCGATTTGCGGTGTGGCAGACACTGTCACGAAATGGCAGCGCCTGTCGCGCAGACGCATATTTCGGCTGTGACTTTGCGCCGGAGCCAACAATGTCAAAGAGCGAGGATCGCCCGATTATAGCGCTGCGGCGGAGGCGGCGGATAAGCGGGGCATGGCAGATGCGCCTGCTCCTTCAATCCCCCACCCGTTGTCATCCTGGGCTGATGCCCGGACGCGTAGCGATCCGGGCGTAGATCGGCGGAGAAGGATTGATGTGACTTTCGGACAAATGAGCAAGCGCTGCTGGCACCCATCCTGGGGACACACCTCCATCCGACCCACCTGAACTTGGCAAGCTATTCGCTTAGGAGCCAGATTTAGAATCGTCCGAACGCACATTTTTAACAGGTCAACTTCCCCAACAAGCAGATCCCAACAAAGGGGGCACGCGGCCTGCCTCTCCAAGTCAAAGCGTCACGCTGAAAGGACGGTTATTTGGGACCAAGTGCATCAAGCTTGAAGCGGATACGGTCAAGTGCGACTAAAACTTTTATAAAATGGAAGGCTCCGTGTTCCAGCGTGTACACTGTATGTGCACGTTCCAATGCCGCAACAGAATTAATCAAATTTGCGCGAGCCTCTTCTCTAGCAGAGATGTCCGCTAGAGCTTCATAAAGCAAACCGAGATTGTGCTGCACGCTCGCCCAAGTGACCGGCATATTGTATTTGTTGGCCACTGTCAGCGCCGCCTCGAACGCCTCCATTGCCTGCGCAAGCCGGGCCGGCTTCGCCTCGCCTACCGACGCTTCGCCAAGCGCAAAAAATGCTCCTCCCAGACCATTTTGTGTCTCAGCCCACTGCACTGGCAATTCAGCCTTGGTCCGAACCATCAAAGCTGACTTGAAGGCTACTGCGGCACGCTCCAGCAGCGCAGCTCCAGCCTGACCTTCAAGGCAAGAACCAAGCTCCGAAAGAGCACAACCAAGACTAAACTGAGTTGACGCCCAAACAATTGTCCTTTGACCTTTTGCTTGGACCTCCAGTGCCGCGTTATAAGCCTCGACAGCCTGACCCAGACGCTCCACTCTCTCCTTGCCAACCAAATGGCTGGCCAGTTCGCGGTGCGCGTTGCCCAAGCTCGACTGGGTCATAGCCCAATCCACACGCATACCTCTCTGATCATATACAGCCAGGGCGCCTTCGAACGACACCACGGCACGTTCAAGGACTTTTTTGCGTCGGGAGCCAGACAACCTCGCACCAAGCGCCCCAAGTGCATTCCCAAGATTGTGTTGTGTAATGGCCCACTCGACCGGCAACGCGGCACGGGTCCTTACCATCAACGCGGACTCGAAGGTGGCAACCGCGTCGCGCAAGAGCTTGACCCCTGCGCGGCCGGGCGTACGATCGCCTTGGCGGCGTAGCGAGCACCCTAAGTTGTTTTGCGCGAGTGACTTTTGCGCTGGCGTTCCGAAGCGAGCGTACAAGGAGATCACACGCTCGTACACGTCTATAGCTCTGCGCGAATATGCAGCCCCCGTTTCTCCGCCTAGCCGGGCTCCAAGCGTGCCGAGCACGATCGCAAGGTTGTTCTGAGTGCCGGTCCTTACTTCAAGCGTGTCGGGAGTTTCATATGAGGCCAGCGCTGCGTCATACGCCGCAACAGCGCGCGTGAGCGCGCCCTGGTCAGGGAAGGTTTTTCCGAAGTTGCCCGCGGCATCAGCCTCGTCGCACTTGTACCTAGCCCAGACTTTCAAATCGAACGGGCGGGCCAATTCAGCCGCTGCAGCGAAATGATCCGCAGCTTCGATATAGCGCGCGCTGGCGTTGGCGAGGCGGCCCAGTTCAGATTCCGTATTCGCTTCCTCCAACGATATACCTCGACGAATTTCTCGCTGACGAGCCCGCAATTCCAGCAGGGTCGAGCGCGCCTCCGACAGGCGCCCCGCCTCGATATGGACATGGGCCTGATCGCGCAGATATTGCAGGTCTGGACCGGCTCGATTGCTGACCGCCTCCAATTGCTTGCCGAGGTTGATCAATTCCTGGCGTCCGCCCCGGAACGCGGCCTCGAAGGCATCTGCAGGCAGTCCGGCGCGCAGGACTTCCGTCAGCACACCCTCGACCTGGGTTTCGGATGTCGGGCTTTTGCCCGCCTCGCGCTCGGTCTTCAGTTCCGCCCGCAGTGCCTCAAGCTGCGCGCTCATATCGCGCAGCCTGGCAGACTGCTCGACGCTCATCAGCGCCGCAAACCGGCTTCTGAACGCCTCATCCTCAACCATGAAGGCCTGGATCTCATTGCGCATCGTCGCGAAAAAGCCGCGTACGCGGTCATGGAAGCGACGATAGAAATCCTCCATCGGCCCGCCCGACCAGACGACGTCCTCGGCCTCAGTGGCGATCACCATCTCACCGAAGGCTGCAACCTCGATCGCGCCCCGCAAGCCGGCCTGCTCGGCGTTCTGGCGCACGGCCACCGCATCGTCCGCCGCAAGACCGGCCTCCATGCGGGCGTCAGAATAGAAGAAGGCCTCCATGCCCAGCAATGCCATCTTGTCCGGAGCGGTGAAAAAAGCCTCCGCCGCCACCGGGGCACTTGCTTTGACGAAGAGCCCGCGCATGGCCTGGGCGGCGGCTGCGGCGCCCCGCACAATCCCGGTCAGATCGCCCGCCTCGGGTGGTTTGGGATCCTTGCGCTCTGCCAGTGCTCGCGGATCAAGCGCCTTGTTGACGTCAAGATCGCGCTCAAGATCGATCCAGTTTTCCAGATCACGCAGGAAGGGCGAGGCCTCGCGCGTGATATTCAGCGCATCGCGTGTTTCCAGTGCCAGCCTTTTGAAGGCCTTGAGCCGGGCCGTGCGGATCACGCGCAGGAAATGGTGATTGCCAGGCTGGGCTGCCGGATCGGCGATGGCCTTGAGCTTTTTCTTGCTGGCCGAGAACAGGTTCGCGGCCACTTCATCGCCAACGGCGCCGGCGATGGCTGCCGCAACAACGGCGCCCGCTCCACCCGAACCGAGCGCGACCAGCCCCGTAACAATCCCCGACGTCGCGCCCATGACAAGTTGCCCCTTCAATCGCGTCTCACACACATGAGCTTAGCGGTCAAACTCAAGGTCGCAAGGCGCGTAAGAATGGGAGTAGGTGTATTTGCGTGGAGCCCCTGTCCTTCCGCGCAGCTCGCCGTCCACGTCAATTCGACCTAGGAGCCTCCCCCCATCAACGCGCGGTCCGGCAATATTCGCCGCTCTGCACCACACCGCCATTGGTCACCGTCCGCGTCGTGAAGTCATAGCAATCGGGCGTGTCGGAAGGCGAGTAGCGGATATAGTGGTCCTGGCCCTGATACCGGTAATCCATGCTGCGGCTGCCATCGGGGTTTTCGGTGAAGACGAGGTTTTCCACCCCGCCCTGGGGTGGCCGTCCGGGAGCGGCACCGCGGCCGTCAGTGGCGGTGAGCGGGGGGACGCGCGGGAGGCGGTCGAAATCGGTGACGACGCCCATCAGGCATTGCACGATATAGGGGGCCGTTTCGGAGGTGTGGTAGCGATAGCCGAAAGCGTCATCGGCCTGGCCATTGCAGACGTCCAGCACACCTTCCGGGATCGGTGAACCGTCGGGATTATTGTCGCCATAGATCGGGAATCCGTCGAAGGCCCAGCCCAGCACGGCAGCGTCGCCGGCATTGGCCATCTGCGCGATCATGCAGGTCGGCTTGGCGTGATAATGATAATCATCACCGCGCCCGGCATGACCGCCACAGACATCAAGCTGGCCGGTCTGGATGGTGTCATGATGGGCCTGATGGTGGGCCAGATCGGCCTGGCTCATCTCGCCGCCGCCGGTGTAATCATAGATCGGCACGCCATTGACGGCGACGCCCAAAGCGGCGTCCCGGGTCAGCGGGGTGGTGCCCAGCGTCGGCTCGAGCAGGACCGGCGCGGCGTAGAAGGCCGGAACCGGGACCTGTTCATTGGTGCCGACAATGCCCGTCATCAATTCATGATCCGGATAGGTGTCGGAGCTGATGATCGCATGGCCGTCGGTGCAGGTGACGGTGACGCTGTCGTCAAACCCGGCCTCGGCCACGGAGCGGGCAATGGCGGCGCAGCGCTCCTGTGGCGAGGCATCAGCGGCGAGCTCATGGTGATCGTCATGCGCCAGGGCGGCCGGGGCCGTGGCGGCGGTCATCAGCAGGGCAACAAGCGGCAGGGCGGAAAAGCGGCGCACGGAGCGGGTTCCTTTCATGGCGGTTTACTCGACGGCCAGGCGGCAGAGCAGCGTATTACTCTGCTCGAGATCGGGCCCCCAAATGAGGCGCGCTGACGAGTCCCAGTCGATGCGGTCATAGCCCTCCTTGGGCCTCACCTCGCGCTCGGTGTATTCGACAGCATGGGGCCAGGTGCTGGCGTCAAAGCCCGGCAGGTCCCAGCCGGCCGGCTCATCCATCGCCTCGAAGGCGCAGGCGCCCTCGCCCGCCACCGGGTTCGCCTCGGCTTCGCAGGCCTTGTCCAGCGGCGCGGTGTGGATCACTAGGCATTGCCAGCCGGAATCGCTGACGGCGACCGTCTCGCCCGCCGCATCATGGATCTGCACGATCACGCCGCCATCACCCATCTGCTGCCGCCCGGTGCCGATATATTCCAGACCGGTATCATTCTGGCGGAAATCCATCGCCACCAGCCCGACCACAAAGGGCCGCTCCGCCTCGAACTCGAAGCTCTCGGCGTTGAAGGAGCGCTCGGTCGTGATCGGCACGCTGTCCTCGGCAACCTGGACACCGTCAATCCGCATCTCGAACCAGTTGTCGGCCCAGACATCGGCGGAATAGGTCTGCGCGAGGACGGGCGTTGTGAACATCAGCAACAGGGCTGAGGCGGCGATGGCGCGTTTCATGACGGGATCCTTGAGGGTTGTTTGCAGCTTAAACGCACCGGGCATGGAATTCCGTCGGTTGGGATGGGGCGGCGGCGGATATGCCGGCTCCCAACCAGCAAACCCTTGTCATCCCGGCCGGATGACCGGCCTTGAGCCGGACGCAGGGCCGGGATGACAAAAATGACATTTTTGGATGAAAGCAGCGGCCCGCTACGGGCCAGGCCCCGCCCTCAGTCCTCAGGGCTGGTTTCAACCGGCGGGCAGCTGGGGACGTCGACGGCTTCGCAGGTCTCCGAATAGCTGCATTCCGGCCATAGCCCGCCGGCGCCGGTACGGGTGCAGCGCTGGGTATATTCGAGATTGCTGCCGTCGGCACAGCGGATCTGGACCGTGCGTTCGATAAAGCTCACCGTCGCGCAGGCGCGCAGGACGCGATTATAGATATCGATCAAAATGCCCGAGGACTCCTGCGCCACCGGGGCTGTCTCGCCGCTTTCCCGCGCCGGGCGCTGGACCATTGAGGCGGGACTTTCCGGGCGCTGCACGGCCGGTTGCACCTGGCGCGTCTGGGCCGTTGCGACGTTCGCGCCGGCCAGGGCCATCAATAATGCGCTGATCAATGCGAGTCTGGGCATGTCATCCCCCTCCAGGTGCCAGGCGAACATCAAAGCACCTGCCAGCGCGCGGCGCAATTTTGCCGGGCCAACACGGACGGTCCGGCCTGAAGGCAGGCATCGAATATCCGTGTCGGCTTTTTTTCTGGCCCCAGAAGTGAACACCGTTCACAATGCGCCCGACATCAACAGGACACACACGCCCATGACCGCCCCGCACGCCGCCATAAAGACCACGCCAGACGATCTCACCGTTACCCCGCGCGACATCCATTTCGCGACGCAGGCCGCACATTCCCGGACCTGGCTGGGCGGTGATCCGGTGGCGACGGCGGTGTTCAATGCGATGTCGCTGACCTTTCCCGATGGCGAGCGTCTGTTCATGGATGCCGTGCGGCATTACCGGGGCGAGCTTTCGGGCAAGCTGCTGGAGGACGCACGAGCCTTCATCAAGCAGGAAGCGATCCATTCGCGCGAGCATGTGGCGCTCAATGGCGGGCTGGACCGCAATCATTATCCGGTTGACGCGATCGAGGCCGAGATCCGCGACCGGATCCGCGTCACGCGTGAACGCGGCCCGATTGCCATGCTCTCCGTGACGATCGCGCTGGAGCATTTCACCGCGATGATGGCCGATGTGACGCTCGAGGATGGCAGCGTCTTCGAGGGCACGCATGAGGACATATTGCGCCTGTGGCAATGGCATGCGCTGGAGGAGACCGAGCACAAGGCCGTCGCCTTTGATGTCTTCCAGCAGGTCACCGCCAAATGGAAACCGCGCCAGCGCTATTTCGTGCGCGCGCGGGTGATGGCGCTGGTGACCATCCTCTTCACCTCGAATATCAGCCGCTATGCCTCGAAACTCCTGATCGCTGACGGCGTCAGCCCATGGACGGCGCGGGCGCGGGTCTTGTGGTATCTCCTGTTCAAGCCGGGCCTTTTCCGCAAGGGCTGGCGCACCTACTGGTCCTGGTACCGTCCCGGTTTTCATCCCTGGGATCATGACAACCGCGCCACGATTGCCGCCTGGCAGGACAAGTTCGCGGCCTGACACCGCCCCGCCCTGCTCTCCATCCCGCTTGCCGCCCGGCCCGCGCCGTGCTGTGCTCGTTCATCGCCTGCACAGCGGGCGCAAAGGGGAGCGGCATGATGCGCATTCTGGCCATTGTCGCGGCGCTGGTCGTCGCCATTGAACATTTCGGCTTTCTCGTACTGGAGATGTTTCTCTGGCAGGGCGAGGCCGGAATGCAGGTCTTCAACCTCACCGCCGAGCAGGCGGCACAGACCGCCACCCTCGCTGCCAATCAGGGCCTGTATAACGGCTTCCTCGCCGCCGGCCTTGTCTGGAGCGTGGTGCGCGGCAATCGCGAATTCCTGCGTTTCTTCCTCCTCTGCGTCATCGCGGCGGGCGTTTATGGCGCGACATCGGTGAGCCCGGGCATTCTCTACATCCAGGCCGCACCGGCAGCTGTCGCGCTGCTGCTCAGCTTCGGCTGGAAACGGCCCCGGAGCTATCGCGGGGCATAGCTCACCACCTCGAATTCAATCCCGTTGCCATCGTAGAAATAGAAGCGTCGGCCCGGCTCGTAATCGCCATGGTTCTCGCTTTGATAGCCGGCGGCGAGGACGCGGGCCTCGATGGCGTCGAGATCGTCGACGACGATGGCGACATGGTTGAGATTGGCCTGCCGCGCCGCGCTGCGCTCTGCGGGCGGCTCGGGCGCCCTGGCGCCATAGAGCGCGAGATACTGGTCCGCTGTGCCGACATGGACGGTGTGGCCGCCATTGGCCGACGGGCCGCTCCAGCGGATATGCCAACCAAACAGATCGCACAGCATGGCGGCGGTCTCGGGCGGATTGGCGACGGTGAAATTGACGTGTTCCAGCAGGCCTGCAGTCATCGGGTTTCCTCTTCTCACGCTGAACATTTCCGGCCCGGGGGTCAGGCGATGGGCCGGTCGATTTGCCAAGCGTAATTGCTCAACCTAAGTTGAAGTCAAGCATTTGATTGCAGTGACACCCGGGAGCGAAAATCATGCGGGCTACAGATCTTATTCCGATCGGAAAACTGGCTGCCCGGGTGGGCGTTTCCGTCTCGGCGGTGCGCTTTTACGAGGCCAAGGGGCTGATCCATGCCGGGCGCAATGCCGGCGGCCAGCGGCGCTTTGCCCGCTCCGATGTGCGCCGACTCTCCTTCGTGCTGATCGCGCAGCAATTGGGGTTCTCGATCCAGGAAATCGGCGAACGCCTCGCCGCCCTGCCCGAGGGCCGCACCCCGACGGCAGCCGACTGGGCGAAGATCAGCGCCAGCTTCCGCGAAGCCCTGGACCAGCGCATCGACCGCCTCACCGCCCTGCGCGACCGGCTCGATGGCTGTATCGGCTGTGGCTGCCTCTCGCTGGAAAAATGCGCGCTCTACAACCCCGATGACCGCGCCGCCCGGCTCGGTGCCGGGCCGCGCTATCTGATGGGGGACAGGCCGCAGGTGTGAGGTTGGGCGGGGGAACACCCACGCTCGATTGCGGCCAGACCCTAGCCCTTGAAACCCATCGCGATCAGGAAGGTTTCGGCGCTTTCCGAGCGGCTGGAGGCGGGCTTGAAATGGCGGACTTTGGCGAATTTTTGCTTGAGCTGTTCGAGCAGCTCGGCCTCGGCGCCCCCCTGGAAAACCTTGGCGATGAAGAAACCGCCCGGCTTGAGGGTTTCAAAGGCGAACAGGGTCGCCAGCTCGACCAGGCCGACAATGCGGACATGGTCGGTATTCTTGTGGCCGGTGGTCCACGGCGCCAGATCGGAGATCACGCCATCGGCAGGACCGCCCATCGCGGCCTTGACCATGTCAGGCGCATCAGGCTCGGTGAAATCCTTCTCGAAGATCGTCGCGCCATCGATCGGGTCGATGGGGAGAAGGTCAATGCCGATCACTTCAGCCACGCCCTTCTTGACGCAGACCTGCAGCCAGCCGCCCGGCGCCGAGCCGAGATCGACAATGCGCATGCCCGGCCGGATGAAGTGGAAGCGCTCGTCCAGCTCGATCAGCTTGTAGGCGGCGCGGGAGCGATAGCCCTCCATCTGGGCTTTCTTGACATAGGGGTCATTGAGCTGGCGCTGCAGCCAGTTCTTCGACGAGGTCTTGCGGCCACGCGCGGTCTTGACGCGCTCGAACATCTGTTTCGAGGCACGGCTGTCCCCGCCCTTGGTGACAGGGCCACCCACGCGGCGGCGGCGCTTGTTGTCGTCAACCGGCGGGGTGTCGCCGGCCGGCTTGTTGTCGTCTTCGTCCGAAGGTCCACTCATGGGCTGGTCGCTCCTGGCGATTTCTTGCGGCGGCGGCGTGATTTATTGCGCCGCATCAGATTGAGCAACAGGCCTTCGCGCAAGCCGCGATCCCCGACGCGCAGGGTCTCGGCCGGCCACAGCTCGGCGACCGCTTCATATATCGCGCAGCCCGCCAGCACCAGCTCGGCACGGTCATGACCGATCGTCGGCTCCTTCGAGCGTCCGGCCAGATCGAGATCGCGCAGCCGCGTGCACGCAGCCTCCGCCTCGGCACAGCTCATCCACAGACCATCGACCTTGGAGCGCTCATAGCGCGGCAGGCGCAAATGCACGCCGGCGATGGAGGTCACCGTACCGGAGGTGCCGACCAGATGCGCCCGCCCCTCCGAGAAGATCGGCCGCATCGAACGGGCGCCGCGCGGCGTCTTCATCAGCTGGCGGACATAGGATTTCATGTCGTTATACCAGGCGACGCGGTCCTCGCGTTCGGGAAAGCGCTCCGCCAGGGTGACGACACCGACCGGGGTCGAGGTCCAGGAGCGCACCGGGGGACGCCCGCCGCTCTCCAGCCCGCCGCGCTCGCGCCAGGCCGCCAGGTCAACCCAGGACAATTCGGTCGACCCGCCACCGATATCAATCACCAGGGCGGCATCCTTGCCCTCATCGAGCAGGTCGAGGCAGCCATGCAGGGCCAGGCGCGCCTCTTCTTCCGGCGTGATGAGGTCGAAGGCGATACCGGTCTCGGCCTTCACCCGCTCAAGAAACTCGACGCCATTGCTGGCTTCACGGCAGGCCTGGGTGGCGATGGCGCGATGACGGATCTGGGGATGGCGGCCGAGCTTGTCGGCGCAGATGCGCAAGGCCTCGACGGCGCGGTCCATGGCGCCCTGGGACAGCACGCCATGGGCATTGAGCCCCTCGCCCAGCCGGACGACCCGGGAAAAGGCATCGATCACCTGAAACCCGCCACTGGTGCGTTGCGCCAGTAGCATGCGGCAATTATTCGTACCCAAGTCGATCGCGCCGTACACTGGAGCGGCAGGCCTGCGCCGTCCGCCCCGCTTGCGTGCGGCGGATCCGGGCCCCGGGGTTTCCGGGGTCGTAGGCTCCGCCATGTCAGTCCTTTCGCCAGTACGGAGCGCCTGCAAAGGCCGGCGCATCACGATCTGGCCCAATTTTATTTTCATGATCAGCATACCCGTCTCCCATCCCGCCGCAAGGAGGCGTAACGCAATCAGGGGCCGCGCGGGCTCGCCGCACTCGCCGGCGCGACTGCGATTGGCCCACAGGAAATTAACCGGCAGGGTTCAAAGTGTTGCGATGGAAATGCGTGAAGCCAAATTCGGTCTGGGCGATATTGTCCGCCACCGCCTCTACCCGTTCCGCGGCGTCGTCGTCGATGTCGATGCGGAATTCTCCAATACCGAGGAATGGTATCAGGCCATCCCCGAAGACGTGCGGCCCGATCGCGACCAGCCGTTTTACCATCTGCTGGCCGAAAATGAGGACAGCTATTACGGCGCCTATGTCTCGGAACAGAACCTGTTGCCCGACGCCGAAAACGGCCCCATCAGCCACCCGCAGATCGACGAGGCTTTCGAGGCCTTCGACGGCACGCGCTACATCCTGCGCGACCTGCCGCAAGTGTCGAATTAACCCGGCATAAACCCTGTTTTCACTGCACCGTTCCCCTGCGCCGTTTTCGCGCCTGTCTGGCCCGTGACTTGCTGTCGTTCAGGCATGTCCCCGGATTGAGACATCCGACGCGCGCAATGGGAGCCAGATTGATGAGCAGTAACCGCAATATGGGAATCGATACGCTGCGCGGGCTCGCCTGCGTCCTGCTGGTTGCCTTTCACGTCATCGGTGAAGCGCCTGAACACGGACTGCGTCTCGATTGGGATCACCCCTTCGCCATGTTCTCGGCCCTGTTCTTCCATCTGCGCATGCCGCTGTTCGCGATGCTGTCAGGCTTTGTCTATGGCTATCGCCCGATCCGCCGCGGCGAAGGTGGCAAATTCCTCACCGGCAAGGCCCGCCGTCTGGTCCTGCCCTATCTGTTCGCCGCGACGGCCTTTGCGGTGGTCAACACCGTGCTCGGCGGCGCCTTCGCCTTGCCGCTCGGCGATTTCTGGCAGGTCTATCTGGAACCCTATGCGCATTTCTGGTTCCTGCACTCGATCCTGACGATCTTCCTCGTCATCGCAGCGCTGGACTGGATCTGGCCGCGCGCACCGCTGCAGGTCGCGGTTGGTTTCCTGGCCGTCAGCTCGGTTTTGTTCCTGACGCCCTTCGGTGATGGCATCAAGCTCTTCTCATTCTTCCACACGCCTTACCTCGCGCCCTTCTTCGCGCTCGGCCTGGTGATCAACCGGATGGAACTGGCCAAGGTGGGACAATTGCCGCGCCAGCTGGTCTCCACTGTGCTGGTCGGCGGTCTGGTGAGCATGTTCGCGGTGCACGCCTATATCGTGCTCTCCGATCCGGGCCATGAGCTGCTGCGCCGCGACTTCGTTGCACTGGGTCTCGGCCTGTGCTTCTCCGGCGCCCTGATCATGCACCGCTTCACCATCGCGCCACTGGCCTGGCTGGGGCAGTACTCATTCTCGATCTATCTCTACCATATGTTCGGCGCGCTGGGCCTGCAGATGGTCTACAACTTCATCGGCATGCCTGACCCCGCGATCGGGCTGGCACTGGGCATGATTGCCGGTCTCGGCGCACCGGTGGTGTTCCAGATGCTGACACTTCAGGTGGGCGGTTTCGCACCCATGCTGGCGCTGGGCCTGAAATCACGCCGCAAGGCCGGCCCGCGCGTCACAGCGACCCCGCGCCCGGCCAGCGCCATCTGACCCTGGCGTCAATCGGATAGAGAAAAGGCCAGGACCGGCGGGTCCTGGCCTTTTTCATGTCTGGAGCGTGGGCCGGTCTCAGGCCTTGACGACTTCCTGTTCGATCGCGCCGAAGATGAGATGCCCGGAGGCATCCTTCATCGAGATGCGGACGATATCGCCATACTTCATGAAGGGCGTGGACGGCTTGCCGTTCTGGATCGTCTCGATCATGCGGATCTCGGCGATGCAGGAATAGCCCACCCCGCCTTCGCTGATCGGCTTGCCGGGGCCGCCATCGAGCTTGTTGGACACGGTGCCCGAGCCGACAATCGTGCCGGCCGTGACCGGGCGCGTCTTGCCGAGATGGGCGATCAGCTGGCCAAAATCGAAGGTCATGTCGGTGCCGCAATCGGCCTTGCCGAACAGCTCGCCATTATATTTCACCAGCAATTCGCCATGCAGTTTCTTGCCATCCCAGGCATCGCCCAGCTCGTCGGGCGTGACGGCAACGGGTGAGAAGGCGCTCGGCGGCTTGGACTGGAAGAAGCCGAAACCCTTGGCCAGTTCGCCCGGGATCAGGCCGCGCAGCGAGACATCATTGACCAGCATGACCAGACGGATCGCCTTGGCGGCCTCGTCAGGCGTGCAGCCGGCCGGCGCATCGCCGGTGATGACGGCGACCTCGCCCTCCATGTCACAGCCCCAGGCCTCGTCACCGAGCGGGATATTGTCGCGCGGAGCGAGGAAGGCGTCGGAGCCGCCCTGATACATCAGCGGATCGGTCCAGAAGGTCGCCGGCATTTCCGCATTGCGGGCCTTGCGCACAAGTTCGACGTGATTGACGTAGGCCGAGCCATCGGCCCACTGATAGGCGCGCGGCAGCGGCGAAAGCGCGTCGCGCTCGTGGAAGCGTTCCGACGGCACCGTCTCGCGCTCGAGCTGTTCGGCCAGCGTGCGCAGTTCCGGTTCGCAGCGATCCCAGTCATCGAGGGCCGCCTGCAGGGTCGGCGCGATCAGGCTGGCATCGGTGCACCAGGCCAGATCCTTCGATACAACAACAAGCTTGCCATCGCGATGGCCGTTTCTGAGCGAAGCGAGTTTCATGTGCGTTGACTTTCCCTATTGTGAAATTGCGAAGGCGTGCCTGCGGCCAGTGTGACCCAAGCCGGATCAGTTCGCCAGCAATGGATGCGGCATGGCGCCCGGGCGCGGCGAAGACGGAAACAGGCCATAACTCCATTCGATAATCGCATCGAGCGAGGGGCCGATCATCGCCGCGGTCTGCTGCGCCTCCTCGGCACGGCGCGCAGCGCTATAGGCCTGCGTCGGGTCCTTGGAATCGCGACCGAAGAGCGGACCGTCGGCGACGGCTTTTGCATGGTCGGCGCCCAGGCCGAGACCGAAGAAGTCATCGACCGCGATCAGCGCCGGCTCGGGCGTCTGCAGAAAACTGTCGCCATCGAGCGAGGCAAAGCGGTCTGCGCCGACGGCGCGCGCGGCCTCGAGCAGGCTGGCCAGCTGCATGTGCCAGACCAGGGCCGCGATCTGCAGATCGGTCAGTTTCAGCAATTCACGCGGCGCAGTCTGGGCGATGGCATGGCCGTCCATGGCGAAGATCGTGAACAGCTGGCGCGCAAAGGCCCGGCCCGGCTCGCCCTTCTTGGCGATGGAGAGCAGGAAGGCGCGCAGGTCGGAATAGAGCAACAGATGCCGCGCCTGCGGCAGCAGGCGGGAGACGTCGCCGGCGAGATTATTGACAGTATTGGTCGGTTTGATCGTCACATGCTCGCGCCGCACGAAGGGGCGTGAGAGCAGCGCCAGCACCGGTCCCAGCTCGCGGCCGAGCGCCTCGGCGCCCTGGGTGCGCTTCATATTGGCCAGGCTCATCAGCACGGCCGGTTCGCGCAGGCTGAGATTGGTACCGGGCTTGTCGAGACAGCGCGCCAGCAGGGTCGAGCCGCAAAACGCCGTGTGCCAGATGAAACAGGGCGCCCGCTTTGGCAGCGCCAGGCCCGCAAAATCGCTGACCGGGTGGGCGGCCTGCTGCGCCGCGGAGCGGTCCCAGCGATCGTCGAGGAAAGCTTCCTCGACCAGCGCCTTCCGGCTGACCCGGCTCAGGCGCAGGGTATGGCTGCCGGCGTCATGCGCATAGGGAAACCAGGCGGGATCGGCGGCAATTTGAGGCGCTTTGCTCACAGCGGACTTTCTCCCGGCCGGCCTAGGGTTCCACCGGCTCAAACACACCATCGGGCCGCATCCATTCCAGAATGCCGGTCGCGATCGAGAAGCGGGCGCCGTGCAATTGCATGCCGCGCGATTTCACCGCTTCGGTGACAAAGGGAAACTGGTGCAGGCGCTCGACCGATTGTTGCACCGCGAGCAATTCCATGTGGCTGCACAGGGCCGGCAGGCTGGGCTCGCCGAGCTCGGCGAGCACCTGTTCGCGCGTCGGCTCCAGCGGTTCCAGCCAGGGCCCGAGGAATGTGCTCTCGAGCTTGTCGAGGCCAATGGCGCAGGCTTCAATCCCGCCGCACTGACCATGCCCCATCACGACGACATGCTCGACGGCCAGCTGTTCAACGGCGAATTCCAGGGCCGCGGAAACACCGTGGCGGCCACCATCAAGATCGATCTGGGGCACGAGATTGGCGACATTGCGCACGACGAAGAGATCGCCGGGCCGCGCGCCGAAAATATGCACAGGGTCAACGCGGCTGTCGGAACAGGCAATCACCAGCGTGTGCGGTTTCTGTCCCTGGCTGAGCTCCTGATAGAGCGAGCTTTGCGCCGGATAACTGGTGGCGCGAAACCGTCGATAGCCGGCAGCGAGTTGTTCGGGAGGCCCCTGGGTCATCAGTCATCATTTCAGCTCTGCGCCCCGCAATTGCCGGGACTGACGGTGATTGTCACGCAGGCCGAAACAGGCTCTGCCGACGGCGCGAGCCTGTGTTTTACTGGTAAAGCCACGCCAATAGAAGACGCCTCTCTCAGCAAAAAAGCGGGCCGGAGCTGAAGCTCCGGCCCGAATGAATGCGGCAAAGCTTATTGGGGCCCGGGAGGGACGACCAAGTCTAGTCGCATTGTGCGAGCGAAAGATTCGCCCGGACTTCGTCTTCATCGCCAGCCAGCGCGGCGGCGGCGTTGAAATCAGCGGTGGCTGCGGCGTGATCGCCGGCAAGCCAGTGGGCCACACCGCGATTATTCACCGCGCGCCAAGCATCGGCGCGCAATTCGAGGGCGGCGTCGCAGGCTGCAACAGCCCGCTCATACTCACCGGTTGCAGCATAGCCCGCGCACAGATTGGTCAGCGCAGCGGCGCGCTGGCCGGGCGCGGCACCGGAACTGGCGATTTCCTCGCCAAAATGAATCACCTGGCGCCATTCACCGCGCGTCACGGAATTGTACTGGGCGCGCACGGAGCCATTGGCGGTCCGGTGGGCAGCGAATTGCGGCTCGGCGTCACAGGCCTGGGCCTGGGCGCCAGCGCCCGCACCGGCAATGAGAGCGGTGGCGAGGATGATTGATCGGAACATTGAGAACTCCATGTGTGAACGGCGTTCAACTTGGGAACAAAGGTATTCGAATGGAATTGACGAATTCAGGATCGTAGATATACATAATTGAATGGAAGACTGGTCCGACTATCTCGTATGCCTCGCCATCTCTGAAGCGGGCAGCCTGACGGCTGCCGCGCACCAGCTCGGCGTCAGCCAGCCGACGGTGACGCGGCGCCTGCAGGCGCTGGAACAACGCTTCGGTGAGCCCGTGTTCGAACGGGAGAACGGCCAGTCCCGCCTGACACCGCTGGGCCAGAAAATCGTCGCCCATGCCGCCCGCATGCGCGAAGAGGCCTCGGCGATCGAGCGCGCCGTCGTGGCCCAGGACCAGAGCCTGTCCGGCCGTGTCGTGATTTCAGCCTCCGAAGGGATCGGCGCCGACTGGCTGCCGCGCGCGCTGGCGAGTTTTCACCGCACCAATCCGGGCATCGGCATCGAGATCTCCATCAAGAATCACCCGGCCAATCTCGCCGACCGCGAAGCCGATATCGCCCTGCGCTGGAACGGTCCCGGCACACAGCAGAGCCTGATCGGCCGCCGCGGCGCCACGGTCGGCGCCGGCCTCTACGCCTCGAAGGCCTATCTGGCGGAAAAGGGACGGCCCGGGCGTGTCGAGGACCTGGCCGACCATACCTGTGTCGGCTGGTCGATGGGCGATTATTTCGGCTGGCCGGCCACCGAGGAAGGCGCGGCCGTCCTGCCCAGTCATGTCGCCTTCCGCGCCAACACACCGACGACGCATGTGCGCGGCCTAGAGGCCGGCTACGGGATCGGCGTCACCTCACACCGGCTGGCCTGCCAGCACAGCAATCTCGAGCGCGTCCTGCCGGAATTCGAGTCCTCGCTCGACCTGTGGGTCGTGGCACACGAGACGGTGCGCAAGAGCGGCCGTATCCGCGCCACCTTCGATCACATCATCGACCAGATGACCGCCGACATCGCCTATTTCACGCGCGGCGCCGCCTCGGTGCTCTGAGACCGCCCGTCAGGCGGCCGGCGGTGCGGGCATGGCAATGATATTCATCGCCACCGATATCCGGTCGCGGTTTCCGGTGTGCGGCCGCACCGCGTGCATCATCCAGGACGGAAAGATCACCAGCTTGCCCGGCTCGGGCGCGATCCGGTGCTGCGACAGCTGCCGGTTTCCGTCAGCATCGGTAAAGACAAGGTCCGGCGCAGCCATGCGGATCATCGGGAAACGCGGATCCTGGGCCACGAAGAGCCCGTCCTCCTTGTCGCCGCCATCATCGACATAAAAGCTCGCCGACCAGAAGGAGCCGGGATGGCAATGCATCTGGTTGGATGCCCCGGCCGGCGACATGTTGGCCCACATCTCCAGACCCATCTCATAGCGGGACTGGCCCTGGGCAGCCACGACATCGCTGGTGAAGCGGCCGCAGATCTTCATCGTCTCGACCGCAAGGGTCTGTGCGGCATTGCCGCCCCAGTGCAGCATCTCCGTATCGGAGTGCCAGCCCAGGATATTCGAGCGTGCGATCCCCTTCGACTGCTGGCGCCGCGCCGTGATCGCGGCACGCAGCGGTTCGATCAGCTGATCGGCCATCGGCAGGCGAACCTCGATTACCGGAGTCGCGAACAGCATGTTGACATTGATATCGGGCTCGGCGCCGGGCGGTGTCATGCTCATTCCTCGTCACCATAGATCGCGATCAGCGGCTCACCACCGGCGCTCTGACGGGCGCGGTACATGCCGGGTGTGTTGAAGCTCCAGGCGATCTCGCCGCCCGGCGTCAGGGCAATGATGCCGCCATCGCCGCCCATCGCCGTCAGCTCGTCCTGGATCACCCGGTCCGCGGCAGCCTGCAGGTCCATCCCCTCGAATTCCACCAGGGCGCAAATCCGGCTGGCCACGGTCAGGCGGATGAAATACTCGCCCGTCCCCGTCGCCGAGACGCCGCAGGACTGGTCATTGGCATAGGTGCCCGCCCCGAGGATCGGGCTGTCGCCGACCCGGCCCCAACGCTTGGCGGTGGTTCCGCCCGTCGAGGTGCCCGCCGCGACATGCCCGGCATTGTCGAGCACCACGACACCCACAGTCCCGAAACGGTGCTCGCGGCTGTCGCGCAGCAAGGCGCCCTCATCGACCGGCTCCGGTTCGGGCGCGCCCTCGGGACGCGGCGGAATCGGCAGGCCCAGCCGGCCCAGCTCGCGTTCCAGGGAAGCCCAGCGGCGCTCGGTAAAGAAGAAGGCGGGATCGACAATCTCGAGCCCCTGCTCGGCGGCAAAGGTCTCGGCGCCCTCGCCCTGCAGCATCACATGCGGGGAATGCTCCATCACCGCCCGTGCCAGCGAGATCGGATGGCGCACCGATGTCACGCCGGCCACCGCGCCGGCATTGAGGTCACGCCCGTCCATGATCGAGGAATCCAGCTCATTGCGGCCGGCCGCGGTAAAGACGGCCCCGCGTCCGGAATTGAACATCGCATCATCCTCGAACTCGGTGATGATCCGCTCGACCGCGTCGATTGCCGTGCCGCCCGATTCGAGGACGGCTTCCCCGGTCGCCAGCGCCCGCGCCATTGCCGCGCGATAGGCCGCATCGGTTTCCGGCGTCATCGCCTCGCGCTCGATCACACCGGCGCCGCCATGCACCACCAGGGCCCAGCGGGGCGTCTCCTGGGCCAGCGCACCCGGCGCGATCAGCGAAGCGGACATGGCCGCGATCAGGAAATGACGCATGGTTTCAAACCCTCCCTTGTTGCCGGCAAGCTTTGCGCTGATCCGGCCTGCTGGCAAGGGCATGACGGGTTGTCAGGACGCGTTGCGTGCAGTGCACAGGGGCCGCAGACCCTGCAGATTGGGTTGCGGCCGCAGCCAGCTGGCACCGCCAAAATACAATTGTACGCCCTGCACCACCCAGTCGTTCTGGCACCGGACCTGCTCGAAGCTGCCGGTGCACGGCGCGGCCTGCGCCGTTGCCGTCTCACCGGCAGCGGTGAGGAAGCGAACCGCGACGATGCGGCGATCGCGGCCGAAACAGGCACCCACGCCCTGCAATGTCTCGCCAACGCCCAGCACCGCCACGCCCGAGCGCGCCACCTGCCGGCCCGTCACCCGTCCGGCACAATAGCGGGCGGCCCGCGGCGGCGCGCCGCGGAAGAAGGCGCGCACCTGGCACAGGCGGTTGTCACGCAGCGTCAATTGGAGGCCGTAGAGGTCCTCGGCATTTTCACTCAGCAGCGTCTTGCTTTCCGGCGTCTCCAGTCCCAGCAACATCGAGGGGTCGATATCCAGGTCCGAGCCGGCGAGGCTGGCAAAAACGGCGAGACTGACGATCAGCACGGGGCATCTCCGCAATCAGGGGTCGAGGGCGCCAGCATATGTCAGCAAGCGGCCCCGGTCGCCCGGTCTGCGATCACAAGCCCGTGCGCTGCGATCAACTGTCCATCCGGATCCTCACCCGCGCCCGCGAACGGCGTCCGTCGCGGTCAACGACCTCGACGAGATAGAATCCCGGCCCGTCCGGATACCAGACAGCATCGCCCAGCGCGTTGCGCCCGACCGGTTCGCCATCGGCATACCAGGTCACGGCGCTCTGGCCCTGGGCGGCTAGGACAAAGCCGCGGCCCGGACGCTCCGCCCAGACCTCCGACCCGTCCGGGGGGAACAGGATTTGCGGCGCCGGGTCGAGCTGGAAACGCGCCATCGTCAGCGGTGCCGGTGGCAATTCGCTCTCGTCCCGGTCCGGCTGGGCCTGTCCCGGCTCCAGGCTCTCGATCAGATCGAATACGCGGAACAGCAGCGGCAAGGCACCCTCGCGCCCGGTAATGCCCTCGCGCGGAACGCCATCGGCACGCCCGGTCCAGACCACAACCGTGTAGCGCCCCGACACCCCGGCCGACCAGGCATCGCGGAAGCCGTAGGACGTGCCGGTCTTGAAGGCGATTTCCGGCGCCTGGGTTGTCAGGCTGGCCGGCATGCGACCGCCGGGATGCGGTGCCCGGCGCAGTATGGTCAGGATTTCGCGCGACGATTCGGCACTGATCAGGGCGTAGCCCGTGCCCGGTTCCAGCGCCTCCTCCTGCTCGATCCAGCGGAGCGGCCGCGCATGCCCGCCATCGCCAAGCGCGGCATAGAGCACCGCCAGCTGGCGCACGCTCAGACCGGCACCGCCCAGCGCCACAGCCAGCCCGTCATCACGCGCGGCACCGTGCGGGCGTTCCGGACGGGCACCGGCAAAGCCGAGGGCGGCGGAAAACCGCCGCGCGCCGACATCATCAAGCGTGGTGACGGCGGGAATATTGAGCGAGTGCTGCAAGGCCTCGGAAATCGTGACATCACCGCGGAACCGGCGGTCGAAATTGTCCGGCTGATAGCCGGCAAACCGGCGTGGCAGATCGGCGATACGGGTTTCGGGCGCGGCCAGACCGTCATCGAAAGCCATGGCATAGATGAAAGGTTTCAGCGTCGAGCCGGGCGAGCGCGGCCGCGTTGTCAGATCGATCCAGCCGCCGGGCCGTTCACGTCCGGCCGAGCCCACCGCCGCACGCACGGCCCGGCTTTCGGTCTCAACCACCATCACCGCGATCTGGGCCTCGTCATCGCCGATCGGCAGATTGGCACGCACCTGCTGCTCCAGCGCGCGCTGCAGGCCGGCATCAAGGGTGGAGACCATGTCGGTGCGACCGGGATGGGTCCGCGCCAGGGTTTCGGCGACCTGCCAGGCGTCACCGGGAAAGGCGCGGCGCACCGGTGCCGGGTCCTGCGCGGCATCGGCACGGGCGGTGGGACGGGCCAGGCCGACACGGGCCAGCCGGTCGAGCACCCGGCCACGCGCCGCGATCGCAGCCTGCGGATGCCGGTCGGGGCGACGCGCTTCGGGTGATTGCGGCAGCGCGATCAACAGCGCGATCTGTTCAATGGTCAGGGCATCGGGTTCACGGCCGAAATAGGCCCAGGATGCCGCCCTCACCCCCTCCAGATTGCCGCCATAGGGCGCGAGCGTGAGATAGAGCTCGAGAATTTCGCGCTTGCTGAAGCGCATCTCCAGCTGCAGCGCGCGGGTCATTTGCAGGAATTTGGCGCCGAAGGTGCGCGGCCGCGGCTCAAGCAGGCGCGCGACCTGCATGGTCAGCGTCGAGGCGCCCGACACGATCCGTCCGGCCCGGATCCCTTCCCAGGCCGCCCGCACCACCGCCCCGGCATCGACGCCGGCATGCTGATAGAAACGGGCATCCTCATAGGCCAGCAGTGCCGCAATGAAGTCCGGATCAATGTGATCGAGATCGGCAGCCATGCGCCAACGCCCGCCCTCAACGGGAAAGGCGCGCAGCAGCTCGCCATCGCGGTCGCGCACCAGTTGCGAGCGCGCGGCAGCCTGTTCAAGCGGCGGCGGGAAGGCCTCGTCGAGCGCCAGCAGCAGCACCAGGCCCGCCAGAGCGCCCGCGACAACCCAGTAGATCCGCCCCAGGCCGAGCATGGTCTAGTCGCGGGGCCGGATGCTGACCTGACCGGTTTCGCTGCGTGCGAACACATCGGGCCGGTACATGTCTTCAACCACCACACCGGGCATTGTGTACTCGCCCGGCGTCACGGCACGGACGATATAGGCCAGATGCGACGGCCGGCCGGAGCGCAGATCGATCGCGGCGACGAAGCGGTCATCGCGGGCCTCGGCAATCCGCGGATCATGGACCGCGCCAAGCCAGGCATAGACCCCGTTCGGGCCTGCATCCTCGGGCCGGATAATGGCCTCGATCTCCAGCCCTGCCGGCAGAAGGTCGACCACGATGGCCGGAATGGTGCGCTGTTCGCTCGGAATGATATCGAAATCGATGATCAACCGGTCGCCCTGGACCAGCTTGGTCAGATCAACCGAAGTGCCATCCATCGCGCGGACATGTTTGGTGATCGCCACCTCTTCGGCGACCGCAGCGGGAGCCTCCAGCGTTTCGCCATGCGCGATCTGGGTGACCCAGACCGGGTTGGGGCCGCGATTGGCAAAGCGGCGCGCCTCGCCCAGCTCGCCCGGGGTCAGGGTGAAATCGCGCTGTCCCGGCGTGACCGCGTCGCCGGCGCTCTCGATCTCGAGGGCGTCGGTACCGGCAGAAAGCGCCTGTGCCGCCAGCAGAAGGAAAGCCTTCTCCTGCGTGGTCAGACGTCCCGGCTCGGGCAGTTCATGCGCCACACGTTCGGCCAGACGGCCGACGAGATCGCTCTCGCCCGCCTCGGCGGCCAGCGCCAGAACCCCGGCAAGGTCACGCCGCGGGGTCTGATACCAGTCACCACGATTGGAATAGCCCAGGGCCGCCTCGGCCTGCTCGAATGCACTGTGGGCCCGGGCCCGGTCACCGATCAGGAACAGCGCCGCGCCGATCTGGGCGCGGGCCAGCGGGCTGGCGATCGCCTCAAGGCGCTCATCATGCATATAGCGCAGGCGCGAACGGTCGGCGCGGCCGGCGCGGGCCAGCACATAAAGGGCATAGGCCGCGCTGCGGTCCGACAGGCGCTGGCTGGTATCGGTCTGCCCGACCCAGCGATGCACGGTCGAGTCATAGCCCGGCGCACGCCAAAGCTCCTGCGAGGCGACATGTTCGAGCGCAGTATAGGCCCGCTCCATCGCGGCGTCGGGAACCGTGTAACCGGCCGTCTTGGCGCGCGAGAGGAAGTCGACCACATAGGCCCCCAGCCACGGCGTCGCACCGCGATCGCCAACCCGCCACAGGCCAATCGCCCCGTCTGCGGCCTCCCGGCTCAGCAGGGTGGCAATCGAATCCTGGATCTGGATGCGGGACTGGTCGAAGCCGGTCGTGCCGGACAGCGCGGCCAGATCCTGGGCATAGAGCAGGGGCAAGGCCCGGCTGGTGATCTGCTCGGTGCAGCCATAGGGATAGCGGCTCAGCGAGCGCAGCAGGGCGTTTTCGTCGAGCGGGGTCGCCGAGAAACTGACCGAAACCTCGCTCGAACCCGGCAGGAAGGCCGCCAGGGTCGCCGAATCCAGCGACCAGCTTTCACCCGGTTCGACGCGTCCGCGCACAACCTCGGAGGATGGCAGCCAGGCCGAGCGAACCTCGATCGGATAGCTGCGCGAGACGGCAAAGCCGGCCGGCCCGTCGACACTCAGGCCGACCTCGCCGATGCCGGCATCGGCGCCGCTGACCGGATAGCGCCGGTCGATACGGGCACCGCTGGCCAGTTCAATACTGTCCTCGCTGGACGCATTGACGGGACCGGAGGCATTGATGGCAGCGGTATAGACACCGGCTGCGCCCTCGACATTGTCGATGGTCAGCGTCGTCATGCTGGAATCGCCCGGCGCCAGGAAGCGCGGCAGAATCAGCTCGGCGGGCACTTCATCGCGGACCGTCAGTGGCTGCGTGGCCTGGCCAAGCCCGGTCCCGGACCAGGCGACGGCCATCAGGCGCAGTTCGCCATTGAAGTCCGGGATATCGAGCGTCACCGTCGCATTGCCGGCACGGTCGAAGGCGACCGGTCCGGAGAATAGCGCCACGGTGCGGGTCGGCACCACGGTCAGGCCGGCGCCGCCGATCTGGTCACCGCCGGTGCGCACCGGAGCCGCTGCGCCCTGGTTGGGATCGAGCAGGCGGCCATAATCATCGAGCAATTCGACCGCGAGCGAGGCGCGTCCGAAATACCAGCCGACCGGGTCCGGCGACTGGAAACGGGTCAGGGCGAGAATGCCCTCATCGACGGCGGCCACCGTCACCCAGGCGCCGGTGCGGACCGGTCCGGTGGCGGTAATGGCAATTTCGAGCGGCTGACGCGGTCGCGCCAGTTCGGGGGCGTCGAGGCTGAGCGTGAGCAGGCGGTCGCCGGTATCGACCGGCAGATAGGTGACGCCGACGGCGCGGCGCGGCCGCGGCTGCGCCACCGGATCGCGCGGCGTGAAAACGGACACCATGGCATAGGCGCCAGCGCCCCATTCCTCGGTGACACGGAAACTCACCTCGGCCCCGGATTCAGGCACGAAGACCGATTGCGTCGCCAGGACATGGTCGCTGGCAATCACGATCTCGGCTTCCCCCGCATAGGGCGGCAGAATGCTCAGTGTTGCCATCTCCCCGGCCGCAACGGGCTGGTCCGGTCCGGCGAGACGAACCCGGTCCGGCGCGTCATCGCCGGTTGAGGAGGTGCGGCCCCAGCCGACCCAGAAATGCGTACTCGCCGAGACGCCGGATTCAGCGTCGGTGACGACGAGCTGGTAATCGCCCCAGGACAATTGCGCGACATCGATCTGCGACACGGCCTCGTCCGACAGGACGGTGACCCCATCCTCGACCACCACGGAATTCTGCGTCCGGCGCCAGCGCCAGGCCCCGCCTTCGGTGCGATACCAGTCATAAGTCCAGTCAACGCGGATGACCTGCCAGTCGAGCCGGGCCGTGCGCAATTCACCCGTCGGGGTCAGGCCGACGATGTCGAAACTGGCGGCACTGTCATTGCCGAGCCGGCCTTCAAACTGCGGGTCCAGCCCGAGGTAGAGATCGCGCGGACGATAGGGAATGCGCACATCATCGGCCACAGGGCGACCGCCCGGTTCGATCGCCGAGATCACGGTGCGGATACGCAGCGGTGCACTGGTGCCCTCGCCCTCGCCTTCCGGGTCGACACGCAGCACGGCATGGCCGGCGCCATCGGCGATGGTCTCACGCAGGTCCCGGCTGGTCTCGCGGAAGCTCTCGTCATACCGGCCGAAAGCAAAGCGGGCGTATTCAGGGAAAGGATTGGGATCGGTCTCGATGCGGATCGTGCCCTCGACCGGCAGACCGGCACCGGGCGCCCCGTAGAGGAAGCGGACATTGGCCTCGACATCGCGGACCTCGCCGGCGCGCAGCGGCGCGCTGGTATCGGCCGTCAGGTCCAGCGCGATACGCTGCGGCACGAAATCCTCAACCGAGAAACGCGTCTGCGCAATCAGGCCATAGCCATCGAGCATGGCATCAATGCGCCATTCGCCGCGCGCGGATTCCCGCGCCAGGTCATAATCCCAGAATACGGTGCCACCGATCGGCGCACCCTCGAACCGCTCACGGGCGGCCTCGATACCATTGGGGCCGTACAACACCAGATCGCCGGAGCGGTTGGAGATCGAGATGGCCTGGCCATCGCGCATCATCGCGGCGATATGGACCTGCTCGCCGGGACGGTAGATGCCGCGATCGAGATAGAGGAAGCCATCCGCCCCCTCGCTGCGGTCACGGCCGGCAATGTCCTGGCCACTCAGATCAACCGGATTGCGCTGCAGGTCGAGCACGGCAAAATCATTGTCGGGACCATAGGCGGTCAGCAGGCGGGGCGTATTGCCCTCCTCGCCGCGCATCAGCGGGCCGGCGAAGCGTGCGCGGCCATTGGCATCGGTCGTCGCCGTGCCGAGAATTTCATTGCTGCGCGCGACCAGTTCGACACGCACGCCGGGCACGGGCAGTGCCGTCTGCAGCGAACGGACGACATAATCGATGCCGTCGCGGCCGCGATACGCGGTCAGCGCCAGATCGGTGATCACCAGCCAGCGGCTCGAGCGGGCCGGAACATGGAAGTCGTCCTCGGCCTCGGCATCGTCGACGACCTGGACATAATAGGCCCCGGGGCGCAGCTGGCCGATGGTTTCGGCGAGCGGGAAGACGGTGGTCACCGGCGCGTTGGGCGTGCCGTGCGTGTCCATCTGGCCCTGCCAGAGCCGTTCAGCGACGGGGAACGGGCTTTCCTCCTGGGCCTGCCAGTCATATTCGTCGAACCCGGCGGTGAAGCCCGATGTGATCGAGCGGAAGGCCAGCGCCCGGTCCGTCACACGCCAGAGCGTGACCTCGACGGTATCGACATTGACGGTCTCGATCGCGAGGCCATCGGCTTCCAGACGCGGCAGGATCACGCCCGAACCGGCAATGCCGACATAGGCGGGGCGGTCCCCGAAATCGATCTCGATCTCTTCATCGGCGCGCAGGGCGCGGCCATCGGCAGCGGGAAATCCGGACCGCAAGGTCACGCTCTGTCCCTCACCGAAGGCGAAACCACCCAGGCAGAGCGACTGGCCGCTGACGGCCATGGCGACGGGGCGTTCGGGGTCGAGCGCGACATAGGGTTCGTAATCGGCCTGCGGATCGAGCGGCTGGGTGAAGCCGAGGCAAAGCCGCGGCGCATCGCCGGTCACATCAATCTGGTAACGCAGGAAAGCAAACTCGGAGGGCGCTTCAACCGTGGCGCGGGCCGCATCGGCCGGCCGGGTGTCGAGTGCCGGCCCCTGTACGGATGTGTCCGGCCCGGAACAGCCGATCAGGCCTGCAGCCAATACCAGGGCCACAGCCCCAACGCGCCAGTTCAACATGTCGACAACTCCCCATCCCAGAAGACTGTTATCATAGGCCGACTGGCCGCAGTTCGCACGCTCTTTTCCGGCGCGCGCCGAACGAACATGACGGTTTGTCAGGCCACTAGCCCAGTTCGATCCCGCAAAATGCCGCCAGTGTGCGCCAGGGAATGGCCGCCGAGGCGATACCGAGTACCACGATCACGAGACCGACGGTGAGGCGCAAACCGGGCCGCTGCGACAGCCGCATCAGCACCTGGGCACCGAAGGCCGCGCCGACGACGGCGGGCACGGTGCCGAGCCCGAAACCGGCCATGATCATCGCGCCGCCACCGGCGCTGCCGGACAGCATGGCGTAGAACAGGGCCGCATAGACCATGCCGCAGGGCAGAAAGCCCCAGACGAATCCGGCCAGCACCGGGCTTGCGGCCGAGAAGGCCCCGCCGAGCGGCGCGCGCAGCCAGGTCACGACCCGGCTGCCGACACGGTCCAGGCCCGCCAGGCTCGGCGCCCAGCCGGCCACCGACAGTCCGATATAGACCAGCGTCACCGCACCGGCCCAGCGCAGCAGGGCGTGTGCGACGCCGCGGTCGAACGAGAAATAGACGCTGGAGCCGATCAGGCCGACGATCGCACCGGCCACAACATAGGCTCCGACCCGTCCGAGCTGCGCCAGCAGAATGACGCGGGCCCGCGTGGCATGATCACCATCAGGGGCCAGGGTCAGCATCAGGCCGGAGGCAATGCCGCCACACATCCCGACGCAATGCAGGCTGGAGGCAAAACCGGCCAGAATTCCGCCGGCCAGGCTGAGCTGGGTCAGTGGGTCCATCGAGGCCTCCGCACGGGCATGGCTGTCATTCCTGTGGTGAAGGCCTCAATAGGCTCAATAAAATTGTGGCATAATCCCGCGAACCGGGGAAGCATGGTACAAGACATCCGGGAAGGTTGAACACCATGGTCACACTGCAGAAAGTCCGGCGCGATGCGCCCTGGAAATGGCTCAAGGACGGCTGGGCCGACATGATGCGCGCCCGGCGCGTCAGTCTGAGCTATGGCCTGATCTTCGTCGTCGTCGGCCTTCTGATCACCGGCGGACTGTGGCTGCTCGGGCTGGGCGCCATCGCGCCGGTGGCCCTGAGCGGCTTCGCCCTCATTGCACCGGCCCTGGCGATCGGCATCTACCAGGTCAGCCGCGCGCTGGAACGTGGCGAGGTGCCGCGCTTTCGCGTCATCATTTCGCGCTTCCCGGACCGCATCACCCAGATTGCCTTTCTCTCCCTGCTGTTGCTGCTCCTGCTGATGGCCTGGGTCGAGATTGCCCAGTTCCTGCTGGTGATCATCGCACCGGGCACGCCGCTTTCGCCCGGCCCCTTCCTGGAATTCTCCCTGTCGGAACCGGCGGGCATCACCCTGCTCGTGCTCGGCACCCTTGTCGGATCCCTGCTGGCCGGTCTCGCCTTCTCAATCTCGGCCATCGCCTTTCCGATGCTGGTCGACCAGGATGTCGATGCGGTCACGGCGCTGGTGGCCAGCGTCACAGCGGTGCGCCGTCAGCCCTTCGTGATGTTCACCTGGGCCTGGCTGATCGGTTTCATGACCCTGGCCGGCACCGCCTTCTTCCTGATCGGCCTGGCGCTGGTCTTCCCCTGGCTGGCACATGCAAGCTGGCATGCCTACAAGGACTTTTCGCCATCAGCTTCGGACTCGCCGGCCTCGGCCTGAGGCCGGGGCCGCGAGGGCAGCGGCTTGTCGTCATCCATCAGGATACGCTGGGCCGCGCCGTCGAGATCGTCGAACTGACCGGACTTCAGACTCCACAGGAAGCCGACCAGCCCGAGAAAACCCAGGCCCAGTGCGACGGGTATCAGCCAGATCAGAGCGTTCATCGTCTTGCGAGCCTCAGGGCATTGAGCGTTACCAGGATGGATGACGCAGACATGGCGATGGCAGCGATCAGGGGTGTGACCATTCCGAGCACCGCCAGCGGGATGGCGATCATGTTATAGCCCGCCGCCAGGGCGAAATTCTCCAGCACCCGGCGGCGCGCGGCCCGTGAAATATCGAGCGCGACCAGACAGCCGGACAATTTGTTTCCCTGCAGCACGAAATCCGCCGCAGCCTGGGAAATCTCCGCTGCCGCCGCCAGCGAGACCGAGGCATCGGCCGTCGCCAGGGCCGGCGCGTCATTGAGACCGTCACCGATCATCAGCACGCTGCGTCCCTCAGCCTTCAGGGCCTCGATCCGCGCGATCTTCTCCTGCGGCTTCAGCTCGGCCGACCAGTGCTCGATGCCCAGCTCGGCCGCGATCGCGCCCACCGGGCCCGGGCGGTCACCGGACAAGAGCTCGATACGGCAACCGCGCTGGCGCAGCCCCTCGATGGTCGAGGCCGCATCGCTGCGCAAACGGTCGGCGAAGCGAAAACGCACCGGTGCGCCATCATCAACGACCAGCCAGGCTTCCGAATGCGGATCGCTGACCGCATTGATCCCGAGCCAACGGGCAGCCCCGAAACGCAGACGGCGCCCGTCCTCGACGCATTCAAGTCCACCGCCGGCGATCTCGCGGACATCCTTTGCGGCCGGCCCCATACCCGCCGCATCGGCGATGGCGCGTGACAGGGGGTGGCGGCTGGTGCGCGCGAGGCGGGCGGCCAGTTCCAGCATGCCCTCGGGCAGTGCCTCCGGCTCGACCAGGCGCGGGCGGCCTTCGGTCAATGTCCCGGTCTTGTCGACCACGACCGTGTCGATCTTGGCCATGCGTTCGAGCGCATCGCCGGATTTGACCAGCACGCCGGCCTTGAACAGACGGCCCGAGGCAACGACCTGCACCGCGGGTACGGCCAGTCCCAGGGCACAGGGGCAGGTGATAATCAGCACGGCGATGGCGTTGATGACGGCCGTGTGCGGCTCGCCGGCGAGCACGAACCAGCCGATCAGGGTGGCCAGTGCCAGCGAGTGTACCAGCGGCACATAGAGCCGCGCCGCCTGGTCGGCGAGGCGCACGAAGCGCGAGCGGCTCTGCTCGCCGGCCTCGACCATGCGGGTGATCTCGGCCAGCAGGGAATTGTCGCGATCGGCACTGGCGCGCACGACCAGCTTGCCGTCGAGATTGAGCATGCCGGAGAAGACCTGCACGCCGGGCCGCGCCTCGACCGGCGCCGTCTCGCCGCTGACGAGCGAACCGTCGAGGGCGCCCTCGCCTTCGATGATCACCGCATCAACCGGCACACGATCACCCGCGGCCAGCACCAGCTGATCGCCGGCACGGACATCGCGGGCCGGCACGGCTTCCATGACACCGTCGGGGCGCAGACGATTGGCGGTCGCCGCCTGCATCGCCGCCAGGCCCCGCGCCGCCTGGCTGGCGCGGGCGCGCAGCCGCATGTCGAGGAAGCGGCCGATCAGCAGGAAGAAGAGCAGCATCGCCGCGGCGTCGTAATAGGTCTCGCCATGGCCGATGAAGGTCTCATAGATCGAGAGCCCGCAGGCGAGCAGCACGGCCAGCGAGATCGGCACGTCCATATTGACGTGGCGATTCTTGAGCACGGACCAGGCCGAGCGGAAGAAGGGCTGGCCGGCATAGGCCACGGCCGGCAGCACGATCAGGGCCGAGATGCGGTGCATCAGGGACTGCATCGCCGCGCTCATCTCAAGCCCGCCGGACCAGACCGAGATCGAGAGCAGCATCACATTCGCCATCGCGAATCCGGCCACGGCCAAAGCACGCAGCAGACGGCGCTCGTCTTCCTTCTGGGGATCGTTGTCGTTCTCCGGCTCATAGGGCGTCGCCGGATAGCCGATCTCGCCGAGCTTGGTGACAAAGCCGCGCGCCGCCGAGGGCTCGCCGCGCCAGACCAGGGCCAGACGGCCGGTGGACAGGTTCAGCCGCGCCTGTTCGACGCGCTCATCGGCGAGCATGCCCGACTCGATGCGGGCAATGCAGCCAGCGCAGGTCGCGCCGCGCACGAGAAGATCAAGATGCGACTGACCATCAATCTTGCGGACAAAGGCCTGCGGATCCGCCTGGCCCGAGCCGGCGTCCGGCGTGGCGGCACCTAGGGCAGCCATAGCTCGTATTCCACCTCGAAGGGCGCCTCGCCCTCATTGAGGACCCGGACGCGCCAGCGGCCAGCCGTCTCGCATGCCAGCTCGGCGCGATACACGCCGGGCCGGGCTTCGGCGAAGGCAAGCGGGCAGGCCTGCGTCGTGTCGGGATGGACCATCTCCCCGGACAGGTTCAGGCCGGAAACCGGTGCCGCTTCTGCGTCGAGCACCTCCAGCAACAGGGCCCCGTCAACGGCATTGAAACGCGCCGACCAGCCCAGTTGATCCTGCGCCTGGCGGCGAGCGATCGTCTCGTTGAACTCCAGCCCTTGGACGTAGGAGTGGGGCACGTCCTCGCCCGGAAACGTCTGCAGGGCCAGGGTGATGAAGGTGGCATTGACGCCGATGGTGACGCCGAAGAACAGCAGAATCATCACCAGCACATGCCAGCCGCGCAGCGGGTTGAGGAAGCGTCTCATTCGGCCAGCCCCGTCACCAGAACCGAGCGCGTCTCGGCTGTCTCGCCGGTCGCCGGATCAACAACGCGGAACATGATGTCCTCGCGCGGCACATCGACGGCCTCATGCGGCAGGGTGAGATAGACGACGAAATCGCGCGTCCGGTCGGCTTCGATACTCATGCGCATCGGGGCCTCCTCGGGCGCTCCCAGCACCCGGACCGTGATGGCCGGATCGCCTTCGACAACGAGATCCAGTTCACGTGCCTCATTGCCCTTGTTGACGACCTTGATGGTGTAGCCATTGCGGATCGAGCCATCGGACAGGCGGACATAATTGGGATTGCGGTCGCGTGCGGCGTTGAGTTCCAGCTCGGTGCGCGTCAGCAGACCGGCCAGCATCACGGCCGCCACGGCCACCAGTGCCACGGCATAGACCAGGGTGCGGATGCGCACGAAGCGGTAGCGCGGTTTCTCGCCCGACTGGAAGCGATCGATATTGTCGTCGGTCTCGTAGGCGATCAGCCCGGTAGGCCGGTCGACCTTGCGCATGACATCATCGCAGGCATCGATACACAGGGCGCACTGGATGCATTCCAGCTGGGCGCCGTCGCGGATATCGATCCCCATCGGACAGACAGCCACGCATTGCATGCAATCGATGCAATCGCCCCGCCCCTCCCAGGTATCGGTCTTCTTGTGCGGCCCGCGCGGTTCGCCGCGGTCAACGCGATAGGTGACGTTGAGCGCTTCGCGATCGGTCATCGCCGCCTGGATGCGCGGCCACGGACACATATAGGTGCAGACCTGTTCGCGCATCGTGCCGGCCAGCACATAGGTGGTGAAGGTCAGAACCGCGAAGAAGAGATAGGCCGACATGTCGGCCTGGCCGGTGAAGAAATTGGCCAGCGTGTCATAGGCATCGTGGAAATACAGGATCCAGGCCCCGCCGGTCGCTGCGGCGATCAGAAGCCAGACCGTATGCTTGCCGACCTTGCGCCAGGCCTTGTTGAAGCTCCAGGGCGCACGGTCCAGCTTGATGCGGGCATTGCGATCGCCCTCGAAGGCGCGCTCGACCATGATGAAGAGATCGGTCCACACCGTCTGCGGACAGGCATAGCCACACCAGACACGCCCGAACAGGGCCGTGACCAGGAACAATGCCAGCGCCGCGAGGATCAGCAGGCCGGTGATGTAATAGACTTCCTGTGGCCAGATCTCGATGAAGAAGAAATAGAAACGGCGGCCGGCGAAATCGGCCAGCACCGCCTGGTCGGGCGCATCGGCGCCGCGATCCCAGCGCAGGAAAGGCACGAGGTAATAGACCGCCAGGGTGACGGCCATCACCACCCATTTGACGAAACGGAACTTGCCGTGCGCCAGCTTGGGATAAATCGGCTCGCGTTTCTTGTAGAGCTCGCGCTCGTCGGCGGCATTGACCGCCTTGGCTTTCGAGCGGGAGACCCCGGGCGCCGCCATGCTGCGTTTTTGCGTATCAGACATGGCGGCGTTTAATCCGGTTAAAGAGGTTTAGGCGATGCGACTTACTGACCCGTGGGACGGCTTGCCGCAGCTTCGCCGCCACCGAGCAGATAGACATAGGCTGCGAGGGCGTCGATCGTGGTGTCGCCCAGACGGTCTTCCCAGGCAGGCATGACGCCATAGGGGCCGCGATAGATGGTCGCCAGGATCTGGTCCCGCGAACCGCCATAGAGCCAGTCCTGGTCGGTCAGATCCGGCGCGCCCTGGGTGCGGTCACCACGGCCATCGGCCATGTGGCAGCTGGCGCACTGGCTGGTGAAGATATCGGACCCGCGGGCGATGGAATCGGCCGGCCCGGTCTGCCCCGACAGGGACAGGATATAATCAGTGACATCACCGATCTGGGACCGGGTCAGCAGCCCGTCGCGGCCGAAGGCCGGCATTTGCGAGAAGCGCGTATCGGCATGCTCGCCACGGATGCCGAAGCGAATCGTGGTGCGGATATCGTCATAGCTCCCGCCCCACAGCCAGACATCGTCATTGAGGTTGGGATAGCCGACAAAGCCCTGGGCACCGGAGCCGTGGCAGGTCGAGCAATTATTGCCGAAGGCGGCATCGCCGGCAGCGCGCACGAAGCCGAGCAGATCCGGATCATTCTCGATCTCGTCGATCGAGGCGCCGCGCAGGCGCTCAAAACCCGGAGCCCGCGAGGCTTCCAGATCGGCCATCGCCATGGCGACATTGGCGCGCTCTGAATTGTTGCTGATCCCACGGGTGTGGTCATTGTCCGCATCCGCGCCCATGCCCGGCAGGGCCGGGATCGCCGGCATCATCACCATATAGACGATGCCGATAACGATGCAGGCATAGAAGGTGTACAGCCACCAGCGCGGCAGCGGCGTGTCGAGTTCCTTGATCCCGTCCCACTCATGGCCGGTGGTTTCGGTTCCCGAATGCGCGTCGGTTTCGCGGTTTTCCTTGTGATCAGACATGGGCCCGGTCCTCATTCGCGTCTTCGGTGATCGGTGCATCGTCGTCGCTCAGCGGCAAGCGTGCCGCCTCGTCGAAGCGTTTCTGGTTGCGGGGCCACAGGGCATAGGCCAGGGCGCCGGTGAACAGCAGGATGAAGAGCAACATGCCCCAGGTCTGGGCAAAGCTCGAGAGAATGGAATACATCGCCGCCCCCTATCTCAGGTTTTCATCGGCTTCGGCTTCATAGGTGGAGAAATCCACCATCGTGCCGAGCACTTGAAGGTAGGCGACCAGCGCATCGAGCTCGGAAATCCGGTCGGGATTGCCGTCGAAATCGCGCAGGGTCGCGCCGGGGTAGCGCGCCAGGAAGCCGTCATAATCCGAAGCGAACGGATCGAGCTGCGTCGTCACATCCGACACCGCCGCCTCGATCATCTCGTCGCTATAGGGCACACCCACCGTGCGCAGGGCGCGCAGATTGGCGGCGACATTTTCATAGCTCAGGGTCGAGGTTTCCAGGAAGGCATAGGCCGGCATGATCGACTCCGGCACCACCGAGCGCGGATCACGCATATGGTCACGATGCCATTCGTCGGAATACTTGGCGCCGACGCGGGCCAGATCCGGTCCGGTCCGCTTCGAGCCCCACTGGAAGGGGTGGTCATACATGCTCTCTGCGGCGAGCGAGTAGTGGCCATAGCGTTCGACTTCGTCGCGCAGCGGGCGAACCATCTGCGAGTGGCAGTTATAGCAACCCTCGCGGACATAGATGTCCCGTCCCAGCTGTTCCAGCGGCGTATAGGGCCGCATGCCGTCGACTTCCTCGATCGTCGAGTCGAGATAGAAGAGCGGCGCAATCTCGACGATGCCGCCGATAGAGACGGTGACGAGAATGCCGACAGTGAGGATGAGCGAGTTTTTCTCGAACAGCTTTTTGTGGAGATCGCTCCACAGGCTTTTGCCCTTTGACATAGCCGTCTCCCCCTAGGCCGGAATCTGCGCGGGTTGAGGCGAGACAGCCTCATCCGCTTCGGTCTCATCGCTCCGGATGGTGCGATAGACATTGTAAATCATGATCAGGGCGCCGGTCAGATAGAGCAGGCCACCGACCGCACGGATGATGTAGGAGATGTGCATCGCCTCGACGGTTTCCACGAAGGAGTATTCCAGGAAGCCGAGCGAGTTATAGGCGCGCCACATCAGACCTTGCATGATGCCCGCAACCCACATCGAGGTGATGTAGAGCAGGATGCCGAAGGTCGCGATCCAGAAGTGCCAGTCGACCAACGCCTTGGAATACATGCCGGCTTTCTTCCACAGCCATGGAACCAGGCAGTACAGCGCCCCGAAGGACACGAAGCCGACCCAGCCGAGCGCACCGGAGTGCACGTGGCCAACGGTCCAGTCGGTATAGTGGGACAGCGCGTTGACGGCGCGGATCGACATCACCGGACCTTCAAAGGTCGACATGCCGTAGAAGGCAACCGAGATCACCAGCATGCGAACGACCGGGTCGGTGCGCAGCTTGTCCCAGGCGCCCGAGAGCGTCATCAGGCCGTTGATCATCCCGCCCCAGGACGGCATCCACAGCATAATCGAGAAGGCCATGCCCAGCGTCTGCGCCCATTCCGGCAGCGCCGTATAGTGCAGGTGGTGCGGGCCGGCCCAGATGTAGATGAAGATCAGCGACCAGAAGTGGATGATCGACAGGCGGTAGGAATAGACCGGCCGGTTCACCCGTTTCGGGATGAAGTAATACATGATGCCGAGGAAGCCGGCGGTGAGGAAGAAGCCAACGGCGTTATGGCCGTACCACCACTGGGTCAGCGCATCCTGGACGCCGGAGAAGGCGGAATAGCTGTGCGAGCCGAAGAAGCTGACCGGAACGGCCAGATTATTGATGATGTGCAGCATCGCAATGGTGACGATGAAGGCCAGGTAGAACCAGTTCGCCACATAGATATGCGGCTCCTTGCGCTTCCACAGCGTGCCCAGGAAGACCAGCAGATAGGCGACCCAGACCAGGGTCAGCCAGATATCGGCATACCATTCCGGCTCGGCGTATTCGCGGGACTGGGTGATGCCGACCAGATAGCCGGACCCGGCCATGACGATGAAGAACTGGTAGCCCCAGAACACGAACCAAGGCCAGATCCCGCCGGCGATCCGGGTGCGCGAGGTGCGCTGCACCACATAGAAGGAGGTCGCGATCAGCACATTGCCGCCGAAGGCGAAGATCACCGCCGAGGTGTGCAGCGGCCGCAGGCGCCCGAAACTGGTGAAGCCCCAGTCCTCGATATTGATGATCGGGAAGGCCAGCTGGAAGGCGATGATGACGCCGACAAGCAGTCCGGCAGCAGCCCAGAACAGCGATGCGATGACGCCCGCCTTGACCAGGTTCTCATTGTATTCGCGCTCATCGGTCTCGACACCGCCACTGGCGATACTGCCGACGAGCAGGAGGATACCGGTCAGGAAGCCGGCCAGGAGCAGCCAGGACTGGCCCTTCATGGCAGCGTCCGGAGCGTAAGCCGCGGCAAACAGCGCCCAGAGGGCTCCGAGCACGGTTATGAGAAGCACTGTTACGGTACTGAAATCCAGCCCGCTGCGTGTGAGTGTCTGCGGCGATTGCATCGATGCCCCCGAGGATGTTGGCCTGTCTGGTCCCGGTTTATCGCGCGATTCCACAAAATCTGTATGGCAATTTGTCGCGTCCGGGCATGAAGTGTTGAAAACCCGCCGCTTTTCTCGCCCGAAACCGGGGCCCACGGCAGGTATAACTTATGCCCGAGCAAATTAGGCCCCGGGCTGCAGATGTCATCTCCCTCGCTCAGTAGTCGGCGAATTCGACCCGGAAGCCGGCCTGGCGCAGGGCCGCATGCACCCGGTCCATATGGGCGGCGTCCTGGGCCTCGAGCGAGATGTCGATATAGGTCACCTTGGCCGGCAGATCCGAGAAGGTCTTGTGGTAGGCGACATCGGTCACATTGCCGCCAGCCTCGGAGATGATGTGAGAGACCGAAGAGAGCTGCCCAGGCACATCGATCAGTTCGATTCGCAGTCGCGCCAGCCGCCGCGACCGGGCCAGATCCCGCAAGAGCAGGGATGACAACAGCCGCGTGTCGACATTGCCGCCGGTCAGCACCAGGCCGACCGCCTTGCCGGCGAAACGCTCCGGATGCGCCAGCACGGCCGCAAGGCCCACAGCTCCCGCCCCTTCGGGCAGGACACGCAGCCGTGTCAGATAGAGGTTCAGGGCCCGCTCGATCGTGCGCTCATCGACCAGCAGCACATCATCGAGCATCTCGCCCATGATGCGCCGCGTCAGCGTGCCCGGTTCGCGCACGGCGATGCCTTCGGCCAGCGTCATGCCGCCAACGGGCCTGTCGCCGCTGTGAAACAGGTTGTGGAAGGGCGGGAAGAGATCGGCCTGCACGCCGATGATCTCGATCTCCGGCTTGATCCGTTTTGCCGTCAGCGCGACGCCCGAGGCCAGGCCACCGCCGCCAATCGGCACCACGATGACATCGAGATCGCCCTGATCGGCCAGCATTTCCGTCGCCACAGTGCCCTGCCCGGCCATCACCAGCGGATCATCAAACGGATGCACCAGCACCCGCCCCTCGGCGGTACAATAGTCGCGTGCGAGCTGGCTGGTTTCGTCGAAACCGGCGCCGGCGAGCTCCACTGTCGCGCCCAGGGCCCGCGTCGCATTGACCTTGATCGCCGGCGTCCCGACCGGCATGAAAATCACCGTCTCGATGCCGAGCAGGCGCCCGTGCCGGGCGACGCCCTGGGCATGATTGCCGGCCGAGGCCGCCACCACGCCGCGCGCCCGCTCCGCCGGGGACAGGCTGACCAGCTTGGCATAGGCGCCGCGCTCCTTGAAAGAACCGGTCACCTGCAAATTCTCCAGCTTGACCCGAATGTCGCAGCCGGTCAGCTCGCTCAGCGCCTCGGCCCGCTGGCAGGGCGTGCGCAGCACACCGCCCATGCCGCTTGCATGGCAATCGGCAACAAAATCGAACTCGGCGGCAAAATCTGAAATCATGGCGGGCTCACTTGGGGTCGGTGCTTGGTCTGATCGGGGCGGTTGGAGCGAGGCGCAAAAAAACCTCGCCCGGTCGGAGCGAGGTTCGGTCTGCGGCGGCATCAGGTCGATGTCAGGCAGGGGCGAGCGGCGCTCCGGTCAGGCTATGGCCGATGATAATCAAAATGAGCGCGGCCTGGCCGAGCAGGCGGATACGGATCCGGTTCTGGTCTGCGAGGGGAAGGGCGATGGCGCGCGTCATGATCGGTCTCGACAGCTTGATCCGCGCAGACTGGCCGCGATTGGATGAAAAGTCCAGCCGGTCACGCGGCGCGGGTGACATCCGGGCCGAAATCCCCAAATTTACGCCGAAACCGCAAAAATCATGCGCAATCAGGGTGCCCCCTACTCGGCCGCCTCCAGCGCCGGAGCCTGCTGCCCCTTGTCGCCGGCCCGGCCGAACTTCATCGCCCCGTCCTCCAGCTTGCCGAAGCGGATGGTGAACATGTCCTGGACGTAGTTCTGATAGGTGCGCCATGGCGATTTCACGCCCTGTTGCGGCAGGTGTGCCATCGCCCGCTGGACATAGCTCGAGGAGAAATCGAGCATCGGCACGGTCTCCAGATCTGCCGGCGGTGTCGGCACGCAGTAATCATAGCCCTTGGCCGACATGTGATTGAGCAGACGGCAGACGCGCTCGCAGGTCAGGTCGATCTTCAGCGTCCAGGAGGCATTGGTATAGCCAAAGGCGATCGCGAAATTGGGCACATCGCTGAGCATCATGCCGCGATAGGTCACCTTTTCGGCGGCGCGGACCATGGCGCCATCGACGCTGAGCGTCATGCCGCCGAGCAATTGCATCTCCAGCCCGGTCGCCGGGATGATCAGATCGGCCTCGATCTCCTCGCCGGATTTCAGCTTGATGCCGGTGCTGGTGAAACACTCGATATGGTCGGTGATGATCGAGGCGGAGCCGTCAGCCAGCACGTCGAAGAAATCACCATCTGGCGCGAGGCAGAAGCGCTGGTCCCAGGGATTATAGCTCGGCGAGAAATGCTTTTTGACGTCGAAGTCCGGCCCGAGGTGCAGGCGGATCGCCTTGAGCACCTGGCCCTTGACTAGGCGCGGCTGCGTCTGGGACAGGTGGTAAATATAGATATTAAGCAGGACGTTCTTCGCCCGCGTCACCGAATAGGCGATCTTCTCGGGCAGGATCTTGCGCATGAAATCGGCAAACCCGTCGCGTGAGGGCCGCGCGGCGATATAGGTCGGCGAGCGCTGCAGCATGGTCACATGCGCCGCCTTTTCCGCCATTGCCGGCACCAGCGTCACCGCGGTCGCACCGGAGCCGATGATCACCACCTTCTTGCCGGTGTAGTCGATATCCTCCGGCCAGAGCTGGGGATGAATGATGGTGCCGGGGAAGTCCTCCATGCCAGGAAAGTCCGGCATATAGCCGTGCTCGTAGCGATAATAGCCCGAGCACATCATCAGGAAATTGCAGGTAAAACTCTTGCGCTGCCCGTCCTCGCCGCGCTCGGTGCGCACCGTCCAGCGTGCCGTCTCGCTGTCCCAGTTGGCGTGGATGACGCGGGTGCCGAAACGGATCTTCTCCTCGATACCATTGCGCCGCGCCGTGTCAGATACGTATTCGCGGATCGCCGGCCCGTCGGCGAACACCTTGCCGTCGGTCCAGGGCCGGAAGGCGAAACCGAAGGTATACATGTCGCTGTCGGAGCGGATGCCCGGATAGCGGAACAGGTCCCACGTACCGCCGATTGCCTCGCGCGCCTCCAGGATCGCATAGCTGCGGTCGGGCGAACGGGTCTGTAGATGATAGGCCGCGGCAATGCCGGAAATCCCGGCTCCGACAATCAGGACATCAAAATGCTCGTCGGACATGAATGCGCTCCTCGGCTTGGCGGGCTGGGCCCGAGAAAAGTGAACACTGTTCGCTCGATTGACGCAAGTGCGGTTTGGTCCAGCTGCAGATCAGGCGCTACCCTTGCCCTTTCACAACCGGAGCCTGCTGCCCATGCCGCTGCAAAATCGCGTCACCCCCTTCGGGGAAATCCTCGCCCATCCGGCGCGCGGCACCCTGATGGGTAATCGCGGCTGCCTGCATGACGAACATCGCCGGCTCGGCGAGAAACGCTGGGCCCACCAGGCCTGGGTCGCCTGCGCCCTCACCTTCAAGGACTGGCAGCGCCCGATCATGCGCCCCGGCGTCTATACCGAGCTCTTCTTCACCGACGAGGCCGTCGCCCTCGCCGCCGGTCACCGGCCCTGCGGCACCTGCCGCCATGCCGACTATATCGCTTTCCAGCAGGCCTTTGGCCGCGCCCGGCCCGAACTGGGCGAGCGCCCCTCGCCGGCAGCGATGAATCGCCTGCTGCATGCCGACCGTGTCCACTCGCGCAGCCGGACCCAGATCACGCACAAAGCCCCGCTTGAGCGCCTGCCCGATGGCGTCTTCTTCACGCTGCCCGGCGGCAATGACGCCCTCGTCCGGCAGCGGGGCCGTGTATTCGCCTGGAGCTTTGACGGCTATCAGCCCAGCCCGGTCGAGCCCGCTGGTGAAGTCTGCGTCCTGACACCTCGGATCATCGTCGATGTTCTCCGGGCCGGCTATCAGGCCGGAGAGGTCGCACCTCAGGTGCGGGCACCGGTGTCTGCAGTCATGGCCGCGCGAAAGCCGGCCTCGACATAGCGGTCCACCTCCTCGGGCACGGGCTGACCGGGCAAATAGAGCCGCACTGCGCCCAGGGGAAAGGCGACCATGCCCATGCGGCAGGCCGTGAGTGAATGGCCCGTGCTGTCAGCATAGGCCTGCAAGGCGGCCGCAACCTTGTCATTGATCGTCCGCAGCACCTGCAGGCTCGGAGGCGGCGTCGCCGGCGCGATGAAATCGACCTGACGGCAGCAACACAGAATAATCGCACGTGACCGCTCCTCGCGGCAGAAGCGGGGCGTCGCCAGGGCGGCTTGCAAGCCAGCCTCCGCATTCTCGGCCGCCAGGGCTGCGAGAAACCGGTCGTGAAAGGCCGAGACGGCGTCGATCCAGGCCTGCGCCAGCAAACCCTCCCGTGAGCCATACCGGTGATAGAGCGAGCCGATCGAGATACCGGTTGCGGCAACCAGGCCCTGCAGCGTGACGGCGCCCTCGCTCGCCAATTGCGCACCTGCGGCGGCGAACACGGTCTCGTCGCGAATGGTTGACAGGCGTCCCATTCGGGAAACATATAATAGAATATTCATTCTAGTAAAGCGCTCATCACCGCGCAGGAACCGAGATCGCCATGACATTCATTCTGATCGCCGCAACCGCGGCCGCCATGGTGACCTTTGCCGTGCATACATTCGCCGGAGGGGTTTTCGTGGCCCGGCCACTGCTGGCGGACACCAGCCTGCCGCACCTCTCGAAATGGCTGAATTACTATTGCTGGCACATCACCAGCGTATTGATCATCTTCATTGCTGCGGGCTTTCTCTGGCTGGCCCTCCATCCGGGAGAGAGCGCGCTCCTGTTCGGGCTGTCTGCCCTGAGCGCGGCGCTCTGCGGCCTGAGCATTGCCGTCGGGCTGAAAGCCGCAATCAACCCGCTCCGCTTCCCCTCCACATCACTTTTCGCACTGATCGCAGCGCTGGGTTGGTGCGCGTTCCTGCTGCGCTGAACAAGGCGTTTTCCTATGCTGCTCATCGCCGCCGCACTCCTCCTTGCCGTCAGTGCCATGCACTCGATTGTCGGCGAGATCCGCCTGATCCGGCCGCTGCTGCGGCTTGACGGACTACCGGTCATTCTCGGCAGTCCCGACATGACCCGGACGACAATCCGCGTCGCCTGGCACCTCACCTCCCTCATCTGGCTCGGCATGGCCGCACTCCTCGTCCGGCTGCAACAAACCCCGATGGATTTCGCCGCCTGTTTCCTCTGGGTCATGGCGGCCCTTTTCGCCGCCTCCGGCGCCGCTGCGCTTGTTGCCTCGCGGGGCCGGCACCTGTCCTGGGTGTTTTTCCTGCCAATCGCCGCGCTCTGCGCCCGCTTCGCATCGGGCCTGTGAGCGGCGGGGGCTCGGGGCCGGCGTGAAAACTGGAACCGCACACCCGATGTGCTAGGAAAGCACCGGAACGCAGATTTCAGGCGGCGGTCTATCCGTCCACACACAAGGCACTTTCATGTCAGACGCATCGCTCGCCGCACTCGGCTGGTCAGACTATTTCGCGACCCAGCTTGAGCCGGGCGAGCTCGAGGCGACACCGCCGGCCCGTCTGTGCGATGTGCATCGCGACCGGGTCCAGGCCCTCACCCCCGATGGCGAGATCACCCTCACCCTGCCCGGCGACATGCAGGCCGGCGATCTGGCCGTCGGTGACTGGGTATTGTTCGACCCGTCGGAACACCGCATCACCCGCCTCCTCGAGCGCCGCTCCATCCTGCGCCGCCGCGCCGCCGGCACGGTGTTGATGCACCAGCTGATCGCCGCCAATGTCGACACGCTGATGATCGTCACCTCCTGCAATGCGGACTTCAACCCGGCGCGGCTGGAACGCTATCTCACCCTCGCCGCCAGCAGCGATACCAAGCCGCTGATCGTGCTGACCAAGGCCGACCTGGTCGATAACGCCGCCGACTATGTCCGCCAGGCCGAAGCGCTGTCGCCCCATGTCAGCGCCATCACGCTCGATGCCCGCAACACGGCCGCGCTGGGCCGGCTCCTGCCCTGGCTGCAGCCCGGTGCGACGGCGGCCCTGGTCGGCTCGTCCGGCGTCGGCAAGTCGACGATTCTCAACGGGCTGACCGGCGAGGCGAGCGAGACCCAGGGCAATCGCAAGGGTGACGACAAGGGCCGCCACACGACCACGGCGCGCAGCCTGCGCCCGACCCTTTCCGGCGCCTGGCTGATCGACACGCCGGGCATGCGCTCGCTCGGCATGAGCGATAGCGGCGACGGGATTGACCGCGTCTTTTCCGACCTGACCGAGCTCGCCACGCAATGCAAATTCTCCGACTGTGCCCACAAGTCCGAGCCCGGCTGTGCCATCCAGGCGGCGATCAAGGCCGGCGATGTCGATGCCGACCGCTTCCGGCGCTGGGAGAAACTGCTCGCCGAGGATCGCTATAATTCGGAAACCCCGTCCGAGGCGCGGGCCCGCAAGCGCGGCTTCACCAAGAAGGTCCGCTCCAGCGTCCAGGGCAAGCATGGCCGCCAGGGCCGGTAGCCGGGCGCGGCAGAGCCGCCCAAACAAGGCGCGCGCCGGATCGTGAAATGCTCTATTCTGCCCCGACAGCTTTGTTTCCGGGGGGAGTTTCATGCGCAATATCCTGATCATTCTGGGCCTGATCATCGCCGCCGCCCTGGCGCGCATGGCCTTCGTCATCATTCCCGCCTCGGGCATGATGGCCGATCTGACGCCGGTCACGCCGGGTCAATGCGAGGCGCTGACCATCGCCCCCGGCACGGAAGACATCACCATCGATCCGGCCTCAAACCGCGTCTTCCTCTCCACCGATGACCGCCGCACCGGCGAGCGCGGCGGCATCTTTGCCTTCGACCTCAACGAGCCGGGCAGCCTGCATGACGTCTCCGGTGATGCCCCGGCCGATTTCCACCCCCACGGCATCAGCCTGTGGACCGGCCCGGACGGCAGTCAGCGCCTCTTCGTCGTCAATCACCGCGCCGGTTTCGACATCGCCGGCGGCACCCACGCCGTCGAGATCTTCGATGTCGGCGAGGATGGCATGCTGAGCCATGTCGAGAGCATTAGCCATGAGGCCCTGCTCTCGCCCAATGATGTGCTCGGGGTCGGCCCGCGCAGCTTCTACGCCACCAATGACCGCGCCTATCATTCCGGCATCATGGCCAATCTGGAGGCCTATTTCGGCCTGCCGCTCTCGAGCGTGTCCTATTTCGACGGCACCGATGGCGACATGGTCGCCCACGGTATCGCCTATGCCAATGGCATCAACATCTCCGCCGACGGCAATGAGGTCTATGTCGCCGAACTGCTCGCCCGCCGGGTGCGAGTCTATGACCGTGATGCGTCGAGCGGCCAACTCACCGCCGACCGCGCCTTTGCCGTCCCGACCGCGCCGGACAATATCGAGGTCGATGAGCGCGGTGACCTGTGGATTGGCGGCCATCCGCGCGTGTTCGATTTCGTCGCCCACGCCGCCGATGCCGGCGCCATCGCCCCCTCCCACGCCGTGCGCCTCAACCCGGTCACCGGCGAGACCGAAACGGCCCTGCTGGTGATGGACGGCTCGCTGAACGCCTCCAGCGTCGCGGCCCAGCGCGACGGCGTCTTGCTGGTCGGTGCGGTGTTCGATGATCACATCCTGGTCTGCGCGGGCGACTAGCGCTTGGCGCGGCGCCCGTCCGGGGTCCAGAGCTCGCAGGAGATCCCGTCCTTGTCGCCATCCAGCTTGGGCCAATAACCCGGCTCACCGCGCCGCGCTGGTGCCAGACCCACGGTGCTGGCTGAATAACAGCCCTCGCTCGCCAGATAGTGCCGCACCGTTACCGGCACCGGCCAGGGACTGAGTCTGCCAATCGTGAACCACACCAGCGCCAAGGAACAAACGAGCAGGCCCAAACCTAGCCCCCAGGCGCGTACCGTGGCCAGCGCGTGAGATGTCCGCTGCCGCCGCATCGCGCGGTCCGACACAGCACGAAACTGGTTCCTGAGACGAGTGACATGAACATCCCGATCCGGACGCAAGTGAGCCTCCTGTTTCACCATCAGGGCAGACAGACCGCGCAGCGCTCCAGCCTGCCAGGACTGAAATGATCGCGTGGCTCCGTTAAAAAATCCTCTCACCTCCCCGGCAGCACGAAAATCTCCACGCGGCCTGCCGCTGGAGGTTTGAGGGGGCCTCCCGGTGTTGGGAGGTGTGCGGGACGCCGGCGAATGCCGGTTCTTGAGTAAGTTTTGGGGGCATCCGAGACGTCCCGCACGTGGAGATTTACTCAGGTCCCTCGCGGGTCCTGCCTCGAAATGACCGTGGAAGATTGGTCGAGCCCTATTGCCTCACTTCCCCGATCATGGCCCCACCGGAACTCGGGCTGTCACACCGTCGTGCGGATGGGCTCCACGCTCCCGATCGCCGCAAGTGACTGAGCTCACGCCTCCCGTGCGACCAGAACTCGGCGACTATGCGCGCACGTTAGCGGGGTGGGGATAAGTTTGATGTTTAATCGTCATCCCGACGAAAGTCAGGACCTCGATATTGCAGGTTCCGCACTTGTCAGGTCGAGGTCCTGACTTGCGTCAGGATGACGTGGGACAGTTGGCAGAGGGCGGGGATAGGGACCCGAAATCTCGCACCCATCATCCAAGACAATCTTCCCCGGAGGAGCTCAGCGAATTCCGGGGAGGGTGTTCTTCTATTGGAACCCTCGCGCCCGTCATCGTCACCATCTCCGCCCCGGACCTGTTCCGGGGCGGAGATGGTGACGGCCTTGCGCACAGGTCTGCGGGCGTCCGGACCGGTGGACGCCGGAGCCATAGCGCCCGGCGTATGGCCGAAATACATACCCGAGGGTCGATTTTCGGGAAAACAGGCTTATCTGTGCAGCGAGTTTTCATTTGCAAGGATAGCCGCATGACCTCGACTGCCGCCCTGTTCAAGCCCTTCTCGCTGGGCTCGCTTGACCTGCCCAACCGCATCGTGATGGCCCCGATGACGCGCTCCAAGAGCCCGGGTGGCGTCCCCGGCCAGCCTGTGGTCGATTATTATCGCCGCCGCGCCGAGAACGCGGTCGGCCTGATTATCACCGAAGGCACGACGATCGACCGGCCCGGCGCCAGCTTCGATCCGGCCATACCCAATTTTCATGAACCCGAATCCCTGGCCGGCTGGAAAACCGTCGTCGAGGCCGTCCACGCCGCCGGCGGCAAGATCGCACCGCAACTCTGGCATGTCGGCCTGGCCCGCAAGCCGGGCACGGGTCCGCATCCCGAAGCCCCGTCCGACAGCCCCTCCGGCATCATGCCCGGCGGCAAGAAGGTCGGCGAGCCGATGAGCGCCGAAGACATTGCCGACACCATCGCCGCCTTCGCCAAGGGGGCCAAGGCCGCCGCCGAGCTCGGCTTTGACGCCATCGAGCTGCACGGCGCCCATGGCTATCTGCTCGACCAGTTCTTCTGGGAAGGCATGAACCAGCGCGATGACCGCTATGGCGGTGGTCTGGTCGAGCGCACCACGCTGGTGCAGGAAATCGTCAAGGCCGTGCGCGCGGAAATCCCCGCCGACCTGCCGCTCATCCTGCGCTTCTCGCAATGGAAACAGCAGGATTACAACGCCAGACTGGCGACCACGCCCGACGAGCTCGCCGCCTTCCTTGGCCCGCTTTCCGATGCCGGCGTCGACATCTTCCACGCCTCGACCCGCCGCTTCTGGATCCCGGAATTCGAGGGCTCGGACCTCAATCTCGCCGGCTGGACGAAAAAGCTTACCGGCAAGCCGGCGATCACCGTCGGCTCGGTCGGCCTCAACTCCGATTTCATCGGCGCCTTCATGGGCGAGAACTCACCGGCTGCCTCCCTCGACGGCCTGATCGAGCGCCTGGAACGCGACGAATTCGACCTCGTCGCCGTCGGCCGCGCCCTCATCTCCGACCCGGCATGGGCCGTGAAAGTCCGCGACGGGCGTTTTGATGAACTCGCCGATTTCCAGGCGGAAAAGCTCAAGGAACTGGTGTAATCCAACACGCCAGCGCGTGACACGGAAACGCCCGGCCGGCTGGCCGGGCGTTTTTGTTTGGGGGAGGCACAACGGGAGCAGCCAGCCCTCGCCTGAAGCATCCAGTAGCATTAAGCATATTTTGGGGATGCCCGCTGCATTCTGCCGTCCGAGGCATGAAGGGCAGTCAATGACGCAAGACCAAACGCGGCAGGGGTTCAATAAAATCAGGGCCCTGGGCCTGGATATCCTGGCCTGGCCCCTGCTCGTGCTGGTGGCTGGTCTCATCAGCACATACCTGCTCGCAGCCCGCGCAGAGACTGAACGGCTGGCGGCGCTGCGTTTCGCTGTCGAGACGCGGGCAGGCGATCTCAGCGATCATCTGCAATACCAGATCGTCCAGGAAATGCTGGCCATCGACCGCCTGGGGCAGCGATTTACGGTGCAGCCCGGGGGTTTGCCCTATGAAGTCTGGGTTGCCGATGCCCGGGCCTATCTGGAAGACAAGCCCTGGATGCAGGCCATCGAGTGGGCCGATACCAGCTATCGCATTCGCTGGATCGAGCCGCTGGTTGGCAATGAAGCCGCGATGGATCTCGACCTCTACAGCGTAGAATGGCGCAGGACCGTGATCGATAATGCGGTGCGTAACCGCGAAATGGTGGTCAGCAACAGTTTCCAGCTGGTGCAGGGCGGGCGCGGTCTCGTCGCCTATTATCCCCTCCGCATTGATGACGCGCCAGGCGGCCTGATCATCGGCGTGTTTGCGGTTGAGCGCCTGATCGAGAACCTGCTGCACATTGAACGGCTGAGCCAGTTTTCGATCGCCGTCGAGGAATTGGGCGAGACGATCTGGACTTCCCGGAATTTTACCGCCAGAGCTGAAAACACCGGCGCAGCGGCGGCAGCACTCGTCGAGTTCAATGGCGTGGAGTGGACCTTGCGCGTCGAGCCGACCGCCGAATTGCTCGGCAGTTTCCGGCGCTACGCCGTCTCCGTGACCTGGACCATCGGCTTGCTGCTCTCCCTGCTGGCCACCAGCGTGACCGCCGTGACCCTGGTCGCCAACCGGCGGGCGAAGGCCCTGCGTGGCATGGTGAACACGCTCAATGCCCGTGAGGTGGAACTGGAAGAGGCCACGCGCCTGGCTCAAAGCGCCAACCAGCTCAAGAGTCAGTTTCTGGCCAATATGAGTCACGAAATCCGCACACCTCTGAACGGCGTGCTCGGCATGGCACAAGTGCTTCAGGATACCGGTCTTGATAGCCAGCAACGCGGCATGGTGGGGACAATCCGGGAATCGGGAGAGTCACTGCTGGGCCTGATCGACGACATTCTCGACCTGTCAAAGATCGAAGCGGACATGCTGGCCGTGGCCAATGCGCCCTTCGAACTCGATGAATTGCTGAACTCGGTGATGTCCGCCCACAGGCTCGAAGCGACCGATCGCGGCCTTGCTCTGACGCTTGATATCCCCGAAGCGGCGCGCGGCCGTTTTATTGGCGATGCCAACAGGTTGAGGCAGGTATTCAACAATCTCATCGCCAACGCCCTGAAATTCACCGCGAGCGGCAGCGTCAAGGTCGCCGCGGACTTGCGCCAGGGGCCAGGGGGCGAGGAATTGGTATTCGAGATCACCGATACCGGGATCGGCATGGATCCGGAGACCTGCGAGCGGGTGTTCGCCCCCTTCATGCAGGCCGATGCCTCGACATCGAGAAAGTTCGGCGGCACCGGTCTCGGCCTGTCCATCTCCCGGCGCCTGTGCGAGCTGATGGGCGGCTGGATCCGGGTCGAAAGCGAGCCGGGCCAGGGCTCCGTGTTCAGCTTTGCCATTCCCGCGATCCGCAGCGAACAATCCGCCGGCGAGGCGACACAGCCACCGGCCCCGCCGGACGGCGAGTGCCTGCTGGCTCACACCAGCATACTCGCGGCCGAGGACGTGGCCACCAACCGGCTGGTCCTGCACAGCCTGCTGGCCCCGCGTTGCCGCGAGATCACCCTGGTCGAGAATGGCGAAGAGGCCATCGAGGCCTGGAAGCGCCAGCGGCCCGATATCATCCTGATGGATATCCACATGCCGGTAATGGACGGTGTCACGGCGATCCAGACCTTGCGGGCGATCGAGGACGAGCAGAACCTGCCGCGCACCCCGATCATCGCCCTGACCGCCAACACCATGGCCAACCAGATCAACGCCTATCGCCAGGCCGGCGCCGACAACCACCTCGCCAAGCCCTACCGGTTCGAAGCCCTGGCCGCTATCATCGCCGAAACACTTGCAGCCAGCAGGACTGCCTGACACGCGTGGTGCAAGGGGGCGGCAGGCCGGCATTTCATGGCAAAGCTTGGGAAAATGGTGCCCGGGGGCGTGGGCATTATACCGGGCCATTTCAATGAGTTATTACTCAGTGGGACACTCACGAACTTCCAACACTTTCAATAGCTTACAAGACGTGCCGTCCCACCTCTGCGCTCGAATTCGCACGAAACCTCAAGCTAATTAATACTGCCACAGAACCATGACTGTGGCCCGCCCGCTTAGCTTGCGCCGATGCAATTGACAACAAGGGCGACAACCCGGCACGAGGCCACTATGTTAACGCATCGACATTGGAGGGTATACGCATGAGCAATCTCAATCAGCTCCCACTCGCCGGGCTACGATCCGGCAGGATGCATGAAATCCCCGCTGGCCACGTCGGCATTCTGAGATGGGATGGGATGTGGGCGCTCTTCTTTCGGTTTGACCATACCCCCAACCACCCGGCGTTTCTGTGCTGGCGCCTGGGGTCAAATGCCACTCTGGCTCCAATTTTTGTGCCTGCACAGCCCCAAGCTGGTTCATCGATCACGGGCCTTGCGGTTGGAGAGGCACTTTGGACCGTCGCAGCCCCCAACCGCGGGGCGATGAGTGAGCCTGGCGCGGGTCGTATTCTCATAGACGCTGAACGCCGAGTTCTTACGATCTCCGCCGCTGGCGTAAGCGACGAGTTCACACAGGTTCACTACATCGACCTAGAGTCCCTAGAGCACATCAGTGGCGTCTCGTCGCTCGACTGGGCCTTTGAACACTGGACCATATCGGTAGGTTCGGATCCACGCGAGAGAATCCGGATCGCGTGGAAGGACGCCGACGGCGTGCAGATAAATCAGGGCCTAATGCATATCGCCGCAAAGTAGGTCCAAATCTCAAATTGATATCGCAGATTTCTAGGAGGTAGGTCCCACTCCTCGGGCGGGCTACGCCGCATCCTCTTCTTCCAGGTCCAATGAAAAATCAAAAATCATCTGGAGAGGCTTCTCAGCGGAATGCCGGTCATTGTAACTCTCCACATCGGTCTTCAACTGACGGCAATCACCCAAAATCTGATGCCGGCGTTGCTGGAAGGCGAGCTGCATATGGCTACGCGGAGCGGTTCTCAGATCATCCCAAAGGACACACTGCTTGCCGTTGAGCATCATCGTAGCGGAGTGCTTCAGACGAACGCGCCGCCCTTTCGCATCAGTGGTGTACTCCTCCCGCATGGCACGAGAGATATCCTCTGCGCATTTGCGAATGGCGATATCGTCTTCAAGCTGCCAACGACCCGTCTGAATTGCCCAAGCCGCAATCTCCTTGGTGGTCGCCGGCCACTTGTTCCCAGCCAGCCGAAATTCCGTTACGATTTTCTGTATCTGCTTCGAGTAGGTAGCCATATGAGCCTCCTGTGCTTCTAGAAATCGGCAGGCCCCATCCGGCCAAAACCGTCGGTTAAAGCGGAATGAGAAATGATGTCTCTGACCTTCACCAAATACTTCCGAAACAATTCGTAGCGTCCGGTGCGGTGGTGAAGTTGGCCAACAACCAATCCAGGGTGTCGCCGAATCCGGTTCGCGAAACCGAGTACCTTCTTGTGAGAGTACATCGGATCTACACGCGCAATGAAATTCTCTATCTGATCGTGCGGGACGCAAAAATCAGACGCCGCCGCATTCGCCGCTGCCTCTGCCTCGCCCCCAGCCTCTGAAGTCAGCTCTCCATCCTCCGAGGCAACGTCGACCACAGGATCCGTTCGGCCGTCACCGCGAAGCACGTGTTCGATCTCGTGCCGAAGCACGAACCAGAAATTATCGATCCGATCGTGCAGCAGCGTTAAGCCAATAACCGGGGTTTTCCCCCCATCAATCCAAAAGCAAGCGCCGTCGATTTTAGACCCCGGCAGCGGCTCGACGATCACGAACCGGACCCCGCATTGCGCCAACATTCCAGGAACATGTCGAATTTCTTCGGGATCCCCGGTCAGGGTTTCAAGATCGCCCAACACTGCACGCAGGCCAGATTCAGAATAATTTGGGCCGACTAGCGCGGTGGCCAACTGCCGGACTCGAAAGAGCCAAGCTTGCTGCAGGATAGATGGAGCATGCTCATAGTTACGCTTCGCTGCATGTGCGAACTGGGGAGTTTCACCAACAGACCGCACTCCGAAAAACGACAGCACGCGTGACTCGAATACCTCCACGTTTTCCGAAGCCTCAACCCAACCACGCTTAACTAGCTCCCGCACCGGAAAGGCTTCGCGCAATCGTGCCTCGCGTCCAATCCGCGTATCCCTTCCAGTTCGGGCGTCGACCATCCCCGCTTTGAACAACTGGTAGCTAGACTCAAGGTTCAGCCAGTACTGTGGAGACGTGCCAAATGCGGCCGCGAAATCCAATGCAGTCTCAGGCGAAACGCCACGCTTGCCGTGTATGATTTCATTCACCAATCGAACCGGGCGCTCAATAAGCTTCGCGAACTCAGTCTGAGTCCAGCCTCGCGCATCGAGTTCGTCACGCAAAAACTCTCCCGGAGGGAATGCTTCTGCCGGCATTCGATTTGTCATTTCACCCTCCTAAAACTCAATGGTAGTCAACAATTTCGACCACCTTAACTACTGCCTGCCCATTTTTTTCTTTGATTAATTCGATTATGAGCCGCCAGTTCCCCGTCAACATTACTGAGCATTGACCTGCCCTTTTGCCTTTGAGGCGCTCAAATCGGGCGCCTTTGTTCTGGTAGAGATCGCGCTCGTCATGCGCCGCACGGATCATTTGCATTCGCTTGCGGAATCCCTTGACGATCGCTTGGCTGTGCCCTGCGGCGAACCGCGCGTCGGTCTCGAGCTGGTCGAGCGCGTCATCTGCGAATTCAACGTCCATCTCGACATTATCGCGGCTGGCGCTCGGAAAGTCAACAGCCACTTTTACACTAAGTGTAAACGTGGCGCTTTCAAATCGCCGAAACTTCCAACGCCGCGCCGAAGGATGACAGATTCTGTCCTGGTGGTGGGAATCCGTTATGGGCTCGCACCACCAAATCCTGGTGCGATGAGCCGCAGCCGTCCAATCTAAAGTACTGATTTACAAGACATGGCCGTGAGCCGCGCTCACGGAGCTAGGCACGTCTTTGGGCCATTCTGACAACAAAGTGTCCCACTTTTCCGGCTGGTGTCAGAAGTGGGACAAAATGGGGGGTTTAAATGGCTGATTTCATTGGGTTTGATTTAGTAGTGGTGCCCGGGGGCGGATTCGAACCACCGACACGCGGATTTTCAATCCGCTGCTCTACCAACTGAGCTACCCGGGCACCGGGCTCGCCATGCAGCTTTGGGCCGCTGGCGAGAGCGCGGTTTATAAGGTGCGCGCTGGCACCTGTCCACGCTGCAGCGCGCTGGATCGCAGATTATTGCAGTGAAGCGCGGCTACTCGTTATCCGGCTGGCCCGGCGGGGTTTCCTCGGCCTGGTCGACCGGCTCGCCGGGAATGGCGTAGGCGCCGGTGAACCATTTGCCCAGATCGAGATCGGCGCAGCGTTTCGAACAGAAGGGCTTGAAGGCCTCGACCGGGGGATTCTTGCACATCGGGCAGGTGACGGGTTTGGGCATCAGGATTTGACTCCGCAGTCCTCGCGGCCGAATTCGGCATTCAGTGCGAGGGTGAAACGGCCGCCGATCCGTTCGGCCAGGGCCGCATTCCAGCCGATCGTGTCGGCTTCCAGCCAGGCGTGGACCTCGCTGGAGACCTGCAGGGTGAGCCGGCGCGAGCGCTGGGCGCGCGCTTCGCCCTCAAGGCGTCTCAGGGCCGCCAGGGCGCAGGTTTCAACACTCATGGCACCGGTCTCATCCAGCTGGATTTCCGCCAGGGTGCGGCCACGGCGCTGGCGTGCCAGCTCGCCGACACAGAATTGGGAGAGCGGCGCGACATCGACCTTGGCGCGGTCATTGCGGAAAGCCTGGCGCAGGGCCTGTTCGACCGCCTTGCGCTCGGGCTGGCCGCGCATGTGGACGAAATCAATCGCGGCAATGCCGCCCAGGCCGCGCAGGCGGATCTGGCGCGCCGATTCCTTGGCGGCGGAGAGATTGAGCGCCTGGGCCAGCTGCAGCGGCGAGCCGGTGCCCTTGCGGCCCTCGGCATCGACATCGATGGTCACCATGGCGCGGGTCTGCTCGATGCAGAGCGAGCCGCCACCGGGAATCGGGGCAACCGGGTCCAGCGCCAGCTCGAAGGCTTCCTCAAGATCGAAATCGGTCTCATCGGCCCAGACAACGTCGGCGCCGGAGAATATCTGCGCCAGGCGCTGGGCCAGGATGGGCGCCGGTTCGAGGCATTCCGGGGCATCGCCGGCGGGCGCGTCGACCAGGTTGAGGGTCGGGCCCTTGTCGGCGAAGGCTTCACGCGAGACGCGCACGCCAATCGCGGCGCCTTCATGCAAACCCTTGGGCCGGCCGGCCTTGCCGAAAGGCATGAAGCCCTCCTCGCCGACACCAAGATCGACAAAGGCGGCGTTGAGCGCCGGCTCCACGCGGCGGACGCGGCCACGATAGAGTTCGCCCTCGACGGCGCGCTGGCGCAGTTCCGACCAGCGGTCGAGATGCAGCTCGACGATGCGGCCATTCTCGGCGACGGCGGCGCGGGTCTCGCCGATATTCTCTTCGATCAGGATCTGGCGGATCATGGGTTCTTCGTTTCGTTCTGGACATCAAGGACTGGATAGCCACGCCCGGCCAACAGGTTGACGGTCTCATGGATCGGCAGTCCGACAACGCCGGTATAGGAGCCGATCAGAGAGATGACATAGGCGCCGGCACGGCCCTGGATGCCATAGCCGCCCGCCTTGCCGCGCCATTCGCCGCTGGCGATATAGCTTTCCAGCTCCGGCGTGCTCAGACGCTTGAACTTGACCCGGGTCTCGACCAGTTTCGCGGTCAGTTCACCGTCCGGCGTGCGCAGGGCAATACCGGTAAAGACGCGGTGATTGCGCCCCGAGAGCAGGGCGAGACAGGCGCGCGCCTGGGCCTCGGTCTCCGCCTTGGGCAGGACACGGCGGCCGACGCCGACAACCGTGTCGGCAGCGAGCACGAAGGCGTCGGTGTCCGGATGGGCGGACGCCTTCTCCAGCGCAAGCCGCCGCGCCAGAGGGCCAGGCAGCTCTCCGGGGATTTCACTCTCGTCGATATCGGTGGGCTCGACCGCGTCCGGGACAAGACCGGCACTGGCCAGCAGGTCAAGACGGCGCGGTGAGGCGCTGGCCAGGATCAGGCGTGGGCGGGGCTCAGCCATGCGGGCATCCATCTCGCGCATCCACGCTGCTCGGGATCTTACTTGAAGCGATAGGTGATCCGGCCCTTGGTCAGATCATAAGGCGTCATTTCGACCAGCACCTTGTCGCCGGCGAGAACGCGGATACGATTCTTGCGCATCTTGCCCGCGGTGTGGGCAATGATTTCGTGGTCGTTTTCGAGTTTCACCCGGAAGGTCGCGTTCGGAAGCAATTCCGTCACTTCACCGGGAAACTCCAATAATTCTTCTTTAGCCATGCGGCTCCTCATAGTCGTCAATGCGGGTCAAAAAATACGTAAATCAGCCCGACTCCGGGGCCGATTGCGCCCCGGCGCGCGTTATAGTCCCGCCTGCCCTACAAAGTCGAGGCTTCAGGCGCTTTTTGCGGCGGGCTCCATCCGGCAATGCGGGCCTTGATGGCATCACGCGTTTGCCGGTAGGCCGCAAGACGCTGCTCACGGCTGCCCCCGGTCTCGCTGGGATCGGGAATGGGCCAGGCCTGGAACTCGGCCGACTTGTCGGCGGCGTATTGCCGGGCCAGCCGGTCGGCGGCCGTCGACAGCGAGACAACCAGGGCGGCAGGCGGATCGATCACCCCGCTCAGCGCCATCGGCGTGATGTCATCGAGATCACAGCCCAGCTCGGCCATGACCGCCAGCATGAAGCCGTCGGCAAAGGCAGCCGGAATCACACCGCAGGAGCGCGCCTGCGCTGCATCACCGAATTGCTGCCGCCACAATGCAGCCGCCATCGGCGAACGGATCGCATTGCGTCCGCACACGAACAGGACCGACGGCACGCTCATGACGCGGCCCGCCGGTGCAGGGCACAGATCAGGGTGAAGAGGCGGCGCGCGGTGTCAAAATCGACCTCGATCTTGCCGGCCAGCCGCTCGCGCAGCAGGGTCGAGCCCTCATTATGGACGCCGCGGCGCCCCATATCGATCGCCTCGATCTGGGCCAGGGGCGCATCGCGCACGGCCTCGTAATAGCTTTCACAGATCATGAAATAGTCTTTCACGATACGGCGCAGCGGCCCCAGCGCGAACACGAAGGCGCGCACGGGCGTGTCGTCTTCCAGCCGGACATCAAACAGCAGGCGGTCATGCTCGATCGCCAGACGCAGGGCATAGGGGCCGCTGGTCTCGCCGACGGCCTCGCTGACGGGGCGGAAACTGTTGCCCTCAAGCAGGTCGGCGATCGCGACCCGGCGCTCATGGTCGGCATTGACGTCGGTCGGGCCGATACTGGCCAGGTCGAGATCGATCCGGACGATTCTGTCAGGCAGATCCGATGCGCCGCTCATGTCTCGTCCATCCCGTGTTCGGGCCGGCGGGTCGCCGGCCAGGGTGCGCTGATATCGACCATCGCCACGTCGAGGCACTCGACCTCAAGCCGCAGCTCGCCACCACCGGAGAACACCAGCACGACCTCACCCGATGGCGCCTCGCCCGGCTCGAAACTGATCGAGAGCAGATTGACCACGGCCTCCTCGGCCCCCTGGCGCAGATTATATGACCGGGCGGCGACAACATTGCCGAACTGGACACCGCAGCGCACGCGTTGCTTGCGGCCAGTGGCCTCCCAGCGAAAGCGGTTGAAGGCGATGGTGAAACTGCGCGTCTGCCGGGAGAACTCGAAATCGCCCAGCTGGGCCACCGCGTCCTGCAGGGCAGCCGAAATCGCTTCGAGGTCGGTGGCGTCCAGCGCCGTCAGGCGCAGCGGGGCAATAGCGCGCTTCACGTCAAGTCTCCGTCAATCGGCCCGGCGTTCGATGCGGGCACCGCAGCCAGACAGTTTCGCTTCCAGTCGCTCGAAGCCACGATCGAGATGGTAGACCCGGTTGACCACGGTTTCACCCTCGGCGGCAAGTCCGGCAATGACGAGCGAGACCGAGGCGCGCAGATCCGTCGCCATCACAGGGGCACCGCGCAGCAGCGGCACACCGCGCACGACGGCTTCGCTGCCATGGACGCTGATATCGGCGCCGAGCCGGGTCAGTTCGGGCGCGTGCATGAAACGGTTCTCGAAAATCGTCTCGCGGATCACCGATGTCCCCTCGGCCAGCGTCATCAGCGCCATGAATTGCGCCTGGGCGTCGGTGGGGAAGCCGGGATAGGGCTGGGTCTCGATATCGACGGCGGTGAGGCGCGTGCCATTTCGCGCCACGCGCACGCCCTCATCGGCGGGCTCGACGGTGACGCCGGCATCAGCCATGGCCCGCCAGAGCGCCTTGTTATGGGCCCAGTTGGCGCCATCGAGGATGCAGTCGCCGCCGGTAGCCGCAACGGCCAGGGCATAGGTGGCGGTCTCGATCCGGTCGCCGACGACATGATGGCGCACGCCCTTGAGCCGGCTCTGCCCCTGGATGCGAATCGTGCTCGTGCCCGCCCCTTCGACCAATGCCCCCATCGCTGTGAGCATCGCGGCCAGATCTGCGATCTCCGGTTCACGCGCCGCGTTCTCGATCACGGTTTCGCCGCGCGCGAGGGCAGCGGCGAGCATGGCGTGCTCGGTGGCACCGACGGAGGCAAAGGGCAGGTCAATCTCGCCGCCGACCAGTCCGCCCGCCGGGGCGCTGGCATCGACATAGCCTTCTGTGACCTCGATTTTGGCCCCCAGCGCCTCGAGCGCCCTGAGATGCAGATCGACCGGCCGCGCGCCGATGGCGCAGCCACCGGGCAGGGAAACACGGGCATGGCCTTCGCGGGCGACCAGCGGTCCGAGCACATTGAAGGTCGCGCGCATCTTGCGCACCAGATCATAGGGGGCAAAGGTATCGGCGATGGTCGCGGCGTGCAGGTGAAGCTCGGCGCCCTCGCCCTCCTCCACCGACACGCCCAGCTTGGCCAGCAGATGGCCCATGAAGCGCGAATCGGCCAGGCGCGGCATATTGGTGAGTGTCACCGGCTCATCGGTCAGCAGGGCTGCCGCCATCAGTTTGAGCGCCGAATTCTTGGCGCCGCTGATGGGAATACGGCCTTCAAGCCGCGCGCCGCCCTGGATGATGATCCGGTCCATTGTCACTCCTCAATCCGATGAACCTGCATGCAGCGGTTCGAACCCGGCGGGATTATGACCCATCCCGGGGATTTTTCGTGGCAGGGATTGCAGAGGCTTGTGCAGTCGGTGCCTCACTGCTCTCGTCGGCCGGGTCATCAGCGGTCTGGACCGGCGCAGCGCGGTCGGCCTTTCGCCGGCGCAGATTGGCGCGCAGGGCCGCAGCCAGGCGGGCCTCACGGCTGTCGGGATCGCCGGCGGAGGCGGCCTTGCGCGGCGGGGTTGGTGTCTTTGTCATGTCATTGGTCATGTCGAACGCAGCTCCTCACGTCAAGACGCACTTGGCGGGAGGGCGACCATGTATTATACGCCCGGCTTCGCGTCGCGACTTTAGCGACCCGGCGCCGCCATAGCTCAGGGGTAGAGCGCGTCATTGGTAATGACGAGGTCCACAGTTCAAATCTGTGTGGCGGCACCATTTTTCCCGACTTCCGATCCAGCAGTTTCTAGCCGGCCCCCGTTCCGGGCTCGGCCGAATCCTGTGCCGTTGCCGGCGCATTGACACCGGGCCTGAACAGGCCGCGGCGCAGCGCGATCACCAGCAGGACGATGACGGCGAGGCTCGAAACCACCAGCATCAATACCGTGTCCTCCGGCCCGGCCAGCCCGCCGGAAATCCAGTCGGGGCCCGTGAATTCACTGCGCAGGGGCGCCAGCTCGCGCCAGTCCTGCATGCCGGTCAGCGGCAGGCCGGTGGCGAAAATGGTGAAATTCCACAGCGCGTGATTGAGACCGACAGCCCACAGATTGCGGGTCAGCATATAGGTCAGCGTCCAGATGCCGCCGATCGTGGCCCCGGTGGCGAAGGAGAGCCAGCCGCCCCAATGGGCGTTGAAGATATGCGCGGCCGAAAAGATGATGGTCGGTACGAACAGGGCCGCCCAGCTGCCGAAATGCCGCTCGACAATGCCAAAGGCGATGCCGCGGAACACCACTTCCTCGAACATCGCGGCCGCGAGAATCACCAGGGCGACCCCGGCCATGCCGCCAAAATCGCCCAACCCGACGATCTGATAGGTGCCGGCCAGATAGAGCGCCGCAATCGGCAGACCGATCAGCGCCGCACCGCCCAGCCCGGTGAGCGTGATCAGGCCCACCGCCGGTGACAATTCAACGGCCGAGCGCTTCTCCACCCAGCGCACATAGCCCCAATAGCCCGCCACGAAGGCGACCAGCATCAACACCCGGCGCACATAGCCCAATGTCTGTTCGTCCAGCTCCAGCACGGACTGCAGGAGGGGCAGGAGCGCCAGGCGCGTTGCCGCGGCCATCACCGCGACGGCGATCAAGGCGGCCGCGATCTGGGCAATGGCGCGAAGCGCGGGTTTGAAACGGGACATGGCTGAGCCTTTTCAGTGTGAGGATGCGGCGGGGGCAAGCGGCGGCATGCGCGCGCTCAGAGGACTGGCATCCAGCGCCGCATTGGCGGCAAGGATGGCGGCGTGGAGGTCGAGACCGACCTCCGCGAACAGATCGTCATAGGTCTGTGTCAGGGCCGGCAGGAAGGCCTGCAGCTTTTCCGCCTCCTGCTGTCCCGCCGGTGTCAGCTCGACCCGGCGGCGGCGGCGGTCGCGGTCGTCATTACGCAGGACCGCGAATCCGTGCTCGACCAGCCAGCCGACACGCTGCGTGCACAGCTGGTGCGAATAGCGCAGCTCGGCGGCGATCTCGGCCAGCGAGCTCGGGCCCTGATGGTGCAGGAACTGGACGATGCCCGTTGCCTTGCCGCGAATCTCCAGCCCGGCGTCCTGCAGGGCGACTTCCATCTGGTCGCTGAGCCGGTCCAGCAACTGCTTCACCCGCAGGGCAAAGGCTGCGCGTCCGTCGAAGAAAGGGGTTTCTGGCATGGCTGGCTCCGGCTGGTCTGGATTCTACAATTTATTGTACAATTAGTTGTATACATCAATTCCGCCGACACAAGCGCCAATCACATTCCGGGCGCTGGACCGATCCGGAAGGCTTCACTAGATTGCCCGCAGCGCTTCCAAGGGGGCTGGGAGAGAATGAAATCCGATTGGCAACGCGCGCTCGCTGCGCTCCTGCTGGCCACCGGCCTCGGTGCGGGCCTGGCCGGATTCGCACCCGAACTGCACGAGACCGGCCTCATCCCGCCGCCCCGCCCTGCCGAAGAGACCGAGCTGGTCTATTCCATCGTCAATCTGACCGAGGATATGGCCGCCCGCACCGCCTGCCCGCTGGACTTGGCCGCGGCACGCGCCCGCATCGAGGCCGGCCTGCGCGCCCATGCGCTCAAGCCGGTCTTCAGCCCAATCGCCGAGGGCCCGGGCGTGTTGACGCAGGAAGTCGCGGCACAGCCCATCTCCGCCGGCGATGCTACCGTGTGCGACTGGACGGCGAGCGCCGCCTTCAATGGCCGCCGCGGACCGGTGCGGCGCGACCGGGAGGGGCAATCCTATTCCAGCCTCGAGGCGGCAAGCCGTGATGTCGAGCCCCTGCTGACCGGCCCGGTGCGCTGAGCGCGCTATCGCCGGCGAGGCCGGCGCGCTAGGCTCGCCCCGGACCCATTGCCCCGGATGCCCATGAGCCCCCTCTTCGCGCCCATCGAACCCCACCGCACCGGCCGCCTGCCCGTCAGCCGTGGCCATGAACTCTATTGGGAGCAATGCGGCCGCGCCGACGGCATCCCGCTGCTGGTGCTGCATGGCGGTCCGGGATCGGGCTGTTCGCCGCGCTATCAGCGGATGTTTGACCCAGCCCGCTTCAATATCACCCTGATGGACCAGCGCGGCTGTGGCCGCTCCACGCCGCACCTCTCGCTCGAGGCGAACACGACCGCGGAACTGATCGGGGATATCGAGGCCCTGCGCACCCGGCTGGGCATCGAGCGCTGGGTCGTGTTCGGCCCCTCCTGGGGGTCGACCCTGGCGCTGGCCTATGCCCAGACCTTCCCGGAGCGGGTGAGCACGCTGGTCGTCGAGGCGATCTTTCTGGCAACACCGGACAATCTCGACTGGTGGCACAGCGAGGCCGGCGCCCCGCGCTTCTTCCCGGAAGCCTTCGCCGATTTCATTGCCCCTGTGCCGCAGCAATATCGCACCACGCCGCGCGCGATCATGGACTGGTGTTTTGAAGACATGCTGCGCGAACAGGCCGACGGGCTGACCGCCCTGCGCCGGCTGGAAGACCCGAAAGCCAGCCTCGCCGAATTGCGGCAATCCACGCTCTATCGCTGGACCGAGTATGAGGAACGCCTCTCCTGGCTTGATCAATCGGCCGAAACGACACGTGACGGCCTCGCCGAGCGCGGGCCGGACTTCGTGGCGGCGCATTCGCTGATCGAGGCGCATTATTTCCGCAATGCCTGCTTCCTCAAGCCGGACCAGCTGATCGCCAATGCACATCGCCTGGCCAATATACCGATGCAGATCCTGCACAGCCGCTATGACATGGTCTGCCCGCCGCGCGGCGCGATCCGGCTGGCGGCGGCCTGTCCACATGCCGGACTGCACATGGCGCCGGTCAATGGCCATGCGATGACGGATGCTGTGCAGGCGATTCTGAACGGGGTGATGGCGGGTGTGCTGCCGCTAAAACTGCCACGGCGCTAGTCCGGCGCTTCGGGCATCCAGGCGTGGATGGCGAGGCTGACACTGCCACCGGTAAAACTGCCGCCATTGGCGGTGAGCACGATCGGCGTGTCGCTGTAGAAGGCCGTCGGGCCGATGACGCCGAGATTGCTGGCGCCCGCCGATATCCCCAGCGAACCGCCGAATTTGGATGTCTCGCCGGCGATTCCGCAATCGAAACTGGTGGCACCTGTTATCATTTCAGTCGTCCGCACTGACACGCAGAAGACGATTGAACGGGCCGGGATCATCATCGCGGTGACCAAACTGGCGCCGGTCAGGCCGGTGACGCTGTCGGCAATCAGGATGGCGCGGGTCTTGGCCCCGCCAGGCGATTCGGCCAGCACGGTATCGGCCCCGGCCAGCAGCCAGGCGGTTCCGTCGAAGACAATATCGCGGCCCTCATCGGCCAGATGCACGCGCCAGCCGGGTTTCGGCGGCAATTCGCTCCAGAATCCGTCGCGATAAATCGCCAACGAACCGGCCGCCATCGCGGCCCAGTCATCCCCGCTGGCCCCGGTCGGGAGGATCCAGCTCTCCCCGTCTTCCGGGCTGACGGGCTGCACGGCCAGGCTGCGGCTTTGCGCCTGCGCCTGCACCAGCGCATCGAGGCGCAGCAGGCTCTCATTCACGGTGACATGTTTTTGCGCCTGCGCCGGCATCACCAGCGGCAGGTCAAGATTGGGGGTGGTCTCGGACATTCTGGCCTCCATGGCTGCTTGCCCCGATTGTGAAGCCGGCCCCGGCGCTGTGGGATAAGCCAAATCGCTGTCCATGCCCGCCGCGCGGACTTGACGTGCGGGCCCTGCGCGCCTTTTCTCCGCCCCGACACGATGATGGCCTTGCCGCGACAGGATGCTCATGACCGACACTATCCGCGATTTTGCCCGGGGATTTCCCGCCCAGAGCCCCGCCAGCTGGCGCGCACTCGCCGAAAAAGCCCTGCGCGGCGCCGATTTCGAAACCACGGTCGAGCGGCACACGATTGACGGTCTTCAGCGAGGCCCGGTCTTCTTTGACCGCCCGGCCGGCACCGGTGCGGTGGATACGCTGCCGCGCGACGGCCATCTGCCCTGGGGCATGCGCCAGTCGATCACCGAGGCCAGCCCGGCCGAAGCCAACGCCGCCGCGCTCGACGATCTGATGGGCGGCGTGTCGGAACTGGAATTGCGGCTGCACTCGACCGGCCAGTTCGGCCTCAAGGCCAACGAGATCGATCCGCTCGACGCAGCACTGAAGGGCGTCGATCTCTCCCTCGCCCCGATCCATCTCGACAGTCTCGACGGCCAGGGCCATCACGCCCATCTCCTTTTGACCCTGTTCGCCCGCCGCCGCCTCGATGGCGAGCATCTGCAAGGCGGGCTCGGCCTGGCGCCGATCGAGCGCGCCGCACGCCAGGGCATTGCGCTGGACGATCAATGCTTTCCCAAGGCGCGCGATCTTGCCCAATTGTCCCAGGCCGCCTTCCCGCAGCTGAAAATCTTCCGTTGTGACGGCGCCCTCGCCTTCGAGGCCGGCGGCTCGGAGGTGCAGGAACTAGCGCTAATGGCCGCCTCGGCCGCGACCTATATGCGCCTGATGCTCGAAGCCGGTCTTTCGGCTGACGAAGCGGCGACGGCCATCGAGGCCCGTCTCGCCGCCGATACCGATATCCATCTCACCATCGCCAAACTGCGCGCCGCACGGCGCCTCTTCGCCCGCATCGCGCAGAGCTTCGGTGCCGGGGATACCGCGCAGCGGCTGACCCTGCATGCGACCACATCGGGCCGGATGATGAGCGCCAAGGATCCCTGGACCAATATGATCCGCACCGCCTGCGCCGGCTTTGCCGCAGCCGCTGGCGGGAGCGACGCGATCACCATCCGCCCCTTCACCGATGCGATCGGCCGTCCGACCGGGCTGGGCCGCCGCGTGGCGCGAAATCTCCAGATCCTGCTGGCCGAGGAGAGCCATATCGGCAAGGTCACCGATCCGGCCGCCGGCAGCTATCTGCACGAGACGCTGAGCGACGAGCTGGCGCAGGCCGCCTGGGCCCTGTTCCAGCAGATCGAACGGCGCGGCGGGCTGGTTGACGCCTTCGCCGATGGCTGGCTGCAGGGCGAGATCGCAGCGGTGCGCGAGAAACGCCTGCAACAAATCGCCGACGGCAAGGATGTCATTCTCGGCGTCACCCAGCACCCGGACCCGCATCCCAAACCGGTGGAAACCAACGGCACATGGCCCCACTCCGACGCACCGGAGGGCGCCCTCACCGCCATCCGCCTGGCCACGCCATTCGAGGGAGCGCGCTCATGAGCCAGACACCCGATTTCACCACGCTCGATCTCGGCCCCGCCCTGCCCGCTTCGGCGGCGAAAGGTGAAGACTGGACCCCGGCCGAAGGCATTGCCATCCACACGAATTATGGTCCGGCCGATAGCGACAGCATCGACTTCATCCACACGGTTCCCGGTGCCGCCCCCTTCGTGCGCGGCCCCTATCCGACCATGTTCCTGCAGCGCCCCTGGACGATCCGGCAATATGCCGGCTTCTCGACGGCGGAGGATTCCAACGCCTTCTATCGCCGCAATCTCGCGGCCGGCCAGAAAGGCCTCTCGGTCGCCTTCGATCTGGCGACACACCGGGGCTATGATTCAGATCACCCGCGCGTGGCCGGCGATGTCGGCATGGCCGGTGTGGCGATCGATTCCATCTATGACATGCGCACCCTGTTCGACGGCATCCCGCTCGACCAGATGAGCGTCTCGATGACGATGAATGGCGCCGTCCTGCCGGTGCTGGCGCTCTATATCGTGGCGGCCGAGGAACAGGGCGTGAAGCCGGAACAGCTCTCCGGCACGATCCAGAACGACATCCTCAAGGAGTTCATGGTCCGCAATACCTATATCTATCCACCGGCCCCCTCGATGCGGATCATTTCGGACATTTTCGACTACACCTCGAAACACATGCCGAAATACAATTCGATCTCGATCTCCGGCTATCACATGCAGGAGGCCGGCGCTCCAGCCGATCTCGAGCTCGCCTACACCATTGCCGACGGGCTGGAATACATCGCGACCGGCATTGAGGCCGGCATGGATGTCGACACTTTTGCGCCGCGTCTCTCCTTCTTCTTCGGCATCGGCATGAATGTCTTCATGGAGGTCGCCAAGCTGCGCGCCGCGCGCCTGCTTTGGGCGAAGCTGGTGAAGGAACGCTTTGATCCGAAAAGCGAAAAATCGATCTGCCTGCGCACTCACTGCCAGACATCGGGCTGGTCGCTGACGGCCCAGGACGTGTTCAACAATGTCGGTCGCACGGCGCTGGAAGCCATTGCTGCCGTCGATGGCCACACCCAGTCCCTGCACACCAATTCGCTGGACGAGGCCCTGGCCCTGCCGACCGACTTCTCGGCCCGCATCGCCCGCAATACCCAGATCCTGCTCGCCAGCGAGGCCCATGCCTGTGATGCGATCGATCCCTGGGGCGGCAGCCATTATGTCGAACGCCTGACCCATGACCTCGCCGCGCGGGCGATGGATCATATTGCCGAGATCGACGCCCTGGGCGGCATGGCGAAAGCCATCGAGGCCGGCGTGCCCAAATTGCGCATCGAGGAAGCCGCCGCGCGCACCCAGGCGCTGATCGATAGCGGCCAGCAGACCATCACCGGCGTCAATAAATTCCTGCTCGATGAAGACGAGGATGTCCCCGTCCTCAAGGTCGACAATTATCTCGTGCGCAAGCAGCAGATCGAAAAGCTCGAACGCCTGCGCAAGGAACGCGATCCGGCCAAGCTGGAAGCCGCACTGGATGCCTTGGCCGCATCAGCCGCCTCTGGCGAGGGCAATCTGCTCGAGCTGGCGGTCGACGCCGCACGCGCCATGGCGACCGTGGGCGAGATCTCCGATGCGATGGAGCGTGCCTTCAAGCGCCATGTCGCCGAGATCAAGGCCGTGACCGGGATTTACGGGCCGGCCGCCGGCAGTGATGACAAGGTCCGCCGCGCCCGCGACACCGCGGCGCGCTTCCTCGATCTTCATGGCCGCAAGCCGAAAATCCTGATCGCCAAGCTCGGCCAGGACGGCCATGACCGCGGCCAGAAAGTCGTCGCCTCCGCCTATGCCGATCTCGGCTGGGATGTGGTGATCGGCCCGCTCTTCCAGACCCCGGAAGAAGCGGCCGCCCTCGCCATCGCGGAAGACGTCCATGCCGCGGCCGCCTCATCGCTCGCAGCCGGACATTTGACGCTGGTGCCGCAATTGCGCGCCGCCCTCTCCGAGCGCGGCCGTGACGATATCCTGGTGGTGGTCGGCGGCGTGATCCCGCCGGATGACGAGCCGGTGCTGCGCCAGATGGGCGCTGCGGCGGTCTTCCCGCCCGGCACGGTGATCGCCGACAGTGCGCTGGTGATGCTGGAACGGATGGGCGTCGAGGCGGTGGTGGCAAGCGAGGACGAATGATCCTATCGTGAGCGGGCAACACAGCTGGAGCTGCCGCCATGAGACGCATTCTTCCCCTGCTCATCCTCACCCCCGCCCTGGCCCTCACGGCCTGCGCAACGTCAGGCCCGACGCGCTACGCGCCGGCCTATGAGGGGCAGTACGGCTATTCCGAACGCGCCATCGAGCAAGATCGCTTCATGATCCGCTTCGACGCCGGTCCGGACACCAGCATCGAGGAAACCGAGGATCTGGCGCTGCGGCGGGCGGCCGAGTTCACGCTGGAACAGGGCGGCGACTGGTTCGTGGTGGTGCGCCGCAATCGCGACGGCAATGATCGCGATCCGGTGCGTGTAGGGACCTCGGCCAGCTATTCCACCGGCTCGCGTGGCTATTCAGCTCGCGGCATCGGTGTCGGCATCCGCTTCGACGGCTCGGCCGGTCAGAAATCCGTGACCCTGGAGATTCTGGTGCGCACCGGCACGGTCTCCGATGATGCCAATGCCTATGATGCCCGCAACGTGCTGGCCCATATGCCCTGAGGCAGGGACTGTCGGGCAAACAGTGTCAGGCGATCAGCGCCTTGGCCTGGCCGACCCAGTCATCGCGGACAATGCGGCCGCGTCCATTGATCCTGGCATCCCAGTCAGCGATATCGCTTTCGGTCCAGGCGGCGATCTGCGCATAGCTGACCACACCCTCGGCTTTCAGACTGGCGGCCGCCTTCGGCCCAAGCCCCTTGATGACCGTCAGGTCTTCCACGGACACAGGATTAGCTGGCGCAGCTGCCGGTTTCGCCGTTGCAGGCGTGGCAGCGGCTGGCGCAGCGGGTTTGGCGGCGGCAGGCTTGGTAGCGGCAGGCTCGGCCGCGGTCTTGCGCCTGGCCGCCGGCTTGGCGGATTTGGCCTTGCTTGAGTCCTCGGGAATGTCGGCATGACCGGCCTTCACCGCTGCCGGGGCGCGGCTTGCGGCGACGGCGCGCGCTTCAGCCTCACCGAGGCGGCGCGCCAGGTTCTCATTCTCGCGGCGCAGCGCAATGACATCGGCCAGCGCCTTGTCGGCCTCGACGCTGCGCGCCTCGCCGCTCCAGACCTTCCAACCCGTCAGAACCCCGAATCCGAAGGCCGCCAGAATCAGGAAACCAATTTGCCAGACCAGCCAGAACATGCCTCAACCCTCAATCGATGAAACGGAAAACGTAAGTGCCTGCAACTGGTCATCTGCCAGTGCAACAATGATCCGGTTTTCGCCAACGGCGCCGCCGGACAGAAGCGAGCGCACCTGGTCGGCGCGTTGCCGGGCCAGCTCTTCACCGCCGTCGGCGATATTGATCGTCACGGAAAGCCGCGCGGTGTCAGGACAGGCCGAAAATGTGCGACCGAGCCGGCGCAAGGCAATCTCGGTCAGCGGGCTGGCACCGACGCCACCGGTCTCGAAACGCAGCGCATCGGTGCCCTGGGCCGCCCGGATCACGGCAGCGCAGGCATCGATATCCGGCACGTTGACGATGGCCGGAGCTCCGGCCGGAATAATGATCGATGCAGCGCGGAAGGGCGCCGGCATCGTCTGCAGCGTATTGGCGACGGAGCGGGCAATCTGCGGGTTCTCGGCATCGCCATAAAGCCCGCCCTGCTGGCCGCTGAGAACGATGGCACCGCGTTCAAGCCGCGCGAGCTGGCCGAGCAACCGCTTGGCGGCCTCTTCCCATTCAGCCGCCGGAGCGCCCCCCGGGATCAGGGTAAGATCGGAATCGGCGCCGTTGGGGAAATTCGCCGTGGCGAAACGGGCGATGGCATCGCGTGCTGCGGCATCCGTCGCATCGCCGCGGATCAGGACGCGGCCACGGAAGGCGACGTCGGCGCGGAAGGAAAAGCCGCGATCGGTGCGCGCATCGGTGATCTCGTCGACCACGTGCGTCACGCCGCCGGCGATACTGCCGCCCGACCAGGTCGAGCCGGCGACAACTTCCAGCGCAATTTCGCGCGCCGTGTCATTGGGCGCAGCCCCGGAGACGATCGCTTCCTGACCGCGAAAACGGACATGGGCCCAGTCCATCTCGCGCCGATCGAGCGCGGCGCGTGCATTGCTCTCCAGACGGGACTCGAGGCTGGCGATGGAAAACGGTCCGACGACCATGGACAGGCCGGTCACGACCAGCAGGCCGGCCAGGGCGATCAACAGAATATTTCGGGCGCGCAGCGTCATGGCAAAATCATCAATGTCTCAACGGTGGGGATTCGAATCATGTGGGCCTGTTCAATCATCGTATCGCGGCCAATTCAGGGCAGGCACCCCAAAGCAGGTGATGTGGTGAAGATTGTGCAGCCACAATCCTTGCGCAAGTGTCGGTAGTGTCACAGGCGCGTGGGCATGGCCCGAAAACGGATCCGCAGGACAGCAGGGCGACAGGACAGCAGCCCCACAACCAAGCAGACCGACAAGAAAAAGGGCCGGGCGTCGCCGCCCGGCCCCTTCCCTGTCATGCGTAGGCTCGACTAGCGGCGGGCGCGGAGCGTAAGGCCCCAGGACCGTGCCTGGCCGGTAGAGGCATTGAAGGAACCAGGCTGGAACGGCCCATCAAAGCCGACCTGGATATAGCCTTCATCCGTCAGATTGCGGCCCCACAGTTCCAGCGACCATGTCTCATCGGCAGCGCCGATGCCGATACGGCCGTTGAACACGGTGTAGGCATCCTGCATCTTCTCGATGTCGAGATCGGAGCCGGTATTGTGCTCCGACAGATAGCGGGCGCTGAGGTGAGCCAGCCAGGTCATGTTGTCGCCGAAGGTCCCGTTATACGTGGCCGAGGCCGACGCATACCATTCCGGAGCCAGCGAGAAGTTCTGACCGGACAGGACATCAACTTCAGGCGTGCCCGTCGGAGCGAACGTGTCATAGGTCGCGTTGGCGTAGGTCAGGCCACCCTGCATGGTCAGGCCAGGCATGGCTTCCGGCAACCAGAGCAGTTCCATCTCGGCACCCTGGGTCGATGCACCATCGATCGAGGTCACGAAGAAGGCGATGCCGTTGAAGGTGTTCAGCTGGTAGGTGTCGAAATCAGACTGGAACAGATAGAAGTTGGCCAGCACCGTATCGTTGGCCCACTCGGTCTTGATACCGATCTCGAAGCTGTCGACGGTTTCCGGGTCGAAACGAGCCGGATAGGTGTTCGGATTCGCGAGCACCGAAGTGAAGTCCACCGCATCGCTGCCGGCCTGGTCGAAGCGGTCGAGGTTGAAACCGCCCGCCTTGTAGCCACGCGAATAGGTCCCGTACATCAACAGGTCATCACTGAAGCGGTGCGACAGCGACAGCAGGCCGGAGAACTCGTTCTCCTCGAGCGTCTGCGTATTGTCGATCCGGGCGAAAACATCCCGGGCGAACGGCAGACAGGTGTACGCACCGAAAGTATCGGACCCTGGAGGGAAGAAGCCCAGGACGGCCTGTGCGAACGGGGTCGAGAAGTCGAGGGCATCACCGAACACGGTTTCCCAGACGTCACACGCCGGCGCATAGCTTTCACCAAAGTCGAAATGCGCCGTCTTTTCAGTCCGCGTATGACGCAGACCGAAGGTCAGATCTGTTGCATCGGTGAGGTGCCAGGTGTTGTGCGTGAAGAAGCTGAGGCTGTCGCCATCCTGGGTGAAGGTATCACCCACCGGATTGCCACCGCCCAGCGGCACGCCCGTTCCCGCAGCAAGCGGAACATAGCCAGGGATCAGGAAGCCGCCCAGGCCATTGGCCAGGTCGGTGACCAGCGTCGGGCTTCCGCCCAGCAGGCCGAGATAGGTCGAGAAGTGTGCACCCATCTGGATGGCGTCTTCGCGAACCAGGTTCTCGTTCGAATAGTAGGAACCGACCATCCACTCGAAATTCTCGGTCGAGCCGGAGACGCGCAGTTCGAAGGTGGTGTTGCCGAATTCGAACCGGTTGTTGTCGATATCGCGGAACACGATGTCGGCGCCGGTGAAGTCCGTATCCTGACCGGAGCGCAGCTCATAGTCACGATCCGACAGGATGGCCGTCACGTCGAAGCTTTCGAAGTTCAGGTTCAGTTCGGCGCTGAAGCCCTGATCCGTGATCTCCTGGCCGGTGTCACGGTTGGACTGAACGAGACCGCTGAACGGATCCTCGCTGCCCGCCATCGGCCGCGCGCCAGGCACGAGGAAGTTGATCGCGCCGGCAGTCGGACCGGACACAATGCTCGGCGCACCGCAGCAATCCTCGTCACGTTCGGTGTAGTCGGCGGTCAGCAGCAGGTTTGCCTGGTCGCTGAAGTCGAACAGGACCTGGCCGCGCAGGGTGAAGAAATTCTGGGTGCGGTCCTCGGTCTCCGTACGCGGGCCACCGAAGGTCTCGGCGGTCTGGTAACCGTCATGAGACCGGCTGGCAGCGTAGAGACGCCCGGCGATCCGGTCGCTGAGCGGACCGGTGATGCCGGCAGCAGCACCCCAGCCGGTGGCATCGCCGCCCATATAGGTCAGCTCGCCATTATAATCGAACTCGAACTCGGGCCGCTTGGTGACGACGTTGATGATACCGGCAGTGGTATTGGCACCAAACAGCGTGCCCTGCGGGCCGCGCAGGACTTCGATGCGTTCCATTTCGCCGAGATCGTTGAAGGCAACGCCATTACGGGCGCGCGGCACACCGTCGATCACGATGCCGACAGACGATTCCAGACCCGGATTGTCGCCAACCGTACCAATGCCACGAATACGGGCGGTGGTGACAAAATCATTCGTGGTCGAGGTGACGTTGAGGCCTGGCGAGATGATCATCAGGTCCTTCAGGTCGCGGACACCTGAATTCTGCAGCAGGTCCTCATTATAGGCCGTAACCGCAACCGGCACGTCCTGGATACCCTGCTCACGCTTTTGCGCCGTCACCGTGATGACGTCCACGCTGCGGCTTTCCTGCGCCGCGGCCTGTGCACCGGTCAATGCGATGACCGAGGCTGCTGCGAACAGAATCGTTTTCTTGGTCGATAACATTCCTTGAACTCCCTCCCGAGAGCTGGCGATTTTCGCTCAGCTGTTTTCATTGAGCGCTTTGCGCGCCCTGCGGAAACATTGGGGGAGTTTGGGCCTGAGGTGAAGCGAAAAAGCGGAACAAATGCAGAGCTTCGCCGCAATTCGTACCCAAAACTCGAATTTAAACCAGACTGTTGCAGAGTCGTCACATTCCAGGCACGGAATTGTGGCTTGGCCTGTGCGGCAAAAACGGTTCTGATACAGCCATCGTCACGGGAGGTTGATTGTGTTGAAGAGTCTTCTGGCCGCACTCGCGTGCGCAATATCCACACCGGCATTGGCCCAATCTCCCCTGCCGCTGCAACCCGTTGACGTGTTTTCCCTCGAAGCCGCGTCCGATCCCCGGATCGCGCCCGATGGTGGCCTGATCGCCTATGTCCGGCGCTCCAACGACATCACAACCGACCAGACCCGGTCGGCGATCTGGCTGATCGGTCCGGATGGCAGCGATCACCGCGCCCTCGCCCCTGAAGCCGGCTCGACACACACGCCGCGCTGGTCTCCGGACGGTCGCCAGCTCGCCTATATCAAGGCCGATGATGACGTTGCCAGCATCCGGGTCCGGACCCTGGCCACCGGCGCCGACCAGGAAATTGTCCAGCTGCGCGGTGGCGGAGCCGGGCTGAGCTGGTCGCCGGACGGGACACGCCTGGCCTATGCCGGCTTTGTCGGACGGGCCGCCATCCCCGCCGCCGCCCTGCCGGCGCAGGACGAGGATATGGACTGGGCCGCCGGCGCCCGGGTCGAGGACCGGCTGACCTTCCGCTTCGACGGCGTCGGCGAGCTGCCGCTCGGCCGGCAACAACTCTTCATCGTCGATATCGCGACCGGCGAGCCCGTGGCGGTGACCTCCGACAGCCTCGGCGCCAGTGGCGACCTGGCCTGGTCCGCCGACGGCCAGTCGCTCCTGTTCGCCGCCGACCGGCGCGAGGATGGCGCCAGCCTGGCGCCGGACAGCGAGATCTTCCGCGTCGGCCTCTCCGATTCGCAACCGCAGCCCCTGACCGGCCGCGTAGGCCCCGACATGGCCCCCCGCCCCTCTCCGGACGGCAGCCTGCTCGCCTATCTCGGCTATGACGACCACCGCATGGGCTATGACAATATGCGGCTCTACCTGGCCGATGCCGACGGCAGCGCGCCGCGCGTCCTCTCCGAGGCGCTGGACCGCTCCGTCAGCAATCCGCAATGGAGCGCAGATGGCCAGGCGATCTACGTCCAGTATGAGGATCACGGCGAAACATTGATCGCCCGGATCGGTCTTGACGGCTCAATCGAACCGGTGGCCCGCGGACTCGGCGGCGCGGCCATGGGACGCCCCTATACCGGCGGCGAATTCTCCGTCGCGCACAATGGCCGTATCGCCGCCACCACGAGCACGGCGCAACGCCCGGCCGAGCTGGCGACCGGCGCAGCCGGGGAAGCCCTGCATGCCATCACCGACCTGAATGGCGACGTGCTGGATGATCGCGCGCTCTCCGATGCCGAGACGGTCCATTGGGCCTCGCCCTTCGACGGGCGCGAGATCGAGGGCTGGGTGCTCTACCCGCCCGGCTTCGACCCGGCGCGCCAATACCCGATGATCCTGGAAATCCATGGCGGCCCCTTCACCGCCTATGGCCCGTCCTTCTCGGCCGAACTCCAGCTGATGGCCGCGGCCGGTTATGTCGTCATCTACACAAATCCGCGCGGCTCCACGAGCTATGGCTATGAGTTCGCCAACCTGATCCATCACGACTATCCCGGCCATGATTACGACGACCTGATGGGCGCGGTGGACATGATGCTGGAGCGCGGCTTCATCGACCCCGAACGCCTGTTCGTGACCGGCGGCTCGGGCGGCGGTGTCCTGACCGCCTGGATCATCGGCTCGACCGACCGGTTTGCGGCGGCGGCCGTCGTCAAACCCGTCATCAACTGGGCCAGCTTCGTGCTCTATTCCGACCTGCCCCAGTATTTCTATCGCTACTGGTTCGCCAGCGCGCCATGGGAAGATCCGGACGAATACTGGCGCCGCTCCCCGCTCTCGCTCGTCGGCAATGTCGAGACCCCGACCCTGGTGATGGTCGGCGGCGCGGATGTCCGCACACCGCGCGGCGAGAGTGAGCAATATTACTCGGCCCTGCGCCTGCGTGGCGTGCCCAGCCGGCTGGTGGTGATTCCCGATTCCTTCCACGGCATCGCCAATTCACGCCCCAGCCGCCTGCTGACCAAGGTCGCGGAAATCCTGCGCTGGTTCGAGGCTTACGACCCGGCGCAGGAAGCCGTGGCCGCGGAGTGATCGCGGCGCGGCGCTAGAGTGCGGCGCTGGGACGCCTGGAGATCGCCTCGCGCCAATTGGCCAGGTGCTCCAGCTCCGGACCGGGCTTGAGTTTCACCCAGGCGGCGAAGTCGACAAAGGCATAGCCGGCAATATCGGCGGCGCTGAAGGCATCACCGGCGAGATAGTTCGCTTCGCCAAGGCGTTGGTCCATCACGCCGAGGAAAGCGGCCGCACGCTGGCGGCCGCGCTGGGCCAGAGCCGGGATCTGCTCATAGCGGTCCGGGCCGGTAATGGCGGAGTCCTTGAAGAATTCCGACGTGTTGCGCAGGGCTTCGGCGGCGCCCATGAAGCCTTCCCACTCGACCCGGGCCAGCCATTCGGCGACCAGCGCTTTCTCGACAGGCGTGCGCCCCAGCAGGGGTGGCTCAGGCCGGATTTCCTCGAGATAGCGCGCAATCGAGGCATTGTCGCACAGCACCGTGCCGTCATCGAGCGCCAGCGCCGGGACGGTGCAGCGTGGATTGACCGCGCGATAGGCCTCGTCGAACTGCGCCCGGGCACCGAGATCGACCTGGATGGTTTCGATATCCAGCCCCTTCTCCGCAATGAACATCCGCGCCCGGCGCGGGCTTGGTGCAGCCTTGTAATCATAAAATTTCATTGCAGATATAGTCCCTTATCCAGACTTGTGACGGGCTTTCGGCCTGCCGCGGGGCTTGCCCGGGCGGGCCTGAAACTGCCTCCTCGCCACGCCGGCGGCAAGAGGATAGCGGCGCAGACCCGCCGCAATTGATCCTCAAATCGCCGGGTTGTGCCCCATTGGCTGCCACATTTCACCATTAACCATAGTGTCAGTGCCAAACCGGCGCGAAGAAGAAGGGGGAGGCCATGCCCTTAGACCAACGAACAGATCCCGGCTTCGGGAGACTCACCGATCTGCCGCCTGATCTCGCGGAATTCCGCGATGTCCGCTCGCCGTCAGAGATGATTCAGCTCGGCCGCACGATCTCGCTCGCTTCAGCGCGCCATGAGGACCTGCTCAAATTCCGCCGCACCTGGGGCGGCGCTGTTGAGGACAAGGAACTGGTTGGCGACTCCACGATCAAACCGATCGACCGGGCCGCGATCTATCCCAAATCCCACATCCTGCATTTTTCGGTTCTTGCCTCGCTGGTGCTGTTTGAAGGCCTGGCGAACGCCTATTTCTTCTCGACCGGTTCCGATCTCGGCCTGCTGGGCGGCTGGCTGCAAGCCATCACCGTCTCCTTCACCAATGTGATCGCGGCCTTCTTCCTGATCGGATTTCTCGGCCTGCGTCACATGTCGAACCCGCACAAGCCGGTTCACCGTGTCCTCGCCGCGATCGGCACGATGGTCGGTGTCGCGACCCTGCTGGCGCTCAATCTGAGTGCGGCACATTTCCGCGACCTGCTGGAATTCAACGCCGCGACCCTGGCAATGGGGGCCGGCGACGTCACCGGCCTGGTCCTGACCCCGGTCAGCGCCGCCCTGTCGGACCCGTTTGGCATCCAGACGCTCGAAGCCCTGCTCCTGCTGGTTCTGGGAACCACGTTCGCGATCATCGCCGCCTTCAAGGGCCGCACTTTCGATGATGCCATTCCCGGCTATGGCGGCGTCTCCCGCCGTCTTGAAGCGGCTGCGACTGATCTGGAAAAGGCGCTCGAGGCGGGCTGGAAAGATGCCAAGAAGCTGAGCCAGCACGAGCTGGAGCAATTGGTCGAAGCCAAGGAATTGCACGACGAGATCTGCCGCGATCTGGCGGGGCCGGGCAACCGTCGCTAGAGTGACAGTCGAGGCGGGCCCTCTCCGGGTCCGCCACACAAAAAGTGGCGGGGGCCCCTATGACCGGACGCGATGCACTGGGAATATTCAATCTGCTGATTGTGGCCGCCGTTCTGGGCGCGATCAGCTACGCCGCCTTCGTGCTCAAACCCCCGGTCTATGATAGCCAGACCCTGTGCCTGGCCGGCGCCATCCCGCCCCACCGCGTCGTGGTGATCGACAAGACCGATCTCTACTCGCCCGAGCAGGCCCAGGCGATCGGCGCCCTGATCCTGGCCCAGCGCGACCAGCTCGCGGTCGGCGAACGCCTCTCGCTCTACGAGCTCAATGAGAGCGGCCAGCTGCGCAATACCAACAGTTTCTCGCTGTGCAATCCCGGCGCCGGTGAGCAGGTCAATCCGCTCTACCGCAATCCCGACCGTGTGCAGGCGCGCTATGATGCCCTGTTCGCCGAGCCGCTCGCGCGCGCCCTCGCCGACCTTGTCGAGCCCAAGGACGCCCCCAACAGCCCGATCATCGAGGCGCTGGCCCGGCTTGGCCAGGACCCGGCCTTTGACCGCAGCGTGCCCGAGCGGCGCATCGTGCTGGTTTCCGACATGTTGCAGAATTCGGAAATCTTCACCGTCTATCGCCGCCGGCTCGGCAGCCTGGAAAACCGCGTCCCCGAGCCCGCCATTGTCGCTGACGCGATTCGCGAGACCTATGGCGACAGCCTGCGCGGCGTCCGCCTCGACATCCGCCTGATCCCCCGCGGCCAGTGGGAAGCGGAACAGCACGGCCCGCTGATGCAATACTGGGACACGGTGTTCGCCATGCTCGGCGTGCAGGTGAGCTGGAACGAGCTTTAGGCCTGTCCCCGATCTCAAGCGGATTCGGCCGGTTTTCCACAAGCCAGCGCGGCAGCTCATAGCTTATGCATGTTCGGCGGCGCCGATTTCACCCACTGTATGTTGTGGCACATCGTCACCGACACGCAATTGGTTGAGGTTCCCATGGCTGCTCCCGCCCTACTCCACGACACCGACTGGGTCGGGTCATGCGAGCCGCATAATCCGGTGCTCGACCTGGACATTCTGAGCTTCTGTGTCCGCTCACCACATCTGGTCGAACTCGCCTTCACCCTCGCCGATCATGGCCATACCCATGTCGGCCATGTCGTGCGCCTGACCGAATTCACGCTGGCGGACCTGGCCAATGGCGATCCCGGACTGGCGCGCGATCTGCGCCTGCGTCTGCAGAAGTGCGGTCTCGATACGGCGATGGTGCTCGAAGGCTGGTCTGCTCCGGCCAATGAGGTCGCAGCCGACACGCTCGACTGACACGCCATTGCGTTTGCGAGCAGTTCGCGTATTGCCTTGGGCCGCGTTCGCAACAGGCCAGGGGCTGCCCGATGATCACCGTCCACCATCTCAACAATTCGCGTTCACAGCGCATTCTCTGGCTGCTTGAGGAACTCGGTCTCGAATACGAGATCAGGAAATACATGCGCGACGCCGCCACCATGCGCGCGCCCGCCGATCTGAAGGCCGTTCACCCGCTGGGCAAATCGCCGGTCATCACCGATGGCGATATCACGGTCGCGGAGTCCGGTGCGATCATCGAATACCTGGTCGACACCTATGGCCCGGCCCTGAAGCCCGACGCCGGCACCGAGGCCTATCGGCGCTATGTCTACTGGCTGCATTTCTCCGAGGGCTCGCTGATGCCGCCCCTGTTGTTGAAATTGCTGATGAACCAGATCAAGTCCGCGCCGGCCCCCTTCTTCGTGAAGCTGATCGCCAAGAGCATCGCCAGCCGGGTCGAGGAACGTTTTATCGGCCCTGAGCTGGTCTCTCTCTTCGCCTATATCGAGGCCGAACTCACTGCCCATGAATGGTTCGCCGGCGACAGCTTCACCGGTGCCGACATCCAGATGAGCTTCCCGCTCGAAGCGGCGGCCGCGCGCGGCGGGCTCGACAAGTCACAGGTGAAAATCCAGGCTTGGGTCGACCGCATCCACGCCCGCCCGGCCTATCAGCGGGCGCTGGAGCGCGGCGGCGAGTACGGGATTATCGGGAATTAGGTTTGCCGTTCAGACGTGCCGCAACGGGTCTTGCCGCTGGGCGAGTATGCGCAGGATCTGCACATCGCCGTCATCCAGCCGGATGTAGTAAATCGAATGCCCGGCCTGCTCGAACCGGCGCAGGCCGGGCGTGATATGCCCGTAATCATGGCCGAGGCCTGGATAGCTGGCCAGAAGGGCGAAGCGCTCAAATAGCGAGTCAAAATAAGCGCCCGCCCGCTCCAGCCCGAAATTCAGGATCGAATACTCGTATATCGCCTCGACATCGGCCTCGGCCCGGATCGTGAGCCTATAGCCGACCATCGGCCTTCAACCGGTTTTCGACCCGCGCCTTGATTTCGGCAGGGCTGCTGTCGCTTGCCCCGCTCTGCAGGCTTTCCTGCACGATATCACGCAGCTGGTTCTCGGCGGTATGGCGTTCCTGATCGCGGCGGATCAGATCACGCATATACTCGCTGTCATTGGCATAATGGCCCGATTGAATGCGGATCTTGATCCAGCTTTCCATCGCATCCGGAATGGTGATTGTCTTGCGCGTCATGGCCATGGGTGCGGCTCCTCTTGGCTGAGATTACCACCCGCTCATCGTATGACCAAAATCACACGATGAGCACACACTGCCCTACCCTAAAAGCTGAACACCACCCGTGCCATCAGCGCGTCATCACCGCTGCCCTCGACGTCGAAGAGATACTCGACGTCGAAATCGACGCGGCGGCGATAGGCGTGATGATCGTCCTCGCCGAACCAGTGCGAGACCGAGACGCCGGGCCCGGCTTCAAACCGGTCCTGGCTGCCATAGATGTCGTCGGAATACTGGGCCACAGCCGTGACATAGGGCGTCACGGTCCAGCCTTCAGCGGTGCGGAAACGGCGGCCCTGGCGCACTTGCGCATAGGCGCCGAAATACTCGTTATCGCCGGGGATATAGGCCAGGTCGGCATAGACGCTGGTATAATTCCAGCTCGAGGCCTCCGGCTTCCAGTCATAGCCATTGGTCCAGCCATAGCTGGCGCGCAGCAGCCAGTCATCGCGGGCATTGTCACCCAGCGCGACAAGGCGTTCGCCCGAAAGGCTGAAATCGACCGACTGGAACGGCTTCCAGCGCGCACCGACTCCCAGCTGGGCACTATCATCATCCAGGCTGAACGAGCCCGGTTCCATGCTGACATATCCACGCCCGAACAGGGTGATGCCGGTACCGTTTTCATACAGGCCTTCGGGGCGCCAGCTGAACTCGGCGCCGAGCGAGGACTGGGTGATACTGTCCTGCAGCCCGCCCGACAGGGAAACGCCCTCATTGCGGTAACTGGCATAGGCAAAGCCGGAGGTACGGCTTTCCAGCGCGGTGACTTCGCGGCGCAGCCGGTAGAGCCGCTCGGCATGGGCCGCCTCGCCGCCCTCGGCCTGCAGGCGGTCGATCACACCGATAAAGGCGGCACCGGCCTCGGCTTGCTGGCCGGCATCCTTGAAGGCATAGGCCTGGTCTTCGCGAATGCCCAGATTGTCCGGCTGCACGGCGATGACTTCACCGAAATGCTGGGCCGCCTCGGCATTCTCGCCGATCGAGCGCAAGGCGTAGGCGAGTGACAGGCGGACATCGGTATTGCTCGGGTCCTGGGCGAGGACGGTGCGGAATTCGCCGACCGCCGCGCGCGGCTCACCGGCCGCCTGCAGCATCAGGCCATGGTCAAACCGGCGCCAGCTCTGGTCATCGATCGCGATGGCGCGCGCCATGTATTGCGCCGCCATTTCCGGCTGGCTCTCGCGCAGCACCTGGGCCTGCTCGTCATAATATTGCGCCAGCGCGACGCCTTCGAATTCACCCGGACGCACCTGCCACAGACGTGACTGGGCATCGCCGGTACGGCCGCTGAGGCGGGCGGCGCGGGCTGCCTGCAATTTGTCGGACGGTGCATCGGAAAGCTGGGCGGCATAATCCCAGCCGATCAGCGAACGGTCCCAATCGCCCTGCGCCTCGGCCTGATAGCCCAGCGAGCGCAGCGCAAAGAGTTGCTGCTCTGTATCGAGCTGGTCACGGCGGCGGACCACCTCCCACAGATCGGCGACGGCGCGGGCGCTGTCACCGGCCTCGATGGCGCAATTGGCGGCGTCGAGATAATCGCTGGCGCGCGAGAGAACCGAGCCGAGCTCCTCCCAGATCGGCATCGCCTCGGCGCAACGCCCCTGGGCGTTGAGCTGGTAGGCGTGCGCGCGGGCCGAGGCGATTTCCTCAGGGGTCAGATCGGCACCGGCCGTCGTCACCCAGCCGAGCGCGGCGGCAGAGGCGCCAAGCAGCATGGCGGTGCGGGTAAAGCGGGCGCGGCGGCGTGGTTGGGCTGAGACAGACATGGGTTTGTTCCTTTCCACTCAGGACGCAGATGCGTCGAGGGCGAGTTCCGGTTGACTGTCGACGAGGATTTTCCAATCCGCATCCGACACTATGCCCGATTCCCGGGCTATTCTGATAAAGTGATAAGGCGCTTCCGATCCGGCACTGATGCGGCGGATGCCCATCCAGATCGCGGAGATCTGTTCATCAGTGGCCAGGTCCAGGCGCTTGAGCACGCGCGCCGCACGCAGATCGGCCTCCAGGGGCGAGCGGTCCCAGCCATAGCGCAGACCGAAGGACACATCGCTGGCCGGCGCGATCGCAAACACGATCGCCGGTTTCAGCGCCGCGCGAAGCTCCGCCTCGGCGGCCTCGTCCAGTGGCTCGGCGACAGCGAGGTTGAGCCCGGCCTTGCTCTGCCCCAGCGGGAAGACACCGAATTTGCGGGCCAGATCGGACGCGACCAGATCGCGGACCTCGTCCTCAACCAGCAGCGGGTCAAAGGCCGCGACCGGATAGCGCGAGACTTCGCTCCAGGCGGTGGCGATTTCTTCTTCGGTCGCATGGCCGGCGCGGACCAGCACCTCGGCCAGCCCCAGCCCGGCCGCATTGGCCTCGGCCTCGGCAGCGACCAGCGTGTCGTCATTGACGATGCCGTAGAATTTGAGCGCGTCGCCGAGCGTATTGCCCTGGCCACTGATCTCCGCCATCGACGGATAGGCGTGCATCGTCTTGTCCCAGGTGATGCGTTCGCCCGTGATCATGTGCACCGCAAAGCGGCGCGCCGCCCGCATCGAGGCGAGGAAGCCGACATAATTGCCGACCACCATGCGCACCGGTGACAGGATGGCGTGTTTGAGCCCGTGCGCCGAGGCGGTGAAGATGACGCGGTGGACGACGCGATTGACCAGGAAGATGAAGTTGATCAGCACCAGCGTCCACACCCAGCTGTTGTGATCGATCAGCGGCGGCAGGGTGCCGACCGAGGGAACCAGCTTGGTGACAATCCAGTAGAGCGCCCACTGGAACACGATGGCATAGGCCAGCATGCCGGTCGGAGCCGTCCAGATCGCCTTGCGGTCGCGATAGAGGAAATAGCGGTGGGAGAAGGGGCCGATCCAGCCGAGCTGTTTCCAGCCGAGATAGGAAATGCCCAGCATCCAGCGTGATTTCTGCTTCACGGAGACCGAGAGATTGTCCGGAAAATACTCGCGCGTGCCGACCAGTTCGCGGCGATAGATGGTGCGCATGCCGCTGCCGTGCTTGCGCTTGATCTCGCCGACCGGAACCTTGGCCCAGAAGCGCACGAATTCCGATTTCAGCCCAGCCTGGAACAGGCGGTGACCGACATCATAATCTTCCGTCAGGCTGTCGGTATTGAAGGGCTGGTTGTCGCGCTCCTGGCACAGAAGCTCGATACACCAGCGCGAAAACGAGGTCGCAACGCCGGCCGAGGGCACCAGCCGCGTCATGGCCGAACGCGCGATCAGGTCCTTGCCATGCCATTCGGCGAACTCGTCCATGTAGTGGCACGGCACCAGCTCATTCCATTTGCGCGGCATCGAGAGCACCGGCAGCTGCACCATGTCGGAGCGGTCGAGATAGGCATTGACCACCTTGAAGGAGAGCGGGTGGATGACGTCTTCGGAATCCTGCATGGCGAAGGCGTCGTAATGCACGCCGACCTTCTTCTCATGGGCGAAGATGTTCTGGATCATCCAGTTGAGGCAATCGGCCTTCGAGGTCGGGCCAGGATGGCCGACCATGGCGCGCACGACCTGCTTGTTCTGGCGGGCGATCCGGTCGACTTCCGCGATGGTGTCGGGGTCATTGGGATAGCAGCCGACGAAAATGTCGTAATTGCTGTATTCCAGCGAGGTCAGCGTATTCATCAACATACGCGCGATGACATCGCTTTCCTGCCAGGCCGGCACCATGATGGCGAGGCGCTTTTCCGGCGCTTCCATGATCGTCTTGGTGGTCGGCACGAAGCGGAAGGGCCGCGTCAGGACGCGCTGGCCCTGCAGCACCCAGAAATACAGGTCGAGAAAGGCGTCATCGGTCGAGGAGATGAAAATCGCAATGGCGGCGTAGATCGTCGCCCAGCTCAGACCGGTCCAGTAGAGGCGCGCGATCGTGGCCCCGTCCAGCCCCATGACCCAGTCGGCCACAGCCACCCAGGCGCTCGCGCCGAATGTCTGGACTGCCGCTAATATTTCTCCCCAGCCCTCCATGATCTCACGCCCCGACCTTGACGCGCCGGGCGTCCTGCACCGGCTGCGACTCGGGCCGCAAGGCCTGCAGGTCCTGAGCCGGCTGTGGCGTCTCTGGCCGCGAACCGGCGCCGAGGAAGGCTGATACCAGCTGCGCAATGCGGCGGCCGGCATGACCATCGCCAAACGGGTTGGCGGCGCGCGACATGCGGCGATAGGCACGCGGGTTGTCGAGCAATTGCCGTGCATTGGTGAGAATGGTCTCGGTGCGCGAGCCAACCAGGCGGGCGACGCCGGCCTTGACCGCCTCGCCGCGCTCGGTCTTGTCACGCAGGACCAGGACCGGCACGCCGAAGCTTGGCGCCTCCTCCTGCACACCGCCGCTGTCGGACAGGATCAGATGGGCGCGTTTCATCATGGCGACAAAGTCAGGATAGGCCAGAGGCTCGATGAGATCGATCCGCTCCTCATTGCCCAGCAGGGCCTCGATCGGGCCACGCACACGCGGGTTGAGGTGAACGGGAATGACGAAGCGCAGGTCGGGATAGCGGTTGCGCAGGGCCTTGATCGCCGCCGATACCCCGCTCACACCCTCATCCCAGTTTTCACGCCGGTGCAGTGTCACCAGCACCATGCGCTCATTGGCACGAATGGCATCGAGGGCCTGCGGGCGGATGTCCATGGCACCGACCATCTGCACGGCATCGATCACCGTATTGCCGGTCACCCGGATCTTGTCGGTGGAAATGCCCTCATCGGTCAGGTGTTTGGCGGCGGCGCGCGTGGGCGCGAAATGAAGATCGGCGATCGGCGAGATCAGCTTGCGGAAACCCTCTTCCGGGAAGGGGTGGCGCATATCGCCCGAGCGCAGGCCGGCCTCGACATGGCCGACAGGAATATCGTTGAGAAAGGCTGCCATCGCGCCGGAAAAGGCCGAGGCGGTATCACCCTGGACCAGCACGAAGTCGGGGCGGCTGGCGGCGAATTGCTCTCCGAGATCGCCGATCAGGGCGCTGGTCAGGCTGGTCAGTGCCTTGCCGTTCCAGTCGAGCTGGAGCCGGGCGTCGGGGGTGATGCCGAAAACGTCGAGTGTCTGGTCAGCGAGGCTGCCGTGCTGGCCGGTGGCGACCCATTCCGGCTGCAGGTTCGGTGTGCCCAGCAGCGCGGCGCGAACCGGCGCGAGCTTGATAACTTCCGGACGCGTGCCCGCTACGATGGATATTTTCATGACTTCAGCCCCAGCTGCACTGGCACCCCGAAGTGGAGAGGCGCCGTCCTCATCCCCGGTTGTCCGGGAACCTTTTCCTTGTCGTTCAGGACTGGGACCGAAAACGCGCCGGGTTACGGCGATTTAAGGATCAATTAAGGTTATTCCGTCCGGCATGGGGCAATTGCGGGGCCGCGCCGGTCATATTCTGTTCACTTTGACAACCGGGCGGCGGCCCCTATGGTGATTGAGGCCCGCCGATATGGCCTGCCCTGCAACGGTTTTGCGCCTCGTGGCGCCCGGACCGGACCGTGTTCACCTCATCCCCGGCCGAAGGCTTCCCATGTTCAAATTCACCCTGACCCTTGCTGCCCTCGCTGCTGCCGCCAGCGCCGGCGCCGCGGCACAAGGCCCGGATTCGATACGGCAAAGGCCCACTTTCGAGCTCGCACTGGGCGGCTTCGTGACCGATCATGATGCGGCGATCCGCTTCGATTCCGCAGCGCTCGGGCGCGGCACCGAGCTGGATTTTGCCGATGATCTCGGTTTCGACCTGTCCAAGACCGTCCTGCGGGCCGATGCCATCCTGCGGCTGGGCGATAGCGGGCGCCACCGGTTTGATGCCAGCTATTTCAGGCTCTCACGCGCCAGCACGACGGTTCTCGAGGAGACAATCCAGTTCGGCGACCAGGTCTTCACCTACAGCGCCGATCTCGACAGCCAGTTCCGCCTCGCCATCGCCAAGCTGAACTATACCTATGTCGTCTCGCGGGGCATGAACCACGAGTTCGGCGTCTCCGCCGGTGTCTTCATGGCCGATGTCGATCTCGGCCTCACCGCGCCCGATTTCGGCCTGAGCGAGCGCGAGGCCGTGACCCTGCCGCTCCCCACGGTCGGCCTGCGCGGCCAGACCGAAATCACCGAGCGGTGGACGCTGAAGGCGAGCACCGATCTCTTCTTCCTGGAAACCGATGATGTCGCCGGTTCACTGGCTGATCTGCGCCTGTCGGCGGAATTTGCCGTCACCGATCATGTCGCGCTGGGCGCGGGGTATTATTATGTCACCAGCGATATCGAATACACCGGATCCCGCGACACGCTGAGCCTAGGCTATGATTATAGCGGGCTGGTGGTGTTCCTGAATTTCCGCATGTGAGGCGGACCGGCCGTCACCCCCTCAGGGCTTCGACTCGGCCTGTTTGAGGGCCATCAGCAGGCTGCGCCGCATCTTGATGAAGAGCAGCAGCAGGCCGGCGAACACCGTGACGAGGCTGAACAGGGCGAAACCCTGGAGCCAGATGGTGTTGAAATCATCCCGGTCCTGATAGCCCATGATGTGCAGCATCCAGAAAAAGTCGAACAACCGCCATTCATCATTGCGCCGGCTGGTGAGCAGGCCGGTCTCGGCGGCGTAGTAGAGGCTGGTGCCGTCGCCATCGTCGAAATTGACCCGCCAGGCCGGCAGCGGCGCATCGCGGTATTCGGTCGTCGCCGCCTCAAGATATTCAACCGACTGCGCGGGCAGATCACCGCGATGGAAGTCCTCGGCCAGGGCAATCGCCGTCGCCCCGGAAATCGGGGTCAGGCGCTCGCCGCTATGGGCGTCGACCAGCCGGCTTTCGCCGAAATAATTCTCGACCTGATAGACCGCGCGCCCGAGCCAGGGCATCAGCGCCACCGTCCGGACCGGACCGGGCAGCCCCGCCGCATCGGCCGCCTGCGCCGCAGAAATGACCCCGGCCAGATCAAGCTCGACAACCGGCGGCGGCGCGACATGGTGATCGCCATGCACGCGGTCGATATCGAGCAGGCTCATCACCGCACCGCCGGCCACCCAGATCACGATCTGGATGCCGACAAACAGGGCCAGCCATTTATGGATGCGCGCTGTCCAGCGTAATACTGCCGTCATCGAAATCCCCCCGTTCCGGCGAAGCCGGCCTTAAAACCAGAAGCGTATACCGACGGCAATGACCCGGTCACTCGTCGCCTCGCCGGCCAGCCGCGCCAGATCGGCGGTATCGCCCTGCAAATCATGCCATTCGATCCCGACATAGGGCGCGAATTCGCGGCTGAACTCATAGCGCAGGCGCAGACCGAATTCGGTTTCCGTCAGCCCGGAGCCGAGATCATGATCGGCGATATCGCCGGCAGCAAACTGGACTTCAGCGCGCGGCTGCAGCACCAGGCGCTGGGTGATCAACAGATCATATTCCGCCTCGATGCGCGCTGTCAGATCGCCGGCATCGCTGAGGAAGGCCGCCGCATCAATCTCGAACCAGTAAGGCGCCAGCCCCTGCACACCGACGACGCCATAGCTGGTCGACGGGCCCGGCTCGAAATCATGGCGCACACCGACCTGCAGATCGAAATTGGGCGAGATGGCGCGGCTGTAGAGCGCCTGGATTTCCGCCGAGTCGAATTCGGAGGCGTCGAAGGAATATTCGCCGCCGGTCTTGATCCAGAATTTGCGTTCGTCGCCACCGATCCAGCCCTGGGCGTCCCACAGGAAGGCGTCATCCTCCCCGCCACTCAGATGCTCGAAGCGGTCGACCAGCACCATGGAATGCGTAGTCCCCATGCCATGAAACATGTGAGCGCGGGCGGCAGCCATGCGTGCCGGATCGGCATCGACCGGATTGCCCTGGCGTGCCTCTGCGGCCGGAAGGATGGCCAGCGCCAGAAGCGCGGCAGCGAGCGGTTTACATATGGCCATGATGATCTCCATGTCCGGGGCGAACCGAAACCACCTGCATCATGCCGGCATGCATGTGGAAGAGCAGATGGCAATGAAAGGCCCACTCCCCCAGCGCATCGGCGGTGACGTCGACGGACAGGCGCTCGGCCGGCTTGACGATGATGGTGTGCTTGCGCGGCTTGTGGGCGTCCTCGCCATTGACGACGTCGAAGAACATGCCGTGCAGATGGATCGGGTGCGGCATCATGGTGTCATTCACCAGGGTCAGGCGCAGGCGTTCATTATGCCGGAAGACGATCGGCTCGACGACCGGCGAGAAGGCCGCCCCGTCAAAGGACCACATATAGCGCTCCATATTCGAGGTCAGGTGCACCTCCACCTCGCGTTCCGGCGGGCGGCGGTCCGGATTGGGCTCAAGGCTCTTGAGCTGGGTATAGACCAGCACCCGGTGCGGCACCTCCGCCAGGCCGATCCCGCGCTCACCCAGCCGGTCGAACACCATGGCCGGCATCATGGCGACGCCCGGGCCCGTGGGGTGGTCATGGGTGAGCGGAGTCTCCATCCCGGCCATCGGCGCAGAGCCATGGCCCATCGCCGCGTGATCCATTGGCGCTGGCTGTGCCGGCATTGAATGCCCCATCGCCGCATGGTCCATCGCCGGCGCAGGAGCAGGTGTGCCATGCCCCATGGCGGCGTGATCCATGCCCGGAGCCGGGGTTCCGTGTCCCATAGCGGCGTGATCCATCGGGGCTGCGGGCGCGGGCATCGCGTGACCCATCGCGGCGTGGTCCATCGCGGCGTGGTCCATGGTGGAATGATCCACGGGGGCCGCCGGGGCAGCAGCGGCTGGCATGTCATGGCCCATGGCGGCGTGGTCACCGCCCATGGCCGAGTGATCCATCCCCATATCGCGCATGCTCAACAGCGGCCGTTCGCGCAGCGGCGGCACCTCGGCCTGCATGCCGGCGCGCGGCGCCAGTGTGGCGCGGACATAACCGCTGCGGTCGATGCTCTCGGCCATGATCGTATAGGCCTGATCGCGCGGCTCGACGATGACGTCATAGGTTTCCGCAACCCCGATCTGGAACTCGTCCGTCTCGACCGGCTGCACGGCCAGCCCGTCCGACTGGACGACCGTCATCGGCAGGCCGGGAATGCGCAGGTTGAAGATCGTCATCGCGGACGAATTGATGATGCGCAGCCGTACCCGCTCGCCCGGGCGGAACAGGCCGGTCCAGTTGTCCTGCGGCCCATGGCCATTGATTAGATAGGTATACGCGGCCGCGGTGACGTCGGAGATATCGGTCATGCTCATCCGCATCCGCGCCCACATGGTGCGCTCGGAGACGGCCTGGTCGAGGCCCTCCTCCCGCGCGTCGCGGAAGAAGTCGACCAGGGTGCGGCGCTGGGTATTGTAGACGTCGGAGACCTGTTTGAGCCGGTTGAAGACGGTGTGGGCGCCCTCAAACGTCCAGTCGCCGAGCATCAGCACATATTCGCGGTCATAACCGACCGGGTCCTCGCCGGCCGGATCGATGATGATCGGTCCGTAATGGCCCATCTGTTCCTGCAGGCCGGAATGGGAGTGATACCAGTAGGTGCCCGACTGGCGGACGGGGAAACGGTACTGGAAGGTCTCGCCCGGTGCGATGCCGGGATAGGTCACGCCCGGCACACCATCCATCTGGAAGGGCAGGAGAATGCCGTGCCAGTGGATGGAGGTATCCTCGTCCAGCGAGTTGGTCACATTGAGCGTGATCTCCTCGCCCTCGCGCCAGCGCAGCACCGGCGCGGGCATATGCCCGTTGACGGTGACGGCGCGGCTGCCGCAGCCATCAATCCTCACCGGCGTGCGCCCGACATTGAGATCAAAGCGCGTGCCGGTCAGCGCGGGCAGGCCGGCACTGGTCAGCGGTGCCGCGCTTTGGGCCCAGGCGGGCAGAAGCGAGCTGGCGGCTGCGAAACCGCCGGCGGCGAGCGTGGTGTTGAGAAAATCGCGCCGGTTCATACGGATCGCCTTCTGGTTCGTGTCCATGGGCGCACCCATCACAGTTTGACGCTGCGCAGGCGCAGCGCATTGGAAATCACCGAGACCGATGACAGGCTCATGGCGGCGGCGGCAAACATTGGCGAGATCAGGATGCCGAACACCGGATAGAGAAGCCCCGCCGCCACCGGGATCCCGGCGGCATTGTAGATCATCGCGAAGAACAGGTTCTGCCGGATATTGCGCATCGTCGCCTGAGCCAGATGACGGGCGCGGACAATGCCGGTCAGATCGCCCTTCACCAGGGTGATCCCGGCGCTCTCGATCGCGACATCGGCGCCGGTGCCCATGGCGATGCCGACATCGGCGCGCGCCAGCGCCGGAGCATCATTCACCCCGTCACCGGCCATGGCGACCCGGTGACCGGCGGCCTGCAGGTCCTCGATCAGCTTTGCCTTGCCGGCGGGCAGCACCCCGGCATGGACATCGTCAATGCCCAGCTGCGCCGCCACGGCCCGCGCCGTACGTTCATTGTCGCCGGTGGCCATGATGACGTGGATGCCGGAAACGGCGAGATCCTTCAGCGCGGCGCGCGTGCTGTCCTTGATCGGGTCGGCGACAGCGATGAAGCCCGCACAACTTCCATCCACGGCGAGGAACATCACGGTCTCACCGGCATCGCGGCGTGCATCGGCATCGGCCTGGAGGGCCGAGACATCAATGCCGAGATCATCCATCAGCGCCCGATTGCCCAGCGCCAGCTGATGCCCGCCTGCGCGGCCTGTCACGCCCTTTCCGGTGACGGACTGGAAGTCTTCGACCGAGGCCAGGTCCAGCCCCTGCGCCGCCGCGCCTTTCAGGATGGCTTCGGCGAGCGGATGCTCCGAGCCGCGTTCCAGCGCTGCGGCGAGGGCCAGCACATCATCGCCGGAATGAGCGCCGGTGCCTTGCACACCGACCAGGGCAGGCTTGCCCAGGGTGAGCGTGCCGGTCTTGTCGACCAGCAGCGTGTCGACTTTTTCGAAGCGCTCCAGCGCCTCGGCATCGCGGATCAGGACGCCGGCCTGGGCGCCGCGTCCGGCGGCCGTCATGATCGACATCGGCGTGGCCAGCCCCAGCGCACAGGGACAGGCGATAATCAGCACCGAGACGGCGGCGATCAGCGCATGCGCCATCGCCGGCGGCGGTGACCAGAGCGACCAGCCGATAAAGGCGAGGATGGCGACACCGATCACGGCCGGCACGAACCATCCGGCCACGATATCGGCGAATTTCTGGATCGGGGCGCGGCTGCGCTGGGCTTTGGCGACCATCTCGACGATCTGGCTGAGCACGCTGTCGGCGCCCACGCGGCGCGCCTCGATCACCAGCCCGCCGGAACCATTGATCGTGGCGCCGGTGACGCTGTCGCCCTCGTCCTTCTCGACCGGCACGGCCTCACCGGTGATCATGGATTCATCGACCGGGGAATGCCCCGACACCACGACCCCGTCGACGGGCAGTTTCTCGCCGGGCCGCACCCGCAACCGGTCACCGACCGCCACGCTGTCGAGCGCGACCTCTTCCTCGCTGCCATCTTCGCGGATGATGCGCGCCGTCTTTGGCGCGAGATCGAGCAGTGCGCGGATGGCCGAACCCGTGCGTTCACGCGCGCCGAGCTCGAGGATCTGGCCGAGCAGGACCAGCACGATAATCACCGCGCCGGCCTCGAAATAGACCGCGACATGGCCGCCCATATGGCGGAAGGCGTCCGGGAAAATGCCGGGCAGGAGCACCGCCGTGACGCTGTAGATATAGGCGGCACTGACGCCGAGCCCGATCAGGGTGAACATGTTGAGATGGCCGGTGCGCAGCGATTGCACCGCACGCTGCAGGAAGGGCCAGCCGGCCCACAAAACCACCGGCGTCGCCAGGGCGAGTTCAAGCCACAGGGCCGCGCCCTCACCCACCCACTCGCGGAGAAAGCCGAGCCCGACCATCGGCCCCATGGACAGCAGAAGCAGCGGGACCGTGAGGATAGCGCCGATGATGAAACGGCGGCGGAAATCGACCAGTTCCGGATTGGGCCCCACATCACCGGCCGGCACGCCCATCGGCTCCAGCGCCATGCCGCAGATCGGACAGGTGCCCGGCCCGTCCTGGATGATCTCCGGGTCCATCGGACAGGTATATTGCGTGCCGGCGGGCGCTGCGGCCTCGGCCTGGCGATGGGCGCCGGCCAGGAAATGTTCCGGGTCGGCGGCGAAGCGCTCGCGGCAGCGCGCGGCGCAGAAATGCCAGGTCGTGCCGCCATATTCGAATTGCGGCTTGCCGGCCGCCGTGTCGACGCTCATGCCGCAGACGGGATCAATGGCCTGGCCTGTATGGGCATGGCCGGCGGCGCCGCAACAAGTGGACGAATGTTGGTGATGATCGGATGTCATGACCGCTGCCTCTGTGAAGTAACAGCACAGGTGTAATCCTTCCAGTGGCTGGAAGGTCAAGCGGAAGAATCCATCACCCGCTAAGTCTTGGCTGATGACCCGCAGCCGGCCGATTGCAGGCCGGACAATTCGTCGATGATCGGGCAGTCGGGCCGGTCATCGCCATGGCAGGCGCTGGCGAGTTTCTGCAGGGTGGCGCGCATGGCCTTGAGCTCGGCAATCTTGTCGCCGATCTGGCGGATATGCTGCTGCGCCAGGGCCTTCACATCGGCGCTGGAGCGCGAGGCATCGCCGTCGAGCGAGAGCAGTCTCCGGCAGTCCTCGATGGAAAATCCGAGCGCCCGGGCGCGGGCCAGAAAGCCGAGCTGGTGCAGATCGGCCTCGCGATAGTCGCGATAGCCATTCCCGGCCCTCTGCGGCGAGACCAGGCCGATGCTTTCATAATAGCGGATCGTCTTGGCCGGCAGTCCGCTGAGGGCGGCGGCTTGCTTGATATTCATCGGCGTCTCCGGACTTGCGGAGCTGGCAGGCCCCCGGTCAATCACCGAAGGCCTGCCGATCCGTCATGCCGGCTGCAACAGCCGGCGCGTCTATTCTTCTGCGGCCGCCTCTTAGGCAGGGCCGCGGAAATCGACATCCAAATTGGCGGCCAGATAGACCATCGCAGCATAGGCGGCGACATTCTGGGCCAGGGCGTCGGGATCGATCTTGTCGAGCGTATCGTCCGGCGTGTGGTGCAGATCGAAATAATCCATACCGTCCTGGTTCAGCCGGACAGTTGGCACGCCCTGCATCGCCATCGGGATGATGTCCGGCCCGCCACCGGGGACATCATTGCCGCCACGCAGGACACCCAGCGGCAGCAGGATGCGACCAATCGCATCAACCGCCGGATTGGCGCCTTCATCGACATTGGAGGCGAACTGCCAGATGCGACCGGCGCCGAAATCGGATTCGGTCGCCAGCACGTGATTGCCAAGCTCGTCTGCATGTTGCTCCGCATAGGCGCGAGCCCCCAGCAGACCGACCTCTTCGGCCCCGAACATCACGACGCGAATGGTGCGGCGCGGACGCTCGGGCAATTGCGCGATCAGTTCGGCGGCGGCGACGGTGATGGCGATGCCGGCCCCGTCATCAACCGCGCCGGTGCCGATATCCCAACTGTCGAGATGGCCACCGATCAGCACGATCTCGTCGGGCAATTCGCTGCCGACAATGTCCAGCACGACATTGCCGCTCGTCACTTCGCCATGCCAGCCGGGCGTTGCGCGCAGATGCATCGCCAGCGGCGAACCATTATTGTGCAGACGGCGCAGATGGTCGGCATCGGGATTGGAAATGGCGATGACCGGGATGCTGGCCCAATCGCCGTCCATCGAGCTGATCATGCCGGTGTGCGGATTACGGTGATGATCCGAGCCGACCGAGCGCACGACGATGGCATCGGCGCCGGCGCGTTCGGCATGTTGCCAGCCGATGCGGCGGCGTTGATTGGCCGGGCCATAACCGGCACCGGTCTGGGTGGCGACGAGCGGATCACCGTCAACAAAGGCGATCTTGCCCTCAAGCGAACCATCGGCGACGGCGGTCAGGGCATCGACATTGCGGAAATAGACGACATCGGAATTGATCGGGCGCAGGATGGGTGAGCGGCCGGAACCACCCAGGGCCGTACCGTGCAGCGCCATGTCATAGGGTGCGGTGATCGAGATCTCGAGCTCGCCGCGGTCCCAGAAAGGCATGGTGAAGGGCTCGACCGTGACGCTGTCAAAACTCAAGGATTGCCCCAGCGCCTCGCCCCAGGCGCGGGCGCGCGCCTCGGCTTCGGAACCGGCCAGACGCGGCCCGACCTCGGTCGTCAGCGATTCAACGACGGACCAGGCCAGATCGCTCTCGAGCGCCTGGACCATGAGCGCTTCGGCGGTCTCGGCCCGGGCCGGATCGATTTCGAACGCGTCCTGGGCAAAGGCGGTGCTGGCGAGCATCAGTGCTGCAGCACCTGCGATGATTGTTTTCATGAAGTCCTCCCCAAAAACAGATGCAGGCACTATGAGAGTTGAAACGCGCCGCGCAAGCGGTTGCGGTCAGTCCACAACAGGCGGAGGCATCACAATGTCGGCAATGATCGAACGCAGGATCGAGGGCCGCACCCGCGATCTCGGCGGATTCGAAGTGCGGCGTGTCCTGCCGGCCCCGCGCCAGCGCATGGTCGGCCCCTTCATATTTTTCGACCAGATGGGACCGGCGCAATTCGCGCCCGGTCAGGGAATCGATGTCCGCCCTCATCCCCATATCGGGCTGGCGACCGTGACCTATCTGTTCGAGGGCGCCCTGCGGCACCAGGATAGTCTGGGCATCGATGCCGTCATCCGTCCGGGCGATGTCAACTGGATGACGGCCGGGCGCGGCGTCGTCCATTCCGAGCGCACCCCGCCGCCGGAGCGCGCCGATGGCCATGCCCTCTACGGCATCCAGACCTGGGTCGCCCTGCCCGAGGGCCAGGAAGATATCGCCCCGGCTTTCCACCATCACCCGGCCGCGTCGCTGCCCGACTTCGAGCGCGATGGCGCCCGCTTCCGCCTGATCCTGGGCACCGCCTGGGGCCATGAGGCGCCGGCCGAGGTCTTCTCACCGATCTTCTATCTGCACGGCACCCTGCCCGCCGGCTCTGCCGCAAGGCTCGACATCGAACACGACGAGCGCGCGGTCTATCTGGTCAGCGGCGAGGCGACGATGGATGGTGAGGCCTTGCAGCCCGGCGAGATGGCCGTGCTCACGCCGGGCAGCGCGCCGGTGCTCGCCGCGGCCACTGAGAGTGTCGTGATGCTGTGTGGCGGCACTCCGCTCGGCAAACGCGAGATTTTCTGGAATTTCGTTGCCAGCGATGCCGACCGGCTGACACAGGCCAGGGCTGACTGGTCCGGTGCCGCCGCGGCCGGCTTCCCGGCAGACGGGCGCTTCACCCTGCCCGCCGGAGAAACCGAACATATTCCGCTGCCCGAATGATTATTCCGGCAGTTCGCGCCAGGCCGGGGCTTCAACACCGCGCCCGGTGACCAGATAGGTGGCGAAGCTGGCGAGCCAGTGACCGCCGGCATAGTCCTCGCCATTGACGGATTGCGTGCCGACATCGGTGTGCACTGCCGCCGCGGCGAGCAAGGATGCGCGGCGCGGATCGGCGTCCGGCAGCGCCGAGGCAATGCCCTCCAGCGCCCAGGCGCGGGACAGGTTGACGCCGTCGAGATGCACCAGCTTGCCATCGCTGGCATCGAGCACGATGCCCGGCGTCAGCCAGTCGGACGCGCCATCGAGCGGGATATCCGGCAGGAAGCCCTGCAGCCAGTCCGCATACTCCGCCGGCGGCATGACACGGCGCATCAGATCCGCCTCCATAAGGCAGGGCGAAAGGAAATCCTCGCCCGAGGGCTCATAGCCAATCGGGCAATTGCGGTCTTGGGCATGAAATTCCAGCGCCTTGGAAACGATCAGCGCCTCCAGCCCGGCATCGCCGGCTTCGCGAGCCCAGTCGAGGCCCAGCCCGAGGGCAAAGGCGGACTGGTTGTGAGTGCCGATCCGGATCGGATAGGCCAGATTGGGCAGCCAGCTTCTGTACCGGTCTGACACGGTCTGCTCGAGCGGAGCGATCGCCTCGCGCCAGCGCGCGGCCCGCGGATCGTCCCATTCACGAAGCTCGGAGCCGAGCTGCAGCAGCCAGGCCAGCCCGTAGGGCCGTTCGAAGGCCGCACGGCCCTCGGCATCGAAATAGGCCAGCTCGCCGGCGATATTCTCCGGCGTCAGATTGGCATCGAGCGCTGCGGTTGCAGCCTGGGTCAGGGCGCTGTCGGGCATGGTGCGCAACAGGCGCACCAGCAACCAATGGCCATGCACCGAGGAGTGCCAGTCAAAGCAGCCATAAAAGGCCGGGTGCAGTTCGCGCGGCGTCCGGGCATCGGCGTCAGAGGCTAGAACGTGGCTGATCTTGTTGGGGTATTCACGCTGGACGCAATCGAGCGCCATCGTCATGAAGCGCGTCTCCAGCGCCGGAGCAGGTGCGGGCTCGGGAGCCTCGGCGGCTTGGGTGGTCAAGAGCAGACTGCCCAGGAGCGATAGCGTTAACATGGCGAGTTCCAACCTTCTGTTCGATTTCCGGCGTGCCTTTTTGGCTTTTCTGGTTCAAGTTGATCTGGTACCGCCACATCACATGACGGTTTGCTGGACGTGGCAAGACTCTTGCGCTCTCCGGCATATGTGAGCGCGGCGCGCCAACCAAGCAGACCCGGTCTGCAGCACGCCGCAAGCGAAAAGGGTTACCTCTCCGGCAGATGAGAGGGCCACTGGGGGAACAGGAACATGTCGACATCCGAACGTCACGATGGCGGCCTCGCGGCTATGGGTATCCAGGCTGGCAAGGTTCATCTCAACTGGAACGAGGCCCGGCTTTACGAAGCTGCGGTGCAACGCAATGAGGGCGAAGTCGCCGAGGGCGGCGCCCTGGTCGTGAAGACCGGCGTCCATACCGGCCGCTCTGCCAAGGACAAGTTCACGGTCCGTGACGCCGAAACCGAAGATCAGGTCTGGTGGGAAAACAACGCCCCGATCGACCCGGCCCATTTCGACGCACTGTGGACCGATTTCCGCAATCACATGAACGGCAAGGAATTGTTCGTGCAGCAGCTGTTTGGCGGCGCCGACAAGGACCATCGCCTGCCGGTGCGGGTCGTCAATGACCTGGCCTGGCACTCGCTCTTCATCCGCCATTTGCTGCGCCTGCCGACCGAAGACGAACTCCAGGAGTTCGAGGCCGAGTTCACCATCGTCAACCTGCCCGATTTCAAGGCTGACCCGGCGCGTCATGGCTGCCGTTCCGAAACCGTGATCGGTGTCGACTTCACCCGCAAGCTCGTGCTGATCGGAGGCACCTCCTATGCCGGCGAGACCAAGAAGTCCGTCTTCACCATCCTCAACTACCTCCTGCCCGCCAAGGGCGTGATGCCGATGCATTGCTCGGTCAATGTCGGCAAGGATGATGATGCGGCGATCTTCTTCGGCCTGTCCGGCACCGGCAAGACCACCCTCTCCGCTGATGCCAGCCGCACCCTGGTCGGCGATGACGAGCATGGCTGGTCGCCCAATGGCTTGTTCAATTTCGAGGGCGGTTGCTACGCCAAGATGATCAAGCTCTCGGCCGAGGCCGAGCCGGAGATTTTCGCCACCACAAAGATGTGGGGCACGGTGCTCGAGAATGTCGTGATGGATCCGGACACCCGTGTCCTTGATCTTGACGACAGCTCCCTGGCCGAAAACAGCCGCGGCGCCTACCCGCTCAGCGCCATTCCCAATGCCAGCGAATCCGGCACCTGCGGTCACCCGAAAAACCTGGTCATGCTGACCTGCGACGCCTTCGGCATCATGCCGCCGATCGCGCGGCTGACCCCGGCCCAGGCCATGTATCATTTCCTGTCGGGCTATACCGCCAAGGTCGCCGGCACCGAAAAGGGCGTCACCGAACCCAGCGCCACCTTCTCGGCCTGTTTCGGCGCGCCGTTCATGCCGCGTCATCCGGCCGAATATGGCGCCCTGCTGCGCGAGCTGATCGCAACGCACAATGTCGATTGCTGGCTGGTCAATACCGGCTGGACCGGCGGTGCCTATGGCACGGGCAAGCGCATGCCGATCAAGGCCACGCGCGGTCTGCTCAATGCCGCCCTCGACGGATCGCTGAAAACCGCCGCCTTCCGTGAAGACCCCAATTTCGGCTTCATGGTGCCGGTCGCCGTCGATGGCGTCGACAGTGCCATTCTCGACCCGCGTTCGACCTGGGCGGACCGCGAGGCCTATGACGAGCAGGCCGCCAAGCTGGTTGCCATGTTCATCGAAAACTTCAAGACCTTCGAAAACCATGTCGCGCCTTATGTCCGCGCGGCGGCACCGCGGCTTGAAAAGGCCGGCAAGACACTGGAAACAGCGGCAGAATAGCCCCGCCCAGCGCCTTCAGACAAACCAGCCCCGGTCAGAAATGGCCGGGGCTTTTTGCTGTCCGCAACACGGCCCTCGCCACAACGCATGGCGTGACATTTTGGCTCGCCTGGTGCGTGAAATGCAGCTTTGTGGCAAAAAACGTTTGACCGAGCGCGCCGGTTGGGCCTTTCTTGCAAAAGAATTTCGCCAAGCCCTGTTTCGGGGCACGGCACAACTGACCGGACGATCATGCCCCTTGATGCCCTGACCCGCCTTGACCTCCAGCGCTGCGCGACCCGCGGCGATGGCCTTGGCATGTCCGGCCCGGCACTCATTTCCACCACCATGACCATTACCATGACCACCTCGGGTACGAGGGGGCAGGTTGGCGTGGACTAGCGGTTTTCAAAATCCGTATCACACCCCGGCCCGCTCCCACCAGGAAGCGGGTTTTTTCATGCTTGAAATCCAGATCATCCAAAGGACCAGTCCAGTGACATCTCCAGCCAGCCCAGCGTCCGCACCCAAGCTCTGCGTTCTCAAATTCGGCAGTTCCGTGCTCCACACGGCCGACGACTATGCCCGCGCCGCCCATGAGGTCTACCGCCACACACGCGCCGGCGAGAAGGTCGTCGCGGTGGTCTCAGCGCTCGACGGCGAGACCGATGCCCTCTTCGACGTCGGCGCCTCGGTCGGCCAGAACTCGCACGATGCCATGCTGGCGCGGCTGGTGCGTTGCGGCGAGCTGAAATCGGCCGCCCTGATGGGGCTGGCCCTGCAGCGGGCCGGCATCACGGCCGCAGTGCTCGACCCGCATGAAATGAGCCTCAAGGCCGAAGGTTCGTCGCTGGATGCGAACCTGACCGGTCTCGACAAGGCGCGTGTGCTGGCACATTTCGAACAGGCTGATGTCATTGTCGCGCCGGGCTTTTTCGGCGAGGGCGCCGACGGGCCGGTAACGCTGGGCCGCGGCGGCACCGACCTGACGGCCGTCATGTTCGCCCACTGGCTCGGCGCCAGCCGCGCCCGCCTGATCAAGGATGTCGATGGCGTCTATACGGACGACCCGGCCCGCGTGCCCGATGCCCACCGCTTCGACCAGCTCGACTATGCCGAAGCGGCACGTGTCAGCCGCGGCCTGGTGCAGGACAAGGCGATCCAGGCGGCGCAGTCGCTGGGCGTCATCATCGAGGTGGCCGCCCTGGGCAAGGCCTTCGCGACGCGGATCGGCCCCGTGCAGCCCAAAACCGGTGCCCGGCACCGCGTGCGCCCGCTGCGCGTGGCCATGCTCGGGCATGGTTCCGTCGGCGCCGGCGTCTGCGAACATCTGCTGGCCCATCCCGGCCGCTTCCAGCTCAACCCGGTCCTGGTGCGCAATGCGCTCGATCATGCCCGCAACGGGCAGGCCGGCCTGCGCTTCACCGAGGATCTGGCCGAGGCGCTGGAAAACCAGCCTGATATCGTCGTCGAGACCATCGGCGGCACCGGTGTTGCCCGCAGCCTCAGCCAGTCCGTACTGCGTGATGGCATGCATCTGGTGACCGCCAACAAGGCGGTGATCGCACTCGACTTCGACCGGCTGCACGAACTCGCAGCCGACTCCGGCCGGCACTTGCGCTATTCGGCCGCTGTGGGGGGCGGCGCCCCGATCCTGGAAACCCTCGACCGGGTCAGCCAGTCCGGTGCCGTGCTTTCGGTGGAGGGGGTGATGAACGGGACCTGCAATTTCATTCTCGGCCGGCTGGGCGAAGGTGCCCTGCTCGCCGATGCCATCGCCGAGGCCCAGGCCCTGGGCTTTGCCGAGGCCGATCCGCGCGGCGATATCGATGGCGACGATGCCGCCGACAAGCTGGCCATCATTATCCGCCACGCCTTCGGCGTCAGCATCGCCCCCGGCGACATCGCCAAGGAAAGCCTGTCGGACCTCTCGGCCCACCGGATGCAGGCGGCCGCAGAGCAGAATCTGGTCTTCAAGCAGGTCGGTCATTGCTCGGCCAGCAGTGATGGCCGCATCGAGGCGCGGATCGAACTGCGTGCGCTTGAACCGGACCATCGCCTGGCGCAGCTGCGCAATGAGGAGAACGGCTTTCTCGTTCAACTTCCCCATGAATCCCTCTATGTGCAGGGCAAGGGTGCCGGCCGCTGGCCGACGGCAGAGGCAGTGTTCGCCGATATCGTCGACATACAGCGCCTGGCCGGTGGCCATCTCAAGCAACCCGCCGGCCTGCGGCCGCAGCGGTACGCACAGACGGCACGAATGCCGGGAGAAGAAATCGCATGACATCGGCTCCCAGTTCGGCCCGCGCCTCGGCGCCTGCCAGTATCGGCAATGTCGGCGTCGGTTTTGACGTGCTCGGCCTCGCCTTCGATGCCGTGCGCGACAGCGTCACCGCGCACCGTACCCGCGCGCCCGGCGTACAGCTGGGCACGGTCTCCGGCCTGGTCCAGGACCTGCCCGCCGAAGTGAACCGCAATTGCGCCCTCGCCGCAGGCCAGGCCGTGCTGGACGCGGCCGGTGCCGGATTCGGCTGCCGGATTGATATTCACAAGGGCGTCCCACTGAGTGCCGGCATGGGCGGATCGGCCGCTTCGGCGGTCGCTGCGGCCGGCGCCGTCAATGCCTTGCTGGAGACGCCCTTCGAGACCGGGGACCTCCTGCTTCCCGCGATGCAGGGCGAGCGCGTCTCTGCCGATCCGCCGCCCTGGGACAATGTCATGGCCTCCCTGCTCGGCGGTCTGGTGATCGCGGCACGGCTTGATCCGCCGCTGATCCGGCGCCTGCCGCTGCCGGATGGCATTGCCTGCATCCTGTTTCACCCGGAGCGCAAGATCGAGACCCGCCGCGCCCGCGAACTCCTCTCTGACAGCATTTCCAAGGACATCGCCGTCGAACATGCGCGCAACATCGCCAGCTTCGTGGCCGGCTGTGCCAGCAATGATCGCGAACTGATCGCCAGCGGGCTGCGCGATGTCTTGATCGAGCCGCAGCGCCTGCCGCTGCTGCCGGAACTCGCAGCGGTGCAGGCCGCAGCACTGGAGGCCGGGGCGCTGGGCTGTTCCTTCTCCGGATCCGGCCCGTCGGTCTTTGCCTGGGTGCCGGACGATCAGGCGAAAGCCTGCGGCTCGGCGATGGCGGCGGCCTTTGCGGCGGCCGGTTGCGGCGCGCGGCCCTATCATGCGCCCCTCATCTGTGATGGTTTGCGGCTGGAGCCGGTGGCATGAGATATCGCAGCACACGCGGCCAGGCGCCGCTGGTCAGCGCCGACAAGGCCCTGCGTGCCGGCGTCGCGCCCGATGGCGGGCTCTACCTGCCCGAGACCTTGCCGCAGTTCGAGCCGGGTGATTTTGCCGGGAATGCCAGCCTGGGTGCCCTCGCCAACCGCTTGCTCGCGCCCTTCTTTGCCGGCTCGCCACTGGCGCAGCCGCTGGAGGCGATCTGTGCCTCGGCCTTTGATTTTCCGCTGCCATTGGTAACGCCCGACAAGAGCGAGCCCGGCCTGCAGGTGCTCGAGCTGTTCCACGGGCCGACCGGGGCCTTCAAGGATTTCGGGGCCCGCTTCCTGTTCCGGGCCTTCGATGCCATTGCCAGCGCTGACGATCCGATCACCGTGCTCGCCGCCACATCGGGCGATACCGGCGGCGCGGTCGGCTGTGCGGCCGAGGGCGCGCGCCATGCCCGCGCCGTGATCCTGTTTCCCCGGGGACGGATCTCCGCCTTCCAGGAACGGCAATTGTGCTGCTGGCGTGAACCGGTGACGGCCTTGCGGGTGACGGGCGATTTCGACGCCTGCCAGCGCCTCGTCAAGTCGGCCTTTGCCGACAGGGCGCTCAGCGCCCGCCACGGGCTGACCTCGGCCAATTCGATCAGTATCGGACGGCTGTTGCCGCAAATGGCCTATTGGGCCCGGGCCAGTCTGGATGTGTTCAAGGCGACGGGGATCAAGCCCGGCCTGATCGCGCCGACCGGCAATCTGGGCAATGCCTTTGCCGCCGTGCTGGCGCGCGCCTGCGGCCTGCCGATCGGACCGGTCGTGCTGGCGACGAATGCCAATGGCACCCTCGCCGACTGGCATGCGAGCGGCGAATACACCGCCCGCCAGTCGATCGCGACTTTGGCCAATGCAATGGATGTCGGCGCGCCGAGCAATTTCGAACGTCTGTCGGGTTTTGGGGATGAATTGATCGAGGATGTGGTGCGGGTCGAGGATGAAGCCATCCGCGCGCGCATTGCCGCGAGCCATCAGCAGAGCGGCTATATCGCCTGCCCGCACACGGCCACCGCTCTGGAGGCCTTTGCCCGGATGACACCGGAAACACAGGCCGAACGGCCCTGGATCGCCGCAGCGACGGCGCATCCCTACAAATTTGCCGATGTGGTGGAGCCGCTGATCGGCCTGCGGCTGACACCGCCACCGGCGCTGGCTGAAGTGCTGGAGCGGCCGGTGCATGTCAGCGATATCGCGGCAACGCTCGAAGCCCTTGCGGCGCAGCTCGGGGCGCCGGCAGAAAATTGACCGGCGCGCTGCTGCTCCGCGGGTCAGCGGGCAGCAGCAGCCGGGTCTGAACTACCAGCCGAAGCTGAAGATGATATCCGCATTGCCATCACCGACCTGGGTGTAGGTCTGGTGCTGGCCATTGCCGACCTGGATGACCCCGAGAACATTGTTATTGCCCTCCTGCACCGTGTTGACGGTGCTGCCTTCGCCGACCTGGGCGACGGCGACGATATTGCCATCGCCGTTCTGGTAGAGATTGGCAGAGAGGTCATTGCCGTATTGCTGCAGCGACATGGTGCCATTGCGTCCGTTCTGGAACAGCGAGGCGCCATTGTTGTGACCGTTCTGGTTGACGGAAACGCCCTGTTCGAAACCCCGGCGCATATCCTGGTAGATATTCAGGACCGGAGAATAGCCGCGGGCATTGGATTCCATCGCGACGGGACGCGAATTGCGCAGCGCCTCGCGGGTCTGGGCCGCGTGGTGGCCGCGGGATTGAGCCTCGGCAGCACCGCTGACGGCGGCCAGGGACGCCAGCGCCAGGCCGGCCATGAAGAAACGACGAAGTGACATGGGTCTTGCTCCTGTTAGCCGCCGGGCGAAATGTCCGAAGGGCGATGAGGGGAAGATGCCGTCTCGCGCCTGAGTGAAGCCTGAGTGCGGCGTTCATGCTGGCGACAGGCGGCCGCCGGCCCGGCTCCGGCCTGGCCCGTATCATCCCCGCATGGGTTCCCCGGCTGTCCTTCATGCCTCCGGATCTGCCCCTGGTGTGCCCCCATGTGTCTCCGGAGTGCTCCGGATCGCCCGGCTTCCGGCGATCTGCCGGATGTTTTCCCTTTGGTTCCGGAACGTTACAGATCCCGCCGCATTTCTCACCTCGATCTGCGCTGGCCTTGTCTTCAAATCCCCCTCCCTGATCGCCCGTTGCGGCCGGGCCGGAACCGGTCCGCCGGACGCGGCAACAGTGGCCAGTCTAGCCGCCCGGGGGGAGGCGGGGATAAGATGGGGTAGTGGCGGCGCTCAATGCCGCCATAAATTGACGCGCGCGGCCGCGATCGCCGCATGGCCGTTCACGCTGGAAGCCCGCCCATGGCCCCTGTTGCAATCCATCTGCGCAAACACATCGACCCCGCCACCCATTACACCCCCATCTGGCCGGCCGGCCTGGTGCGGGCCGAGTTCGAGCCGCGGCGCCATGCCCGCGCCGCCCGCGCCCTGCTCAATGCCGCCTATGCGGAGGGCGGTGGTGATGTGCTCGATTTCGAAACCTGGTGGGCGGCCCTGACCGCCGATCCGGAATACCGCCCCGAACTGTGCTTCGTCGCCATCGACGACGCGACCGGCGCCCTCGCCGGCTTCGCCCAGTGCTGGAGCCTTGGCTTCGTCAAGGATATCGCCATCGCCGCCCCCTGGCGCGGCCGCGGCCTGGGTCGGGCGATGATGACGGAGATCTTCCGCAGTTTTCAGCTGCTCGGCGTCACCGAGGTGGATCTGAAGGTCGCCGCCGACAATCCTTCCGGAGCCATCGGCTTCTATCAGCGCATGGGGATGGTGAGACCCGGCTGAGGACCGGGCGCTCGCCCGGCAGCCCCGGCAGCTCAGCCAAACGCCCTATTTGAGCTGGCTATCCTTGCTGCCCCGGCGATTGAAGCTGGACGCCGCGCGCTGGCCATCGCGCTGCGACTGACAGGCAATACAGGTCCGCACGCCCGGCACGGCCAGCCGCCGCGGCTCGGGAATCGCCTCGCCGCACTCCACACAGAATTCCGCACTCTCGCCCGACGGCATCCTGCTGCGCGCATGCTCGAGCGCATCCGACACCGTATCGTCGATCTGGTCCTGTATCGCCCCGTCCCGGGTCCATCCGCCGGCCATTGGCCCGTCTCCACCTGTGCTCAACCTCCAAGAGGTGGCCATTCGGGGCGAAAAATCAAGCCGGACAGGCGCGCCGGGCGGAAGCCGGGCCGTGCGGGGCGGCGGCAGGGTTTCATTGGTCCCATCCCATAATTCCGGTTCTTCAGCCCCCCATGATACCGAATGCAATCAGCCGAATGAGGCGCTAGGATGGAGGTGACAAGCTCGTTTTCGTGCACACCGCTGCGCCGGAAATTGGCCACGAGCCGGAGACACCTGATCATGCCGCCCATCTACAAACCCACCAGCGGACCGGAGGACTGGAAGCAATTTCTGGCCAAGCCCGACCTGCACTGGAAGACCGGTTACTCCGCCAAATCATTGGCCTATTGCTGGGAAGGGGCCGATGGCCTGCCCTCCGAGGTCGCAACGGCAATCCGCAATCAATGGGGCGCCGAACCTGAGCCGCTGCTCATCATCCCCGAGTACAAGGTCCCCCTGCCCGGCGGCGCTACCGATAGTCAGAATGACGCCTTCATGTTCTGCCGGATCGGGGCGCAAACCGCCGCCGTGATGATCGAGGGCAAGGTCAATGAACCCTTCGGGCCGAGCATCGGCGAATGGTTCAAACAGCCCAGTCCCGGCAAGATCGAGCGCCTCCAACATCTCTGCACCCTGTTGGGTGTGAGCTACCCACCGGCGCCGGAGCTGCGCTATCAGCTCTTCCACCGCTCGGCGTCGGCCATAATCGAGGCTGACCGATTCAAGGCCGACCTTGCCATCATGATCGTGCACTCCTTCTCGCGGACCCGGGCCTGGCACGAGGATTTCGCCGCCTTCACTGCCGAGCTGGGTGCACCAGGCGAGACAGGCGGGTTGCCACGAGCCATAAGCGTACCCGGGCGACCCTTCCATCTCGGCTGGGTCACCGGAGACGCTGAATATCTCACGCGCTGATCTTCCGCGCCGCGCCCCAACCCAGAATCAAAAAACCCGCCAACTCGATGAGTTGACGGGCTTTTCTTTGGGTGCGGGGATAGGATTTGAACCTATGACCTTCAGGTTATGAGCCTGACGAGCTACCGGACTGCTCCACCCCGCATCAGGATGTCTGCCCGGGGCGATGCCCGGGAGAGGCGCGTATGTAGGCTGGCGCGGCGGGTGCGTCAAGGCGGCAGCTGCGCTTTGCCTGCAAGGGGGAAATGGGCCTAGACTTGTGGCCATGAGCAATGACAGCAAAACCCTGCCCGATCCCTTCGACCAGGCCCTCCTGGACTGGCGCAATGGCCGATATGAGGCGGCCCTCGCCGGGCTGCGCACCGCCACCACCGGCGGAGATGCCGGCTGTGCGAGCCTGTTATTGCAGATGAGTGCGGATCCATCGGCCCCGGCCGGCGCGAAGCCCGCCGCCGCTGAAACCGTGTTCTCGGCGCCGGACACGCCGCCATTGCGGCGGCATGGGGCCTTCATCCGCGCCAGCGGCTATGGCGTGACGGCCGATCCCGCCGCCGCCCTGGCGCAGCGGATCGAGGCGGCGCGCAATGGCGATGCCCTGGCGATGACGGAAATTGCGCTGCTCTCGGCCCTGATGACCGATGGCGCGGCCCCCGCGGACCCGCCCCTGTGCGGCCCCCTGCTGGAGACAGCCGCCGAGGCTGGCAGCGCGGCCGCGATCGCGGCCCTGTTGCGCCTGGCGCTCGAGACCGGAAGGATCAGTCCCGTGGCGCGGCGCCTGGCGCCGGCGCTGGGCCGGTCCGGTCACCCGCTGGCGAGCGCCCTGATCACGGCGACAACCGCCCTGCCCGAGGCCGCCGCCACCGCACCATCCGGCACCGCCGCGCCCGACTGGCCTGCGGCCGAGCCACTGCTTGCTGCCATTCTTGAGCCCGCGGCCCCGGCCGAGACCATCCACCCGGCGCCACGCGTGGCGCGGTCGACCGGCTTCCTGCCGGCGATGCTGTGCGATTACCTGGCCGCCCAGGCGGCCTCCCTGCTCAAGCCGGCCCAGGTGTTTGACCCGCTGACGGGACAACCCCGGCCCGATCCCTACCGGCAGTCGCTGACCGCGGCGCTGCCGGACGGGGCGATGGATCTGGTGTTATGGGCGATCAAGATGCGCATGGCGATGCTGGCCGGCGGCACTTTCGATCAGGGTGAGCCGCTGGCTGTGCTGCTCTACCGGCCGGGCGATCAATACCGGCCGCATGTCGATTATCTCAGTGATACCGGGCCGGTCACGGCGGCGGATCTCGCCCGGCGGGGCCAGCGGATTGCGACCACGCTGGTGCGGCTCAACCAGGAGTTCAGCGGCGGTGCCACCGTGTTTCCGCGCCTGGACATCAGCTGGACCGGCGCCAGCGGCGATGCGCTCAGCTTTGCCAATACCGACGCGGCCGGCCAGGGCGATCCGATGTCGCTGCATGCCGGCGAACCGGTGCAGGCGGGGGTGAAAATCCTGGCCAGCCTGTGGCTGCGCGAACGCGCCTGAGGCCCCTTCAACGACGGATTGCCGCCGATCGCGGCACCAACAGGGCTCCAGATCGGTCCTGGTGCCGGGTATCAGGCCGGGGATAAGCGCGAAATGAGGGGGTTTTGCCCGAAAATCAGTCAGAAAACCGTCAAAAGCCCAGGAATCCGGACACAAAAAAACCGCGCCGAAGAGCGGTTGATTTGATTGAATTGCGTGTGGAGGATCATGAAATCTAACGTGCAGACCGGGCGGCGACCTACTCTCCCACACCTTGAGATGCAGTACCATCGGCGCTAAGGGTCTTAACGGTCGTGTTCGGGATGGGAACGGGTGCGATCCCCTTGCAATAACCACCCGGTCAGCGCGTTAGATTTCATGTTTTTGAAGAGACAATCCTGTTTGAGGTGCTTGATGCACAGGCGAAGCAATCGCCGTGCATGAACATCGTTGAGATCAAGCCAATCGAGTTATTAGTACCAGTCAGCTTCATGCGTCACCGCACTTCCACATCTGGCCTATCAACGAGGTGGTCTTCCTCGACTCTCAAGGGAAAACTAGTTTTGAGGGAGGCTTCCCGCTTAGATGCATTCAGCGGTTATCCCGTCCGTATATAGCTACCCTGCTATGCTGCTGGCGCAACAACAGGTCCACCAGAGATACGTCCACCCCGGTCCTCTCGTACTAGGGGCAGCTCCTCTCAATTTTCCGACACCCACGGCAGATAGGGACCGAACTGTCTCACGACGTTCTAAACCCAGCTCACGTACCGCTTTAATTGGCGAACAGCCAAACCCTTGGGACCTGCTCCAGCCCCAGGATGCGATGAGCCGACATCGAGGTGCCAAACAATGCCGTCGATATGGACTCTTGGGCATCATCAGCCTGTTATCCCCGGCGTACCTTTTATCCGTTGAGCGATGGCCCTTCCACTCGGGACCACCGGATCACTATGGCCGACTTTCGTCTCTGCTCGACTTGTCAGTCTTGCA